>JAFSMO010000105.1 GCA_017447865.1 Thermoguttaceae bacterium
AGCGGCAAATGAAGCCTTCGGCTTCTGTATTGCCGCACTCCGAAAAACGACGTGCTATTTCGCCTGAAACGAAATATTGTTTTCTTTCGCGTATTTTTCCGCCTCGGACCCTTTCGGCGCGTGGATCGTCAGGTTCGGGCAGTCATCGAATGCGCTAATTCCAATCTTCTCCACGCTTTCTGGAATGACGACCGATTTCAGGGATTCGCAGTCCTGAAACGCACAGTCTCCAATCTCCTTTACGTTTTCGGGAATTATGATGGATTCAAGGGAATCACAGCCACAGAACGTTCCCTCTCCAATCTTCGTTACGCCTTCAGGAATGACAAAGGATTTCAAGGGACAACAGTGGAATGCCCAATCTCCAATCTTTGTCACTCCTTGGGGAATCGTGATGGATGATAAGGAAGAACATTCGTCGAACGCACCGTATCCAATTACCATTAGCCCATCGGGAAGGACGACGGACTTTAAGGATGGGCAGCCGGCAAACGTCATTTCCTGAATTTCTGTCACGCCCTTGGGGATCTTAATGGTCGTTAAGGAGTCACAATAAGAGAACGCCCAGCCTTCAATTTCGGTCACGCTTTGGGGAATGGAGATGGTCGTTAATGCATTGCAGCCGCGGAAGGCAGAGTCCCTGATTACCGTCACGCTGTCAGGAATGACGACGGATTCCAGGAAACCGCAGCTATCAAACAGGCACTCTTCGATTGCCGTCACTCCTTTGGGAATGACGATGGACGTTAAGGGGCAGTTTACAAACGCGGACGCCCCAATTTTCTTTACCCCATCAGGAAGGGTAACGGACGTTAAGGATTTACAAAGAAAAAAAGCCTCCTCTCCGATCGACGTTACGCTGTCGGGAAGGGTGACGGACGTTAAGGACTCGCAGTATAGAAATGCATGGTTTTCAATTTCCGTCACGCCGTCGGGAATCCGGTAATCTCCCGCCGCACTGGGGCAGGCAATGAATTTTTTGCCGTCTTTGGTCAGCAGGGCTGGACCGACGCTCTTGAAAAAAGGATGGGAGGAGGAAATGGACCAGGTTTTTAAAGCTGGGCAGTGACCAAATGCGAATTCTCCGATTTCGCGGACACTATCGGGAATGGCGACCGAAGTTAAAGATTTGCTGTTCGTGAACGCATCAAAACCGATCTCGGTCACGCCGTCCGGGATCCGGTATTCTCCCTCAGCTGTGTGGCAGGCGATGAGTTTTTTGCCCTCCTTGGTCAAAAGGGCGGGGCCGACGCTCTTGAAATACGGCTGCGTGGGAGAAATCTTCCATTCTTTTAACGACGAGCAATAACTGAACGCGCCATTCTCAATTACCCGTACGCTGTCGGGAATGGTGATGGACGTTAAGGAGCCGCAGTTCAAGAACGCCTTCTCCCCGATCCTGGTTACGCCTTCGGGAATGACGACGGACTTGACGGACTTATAATAAAACGCATCCTCCCCGATCTCGGTCGTGCCGTCGGGAATCACGACGTTGGTCTCCTTGCCGATGAATTTGGTGATTTTCGTCCCATCCCACTTGAAGGAGTCCCTGCTCGTGGGATTTGAGAGGGCGATCGACGGGAACAGGAGCAAGACGCTGATCAGGGAAATTAAAAAGCGGTTCATTTTACGGGACCTTTCATTTGGAGTGCGGTGATACAGTCGCGCAAGCGACATTCACCGCTTTCTCTTGCGGCAATACAGCCTCGAAGAGGCATTTGCCGCTGAATTACGCTGGACGTTCCTCACGTGAAAAACCATTTTTCACCGCCGTGTTTTGAGGTCGCTAAGTGAAAGCGGCAAATGAAGCCTTCGGCTTCTGTATTGCCG
>JAFSMO010000106.1 GCA_017447865.1 Thermoguttaceae bacterium
AAAGAACAAATGGCAGAAGCAGTGCGAAAAAAAGCTCTCTCTCGAAAATCTGGAATCCCGGCAGCTGCTGAGTGCAGTTCCTCTTACCGCCAATCCCGATCTGGTAGATGCGGCAGCGATCTACGCGCCTGTGAGCAATGACGCCTACGTCGATTTCTCTGATACCGAAGAAGCCCAAGTCGCCCTGCAGGATGAAGTCAGCTACGATGACTACGACGACGAAGCGGTCATTGCAAGTGCTGTTGGAAACAAACTGAGCGTTTCATTTGAGGCTGAGGGGAATCAGCAATACTCGGTTGTGTTTTATGGATACGACATGGCCGCCGACAAGGACACTATCACGGTCAAGAATGTAAAGCCATCCGCGAAAAAAATTCAGGATGGCCGCTTTACCTATAGCTATACTGGTAAAGCAAACACCTCATATACTATTGTCGTAGTTAAAGGAAAACTCTCCGCCAAGCAAATCCAGGATTATGAAATTCCTGAAGAATATGAGTATGTTGGATCGACCGGCACTTACACCATCCCAACATATAAGTTTGCAGCCAAACCCGGTACAGCCACTGAGAATTCCGTTACCTTCCAGCAAAAGGCCGACAATAAGACTGAACCGTGGTACGAAAACTTTGAATTGGACAATCTTGTTTTCTCTGCCAAATTCGATGGAGCTAAAAAGGCTTCCGTTTATACAGTAGAAGATGAATGCCTTCTCCTCAATGGCGAAGAGACACCTTACACGATCGATCAAAACGAGGATGGTTCCGTAACAATTTATGGCTTGGCTTCGAACACGAAACAATCATTCCAGGTTGCGGTTGGTAGCATATATGAACATACCACTTCCGCGTATTCAAGCAATCTAAGCATCTCCACCACCAAAGTTCAAAAAGCCGCACCGGACGAGGTTTGGGCTGAATACAATATGTTTAACGAAGAAATGGTAGCTCCCAACGCCAAGGTGCGCTGGTATTGGGAAGCGAATGAAGGTGATACTTCTGCTACAACCTTTACGATCTCGTACACTTACACCGACGCCAAAGGCAAGGTGGTTACGAAGAACGCAACGACAAAAGCCACCGTTAATGATGAGGGTGAAGGCGAGTTCGTCGTTACCAAACTCCTGTCCAACACTGAATATACTTTCAGTGTCAGCGCAAACAAGACGAAAGACCTGGATGCCAGTGTATTCGTTTCATCAGAAGGCTCCTTTGTAACCCCAACGGTCATTCCCGCTCCGACACTGAAAAAGGTTTCTGTCACGGATTCTACCGCAACGCTCCAGATCACCAACTGGGACAAAATGGAAGATGCTTTGCAGCAAGTCGAAGATGATTTCGGCGGAGAAATTTGGATAACGGCCCCCGGCTACAACTTCGACACTGATGAAGAGGAAGGTTGCTATGCACGGTTCAATTATTTGCAGGACGACGATGGAAACTGGCGGTGGGTTGATTTAAATAATGACTCAATAATGAAAGTCACCACTGTCAATAAAAAGCATACTGCGACGATCACCATCACCGGACTGGAAGCCAATAAAGACTATAACTTCCAGGCAACGGCGTACAGCAGCGTTGAAAATGACGAGATCGAATTTGTAGCCGCCGTACAGTCCAAGGCTTTGAAGGTCAAAACCGCCATTAACTCTTACGCTCCGGTTACAGAGTTGGTTGTCTCAAACGAAACGGCACGTAGTATGGATATTGCCTGGAACGCCTCCAATGGCGCAACCAATTACATCGCCACAGTAACCCCCACCACCGGTGGAAAAGCAGTCACCAAGACTGTGAAGGGTACGGCTGTTACCGTTACAGGTTTGACTCCCTATACGAATTACGATGTAAGTGTCGTTGTCAAAGCGGACAAAAACGGTTCCCAAAGCATAGCAAACGAAACCACGGCGATGACTGCCGAAGAATTTGGTCTGCAGGATGTTATCCAAATCCAGAACAACCACTACGCTTTGAATTTCGGCGTTGACATGAGCCATTACTCCGGCCGTCTTGATTTTTCGGTGAAAGGATCCGGAAAGGGTGATTATATTGCGCCCAATGGATCAATTGCTCATTGGTCTGATTCCATCCCGGCAACCACTTTTTCCCTTTTCTTCGGCGAAAATGCTGATGCCATGGCGCAAGATTATCGTGCAACACATCCAGATGCGAAATTGTTGGTCATGACCCCATATAACTCTTTCTACGATTTCCTTCTTGTTACTTCCAAGAAGTATAATGTCAACCTTGAAATGGGTTTCTCATTCCAGCCAACCAACAGCACCTCTACATTGGAGTTTGACTTCGATGATACCGGTTATAACTACGAAGTAAGTGGAACGCTTCAACTTGTCAGTGGAACTATCACTGATGATATCACTGGACAAACTTTCACTGCCAGTATGGGCAAAAAGTTCAATCGCAGTTTCAAGATGCACAACTTAGATTAATAGTCCCAAGATTTTGAGTTTTACTCAAATGATTCATCCAGATCTGCATACGATGAAAATCTGTATGCAGGTCTGAATTTTGTTTTACCTTTTTCTTTATGGAATAATCATATTCGCATGAATGTGATTTAAGCCATGGAGAACCGAATAAATTGACTTTTTACGGCAGCACTTAACGCAAGTATCTGTCCGTATCATGTTTAACTGGCTACACAGCACCATGATGTGCTGATTTGCTGGAAAAATTGTCCTTTTTCCTTATTTAACATTCTCGGATTTCATTTTCAGAACAAGGAGAGTCGCCGATGTCAGGCAAAGCAGATTTTAATCGTCGCAAGGGTTGCAAATCTCAACAAAGCACGCGTGTACTGAGAATTGAAGCTTTGGAAGACCGGTCTCTGCTGAGTGCATTGCCAGTAGCCAATTACCCGGATTTGAACACAATGTTTTCAGAACTTCCGATTTCTGAGGATGCCAATTACATTGATGTGACTGAATTGACTGCAGAGAACCTTCGGAATGCAATTCAGCAAGCTGCTCAGACCACCAAAGACGATGTTGTGGTGGTTCATACAACTGAAACCGAGAATACGATCGCTCTGAACGGTTCTGCACTGATATTCGATATAGATTCCGATCTTTACGGCAGTATCACTCTGGTTGGCTACGGAGATACAATGCTCACGCTTTCCAATACGCAGGAAAACGTTGTAATGGTTTACTCCGGAGAAGTATATTTTGGCGGTATTTCATTCCTGGCGCAGCAGTACCAGGGAGATTCTTTCCAAACATCCAATCTGGTAGTCGTTTCTGAAGGTGCAACGGTCAACTACTCGCGCACAATGAATGGGGTTGAAGATATGACTCGACCTGCATGTTCACTCTTTACTCTCGATTCGGATCCCTATCCGGATTCCGAGAGCACCACAGGGTCAAAAGCAGCAACTTCAACACAAACCTATACCATGTTGGATGTTCAAGTCTCCGGGAAAACAAGAGCTTTCATTGCCGGATTAACGTCTGAAGCTGTAACTAAAATCAAAAATTGGTCGTACACAGGTTATATAACAAGCAGTTTCATTGATGCTGAAAAATGTGAATATAATAATGATTTCGAAGCTGATGATTATCTTTGCTGGGCAGCAGGCGCATCAAACGTCCTTTGGTACACAGGTTGGGCTAATCCAAATTTGAAGGACGATAATGGTAAACCTTTTAAAAGCGAAGATGATGTTTTCACTTATTTCATAAATCATTTCGAGAATAACGGCTCTGATTCGTACTACGCATACGAATGGTTTATCAGCGGCAATTATACTGCAGATCCCGATTGGGCTCAACCTTGGCCATCGAATCCTGGCGGTAATTATTATCCTGATATCAATGTATATGACGTTATTGGCATTAGTGGTTATATTACTCTCACAGGGCAAAAAAGTACTGTATTACAAAGACTGAATGACTTAACCAGCAAACTCCGTGATGGCTATGGAATTAACTTAGGTATTTTTCATAATTCCGGCGGTGGGCATGAAATTACAGCATGGGGATACGTGTATGACTCATCCAAAAAAAATACTGACACCGGATACTACAAGAAACTGCTGATAACTGATTCTGATGATGACGGGTGGAACACTTCGATTCCTTCGGCTACTAGCGCGCCTAATAAATTGCATAGCATAACTATGACATGGAACGGTTCGAGATATAATTTATCAGATAGATTCGCCGGCTACTATCTTTCCGATTATGTCTACTTGCCACAAGCAGAAAAATATATTTCCTCACAAGTATTAGATGTTCCAACATTAAAAGTTGAAGTTACAGGATCTAATTCGGTTTCCGTAACGGTTGGCAAAGTAGCAAATGCCTCCAAGTATACAGTTGTATATACAAATACCGTAAACTTCGTAAATTCCAAGTCAAAAGATGTCGAACCCAACACTCCTACCACCATTGGCAATCTAAATGCAAACACAACATACCGATTCTACGTAAAGGCAATCGGCCAAGGAAATTACACAGACTCGCCTAACAGCGATATAATAACGGTTAAAACAACCCCTGACAAATTGGCAACGCCAACTCTGAAAGTCTGGACATTGGATTCCTATGAAAATCCTTTGGTTTTCATTCAGGTCGGAGAAGTTGCAAACGCAACCAACTACATATTGGAGTATTCCACCGATTCAAACTTCACCAATGCACAAACTATGGATTATTCGGGGGGAACCTCACATTATACTCTCAGCGAACTAAATCTTAAAGCAAACACAAAATATTATTTTCGCGTAAGGGCAACCAGCTCGGGAAACTTCAACGACTCGAATTATTGCGATGTACAAACGTTGACGACCCCTGCCAAACATTTATCCACTCCATCTTTGAGTATCGTCTCAACGAATTCCAATTCCATAAGCGTGAAAGTGGGCACCGTGGCAAACGCCTCGGGATATAAATTGCAATACTCTACCAGCAAAAACTTCTCCACTCTGGCAGGAGAAGAAGATAATGTTCCGGCTGGAGTCGCAATAACCATTGATAGCCTGAAAGCCAACACGTTGTACTACTTCCGAGTCAAGGCAATTGGAACTGGAGAATATGGGGACTCAGAATATACCAGTTCGCCAATATTCGCCACGACAAACAAGCAAAAGCTGGATGCTCCTTCGCTTGAAGCGGTTTCAACAACTTCCGATACGATTACCATTATGGTCGGCGAAGTGCCTAATGCCACAGATTACACAGTGCAGTTTTCGACTAGCAAGACCTTTCTCGTACCATTTAGTATGAACGTCGTACCGGGAATCAACGTCATCGACCATTTTGTGCATCCGAATACGACGTATTTCTTGCGTGTAATGGCAATCGGAAACACAGAATACGATAACTCGGAATATAGCACTCCACCCGTAACTGCGACAACAAACAAAATTCCGCTGGAAACCCCAACTTTGACCGGTAGTGCCTCAGGAACAAATTCGGCTTACATTGTTATTGGCGATGTGAACCATGCATCGAAATACACTTTACAGATCGCTGACAACAAAGATTTCCGTAACGCTGAAAGCAAAGAAATCTTCTCAGCAGGAGGCTATTCCATTAGTGGACTGAGCAATACTAAAACCTACTACTTCCGTGCCATTGCGATCGGTTCTGGAAACTATAGCGATTCTGCAAGCAGCGACACGGTAGTAATCGATCCTAGCGGCTTTAATAACAACGATTTTAGTACGATCCGTTCTTTTCTCGAAACAACCGATACAAGCGGCAAAAAGAACGGTACGAAGATCAACCCCAGCTACAATCCAAACGATCCATCTACTTGGACTGGCGTAACCGCGGAAGATGTGAACGGAGTTTTGCGCATTACGCGGATTAGCTGGAACGGAAAACAATTGACCGGAACTCTGGATGTTTCGCAGTGCACAGCTCTGACTTCGTTATCCTGCAGTAACAATAAGTTAACCGGGCTGAATGTTTCCGGATGCTCGGCTCTGACGTCGCTGTCGTGCAATAATAACCAGCTCTCGACACTGAGTATATCTGGCTGTACAGCTCTTAGTACCTTGTATTGTTATTCCAATCAGTTTGTGACGCTGGACGTATCAAATCATATTGCTCTAACGTCGCTATATTGTAATTCCAACAAGCTGACATCGCTGAACGTATCAGGTTGTACCGGGTTAAATACACTCGTCTGCTATTCCAATGAGCTACCAGCACTCAACGTGTCAGGGTGTACCGCACTGAATAATCTGAATTGTCACTCCAACAAGCTCAGCGTGTTGAACCTGAACAACAATAAAGCGCTGAATACTTTATATTGTTATTCCAATTCGCTAAAAACACTGGATATGTCGAGTAATTCAACTTTAACCTACCTCGATTGTAAGGACAATGAACTGGCCTTATTGAACGTATCTCAAAATGCGGCTCTGACATATCTGTATTGCGATAACAATCAGCTGCCATCTTTAAACATACTTCATAATATTGCATTGAAAACCCTAGTATGTGATAACAATCAGATCACCGAACTCGACGCATCTCAAAACACTGCGTTAACCTGGTTATCATGCAACTACAACAAACTGGTCACTCTGAGCGTAGCAACGTGTACAGAACTTGACCTGTTGGAATGTATGAATAACCAACTGACAAAACTGGATGTATCCCACAACACTGCGCTGACAAAGCTGGATTGTAACTCCAATCGTTTAGACGTATTGGATGTATCACAATGTACGGCACTGGTCTCATTGGATTGCGGTTCCAATCGTTTAAGGACATTGGATGTACGAAACCTTCCATCGTTGCTTGTACTCAATTGTCAGGCCAATTTTTTGACCGAAGTGAATGTAACAAATAATTTACTGTTAAGCGATCTGTCATGCTGGGGCAATCAATTGAGTGAACTGAACGTATCCAGGAATTGCGCGCTATCGTTGCTGGATTGTGACAATAACAAGCTTACCGTTCTGGATCTTTCAAGAAATCCGGAACTGTGGTCGTTATCATGCAGTTATAATAAACTAACCAATCTTGATATTTCGGAATGCCCGAAATTGGAGTTTTTATTTTGTGGGAACTCCGGACTAGAATGTATTACTCTCTGCTCTGAAGCAGAATCGACTACAATATATCTTAGCAGCGTGAGAATTTTGGGTGGCAATAATAGCTTCTGGACTTTCCGGGACGCAAATGGATATACGCTCGAACAAAATGTAACGAGTTACGAGTATCGTGCAGATAATAACATCAGTTTGCCGATGACGGCAACTCTTGGAACCAATATTCAAACAATAAGACTGGTCAGGGCAACACGCACTCCTTTAGCCAGTCCGACGGTGAACGTTACCGCGACGGGTTCCGATTCGGTCTCTGTCAGTGTCAACAGTGTAAGTAATGCCGCAGGATATATACTTCAGTACTCGCCAGATGAATATTTCGGATATGACCTGCACACAATGAGTGCTACTACAAGTTCCAGGACTATCAGTGGTCTGGACGCAAATACCACGTACTACTTCCGGGCGATGGCAATCGGCACCGGAAATTATCGCAACTCAAATTACGGCACGGTAAAATCTGTGGATACTCAGCGCATCAAGCTGGATTCTCCTACTCTGAATATTGTCAACACAGATTCCAACTCCGTTCTCATTAAGGTCAACGAACAGGAAAACGCCTCGGGATACAGAATACAAAGCTCGACCAACAGCAACTTCTCGGGCGCCAATACTATCAACTTCGGATCCGCTAACAGTACCTTGACCCTCTCCGGGCTGAACTCAAACACTACCTACTACGTCCGTGCCATGGCACTTGGGGCCGGGGATTACACCGACTCTAATTACAGCTCACCAATCATAATTACAACCCCTAAACCCAAACTGGGGACCCCGAAACTGATCGTTAGTTCAACAGGTTCAAATTCGGTTTCCGTTTTTGTCGGGGAAATCAATTATGCTTCGGGATACACGCTGGAGTATTCAACAAGCTCAGACTTTTCAAATGTAACAAGCCAACGTATTTCAGCAGGCAATACGAATATCAACGGTTTGAGAGCAGATACGACTTACTATTTCCGTGTATCATCAAATGGTTCAACCAATTACAATAGTTCGAATTATGGGACTGTTGCCGTCTGCACCGAGGCCAGCCCGGTAAATGTAACGGCCACGGCAAACAAATTGGCCATTCAGTTCGAGGCGAATGTGAATGAACAGTTTACTGTGGTGTTAAAGGGACGCGATGCAGCTACCGGGAAAGAAACACTCACGGTCAAGAATGTAAAAGCTGCCGCAAAAAATATTCAGGGCGGCAACTTTACCTATAACTTCTCTGGTAAAGTTAACTACAATTATGAAGTCTTCGTAGTTAATGGAAAATACACTACCAAACAGATCCAGGCCTATGGAGGAACCATTCCTGAATATATCCTTGTTGGTTCAGGCTCCGTTACCACCTTGGCCCCATTTACATTGGTCGCCTCACCTGGAAAGGCAACGGCTCATTCCATTACGTTCCAACAAAAGAACGGCCAACCGATTGAAAGTTTGGATAATTTGACATTCTCTGCCAAATTCGACGGTGATCGTGCTGCTTCCGTTTACACAGTAAATGGCGATAAACTTGTTTGTGGAAATCGCTCTTATGGAATCGAATTGAATGAAAATGGTTCAATTACGATTTCTGGTTTGAAATTAAACACCAAACAAACATTCCAGGTTTCCCGGAGTAGTGAAAACGCGGTTTCAGCGTACTCCAGCAACCTGAGCATTGCCACGACCAAGGAACAAAAAGCCGCGCCGGAAGAAGTTGAGGCCTGGCTTGGTTACAATCAGAATGGCATGCTCACTGGCAATGTAACAGTAGGATGGTCTGGCGAAGCCAATTCAACTTATACCATCTCGTATTCGTACACTGGCGCAAAAGGAAAGCGTGTTACGAAGAATGCAACCACCAAAGCTACTGTTAATATGTACGGTTACGGCGAGTTTACCGTATCAAAACTCCTATCCAACACAAAATATACTTTCAGCGTAAGTGCAAACAAGACAAAAGACTATGA
Organism: Thermoguttaceae bacterium; assembly: GCA_017447865.1. Classification (GTDB taxonomy): domain Bacteria; phylum Planctomycetota; class Planctomycetia; order Pirellulales; family Thermoguttaceae; genus RGIG3701. The sequence goes on from JAFSMO010000106.1 coordinate 9,027, forward strand.
TGCCAGTGTCTTTGTTGCTGCCGAAGATGATGTAATCACGCCAACGACTATTCCTGTTCCAACGTTGAAAAAAGTGTCCGTTACGAGTTCCTCCGTAACGTTCCAGGTTACAAACTGGAACAAAATGGAAACGGCTTTACAGGAACGCTGGTCAAACAATGGCTCGGGCGGAGTGTTTTACGTAATGGAAACCGGTGGTAAAGTCGGCCGGGACGACGCTATTGCATGGTTCTCGTATGATTTCGACGCAAGAGGAAACTTGAGGTGGCAGTTTGCAGATGGCCTATACAACGGAACAATGGAAATCAGCACTGTCAATAAGAAGAACATTGCTACGATTACCATTAGCGGACTGCAAGCCAACAAAGACTATAGTTTCCAGACGATTGCGTACAACGAGGTTCAAAATACCAACATCAATATGGTCGTTCCCGCAACGTCCAAAGCGTTCAAGATCAAGACGGCCAAATAATGGATCGGTTGAAGATTTGATCTCTTGAAACCCTGATTGGTCAAGTCCAGGCATAAAGTCACCTAACGTTAATCCGCAGTGGCTTATGACTGGACTTGATCTTTTTTTACAAGAGCATGAATTTTGGGGACTGCCGGCGCAAACAGAAAAAGCGCCTCGAAATTTGAAATCTTTTCTTCCAGCAATTTTGAAAATCGACACGTAATCTATTCTTAAAATCACTTTCATGTTTAAAATTTTTCTTTTTTTGTATCAGCTACTTGACAAAATAATTCAATCTGTTATATTTACAATAATAGGTTTAATAGTTATTTATTCTACCTACTGTAAACCAGATAAAGTTTCAGCAATTGGTTGTTTGTTCGGATTCAGCAACGATTTCTGGGAGTTTTTCTCTGGCACCACATTATTTCCACTTTGATTTGGAGACAGAAAGCAACATCTCCAAGACAAAACTTTAACCAAGGAGACATATAATGTCACAAAAGAACAAATGGCAGAAGCAGTGCGAAAAAAAGCTCTCTCTCGAA
>JAFSMO010000107.1 GCA_017447865.1 Thermoguttaceae bacterium
AATACACCTACGACCGGCTGGGGAATCGGACTTCCAAACGGGATGTTCTGGCGGAACAGGCGGGGGCCGATCTTGACGAGATCTACACCTACGACCAGCAGAACCAGCTGATCGACCTGGATCGTGTTGGAAACCACGAGCGTTTCCACTACGACACGACCGGCAACTGGCTCGCATATCAGCAGAACGGGACACTTCAAACACGTACCCACAACGCCGCAAACGAGATTGTGAGCGTGGACGGTTCCGACACTTCCCTCCGCACCGACGCGGCGGGGAACATGACGCGGATCCCCAACCCGAAAGCGGTACCCGGGCAGACCGTGGCGCAAAATCTGAATCTGACGTACGACGCCTGGAATCGGCTGATTCGTGTCTCAACTCCCGATGGAAGTGAAGTCATGTCCTGCTCTTACGACGGGTTAAACCGCCGTGTGCGCAAGACCACCGCTTCTGAAACTCGTGAATACTACTACAACAAAAACTGGCAGTGCCTGGAAGAATACTTATACGGCACGCTGCAAAATTCCTACCTTTGGGGTTTGCGCTACCTCGACGACCTGATCTGCTTCACGCCGGACTACACCATCGCGCTGACGGACGCGAATTTCAACGTGGTCGCCGTCGCCAACCAGTCGGGCTTGACCGAGCGCTACACATACACCGCCTTCGGCCAGCGTACGATCCTCACGCCGTCGTACGCCCCACGTTCTGAAAGCATGTACCCAGCCCTTACACGGACGTTCACGTCCCAGGTCCTCGACCTTGAAACGGGGTTGATGCTTTATCGGAATCGTTACTATGCACTCACTTTAGGGCGTTTTATTACGAGGGACCCGATTGGATATGAAGGTAGGGATGAAAACTTGTATCGGTATGTAGAAAACTCCCCTATTGATTTAATAGATATTTGGGGATTCGAAAATTCTTTATGTAGCTACCTTAAACGAACCTATTATAATGCATCAGTGGGATTGGCAAATTCATTTCTCGGCACGTATTACTACTTTCAAGATATTACATGTGTGACAGCAGAAACTGTTTTTTTACTGGCTGGATATCAAGATTATCGATATGTGGAATGCTCAGAAATAGGAAAAACAAACCAGGCAAATAATCCAAATTTTTGGAAAAATGCATTTTATAATAGTGTTAGAACAGGCATGGCCGCCGGTACATGTGGAAGTAGCGAAATAATTGCAGCCCTTTTTGACTATTGGGAGACGGGAGATATAGATTTGGCACAACAGCGTTGTTTTGGCATTGTAGGAATGTATTTTTTATCAGCAGGGGTAACGCGTGCATGTACCCCAACGTATAGATCAGGAACCATGGCTGTTTCTCGATGGGGAAAACCTGGTTTACAATCGGGCAATTGGGTAATGGGAGGAAAAACTTCTTTTCTAAACTACATTCTTTCTGGAAAATGGCAACCTGGTTTTACGAATGAGTTTGCTTCTTATAGTACAGGAGAAAATTATCTTGTTCCAGCCAATACATTAAGATGGCCAACAGGCTGGGAAACTTTGAAGGGTTTTTGGGGTCAATATCAATATTTCCCAGAAGCTCCATTACCACCATCTATTTGGGAGATTGGATATCCTATTCCTTCCTATTATGCATCGCCTTCGGATTTCAAATACTATATCGATAACTGTTGCTCATGTGAAAAGGAGTCAGAGTAGATATGAAAGAAACTTTTATATCGGTGTTCAAGACTATCGTATTAGCCAACCTTTGCTGGGTTATATTCCTCGTTGTTCTGGCGTGGCCAATATCGCGTACGCTGTTATTATTCTTGGCTGGAATGTACGTTATATTATATAATTGGATTGCTTTTTTGGGTTTTTTAAAACAATCAGGGGTCGTTATTATAGGTCCGGTTTTATGTTGTTTCGCATTATTATCATTCCCATGTGAAGTTTATACTGGACTTGCCCCCTTGATAACATTTTGTAAAAAGTATTGGTATTTATTGTTTTTTATTGATATTACAACTTTTCAATTCATATGGTATCTATGTCTATGTTTAAGAAAGACAATTGACTATTGAAGTTACTAAAAATATGATCATAACAAGCGTCCATAATCCAGCAAACGAGATTGTGAGCTTGGACGGTTCCGACACTTCCCTCCGCACCGACGCGGCGGGGAACATGACACGGATCCCCAATCCCAAAGCGGGTATCGTCCGTGCGGATTATTCCAGCGTCTTCTGCGTCACTCGCCGCTTCGCCGCCCCCAGACGAGTCGAACCGGAGAGTTTGAACCTGACGTACGACGCCTGGAACCGGCTGGTTCGCGTTACAACACCAGCAGGGAATCTGGTCGCAGAATACCGCTACGATGGTCTCAACCGCCGCGTTTTGAAAACCACGTCTTGCGAAACGCGCCGGTTTTACTACAACCGTAATTGGCAGTGTGTACAAGAGACGGTAGAAGACCAGCCGACCACCCACTATACCTGGGGGCTTCGCTACGTTGACGACCTTGTCTGCCGCCACACGGACACCACCCCGATCTACTCCCTTGCCGACGCGAACTGGAACGTTGCCGCACTGACCGACGCCGCCGGTACGCCCGTCGAACGCTACACCTACACCGCCTTCGGCAAGCTCAACATCTACGATGACGCCTTTACCCCCCGATCCGCCTCGAATTACAACTGGACCCGCACCTTCACCGGCCAGGTCCTCGACCAAGAAACGGAGTTGATGCTTTATCGGAACCGTTACTATGCGCCCACTTTAGGGCGTTTTATTACGAGGGACCCGATGGGATACAGAGGTAAGGATTGGAATGTTTACCGCTATGTCAAAAGCAATACTCCAACATCAAGCGATATTCTAGGATTGCAATCAGATTGTTCCTGTAAAACCATGCTCAAGAAAGCAATTCTCGATTTAAATCTTGAAAAGAATTCTTCTTTTAGAGGTTGTATTGATAATTTACAATGTTTGCCTAATTGTAATGTAAAAATACATAAAAATGGGAAACGGGATGTTTTTTCTCCAGACGCATTAGCATATACATATTCAGAGCGTGGTCAAACCTATACTGGTATCTGTATTTCGGAAGCTTCTGTTGCCAGATTAGATCAAAATGAAAAAGATCGTGCACAAATACTTTTCAATGGTTTGCTTATGCATGAAATAACTCATCTTTATCAATATGCTAATCGTAACCCCCTTTCATGTAAAAATGGCCCAAGATTCAAAGACAGAATGTCAAGTGGTTCACTACGCTGTGGCGTATGTAAAGAAAGAGAGAGACAAGCCTACGAACAGCAGTGGAACGTTATTGCTAGTTACTATGGGGTATTTGATGAAGATAAGGAATTGTTTATTCAAGTAGGGCAATTCCTGAGTTGTCAAAACTATTGTTATAGACACCAATTACAGCTTCCCCAAAGAACTGGGACAGATTTATTAATAGATGGAAGAATTGGTACTTGGTTGTCTTTTTTTGGTCTTGAACCCCTCTAAATTAAGTGAATCAGATGAAAAAAATGTTTTTGATTTTTTTGTGTGTGATTGGAGAAATCCTTTGGAGTTTTTCTGTCCTTGCGGCTGAACCCTGGGAGACGGAGGAGTTACCGGCGTTCATGAGGGTCTCTTTCGTAGAACTTTTTGATTATTCAGACGAGGATTTGCTTAAATTCTGCGACGATTTGCGTGAGTATCATCAGGTCCAGGAGTATTTTATCAGGAGAGTGAAAAGGTATCAGGAATCTCCGCTGCATTGGCTGGGGATTTTTACAAGACATGTGGAAAACAAATCCATCTCTTTGGGAAAAATTCCAGTAAAAGATTTGTTCCCTCCGGCGATTGTCTCTGAAATCGTGGATTTCATGGAACAGGAAGTTTTCAGAAAGCTGGAAAGTTATAAAGACAAGGTCGAACAGGCGCAAAACCTTAACACATTTGAACTAGGGAAAGAGGTGGACTTAAAACCCTATTGCCCTGCCAATAATACAATTACGATCGTCACAAACTCGATTTCGAGCTTTGCAGCGCTGAAATTACTTTCTCCCGAACTGGTAAAGCGATATCTGGAATTCATGAAAAAGATTATGGAAAAACAAAACCAAATGATTTCAGAAGGTGAAGTCCCACGGGAAAAATACTATTATTGGATTGACAGCCAGTTAGAGAAACTGATTCCCTCTGAGATTGGTGGGCACGATTGTGAGATCGTTGCCGAGCTTGCTAAACATTGCGAATTGCCAGCAGAGACGATTGACTTGCTACTCGCTTTTTTGAAAGAAAATTATTCATTGGAAGAAAATGCCTCCCTGGGTGAATTAAATGGGACGAGCCCTACGATTTTTACTCCTCAGGATTGTTTAAGTCGATTGAATCACAAACGGCTTTACTACGTTTTACAGACACTCGGAAATTGCGGTGAGAAAGCAAAAAAAGCCATTCCTTATTTGGAATATATGATTCGGAAAGAATTTGAGTATTCAGAGACGGCGGCCTTCGCCCTATACGGGATTCAGCCCACCAATCCACTGGCAGTATCTCCGCCTCCGGTCCCGCAGATAGAATACTCTATTGATTATGGAGGCTTTAACCAGTAAAACAAGATTATTGATTTCAGCTTCCCTTTTTTTCCTGTTACCTGCCAAATTAAATAATTATGAAAACGCCACATGTCCCATCCCTGTCTCCTCGTTTACCGCACGTTCGCGACCGCTTCGGTCGTGTTTTGAAACAGGTCTGGACGCAGGAAAATTCCGAACTCGTCCACCTTGAATACACCTACGACCGGCTGGGGAATCGGACTTCCAAACGGGATGTTCTGGCGGAACAGGCGGGGGCCGATCTTGACGAGATCTACACCTACGACCAGCAGAACCAGCTGATCGACCT
>JAFSMO010000108.1 GCA_017447865.1 Thermoguttaceae bacterium
GCGGCTGCTACGCCAAATGCATCAACCTCTCGCGTGACAGCGAGCCGGAAATTTACGACGCGATCCGCTTCGGGACGGTCCTGGAAAACGTCGTGGCGGACCCGGTCACCCACGAGGTCGATTACCGGGACAAGAGCCTGACCGAGAACACCCGCGCGGCCTACCCGCTCCAGTTCATCCCGAACGCCAAGATCCCGGCCATGGCCGGCCATCCGAGCAACATCATCCTGCTGACGTGCGACGCATTCGGCGTTTTGCCGCCGGTGAGCAAGCTGACCCCTGAGCAGGCAATGTACCACTACATCAGCGGCTACACCGCGAAAGTCGCCGGGACGGAAGTGGGCATCCGCGAGCCGGTTCCGGACTTCTCGGCCTGCTACGGCGCGGCCTTCCTCGCCTGGCACCCGACCAAGTACGCCGAGCTGCTTGCCGCCAAGATGAAAGAGCACGGCGCGAACGCGTGGCTCGTCAACACCGGCTGGGCGGGCGGCGGTTACGGCGTTGGGAAACGCATGTCGATCAAGCACACCCGCGCGATCATCGACGCCATCCACAGCGGCGAGCTGGCCAACGCTCCGACCGAGCGCGACCCGATTTTCGGCCTGTACGTTCCGACCCAGTGCACGGGCGTTCCGTCCGAGGTTTTGATCCCGCGCAACGTCTGGATCGACAAGGCGGCATACGACGAAACGGCCACCAAACTGGCGGCGGCGTTCAAGGCCAACTTCACCAAATTCGCGGACCACGCAGGCGCGGACATTCTCGCCGGCGGCCCGATGTAATTCAACTTTCTGAACATTCAGGGGACCGTGTGAATTGCTCGCACGGTCCTTTTTTCGTGTACGATTTTCTGTTTTAAATATTTTTTTGTTTTTTTTACTTTTTTTCTCTTTTTTTCTTGCAATTTTTCGATTCTCGTATAAAATTAACGACATAGAGAGAATGTTAAATAAGTTTGGGGGAAGGGCCGCTGGGGTACTTTGCCGGTCCGTTTCTCCGAAAACTTGATTCCAGAATACGAGGAATTACGTGATGAGTCGTTTTTATAAGATTTACACTTTGATCATCCTGGCCGTTTTTGCCGCGCTGACGTTTGCCCAGAGCGTGAACGCCGATCCGATATGGACGAAACGCGACGCGCCGTCCTTCACGGACACGGACACGATGAGTTACGTCAACGGAAGTTTCACGAAATGTGAAGTCTATAATGTCAATCTTGGCCTGCTGACGCTGAATACTCAATACCGATTTGGCACGAATGAAGACCTACCGAAGGCCACGGACAAAAGCGTTGACACCAAGCTCTGCATTGCGGCACTCAAGGTTGACGAGGTGACCAATCCCATCATGAATAATGGCTCGCACATCGAGCTGACGTACACTCCCAGCGGCTGGCAGTACCACAAACCGCTTGTTGCGTACTCGATCGCGACGGCAAACGACGTTCCGTCCCGCACTCCGGACGACTGGACGATTTACGGCTCCAATGACGGCGGCGCCACGTGGGACACGCTCGTCACCGTTACGGATGCGGCCCTTCCGGACGCTTATAAAACAATGTACGATTTCCCGATCTCCACCTCAAAAGCGTACAGCCTCTACAAAATGGACATCACCGGGGACAGGGGAGAAAATAACGTCGTCCAGATGTCGGAAATTTCATTCTGGACCTCTCCCGGCGTCATCACGGACACGACGCCGAATTTTAATGACAACGATTTCGGCACATACATCCCGTTGAAAGCCACCGGGTATCTGGCGCTTAAAGACGGTGCAAGCGTTGGCCCTTCCAACTCGACCTACGTCTTCGGCGAGAACGAAACCATCGAAAAACTGGTGGACCGGAATATTCCGGACAGCTCCGGCAAGACCAAGCTCTGCGTCTCGGCAAGGGGTGACACCTCCAATATTTTCAACAACGTGGACACCTTCTCGATCGATTTTGCCACGACCAAAGCGCCTTTCAAATCGGCGTCCGCTACAGCCGACACACTCGAGCTTCCGAATTATATCATCCAGAATACGAGCACAAACGCCTACGCGATCACCACAGCAAACGACTTTTTTGCCCGCAACCCGGACAGCTGGATCCTTTACGGCTCGAATGACAAAACGAACTGGACCGTTCTGGACGAACTGTCGAACGCGAACCTTCCTGCCACCGCGTACCAGATGTGCACGATCGAGCTTCCGGAAGGAACGAAAGCGTACGACAATTACCGCCTGACGCTCACCTCGACGAAGAGTCCCACTCAGTGCGTCCAGCTCTCCGAGTTCTCGGTCTGGGGCGACCAGGCTGTTCAGTTGAAGATCCCGACCAGTGCAATCAAGAGTGCCACGTTCTCTTATGATGGGACTTGGGGTTATGGGTCTGCCGGGGAAAACGAGCCAAACCTTTATGATGGCACCGGCAAAAAACTGTGTGTCAATAACTTTGATCCAAATGACCTTGCAAACAAGCCCTTGGTCATTACGTTCGAGATGACCGATCCCATCGCGGTGGGAAGTTACAGTTTCACCACGGCAAACGATGCTAAGGAACGTGACCCGTCGAGCTGGACGCTTTTCGGCTCCAATGACGGTACGGCGTGGACGCAGCTCGACCTCATTTCCGACATTCAGTTGACGAACGAGCGTTTTTACACGCAAAACTTCGCCACTGATAATGAGGACAAATACTCGTACTACAAATTCGAAATTTCGAAGCTCAAGTCCGTCACAAACGTGTTCCAGCTCGGTGAGATCACGTTCTACGGCACGAACTTGCCCATGGATGCGATCCCGGAACCCTCTTCGCTCTGTCTCCTTGGGCTGGGCCTCCTTGGGCTGGTTTGGTTCCGCCGCAAGAATTCCTGATCCTCACCAAAGGCTCCACAAGTGGGGCCTTTATCACACCAAACTCCACTCAACACTCCACACTACCATGAGACACAGCGCTTTTACCCTCGTTGAATTGTTAGTCGTCATCGCGATCATTGGGATGTTGGTTGGTCTGCTTCTGCCGGCCGTCCAGCAGGCCCGTGAAGCCGCGCGTCAAATGCAGTGCAGCAACCAACTGAAAAATATGGGGCTGGCGGCCATGAACCACGAAAGCGCGAACAAGATCTACCCGTCCTGCGGGTGGTCGTGCTACTGGGAAGGGGACCCGGATTTTGGTTTCGGCGAGAATCAGCCCGGTTCGTGGCTTTATTCGCTCCTGCCGTACATCGAACAGAGCGCGTTCTGGTCGCTCGGTATGGACGGAACCAAAGCGATCGACACGGCCATCAAGACGGCCAACACGACGCGTGTACAGACGCCGATCTCGCTTTTCTACTGCCCGTCCCGCCGTGCCGCCAAGCCGATGCAGGGGCATACGAGTGCGTACAATAACAACGGATTCTCCGGCGGCGTCGCGAAATCGGACTACGCCTGCAACGGCGCCGACGGCTGGTCGTGGGAGAATAAAGGTTCCGTGGCGGAAGGCCTCGCGTGGACCTACACCGGCGGAAAGACCGGCATGTTCTACCCCAAAACTGCTATCACCGTTGGGGAAATTCGTGACGGAACGACCAATACGTACCTCTACGGCGAGAAATATCTGGACCCAACCAAATACGAACCTTCAAGCAGCTGCGCCCAGGGGGACGACTGGAACGCCTGGATGGGGCCGGAATCTAACGACCTGTCGCGCTACACCCAGAACCGCTCCGACACGCAGAACCAGCCGATGCAGGACCGCGCGAGTTACGACACCGGCTACCCGTTTGGCAGTTCTCACGCCGGCTCATTCGGCATGGTGATGTGCGACGCCTCCGCCCAGAGAATCAGCTACAGCATCGACAAAGAAGTTCACTCTTACCTTGGAAAGAAGGCGGACGGGCAAGTCGCCACGATTCCGCAGTGATAGTTAGGAGTTAGGAATGCGGGGACGGCGTTTTCAGCGTCGTCCCCGTGTTTTTTTTATTTCAGTGCGACTCTCGGATCCACCACCGCGTACAAGATGTCGGCGATGAGTTGCCCCAGCAGTGTGAGGCAGGAAAACATCAGGATCATCCCCATAATGACCGGGTAGTCACGATTCGAAATGCTCTGGAAGAACGCCTGGCCCATTCCCGGCCAGTTGAAAATCTGCTCAATGATGACCGACCCGCCGAGCAGCCCCGGCAGCGAAAGCCCCAGAAGCGTCACAAACGGGATGAGCGTGTTCCGGAACGCATGGTTCAGCACGATATTCCGCGGCGCGACCCCTTTGGCGCGGGCCGTTCGGATGTAGTCCTGACGAATGACCTCTTCCATATTCGCCTTGATGAACCGGCTCAAATACGCCAGTGACGCGTACGTGTAGCAAATCACGGGCAGAATCATGTGCCGGCCCGTATCGAGGCACTTCCCAAAGAACGACAGCGAGTCGTAGTTCGAGCTGTGCAGTCCCGGCGGGAGCCAGTTCAGGTACTGGTAAAAGATGATCAAAAGCCCGATACCAGCGACGAAGCCGGGGACCGAGTACAGAATGTACAAGATGACGCTCAGCAGTTTTTCGCTCAGTTTCCCTTTCTTCACGACGGAAAAAAGACCCATGGGGATCGCCAGGAAGTACGTCAGCAGAAGCGACGTGACCGAAAGAAGCAGCGTCGGCCCAATACGCCGCCCGATGACCGTCGAGACCGGGGCCTTTTCCGAGAACGAATCCCCAAAATCGCCGCAGAGCGCCTTCCCGAGCCAGATAAAGTACGCCTGGTACCACGGTTTGTCAAGGCCGTAAATCCGGTTGAGCATTTCCATGTCTTCGGGACTCATGGCTCGGCTCGGGTCCGCGAGTTCCATCTGAGTGACCGGCGTCCCCGGCATGTTGCGAATGAGCCCGTACACGATGAGCGTAATGAGGAACAGCGTCAGGATCCCGATCAATAAACGGCGGAGGATGTAAGTACCCATAAAAGTCCAAGTAAAAATCAAATTCTTCGCGAGGAGGGAACGGCAATATTTCTCTTATTTTAACACAAACCGCAAGAAACGCAAGGGCCGCGGGAAAAAATTTTCTTCGGGGGTTGATTTAAAGAGGAAACGTGGTATATTATAAGGTATTCTGCGCGGCCGATGAACCTCCGCGCCGCGAGCCGACGGCTCGTTTTACGTCTTCGATTTAAATTAATTAAGGACCTTCCCATGCGTAAACCCCTCACCTTTGTACTCACGTTCATTCTGACCCAGCTCGCCGTTCTTTCGGCTTTCGCCCAGTCGCACATTCCGTCGGAGGAAGAAGCCGCCGCGATGCTCAAGGCCGCGGAGGAAAAAGCCCTCGCCGACCCGGATGCGGTCGCGGAGGATCAGTCCGACATGTTCCCGTTCGTCATCACGTACGACGCCGTGGATAATGCGTCCTCCATGGCGCACATTCTGGCCGCTCCGTCCGGGAAAGACGGCTTCATCCGCACCGACGGAAAGGGCAATTTCGTGAACGACGCGGGCGTGATCCGCTTCAATGCCACGAACATCACCGGCCCGGCCAACTTCCCCTCGCACGAGAACGCCGAGAAAATGGCCCGCCGCCTCGCCCGACTTGGGATCAACTGCGTCCGTCTGCATTTCATGGACACCTGGTACGTGAATTTCATGATCCGGCCCACGCAGGGGATCCTCGCCGACGATTCCGTCACCCAGCGCAATCTCGACCCGGCCCAGCTCGACAAACTGGACTACATGATCTCCCAGTTCCGCAAAAACGGCATTTACGTCAACCTGAATCTCCACGTCGGGCGCACGCTCGACCCGCGGGACGGCTTCCCCGCCTGCTCGTGGGCGAACAAAGGCTTCGGCCAGTTCGTTCCCGGCATGATCGAGCTCCAGAAAGAGTACGCGCATGACCTTCTGACCCACGTCAACCCGTACACGGGCCACCCGTACACGGACGAGCCGACGATCGCGATGATCGAGATCACGAACGAGGACTCCTTCCAGAACGGCTGGTTTTCCGGTGGTTACGCCTCGGCCGACCCGTTCTACAAGGACGAGCTGAACCGGCAGTGGAACGCGTGGCTCAACAAAAAATACGCCTCGGCCGACGACCTGCGCAAAGCTTGGGGGACCGAAGGCCGGAACGAACCGCTCTGGAACGAACAGGTCACGGGCGGCGCGTTTGACGACGACTCGGCCCTGAAAAACCGCCGGTTCTATGCGGCCCCGGGCCCCGGAAAATGCGAGGCCAAAACGGAGGACGGCGTGCTAAAATTCCGCGTGACGCAGCCCGGCGACGAATTCAGCCCGAAACTCTACCAGAAGGTTTCCGTCAAGGCGAAGAAGCTTTACACGCTGAGCCTGAAGATCCGCCGGACGGCCGGAAGCGGCCCGTGGACGTTCAGCTTCGCGGTCGTGGACCTGAGCCATGGCTTTGAAACCCTCGGCCTTTGCGAGCAGATCCAGGTCGGCGCGGAGTGGAAAACCATCACGCGGAGTTTCGTCGCCACGAAGAGCGTCGAGAACGCCCTGATCCAGTTCACGCGCTTCAAGCCGGGCGAGTACGAGATCGACGACGTTTCCTTCCAGGCCGGCGGCACCGTGACCGACCCGACGGAGAATTACCCGGCCGAGCCGATGCCGACGTTCTTCCCGGGGATGAACGTCCCCGCGGCCGCGATGGACGACTTCGGCCACTTCCTCGAGGACACGGAATGCGCGTACTGGGACACCATGTACAATTACATCAAGAAGGACCTGAAAACCAAATCGCTCGTTTACGGGACCCAGCTCGGCTACTCGGGTGAGCACGTTCAGGCTCGCATGGACCTGGTCGATATTCACGGCTACTGGCAGCACCCCCGCGGAGGGTGGATCTCGCTCTACGCCGAGCAGCCGTGGAGCAGCGGAAACACCTCGATGGTCAACACGCTCGGGAACATCATGCACATCGGCTCGCACCGCGTGGACGGCTACCCGTACACGATCAGCGAGTACAACCACCCGTACCCGAACCAGTACGGGGCGGAGGCCCAGCCCATGCTCGCGATCTTCGGCCGCCTTCAGAACTGGTCCGGCATTTTCCAGTACACGTACAATCACTACGTCGATTCGTGGGAACCGCAGGCGAACCCGTGGTGCTTCTTCGACCTGGTCGCCCGCACCGAGGCGCTCGCCCACTTCCCGGCTTGCGGCGCCGCTTTCATCCGCGGAGACATTGCGCAGGCGCAGAAATCGATCGTCGTGAAGCCCGACATGGAAAAGTACTACGAAAACCGCCTGGCCCGCCGGGCGATCACGATCGGCACGGCTCCGCTCGATAATCAGTACATCGCGATGGATCAGGTGAGCCTCAGCGTCAAGGGTGAAGGCCTGACGCCGGACCAGCTCCCGCCGGCGCTCGGCACGCAAAAGGTCATCACGTCCGACACGGGCGAGATCACGTGGAACCGTGAGATCCCCGGTAAGGCGTTTCTCGCGGTCAACTCGCCCAACACGAAGTTCTTCACCGGCTTCCCGGAAGGCCGCACGATCGACTGGGGCGCCCTGACGCTGACGGTCGGCCAAACGCGCCTCAACTGGGCAACCGTCTCGCTGACCTCCCGCTTCGGGAACGGCTTTGACGGGAAGAACGGCAAAGTCACCGCCCTGCTCGCCGCCACTGGAAACACCGGAAACGCAGGCCGCACGATGAAGCCGATGGGCGAAGGCTCGATCACGCTCCCGTACCGCGGCCACGCCCCGGTCATGGCGGAAGGGATCCCGGCCAAGTTGACCCTCGTGGCCCCGGCGGAGAAAGTGAAGGTCTTCGCGCTGGACCCAAACGGCGACCGGAAGGCCGAAGTCCCGGTCCAGAAGATCGAAACCGGCTGCGCGTTCGAGATCGGGCCGGAATACAAAACGGTCTGGTACGAGATCGAGGTGAATGAGTAATTTTACGGGGACGACGTTTCCAGCGTCGTCTTGTGGAGTGCGGTGATACAGTCGCGCAAGCGACATTCACCGCTTTCCCTTGCGGCAATACGGCCTCGAAGAGGCATTTGCCGCTGAAGCACGCTGGACGTTCCCCACGCGAAAACCCGTTTTTCGTCACAGTATTTTCAGGTCGCTAAGTGAAAGCGGCAAAGGAAGCCTTCGGCTTCTGTATTGCCGCACTCCAAAGAACGACATTCATCGCTTTCCCTTGCGGCAATACGGCCTCGAAGAGGCATTTGCCGCTGAAGCGCGCTGGACGTTCCCCACGCGAAAACCCGTTTTTCGTCACAGTATTTTCAGGTCGCTAAGTGAAAGCGGCAAAGGAAGCCTTCGGCTTCTGTATTGCCGCACTCCAAAGGGAAACGCAGAGTTTTTCCACAAAAAAAGGATTAATCCCCGTTTCCCAATCGGGAGGTTCTTGACTTTTTTCATTTTGCGATTATACTTTAGGGAAACACCTCAACGATTCCTCATTTTTATTTGACCCCCCAACGAAAGAAAACCTCCATGGCCGCCAAATCCTCCTGCAGCTGCGGCTGCTACTGCGCTTCCAGTGACCCGAAAACCTACGCCCAGGAAGTCTGCGACGCTCTGATGAAGACTGACTTCGAAATGATGAAGAAAATCGCGGAGGTCCTGCTCGCCACGAAGGAAAACGGGAACATGATCTTCACGGCCGGGAACGGCGGCAGCGCGTCCACCGCCAGTCACATCATCAACGACCTGACGAAAGGGTGCCGCCTGAACCACCGCGAGGGTTTCCGCACCACGTGCCTGAACGACTCGACCGTCCTGGTGACGTGCCTGGCCAACGATTACAGCTACGACGACGTGTACTCCATCCTGCTCAAGACGCTCGGCCATCCCGGCGACATGCTGATCGTGTACAGCGGAAGCGGAAACTCGCCAAACGTCGTGAAAGCGTGTATCCAGGCCCGCAAAATGGGGATCACGGTCGTGGGTTTCGGCGGCCGCGACGGCGGGCAGATGAAGAACTGGTGCGACTACTGCCTACTGGCGCCGACCTGGTCGATGGAGCAGCTCGAGGACCTGCACGTGGTTTACTTCCACTCGCTGGTCTGCACGCTGAAGGAAATGCTGAAGACCACGTGGGACATCGAGATCTTCGAGTACCCGACCCCGGCCCAGTCGCAGGCGATGTACTTTTTCGACGAGAAGGCGGTCCGCAAAGTCCCGGGCTTTGACGATTTCATCGAGCTGGTCACCGAGACGGAGATCAACGACTGCGAGGAGTCCGACGACGATTTCATCATGTTCTGCCTCAACGACGAGGAAGTGGCCGAGGCGAAAAAGGCGGGCGCCTACGCGGTCGGAGTGGCCGTGGACCGCAAAGAGCTGAACCTCGTGAACGAAAGAATGCGCATGAAAATGCTGGACGCCGGCGCCGACGCCATCATCCCGAACTTCACGAACGCCAAGCGGTTGGTCAATTTCCTGATGAAACGCTGAAATCAACCGCAACAGTCAAACTGGTCAAACCCGAAGTTTACGCCCAGCTCACTGCTAACTCCAGCGATTATAGGCCCCGCGGATTGGGCGGATCAGGCGGATTAAGGCGGATTTGATTTTAAAAAATGGCTCAAAGGAAGGTCAGGAGAAATAGCAGGAGAAAAAGTTGAGTGCATTATACTATGAAATCACGGAAACGATCCTGAACCGATTTTACAAAGTTTTCAATGCTTTGGGTTACGGTTTTTTGGAAAAGGTTTACGAGAATGCGCTGGCTTTTGAGCTTGCGGAAGTGGGGTTCAAAGTCGAAACTCAAAAGGAGATCAAAGTTTACTACGCGGGTCGTGTAATGGGGTCTTATTATGCGGATATTGTGGTGAACGACTGCATTATTTTGGAACTGAAAGCGGCTGAAGATTTTTGTGACGCCCACATTCAGCAGATCAAGAACTATTTAAAAGCCAGCAAAATCGAAGTAGGGCTTCTTTTGAACTTCGGCAAAAAGCCCGAGTTCAAACGATGCTACTACTCAAATCAGAAGAAAACTTTTTCCATTGAGCAAAACAAATAGGCCCTCCAATCCCATCCTTCCACCCCCATTGGAAGAACCCAAATTTAAAATTTTTTAATCCAATCCGCCTTAATCCGCCCGATCCGCCTGATCCGCGGGGCCTATAGCGGCTTCGGATTTTCCCTTTGAAATTAATTTTCGCGTGTATTAAACGTTTTTTAAGATTGCATTTATGAACGAACAAGAAAAATCCCGTGGTTACTGGTCCGAGACGTGGAGACGTTTTCGAAGGAAGAAACTCGCGATGGGCGCGCTGGTGTATGTCGTGCTCCTCGCGCTCGTGGCCATTTGCTCGCCGATGATCGCCGGCGTGAAACCCATCGTCTGCCAGTACAAAGGCCACCTTTATTTCCCGTGCCTGGGGTACTTCAACCCACGGCTGGAAAATCCGGTCTTTTTCCATGACGACATTGTGCGCGCGTACCCCCGCCGTCTGAAAGAGGAAGATCCCCAAAGCTGGGCCATTTTCCCGCTCGTGTATAACGACACGCAGTACCGTGTCCGTGAAGGTGACAAACCGGGGCGGCCCGAAAATCCGTACGGTACGCACGGCCATCCCTCGCGGCAGAACCCCTGCGGGACGAACGTGTACGGCTACGACGTTTTCTCCATGCTCGTTCACGGCACCCGGACCGCGCTGCTCGTCGGCTTCGTTTCGACCGGGCTGGCGGCACTGATCGGGATCACCCTCGGCGCCCTGGCCGGCTATTTCGGGGGCTGGATCGACATCATCATCAGCCGGTTCATCGAGGTGGTCCTCTGCGTCCCCACGCTGATTTTGATCCTCGCCGCCGTCGCCATCATTCAGAAGCCGAACATCTGGTACGTCATGGCGATCATCGGAATGACCAGCTGGCCGGGGATCGCGCGTCTGACCCGAGGCGAGTTCATCAAGCTCAAGCAGAGCGAGTACGTTTCCGCCGCCCGGTCGCTGGGGGCGAGTCAGTTCCGGATCATTTTCCGCCACATTCTGCCGAACGCACTGGCGCCGGTCCTCGTCCCGATCACGTTCAGCATCGCGGCCGCGATTTTGATCGAAAGCTCGCTGAGCTTCCTCGGGATCTCGACCTCCAGTTCGTCCATCAGCTGGGGCACGATCCTGAACGACGGGCACCGCAACCTCGCGATGTGGTGGCTGACGTTCTTCCCCGGCACGCTGATCTTCATGACGGTTTTGGCGTATAATCTCATCGGCGAGGCGCTGCAGGAAGTGACCGACCCGAGACAGAGAGGCGCGAGGTAGAAGAAATTTGGAGTGCGGCAATACAGAAGCCGAAGGCTTCCTTTGCCGCTTTCACTTAGCGACCGAAAAACGTGGCGGTGAAAACGGTTTCCACGTGGGAAACGTCCAGCGCGCTTCAGCGGCAAACGCCTCTTCGAGGCGGATTGCCGCAAGGGAAAGCGGTGAATGTCGCTTGCGCGACTGTATCACCGCACTCCATAAGTAAAGCACGACGGGCTTTCTCAAAAAAAAAGACGAACGCGGAGGACTTTGAAAAAGTTTCCTCCTGGTTCGTCTTTAATTTTTTCGTCTTTAAAAATGGGGTTGGATTTCTAAAGTACCGAGTGTTTTTTAACGGACCGGCCAAGCGGCCCCCCAAAACGGCTTACAGCGAAAGCGCGCTAACCGGGCAAACGTCGGTGCAGGCGCCGCACTCAGCGCAGGTGGCTTCGTCAACGGTGCATTTGTCATCAACGATGGTCAGAGCGCTGCACGGGCAAGTATCAACGCAAGCGCCGCAGCCGATGCATTCATCTTTATTAACATTCACTGCCATGAAAGTCTCTCCTTAAAAAGAAAAATCGAAAAACTCGCTGAAACCACTCAGCGATTCTCACACTAATTATAGTCTGTTTTCGGCGAAATTTCAACCCCCCACCGGGGAATTTTCCCGGTTTTTGCAAAAATTCCTGAATTTTCCGGGGTTTTCCGCCTCATTCGAGAGGGATCAGCCTCACATCATCCACGTACACGGTCCCGTAACCCGTCAGAGCGATCGTCACGAAAACCGGGTTTGAGTCGGTCACGACCCGCTGGAACACGATTTTCTGCCAGCCGTTCGTCTTCATCCGCCGCTCGGCCAGCACCTCGCCCGAGTTGGAGTCGGTGATCTTCAGCCCCTCCACGGTATTCTGGAGCCGGACGGGAATATTCACCCAAAGCTCCAGCTGGTAAACCGTCCCCACGGGGCCGATCTCCACCGCCGGGCTCCGAATGACCACCGGGGGCGAGTCGAACATGACCGGGGCCGTGTTTTTGTCCTTCATCGTCACTTCGAGTTTCAACCCGCAGGGGCCCGAATGAGCCGCTTCCTCCGCGATGTCGGCTCGGGGCGTGATCCCGTCGTAGGCGTTCCAGGACTGGAGCTGACGCCAGCCCGTCGCGGGGACCTGGCGCAAATCGTCAAACTCGCCGCCCGGCATCACATTCCGCCCCCGGTTCAGCCCCGAGGTCAGGTTCAGCCACGGGTCCAAAAGCGGGAGCGTCCGGTACGTAACGGCCGCGGGGAGAAAATTCGGCGTGGGGAATTGGGCCGTTTTCTCACCCCAGAACTGCTGCTCCAGGTAGGCGATCGGACGAGTGGAACGCTGTGCCAGCGTGAAAGCGTCGGCGTATTCGTGCGCGTAAAACGCTTTTTCCGCCCCGTCAAGGAAGAGTTTCGCCCGACGGTAGTACATTTCGTCCCGATCGCCGAGTTTTTTCGCCCCGTGCTGCTGGAGCCAGTTTTCCAGACGCATCGTCGCCAGTTCCTTCATCAGTTCCGCCAGCCGCGGCGCGAATCGGGCGATCCGCTGCGAAATGCTATTAATGATGATCGGGTTCTGCGTCATGACGATCGTCGAAACGAGCGGCAATTCCTCGAGCGTCACCGCCACGCCCCCCGCTTCCCGACGGTTCACCAGCGGTGAAAGGCCGTTCAGCGAGTACTGCCAGCACTGGTACGTCTCCGGAAGGCCACGCACCAGGAACGAGATCTGACGGTCGGCTCCCGCGCCGCTGACGTACTGGGCGGTCGGCTCCAGAACCATCGGGAAAAGGATCCGCACGTGATTCGTCGCCAGCAGCGACCCCGCCACGTCTTTGTGGTTCGACGGGAGCGTCGTGTATTTCTCCCCCTGCGAGATCCACTGCTCCAGGATCAAAATTTCCCGGTTCACGAGTTCCAGCGATCGGGCACGAAAAACCGTTTCCCGGTCTTTTGCGTCCAGCCGGGAGGAACTCTCGAAGAGGATCCCCCGCGTTCCCGCCATCACCACATTATACGTCAAAAGGCGAAGCTGCTCCATCGGGAGCGCCTTGGGGAACGGCTCCAACCCCAGCCCCGAGGAACTGCCAAGCCGCGCCTCCATCTGACGCCACTGCGCCTGAAGGAGCGGGTCGTATTCCGTCGGAACCTTCACGAAAATGGACTGACCGGCCGGGACCAGGTTCAGGATCTCCCGGAACCAAAGCCCGTACGAAACGAAACCGAGCGTCGAGTTCAGCGGGTTCCGGTCGATCATCAAAATGTCGTACACAGAGCTGTACGTCGGGAGGTCTTTGTTCGGGATCACGATATTCGGCCGGTGCGGAAGCTGCGATCTGGGGACTTGATTCAAAAGGTCGGTCTGTTTCCTCGCCAGATCGGTCGGATTCCCGGGTTTGCCGTCCGGGCCGGGCTTTACGTCGTTGATCGTCGGCACTTTCCCCAAGTCCCACGCCAGCACGCGGTTCACGAGGCATCCGTTCAGTTTCTGGGTCTGAACAGCCTGCGACGGATTCCCGTCCGGATTGCTCAAATCCACCGGCGGCGGGCAAATGAACCAGAGATTCAGCAGCGCCGCCTCCACTTCCATCTGACGGGTCGGGGGAGCCTCCAGCCAAATCGTGTTGAAGCCCAGCGAGGCCAAATACTCGAGCGATTCCCCGTGATGCCGAATCGCCCGCACCAGGATCGGCGTCCCGTTCACCGTCACGACCGACCGGTTCAGCCGAATATCGTACTCTTTCGGCTGGAACGACTGCATCTCGGAGCGATCCAGCCCCGAGGAGGGCACGACTTCCGGATTGGCCGGCGGAGGAACCGAAGTCTGAGAGTCAGCGGGATGAAGTTTCGCAGGATCCCCTGCCCCTTGCGCCGAATCGTTCGTCCCTGCGCCGGATGAATTTTCCTGAAAAAGATCGTACGTCACCGCGGGTTTCAGCCCGGAGGAGGCCCCGCCGGACGCGGAATCGTCCGAAGTTACAGGCGGAAAATCCCGAAATTTCCCCGCAGAAGACAAATCGGCGGGCGTGGTCGAAGATTCCGAAACCGGCGAAAAAGCGGGGCACTGTGAATTTTGCGCCAAAAACTCCGGCGAAACCTGGATCACGCCGGAAATCTCCAGTGAGTCCACCTCAAGGTCCAGCTCGCCCGGGCCGGTGTAAACGTTCAAAACCACCCGGTCGATGTAAGCGTTCCTCGCGTTGGAAAGCTCGGGGTGACGCAGGATCTCCTGCTGGACCTGGCGTGAAATGTCGTCGATGCGGAGTTTCTGCCAGCGGTTCACCGACGAGTACGTTCCACCAGAGACGTAAAACGTGACGGCGCCCCCCGTCTTCGGATCGCGCACCATCGGAAAAACGACCCGGGCCAGAAGCTGAATTCCGCTCCGGTTTGCCCTCACGGCAAGCTGAACGAGCAGACTCTGGCGGACCTCGGCGGGTGGAAGCGGGTACACGAGATAAACGGCCGAGCCCTCGGTTTCCGTCTGAATCCGCAGATGCTCAAAGCCGCGGCCGGACATCGCGTCGCCTTCTTCACGCAGACGGAGCATCAATTTGTGAGTGCAGTCCCCGCCCGCGTCGATCCATTTCGGGAGTTTCCCTTCAAAATCATCGATCCAATGGCGCTCAATCTGCTCGAACGCCTGATTTTGCGCCCAAACCCCGGAAACCACCCAAAGGACGCAAATTCCCACGCACAGGAACCGGGCCAAAAACTCCGCCCGGATCGTGCTCCATCGGAATCGCAAAAAAAGGAATCGGAAATTCAGGTTCATATTCAGTTTCGGGCCCATTTGAAGGCCGCCTGGTATAATTTCCCAATCAGACCGTCATAAAAGTTTTTTTCGGAAAATTTTAATATTTTTGGGAAAAATACGAAAATTCGAGTGGCTTTTCTGGAAATATCGGTTATAATGGAAGTAGGACGAATGTGACGTTTTTAACGCTCGACCTATTATAGACAAAATTTTCATTTTATCCTATATCATTCTGCCAAAATTATGAAAACTTTTGAATCCACCGTCAAAAATACTGAGGAAAAATGGGAAAAACTTCCGCAGGACGTCCGAAATTTGCTCGGAAAGCTGCAGGAACTTCCGCGTGAGTACCAGGCGATGCTTCAGCCGTTTGCCGAGGATCTGGTTCGGGGGACCCAGAGACGGCGCGAGATTTTTTCATTAATTCAGGAATCCGTCGCCCAGCTCCGGCTCGACATGAAGTACCTGATTTTTGATTTGGAAGCGACCCGCCGTGAACGGGATGCGTGTCGGAAGCAGGATTAATTTTTCATTTTTTGAATGTCGCTTTTTAAAAAAGTAGTCAGTAGTTAGTAGTCAGTAGTCAGTGTTCTGCCTGCGGCAGAATACAAGATTCGATTAATTCAATATTTCGGCGCAGCCGAAACGCTGACTACTGACTACTGACTACTGACTACTTAAAAAAATGCCCACTTTTTACATCGAAACGGTCGGCTGCCAGATGAACGTTCTGGACTCTGAGCTGGTCGTCGCCACTCTTCTGAAAGACGGTTGGACTCAGGCCGAGTCTCTGAAAAAAGCCGATTTGATTCTCTTCAACACTTGCAGCATCCGCGCGCACGCCGAGGACAAAATCTATAGCGCGTTGGGTCGTTTGCGTCTCGTGAAGGAAGCCCACCCGGAAAAAATCATCGGCGTGATGGGCTGCATGGCCCAGAAGGATAATTCGCTCATTTTCCGGCGCGCCCCGTTCGTCGAGCTGGTCTGCGGACCGGGCCAGATCGCCCGTCTGCCCGAGCTGATCCAGCGGATCCGGGACGGAAAAGGCCCGCAGATGGAACTGAGCCTGGAGCGCAAAGGGCGCAGCCGCCACGAGGTGGGGAGCAGTTTCTCGTTTTACGACCCGATGCGCGTCCGGACCGCCCGGCAAAACCCATACCAGGCGTTCGTCCGCGTGATGTTCGGGTGCGACCAGTTTTGCACGTACTGCATCGTTCCGTACGTCCGCGGCCCCGAGCAGAGCCGACCCGTAGATGAAATTCTGGCCGAAGTCCGCCAGCTCGTCGATCAGGGGTGCAAGGAGGTGACGCTCATCGGCCAAACCGTCAGCAAGTACCACGACCTGACGACCGGCACGCGCCTTTCCGGGCTTCTGGAGCAGTGCGAGAAAATCGCGGAAACCACGCCGCTGGAGCGGATCCGTTTCGTGACGAGCCACCCGAATTCCATGACGCAGGACCTTTTTGAGGCGGTGCGCGACCTGCCGCACGTCATGCCGTACTTCCACGTCCCGGCGCAGAGCGGGTCCAACGCCCAGCTGAAAAAGATGAACCGCGGCTACACGGTGGAAAAGTACCGCGAAGTGTGCCAACAGATCCGTGAAATCGTCCCCGGCTCCGCCATCACGAGCGACTTCATCGTCGGGTTCTGCGACGAGTCGGAGGAGGATTTTCAGCAGACGGTCGATCTGGTGCGGGAGGTCCGGTTCAAGAACAGTTTCATCTTCAAGTTCAGCCCGCGCGAAGGGACGAAGGCGTACGAGCTTTGGGAGGATAACGTCCCGGACGAAGTGAAAAAGCGGCGGAATAATGAACTCCTGGCCGTCCAGAACCAGATCAGCGGCGAAGACTCGCAGAAATTCGTGGGGCAGGAAGTCGAAATTCTGGTCGAAGGAACGAGCAAAAACGCCAATAAACTCCCGGTTTTGGGCGATTCCGGCGACTCCTCCGACGCGGCCGAAGCGGGGGCGGACCCGAACGAGGTGGTCCAGCTCACGGGAAACACGCCGAGCAATCACATCGTGGTCTTCGACGGCCCGCGCTCGCTCATCGGGCAGATGAAAAAAGTGAAAATCGTGAAAGCCAATCCGTTTACCCTCTTTGGTGAGTGAGTTTTCTCCCATGACTCCCGAACGATTCCGCCAAATCCTGACGCACGCCGACCGCAGTCTCTCCGGCTGCGCGTGGCGCGTGGCTTTGGAAACGATTCGCCCGTTCTACGCGCTGGGTGTCTGGTGGAGGAACCGCCAGTTTGACCGCCGTCCGGGAAAGATTTTCCACGCCTCCGTGCCGGTTTTAAGCGTTGGAAACCTCACGCTGGGCGGGACCGGCAAAAGCCCGGCCGTGCGGTGGTTCGTGCGGGAATTTCAGCGTCTGGGCCTGAAACCCGCCGTTCTGAGCCGTGGGTACAAAGCGAAAAAACAGGCGCAAGCCGATCCGGGCGAAACTCTGAACGACGAAGGGCGCGAAATGGCCCGTCTTCTCCCCGGGGTCCTGCTTCTGCAAAACCCGAACCGGTGCGCGTCAGCCGAAAAAGCCGTGCAGGATTTCGGCGCGCAAGTACTCGTTCTGGACGATGGATTCCAGCATCGCAAACTCTTCCGGGACCTCGACGTCGTGCTGATCGACGCGGAAGATTCGTTCGGACTGACCGGGCGACTGTTCCCCTGCGGGACGCTCCGGGAGCCTGCGGCGGGGTTTCGGCGGGCGGACGTGCTCATGCTGACCCACGCGGACCGGTTAAGCCCGCGTGAGCGGCACACGCTGCGGGAGGAGATCGACCAGCGTTTCCCGGCTGAAAAAACCAGGCTCTGGGTCGAGACCGTTCACAAACCCGCGGGTTTCGTGGACGCGGCGGGAAATCCGGTCGAACTCGCAAAAGACGGGCGCTTCGGCGCGTTCTGCGGGATCGGAAAGCCGGAGGGGTTTTTCCGCTCACTGGAAGAATTCGGCGTGACCCAGGCAGAAACGAAAATCTTTCCTGACCACCACGCTTTTTCTGCCTCGGACGTTTCCGCGCTCGCCGAGTGGCGGGAGAAAAACGCCTTCGACGCCCTGCTCTGCACCGAAAAAGATCTGGTCAAACTCCCGGAAAGTCTGAAAGCCTGCGCGTTAAGAATCGAGCTGGCCTTTCTGAGCGGCGAAGAGGAACTAAAAAAACGCCTGACGAACTTTTTGGATCCGCCAGGCGTTTGATCTCAATCTGAAATCTCCTACTTTTTCCGTGCTTTCGACTTGGACTTGGTCGAAACTTCGATCGTGTAGCTCGAGTAGTACGGGCGGTACTTGCCGAAGCTCACTCCGTTGAGGACCGTCCCGATGAGCGGAATATCGACGGAACGAATGCGCTCGCAGGCCTCGTAAACGAGCGGGATGCGGCTGACGTCACGCAGGACGGAGAGCAGCACGCCGTCGCAAAGACGACCCATCACGAGCACGTCGGCGTCGGTCAGAACCGGTCCGGAGTCCACCAGCACGAAGTCGAACTGCTCACGCAGGAGCTGCATCGGCTCTTCCATTCCACCCTGAGCCAGCGCAATGATGGCGTCCGGGTGCGGCGTACCGGCCGGGATGATCCAGAGGTTTTCCACGCGCGTCGTCGTGATCACTTCGTCCAGAGCCACTTTCTTGCGCAGGAACTCGGCAAGACCCGGGTTCAGCGGACGGTCGAACATACGGTGCGCGGACGGACGGCGAAGGTCCACGTCCACCAGCACCACCTTGCGCCCGGTACGCGCCAGAGAGGCGGCCAACTGGCTCGAAACCGTCGTTTTGCCCTCTTTTTCCAGCGAGCTGGTGATCAGCAGCGCCTTCATATTCTCCGCTTCCGCGTGATGCAGGAGGGCCGTTCGTATATTATCGATCGACTCCATCAGGAGCCCCTGAATGCTCTGGTTCACGCGATTGTGACGCACGCCCTTGGAAATCAGCGGCAGGTCGCCCATCACGTGCAGGCCCAGACCGTAGCTGAGTTCATCCGACGTATTCACGCGGCGACCGAGGAAGTCGAGACCGCTCACCACGATGAACGTCCCGATGAAGCTCATGAGTCCCATCAGGCCCATGGTCTTGAACTTTTCGATCTGGTTATTATGCTTCGGCGCTTCCGGCTCGCTGATCGTCTGGACACGCGGTCCGGCCTGCGCTTCAATGTTCCACTCGGCCAACTGGCTGCCCATGCGGTCGTACATGGTCTTCATACGGGTCAGTTCGGCACGGAGGCTTTCCAGCTCGGACGTTTCACCGGAGGTCTTGGCCTTGGCGAGTTCCGCCTGATACGATTTCTCGCAGGATTCGTACTCCGCCTGGAAAACGGCCAAATCGATTTTCAACTGTTCGATCTGTTCCGCGAGCTGTTCGCTCTTGCTCAGCGGAACTTCCTGATTATCGATCTGGGACTGAACCATTTTGGCGATTTCCGGGGTCAGGCGTTTCGTTGCCGTATCGATTTCGTTCTTGGATTCCTCCAAAGCCTGCTCCAGACGTTTAATATTCGGGTGGTTCTGATCTTTCGCGACCGAGCGTTCACGCTCCAGAAGCATCTGGATCTGCTCGTATTTTTTGCGCAGTTCGACCAGCTCGGGGTTTTTGTTCAGCGCTTCGATCGTCAGCGCGCGAATCAT
This sequence comes from Thermoguttaceae bacterium, assembly GCA_017447865.1. Lineage (GTDB taxonomy): Bacteria > Planctomycetota > Planctomycetia > Pirellulales > Thermoguttaceae > RGIG3701. The sequence continues at coordinate 19,578 of JAFSMO010000108.1, forward strand.
TTCCGTGCGCTGCTTGACGCGGGCCTCCTCACGTTCAGCCTGCGAAGCACCTTTCTGCTGAGGCGACATCGCTTCGAGGAACGCAGTACGTCTTTTGATTTCCACGGCCAGACCGTTGATTCGGGCAAGGTTCGTGTCACGCTTCTGACGCCAGTACGCCAGGTTTTCCTGCGCGTAGCGGTTTGAGTACATCGCGTTTTTGGAGTCGCTCACGCCCAAGCGGTCAGCCAGGTTCTGGTACTGGATCTCTTTACGCTGGATCGCTTTTTCAAGGTTTTTGTAAGCGCGGTCCACCGTGGCGCGTTTCTGCGTGTCAAGGTCACGCTCCACCTGCACGATTTCCTGCATGTAGGCGTCTCGAACGGCGGTCAAAATCTTCACCAGCTCGTCTTTATCCGGCCCATTAATGGAAATGGTCAAAATTTCGGACCCGGTATAACCGACGTTCAGGTGCGTGGAGAGCCAGTGCACTTTATCCTGCTGGTTTTTCAGGCAGCTCAGTTTGGAAATGCCGGACTGCTGAAGGGCAGGCACGAGCACGATCGTACTGCGGATCAGGGACGCCTGCGCGCCGCGGTCATTCAGCCAGTTGCGCTCGGTCGGTTTTTTGAACAAAATATAATCCGGCGCCTCTGCGAAACGCATCATGACCTTCGCGTTATATTCAACCGGAATGGTCAGCTGCGCGTAGAGGATCGTAAGCGTTGTAGCCACAAAACCCAAAACCAGAGCCAAAGCCCAACGACGCCGAATGGCGTACAGGAGGTCGATCGGACGGATCGCCCGGTTGATGATCTCCGGCTGTTTCTTGTACATCTGCAAGTCGGAACGTACTGCCGGACGGGCCGGAGTCGCCAGACTTCTTCCTTGAGGGGTGATTTCTGCCGGAAGCTGATTGATGTTTTGTTCCACAATTACACCTATTTATATAACAATCGGTTGATTTAATTCAACAAAATTTTTACTTTATACGTAAACGGTTCAGCGATGGTTCACGTTTGATTTTTTACTTTCATTTTCCCGGTTCATTCCTCGATGTGCTTCTGGTCTTTCCAGAAAACATCCTGCGGATTGTCCATCATGTCGAGCTGGCTCGGGCCTTCGTCCTCGACGAAAATTTTCGTCAAAATGTACTGAAGCAAAACCAAAAGCGCGATGGCCAGCGGAACCATGCAAAGGCCCGCGCCGTCATGCACGAGTTTTTTCAGCGTTTCGCTCTCCGGGAACATGAAAATCGCCATGCCGGTCGTCACGATTCGGGTGATGTTCGTCACCAGCGCGATCGGGATCGCCATGAGCAAAATGATGACGTTTTCCCACCACTCACGTTCATTGATCAAAACGAGCGCAATGGAAAGCGCGAGGAAAATCGTCGTCATGCGCAGCCCGCTGCACTGCTCGATGATGTCGATCCGGCTCGTGCCCAGGCTGATGGAGTTTCCATCCTGGAAGGCCGCAAAGCCGAGGATCTTCAAAACGCAGGTGCTCGCGTGCGTCGCAAAATGCTGCATCGGGACCAAAAGCTGCTGCGTGGCCGTATGCGGAAGCGGAAACATGAAAAGGAGCAGGAATGAAACCGGCCCGGCCCACCGAAGCATCGACGTGCCGCCGACAAGCAGGATCAGACCCGTGAACGCGATCACGAACGTGTACATGTCGCCCGTTTCAAACGACGACATTAAAATACGTGCCGCAGAGGCGAACAGGATGATCGCCAAGCCATACCAGCGCTCTTTGTCCGTCGAGGGACGCAGCGGCTGGCGGCGCATATAAAGGATGATGACCGCCAAAATGGGAATCAGGTAGCCGTGCGAGTAAAGCTCGTTCGTGCTCCATTCCTTGGCCGCGTTGCAAAACATATTCCAGTAGGAGAAGATCAAAAGGAGGAGGAAAGCCCCCATGATGCCCCATTGAAACAATTCGCCGGACTTGCTTTCAGGCGCGGCATTTTCCACAGTTTCTGCGTTGCTCATAATTTTCCTGTTTTTCCTGTTTTAAACCTTTTTCAGGAGTCTTGAAATAGACGCCTCGCGCAAAGACGTAATTTCAATCGTACCTATTATCGTATTCGTAAAATTAATTCTTTTGGAGTATTCCCTTTTCCCCTTTAAGTTTGCTCACAGGCGGCATTTTACTCAAAGCCCGCAGTTTCACAGGCAAAAAATTCCCGGAAAACCCTCTTAAAAATGGGGAAGGGGTGGGTGATTTTTTCTCAAAAAATGGTATAATTACATTATATATTATAACGATTAGTACGGATTTTTCAATAGCCAAGGACGTTAAAAACGAAAAAATGACTGTTTTTTATGAAGATTTTGACCAGTTGCGCGCCCTTCTGACCGGACCGTGGAAAGAAACGATGCGCGAAACGGCCGTGATTTGGAACGTCCAAACCCTCGAAGAAACCGACGCGCTCGGGAAACTCGTTGAGTCGATTCTGGAAACCGGGACCGTGATTTCGCTCCTCGGAACGCTCGGGGCGGGCAAAACGCGCTTCGTTCAGGCGGTCGCCGCGGCGGCGGGAGTCCCGGAGGATGAGGTGACCAGCCCGACGTTCGTCCTGATCCAGGAGTACAAAACCGGGAACCGGCCGATCTACCACTTCGACGCGTACCGGCTGAAGGACGACGACGAGTTCCTCGAACTGGGCCCGGAAGAGTATTTCGACGGCGGCGGGCTGACCTTCATTGAGTGGGCCGACCGGATTGAGCGGTGCTTGCCCCGCGATTACGTCCAGATCACGATTCGCCTTACGGAAACCGACGGCCGGGAGTTCGAGTTCCGAAGGATCCGCACGCGGTAAAGAAACAAAATTTTCAAGACCCCCCAGCATAAATTCTCCATTCAAGCCAAATTCACTTTCCCATGCCGAAACCTGACGACCACACGACGATCAAATCGACCCCGATGATGAAGCAGTACCTCGAAGCGAAGAAGGCCTGCCCGGACGCCATTCTGTTTTTCCGGATGGGCGACTTCTACGAGCTGTTTCACGACGATGCCCGGCTCGGCGCGCGGGTGCTGAATCTGGCGCTCACGAGCCGCGAAAAGGGGGAGAACGCGATGCCGATGGCGGGGTTTCCTCACCACCAGCTTGAGGCGTACGTCGGGAAAATGATCGCCAGCGGCTACCGCGTCGCCGTCTGCGACCAGATGGAGGACCCGAAACTTGCCAAGGGGATCGTGAAACGTGAAGTGACTCGCGTCGTGACGCCCGGGACGCTGACCGAGGAATTTCTGCTGAACCCCCGCGAGAGCAACTACCTCGCCGGGGCCGTGATGGACGATGCGACGGTCGGGATCGCGTGGATCGACCTTTCGACCGGGCGTTTTTACGCCGCCGGTTTCCCCAAGGCGCGGCTTTTGGACCAGCTCGCCCGGATCATGCCGTCCGAGTGCCTCATCTGCGAGAACGAGAAGCTCCCGGACTGGCTGACGTCCAAAATGATGATCACGCGCCGCCCCGAATGGGCCGCGGGGTTGGTTTTCGCGCAGAAGGAACTCTGCGAGCACTTCCGCGTTCTGAACCTTGACGGTTTCGGTTTCAACCCGCTCGTGCCGGAGGACAAACAGGCGATCCGCGCCGCGGGAATGGTGCTCGACTACCTGAAAGAGACGCAGAAAGCGTCGCTCGAGCACATCGAGACGCTCCGCGCGTACCGGACGGGCGAAACGCTTGAGATCGACGAATCGAGCCGGCGGAGCCTCGAAATTTCCCGCACCCTCCGCGACGGGAAACGGGAGGGCTCGCTGCTGGCCGCTCTGGACTGCGCCGTCACGTCGATGGGGTCGCGCATGCTCGCCGACTGGGTCGCCAATCCGCTGACGAGCAAAAAAATGATCGAGCTGCGGCAGGAGGCCGTGGCGGAACTGCTGGCCGACCCGACCGTTTGCATGGAACTGCGCAAGAATCTGCGCGGGATCTACGACCTGGAACGGCTTTTGACCCGCGTGGCGACAGGCCGGGCGAATCCCCGCGACCTTTACGCCATCGGCCAGACGCTCGTTTCCCTGCCGAAGATCCGGAGCCGGCTCACGGACATGAAAAGCCCGCTTCTGGTCCGCGTCAACGGCGAGATCGACGTCTGCCCGGAGCTGGCCAAAACGATCACGGCCGCGATCGTCGATAATCCGCCGCTTCTGGTGACGGAAGGCGGGATCATCCGCCCCGGCTACCACGCCGAGCTGGACGAGCTGCGCAACATGGCCCACGGCGGGCGCGAGTGGATCTCCAAGTACCAGGCTAAAGTGCAGGAAGAAACCGGGATCCAGAACCTGAAGGTCGGTTACAACAAAGTGTTCGGCTTCTACATCGAGGTGAACCACTCGCAGAAGGACAAGATCCCGGAGAATTTCATCCGGAAACAGACGATCAAAAACGCCGAGCGCTACATCACGCCCGACCTGAAGGAGTACGAAGAGGTCGTGCTCTCGGCGGACGAGCGGCAGAAGGACCTCGAGTACAAACTCTTCGGCGAGCTGCGGGAGCTGACGCTCCAGTACCGGCATCGGATGGTCACGACCGCGAACGTACTGGCCGAGCTGGACGTTCTGCTCGCCTTTGCCGAGATGGCGCGCCAGAGGAATTACTGCCGGCCGGAGATCACCGAGGAGGAAGAACTGGAAATTCTGGACGGGCGCCACCCCGTGCTGGACGTCGTGATGCAGGACGGGAACTTCGTCGCCAATGACGTGGTATGTGACGATGAACACGGCAAGATCCTGCTGATCACCGGCCCGAACATGAGCGGGAAAAGCACGTACATCCGCCAGGTCGCGCTTCTGACCCTCATGGCGCAGATCGGGAGTTTCATCCCCGCCCGCCAGGCCAAAATCGGGATCGTGGACCGGATTTTCACCCGGGTCGGCGCAAGCGACGAACTGGCGCGCGGCCAGAGTACGTTCATGGTCGAAATGACCGAAACCGCCCGGATCCTGAACATGGCGACGCGCAAAAGTCTCGTCATTCTCGATGAGATCGGCCGCGGGACGAGCACCTACGACGGGATCTCGCTGGCGTGGGCGATCATCGAGTACCTGCACGAGAAGATCAACTGCCGGACGCTTTTCGCGACGCATTACCACGAACTGACCGACCTTTCCGAAACGTTCCCGCGGATCCGGAACCTGAACGTGGCCGTGCGCGAGTGGAACGACGAGGTCGTGTTCCTGCACAAGATCATCGAGGGCGCGACCGACAAAAGCTACGGCATTCACGTGGCGCGGCTGGCCGGCGTTCCGAACGAGGTGCTCGATCGGGCGACGCAGATCCTGAGCCAGATGGAGGCGCGTCAGGACGAGCTGCGAAACCTGGAAACGGCTGAAAAAGCCCCGGAGGCGGAAGAGCCTGAAGAAGAACCGGAAGTGAAGGCGGAAGAAAAGCCGGTCCCGAAACTGATCAAGCCGGGAAAAATCCGTCCGGTCGTCCAGACGCGCGTGGCGGACATTCAGTACTTGATGTTCGACCCGCAGGACCCGCCGGTGGTGGACGAACTGCGCAAGATCGACGTGAATCACCTCACGCCCATGCAGGCGTTTGAGCTCGTGGTAAAGCTGAAAGAAATGGTCAAGTAAAATTTCTGATCAAGAAAAAAAGGAACGGGAAAAATGGGCTTTTAACGGCCCGTCTCTCCCGTTTTTCTATTTCGTCTCGTTCCCGGAAGGGGTCAATCAGCCAAACAGGCCGCCCTGACCGCCGGAATCACGCCCACCGCGGAGCTGCCCGCCGTTGGATTTCGGACGTTTGATCGGCTTGAACTCGCGGGCTTCGGCCTTCTTTTTGTCCTTTTCCTTTTCCTCTTCGGACTTTTCAGGCGCAGGCGGAGCTTCGATCAAAGCCTTCATCGAGAGGCTGATCTTGCGTTTCTTCGCGTCGATCGAAAGGACTTTCGCGGTCACTTCGTCGCCGACTTTCACCACGTCGGTCACTTTGTCAACGCGGCGATTAGCCAGCGCCGAAATGTGAACCAGACCCTCAACGGACGGTTCAAGTTCAACAAAAGCGCCAAAGTCAGCGATCTTCGTGACTTTGCCCGTAATGGTCGAATTGACGGGGTACTTTTCCTCAACCATGGACCACGGATTGGGCTGCATATCGCGGTAGGCGAAGCTGATCTTCTTCGTTTTCGGGTCGATTTTTTCGATGCGGACGGTAATTTCGTCACCTTCCTTCAGGACGTCCGACGGATGCTTGATCCGATCCCAAGAAAGCTGGCTGATGTGCAGCAGGCCATCCACCCCACCAATATCGACGAAGGCCCCGAAATCCATGATCTTGCGGACCACGCCGTTATGAACCTGACCGACGGCCAGCGAGGAGAAGACCTCTTCGCGTTTCTCGTCACGCTGTTTATCGAGAACCTTGCGGCGGCTCAGAACCAGATTGCGGCGCTTCGGGTTCACTTCCGTGATAACGCAGTCGAATTTCTGACCGACGTACTGCTCGATGTTCTCGACGCGGCCGGCGCAGATCTGGCTCATCGGGATGAAACCGCGCAGGCTCTTCACCTGACATTCCAGACCACCGGCATTGCTGGCGGTCACGGTAACTTCCAGCGTCATGCCCTTTTCAAGGGAGGCCCAGTCGGGATTCTGAACGGCAGCGCCCGGAAGCGTGGCTTCGAAAAGACCGTCCGCATTATTTTCCTTGGTGATCACCACGTCGATTTCGGCATTTTCCACCGGCGGAGCCTTGAAGATCTTGAGCGGCACAATGCCTTCGGCCGTTCCGTACTTCACGAATACGTTATCGCTCGCGATCTTAATGACGAGCGCTTTGATTTTTGCGTTGGCTTCAAGCGTCACAGGCGCGCTGACCGACCCCTTGACCATGGCGTCAAGATCAGCTCCAGCCATTGCACTTTCCAGCTCGGCTTCCTCCTCTGCGGTCAAAGGCGCACGTTTGTTGAGGGCGTCCTCACGAGCGACTTTCAGATCCACGGGAGCTTCGGCGGCTTCGACCGGCGCAGCTTCTGCGGCAGCGGCTTCAACTGGCGCGGGCTCTGCGGCAGCGGCTTCAACCGGTGCAGCTTCTGCGGCAGCGGCTTCGACCGGCGCGGACTCTGCGGCGGCGGCAGTTTCATTGACTGCTTCCTGAGCGGCTTCCTGAACGTTTTCCTGGGGATTCAATTCGTTGTTTTCCATTTCTTACTCCGATATAGCGCGACTGTTTGGCCGAATTACAGGCGGGTTCGGCTCCCGCTTGTTTCCGGCGATGGGTGATTTCTTCGCGATTCCGTTTTGGAACCGCACAGGAATTGGAACGAAATTCGATCGTTCGCAAAAAGTTCCTGTTCCAGATTAATTAATTTACCAGATTTTTAAGGTCTGTCAAGAATCAGGCCTGAAAAAAAGTCCATTTTTCCCCTTTTTTTTAAAAATTTCCAAAAATCTTTTCCCTCCTCCCTGTTTTAAGGAGCATTTTGGTGTATAATAAAGGATTCAGAGGTCAAACTTCAGGAGTTGGGAATCCGGAAATAAAAAACCTCCCGCTTTGTGCCCAGGGGTTTTTCATGGTTTTCCGTGTGCCACGCGCCTCATTTCCCGATCGTGGTCCATTATTCCCAATTTCCGATCCTTATTCCGCATTTTAACATTCAGGTCACCTTATGAATTTTCAGTTTTACTGTCCCCAGGGGCATTTGCTTCAGGCCGACTCAGCCTCCGCTGGAAGCATCATTTCGTGCCCGATTTGCGGGACCCAGTTCATCATCCCCGCTGCGCCGGTTCAGCCAGTTACTGCAGTAGTGGTTCCTGCCGTAACTCCGCCGCCAGTGCAGCCGCCAACCCAGTCGGCCACTCAACCATCTGAAACTGTCCAGCCTGAAGAGAATGATTTGAATTTTGCAGCCAAAGGGCGGCGTAAAAGTGTGAAATCCGCGAATCTGGACTCGCTCCTGGAAGGGGCTGAAGCCAGTAGTTCGCCCGTGGCGGAGGAAGACGATCCGCTTGCCAACATGACGCGGAGGAAAGCCTACAAACCAGGGCCAAAGCAGGCCACTTTTTCGACCGAAGAGACGAAAGAAATGCTGAGTTCCGCGACGAAAAAGAAAAAGAAGGCCGAGGAGCTGGATCAGTTCCGGATCCCCTGCCCCAAAGGTCACGTGCTGGACGTGGACCGGGAAATGCTCGGTCAGCGCGTACAGTGCCCGGTCTGCCACGCGGTTTACGACCTGAAACTGGAAAACAGTCTGGAGTACATCAAAGAGAAGAAGGAAGAAGAGGAACTGGAGGAAGCCCGACTCGGAAAAATCTGGATCCAACGCGCCATCATCGCGGGAATCCTGGTCGTTTTATTCATCATCATTCTGATTCTGACGTGAAAGTGAATTCAACGTGAGAAATGGAGGAGCGCGCCTGATTTCAGACCAGCTCCTCTTTTTTTAGCTGCTCATCGGATTCCAGCATAATCTGGTGAAACTCCGGGCGTGTGCGAACCAGGTTGAAATCCGGCTCGTGGTTCACAAATTCACGGAATCCCGGATTGAGGTGCAGGCATCGCGCGAGGTATTTCAGGCATTTGTCCGTCTGCTTCGCCAAAGCGTGGTAACTGGCCAGATTGTAAAGCACGACCGGATTGTTCGGCTGGAGGATCAAGGCGTTTTCGAGCGACTCGATCGCCAAATCGCACCGTCCGACCCGCTTCTGGCACATGCCGATCAGGAGCCAGTAACTGATCTCCATCGGCTCGAGCAGAACCGCCTGTCCCAATGGAAAGAGTGCGTCGCGGTACTTTTTCAGCTCGAAAAGAGCGGACCCTTCCAAATAAAGCAAACGGGGAGAAAAAGGAAGGTTCAGATCATTGGCGGTTTTCACCTCGGCCAACGTGCGCAGAGGAAGCCCCAGCTCCAGGTACCCTTCGGCACGGAGTGTGATTTTGTTCAGTCGAATGGTGTCGAAAGAATCCATCACAAAGCCCTCCGCTGTTTCTCTGCAGAAAAACGGACTCACGCGATTCTTCAAAAGGGATTCATTTACTGAAAATCCGTACTTCCCTACTTACCATTATAGCAAAAAAGTCTTGAATTTCAATCATTTCCCCGCCTGAACAGAAAATTTTTTGGGAAAAAGTGAAAATTTTTTCAGAAAATTCAAAAAAGATGGAAAATTTCCGAAAGTTTCCAGGAGTTTCCAGGAAATTTCCGGGAAATTCTGGGAGGTCGCTCAAAATTCCTCGTAAATTTTCTGGTACTCGGCGAGCATTTTTCTTTCGGTGAATTCCTCCTCAAAACGCGCCCGGGCGTTCTGCGCGATCATCGTCGCCCAAGGGGGATCACAGAGGAGAACGTTCAGGTTGGCCGCAATCTGTTCCCAGTCGCCGGAATCAGCCAGCAAACCGTTTTCGCCATTGAAAACGACCTCCGGGATCCCACCGACGTTGGTCGCCACGACCGGAACATTTGAAGCGAAAGCCTCCAGGATCGTGAGCGGGATCCCCTCGCTTTTGCTCGTCAGAAGGAAAACGTCCGCGATCTGAAGCAAATCAGAAACGTCTGTGCGCTCGCCGAGCAGACGGACCCGTTTTTCAAGGTGCATCTCGGAAATCATCGCCTGCAGAGGTTCCAGCTCCGGTCCGTTTCCCGCCAGAAGAAGCACAGGTTTTCGGGCTTCACCCGCCATCGACTGAAGCCGCTTCATCGCCCGCAGCGCGGTAACGTGGTCTTTGATGGGATCAAGCCGTGCGGTGAACAGGATCACGGGTTCGTCCGCAAGCCCCAGCGATTCGCGCAGCGTTTTTTTCTGCTCCTCCGTAAACCGGTTTTGAATGAATCGGTTTTCATCCACGCCGTTCCGGATGATCTGCACGCGATCGGCGGGAATTCCCTCGTTTTGGATGATCGCGTCGCCGACGGATTGACTCACGGCCGTCACTCGGTCCTGGGCGCTCATCAGCAGGCGATTGAAGTATTTGTGCTTCCAGTTCGGCTGATCCGGGTAAAACCGGCCGTGCTCGGTGAACAGAATGGGAGGTTTCCGACGGAAAAAACCACGCGCGCCCATGGCGTAGAAGTACGGCGTGTACTGATGAGCGTGCACAAACCGGACGTTGTATTTCTTCCAAAGGCTGGCGATGCGTCGCATGCAGTGCCAGTCAAAGCCCGGTTTTCGGCCCAGAACCTCGACCGGGAACCCCCCCAGACGCATTTCCATCGCGCGGGATCCTTCCGCATCAAGGCAGAAAAACACAAAACGCCACCGTTCGTCCTGAAGCTGACGAGCCAGACGCGACGCCAGAATCTCCGCACCGCCGACATTCAGCGTGTGGAGCAGTTGGCAAACGGTAGTGGGCTGAGTAGTCATGGGAATTAATTTCCGTAATTAACCTGAATTTCTCGCGGGAGAATTTGACCCGGAACTATTCCAGGACGATTTCTTCACCCTCAAAAATGGTTCCGGCGGGGACTTTTTCCCGGACAGTTTCGGCGTCCAGGGCGAACGACGGAGCGATTTCCACCCGGGCATTTTCCGGAACGACCGCCCCGGCCCGGCGCAGCCACGACGCGTACAGAGCGCTGAGGTGGTCCCGGACCGGCTCCGGCTCTTTTTTGAGCGTCGCAAACGCCTCCAGCCGATCCACCCTCGCGGCCACGGGATTCTTCGCGTAGGGCAAAACGTCAAAAATGAACCGTTCCGGCTTGATTCCCCATTCTTCCCCGTTTCGCGTGTTGATTTTCTTGATCGGCAGATGGTAGGGCAAAAATCCCGGTTCCTCCTGGATCCGGCGCGCCATTCTTTCGAGAAAATCGAGCTGAATGAGGTGAATCCCAATGCTTCCGGCCCAGTACTTCAACCCACCCGCGGAATCGGTTTCCGTCCCCAGCGACTCGGGGAAATCGAAGTACTCGACCACACGGAGCGTTTTTCCTTCCGCGTCGCCCCGCACGAGATTTCCCACCAGTTCCAGACCGTCGTTTTTCTGCACGATGACGGAACTCATTTCGCTTTCGCGGTTCAAATGTTCCTCCAAAAAACGTTCATTCAGGACCAAAGCGATTGGATTATCGACGTGGAACGTATTAATCGTTTCAATTCCTCGCGCCCGCATATCGTCCGCGGCGCCGCTGGTCTGCAAGGCGGTGATCAGGCCGCCGTGCCCGTCCGGCCCGACGCAAATATTTCCGTTGGCGTCGTAAAAAACCGAGCCATCCTGAGGATTCAGCGCAGGCAAATCGCCTTGGGGAAAGAAGAAAAAATCCTTTTCCGGAAGGCCAAACCACTGATTCTCGCGGAAGTATTCGACCGTCGGCTCGTGGGAAACCCGATTCGTCATGATGTACGTCGGAATGTTCACACCGTAATGCCGCCGCAAAACCGCGATTTTTTCTGTGTGCACCTGAAAGAGCGACTTTCCAGTCACGGGCGTAATGGGAAAAGTCCCTTTGGGTTCGAGCCGGCCGAGCCGCGACCCCATGCCCCCAGCCAGGATCACGATTCCCGCTTTTCCGGCACGAATAAACTCTTCGGCCCTTTGGGAGAGATGAAAAATCTGAAACCGCGGCAAATCAACGAAAGCGTCACCAAGCGGCCAGATTCCATTCAAAAGCGCATCGGGTTTTCGGCTTCCTGCTTCCTGAAACTGCCGGAAAAGCGCCGCGCACACGTTTCGTTCATCGTATTTCTGAGGGTTTTCGTTCATCGGATCCCACCATTTCCTCCAAAGTTTCTGATTCTATTGTAACCGAAAAATGAAAAGTTTCAAGCCCCACTGGAAAAAGAATCAAATCCTTTCCCCACCCCTTTCAATTTTCCGGATTTGTGGTAAAATGAAGTTTCGAGAAATATTTTTCCCTTTTTGACTCAAGGACCGAAATATGCTGAACACTGACGAAATTCTTTCCACGATCGAAATGCTGCACGCGGAACACCTGGATGTTCGTGCGGTCACCCTTGCGCTGAACGTAAACGACTGCGCGGCTCCTACGGCAGACGGCGTCGCCCGGAAGCTTTTGACCAAGATCTCAACCTTTGCCGGAAAACTCGTCCAGACTTGCGACCAGATCGGCGCGAAGTACGGGATCCCGGTCATTAATAAGCGCGTGGCGCTTTCGCCCATCTCGACGCTTCTGGCCGGTCACGGAACCACCGCGCCGCTGAAAATCGCCCGGGCGCTGGACCAGGCGGCCCAGGAGTGCGGCATCGATTTCGTCGGCGGTTTCTCCGCGCTCGTGCACAAAGGGATCACCCCGTGGGAAGACCTTCTGATCCGCTCCCTGCCGGAAGTCCTTTCGGAGACGAAGCAGGTCTGCTCGTCCGTCAACGTCGCGTCCCGCAAGGCCGGGATCAACATGAACGCGGTCAAAATGATGGGCCAGATCGTCCACGACATTGCGTTCGCAACCGAGTCCATTCGGGGCTTCGGCTGCGCGAAACTCGTCATTTTCTCGAACATTCCCGAGGACAGTCCGTTCATGGCGGGCGCCTACATGGGGGCGGGCGAGCCGGAAGCCGTCATTAATATCGGCGTCTCCGGGCCGGGCGTCGTGAGCAGCGCACTGAACCGCTTCAAGAGCCTGCACCACGGCGAAGTCACGCTGGACCAGCTTGCGGAAGAGATCAAAATCACGAGTTTCCGCGTGACCCGGGCCGGCGAGCTGATCGGCCGTGAAGTGGCGAAGGAACTCGGTTACGAGTTCGGGATCGTGGACCTTTCACTCGCCCCGACGCCGACCGTCGGCGACAGCGTGGGGGAAATCCTCAAAGCGCTCGGAATCGCGAAAATCGGCGCACCCGGCTCCACCGCCGCCGTCGCCATGCTGAACGACGCGGTCAAAAAGGGCGGGCTTTTCGCCTCCAGCTCGGTCGGTGGTTTGAGCGGCGCGTTCATCCCGGTCAGTGAAGACTCCGCTCTGGCCGATGCGGTCGGGAAAGGGACGCTGGTCCTTGAAAAACTCGAGGCCATGACGACGGTCTGCTCGGTCGGGCTCGACATGGTCGCGATCCCCGGCGACACAAAACCGGAAACGATCTCCGCCATCATCGCGGACGAAATGGCCATCGGCGTGATCAATAACAAAACGACGGCCGCGCGAATCATTCCGGTCCCGGGCGCCAAGGCGGGCGAGATCGTGAACTTCGGCGGTCTGTTTGGCTCCTCACCGATCATTGAGGTGCGGAACGACGGCGGAAGCGAAGAATTCATCGGCCATGCCGGGCGTATTCCCGCGCCTCTGCAGTCGCTTTCGAACTAGTTTCTCCGTTTCCCGAAAAGGAAAACCATGAGCACGCGCGTCCTGCACAAAATCGTGATTTTGCTGACCGTTGTCCTGTTCGGCATCGGGCTCTACCTGTATGCCACGACGGACCGGAACCTTTTCACGGCGATTTTCCTGCGCGCGGGCTTCGTCTTTTTCATGGCCGCCTGCTTCTGGAAGTGGATCCTTCGGCTTCCGCCGTGGGCGCAGATCGGGTGGCTTCCGCTCGTGGCGGCGGTCATTGCGTGGCGGCCCTTCTTGCTGAAATTCGCGATCCCGCTCTCCCTCGTGCTGGTCTTTCTGAATTCTCCGCTGGCAAGAGGGGGGTACAAGAAAAAGGACTGGCACGAGCTTGGGAAAACCGTTTCGGATCCCAAACCGGAAACGGGAGCGGAACACAAAACCGTGGTAGAAGTTCTGACCGAGCCGGAACCCGAGCCGAAACCCGAATCTGAGCCAAAACCAAAGTCAAAGAAGAGCGGGAAAAAACCGCTTTACGGCCCGAACGCGCAAAACGCCACATTCCGCGCCCTGAGCCGGGTCGCCGGGCGGCAAATCGGGAAAATGATGAAGAAAAAGTGAAATTAAGTTAGGAGTTAGGAGTGAGGAGTTAGGAGTTGACGCTGGCGCGTAACGCTGCTTTCAGAATGAGTTCAAACCATTAAAAGCCGAAGGCTTTTTCAACTCCTCACTCCTCACTCCTAACTCCTAACTCTCTCAAACGTTTCCTCTCCAGTCGTACTTGTACAGTTTCGCGTACATCCGGAACCAGCGGGCCTGCTCCGTGCCGTCGGTCAGGAACAGAATCGGGTGCGGGCCGCGGTACATCTCGCAGACGTCCTCAAGCTTCTCCATATTCATCCGGAACCGCGTCGTGCAGCCGCCGGCGGACGTGATCTCGGGCGAGCTGATGATCCGACCGGTGTAGGCCGAAAGCATTCCGTCAAAGGTGAACTTGGTGATCAGCCCCGGCGCGTCCTCGGGGAAACGGGCGTCGATCGCCGCGGTCTTCGGGAGCATGTGCGAAAACGGCCGGATGAAAAACGGCAGCTCGGGCTTTTTCTGGTAGTCCGGGTACATCTGCAGCGCGGTCGTGCAGTGCGAGCCGTAATACTCGTTCCGTTCCGTGTCGAAGTCCGGATTATGGAGAAAACCGGCGCGGTCGAGCAGGTGATTCCCGAGCATCATCGTGATCAGCGAGTCCGCCTGGTCTTCGCACGCGCAGGGGGACAAAACGCTGTTCAGCAGCGAAAACCCGACGCACGGCTTGCGCTCCTTGAGCATCAGGCACTTGATGGTCACGGCGTCCGCGTTGTAGCGTTTCTTCAACGCCTGGATCGTGTACCACGACCGGATCCCGTGGTTGATGTAAACGTCTTCCACGTCGATGACGCTTTTGGCCTTGGCCCTGAACGCCTTCGCCAGATCGAGCAGCTCGGGCGAATCGGCGATGGAGTCGAACATTTCGTTGTAGATCCTCGCCGGCACCGCGGCAATTTCGACGTTGAGCCGATTCACGTTCGAGCAGGACGGCACGGTGATTTTTTCTTCCGGGTACTCGCCCACGCGGATCATTCGGCTCTGCGAGAGTTTTTTGTGGGCGTTGACCACCCGCAGCGCGCCCTCGATGGCCGACCAGTTTTCAAAAGAGTGGATGAAAAGCAGGTTGGGGCTTTTCGCCAGTGCCGCGTTGGGAAGCTGATGATTCGCCCCGACCGGCACGTAAACCACGGCGGGAAGCTCCATTTGGTCGCACATCCCGGCGACCCAGTTCTGCATCGTGTTCCAGAAGCAGAAAATGAAGACCGCGTCGGGCTTCTGCTCCTTCATCTTCCCGACGAACTCTTCCGCCGCCGCCTTGGTGTAGAAGGTCGGGTAGAACTGAAGATCCATCCCCAGCCGGGCGTTGATCTCCTCGATCTTCTCGCGAAACTGCCGCTCGCGCTGCGCCGGTTCATAGTACGGCCCCGGGTAGGTGGACCAATTGTTGGGCGCCCAATTATCTTCGAATTTCCCCGCGTCCACGACCTCGCGCGGCGGATACATGAACGCGATCGTCACCTTCGCCGGCGACTTCGGCAGAGGCTTGAACTCCTCGCTGACGTCCCGGAACTCAGCGGCCAGCGCGGTCTGGGAAAGGGCGGCCGCCGAACCAATGGCCGCGGCAGTACCGGCTTTGAGAAAATCACGGCGGGAGACGTCGAAAACGCCGTCATGGGCGCAGCAGGATTCACACATTCTGGTCCTCCTTAAAATCTGGCAGGAAATGAAATACGAAAACGCACGATGATATTATAGCGCCCGCCCAGCTCGCCGTCAAGGGGTCCGGGGCGGCAGTTTGATGAACTTGATCTTCCCCCCGGAGCGCGTCCCGGCGGCAGCGTACAGAACGCCGTCTAAGCAGGCGATCCCCGTCCAGACGGAAACGGCCCCGAAAACGCTCTCGGCCGGGCCGAAACTGCTCCGCGTCAAGGTTTTTACGTCCGAGCCGTCCGAAACGATCGTCTTCATGACGCTCTCGCGGTCGCCTTTGCCCACCGAGTCTTCGTCCGTCTGGAAACTGACCGCCAGCCGCCCGTCCGGCAGCTCGGCAACGCCCGGCGCGCCCGCTTTGGAGTGCAGTGCCGTCGGGCGGTAGATCTCCACCGGCTCCGACCAGTTTTGACCGTCCGCCGAATACATCACGCAGACGACGAACGGAAACCCCATCGGCGCGCGGTGCGTGCTTTCGATCACGCAAACGTACACGCCCGAAGAAAGCCGCGTCCAGACGGGCATCCCGTCGCGGGAGCGGTGCCGGTTCCCGTCGGAAACGACCGTCCGGCCGGTCCAGTGTGAGCCGTCCCAGACTTTGTACTCGATGTTCTGAAAGCCGGACTTCATGACCGAGGCCGCGTCGTTGGCGTAGAAGCAGGTCAGCCGGCCGTTGAGCGTTCCGAGGCACGGCTCCCAGACGCCGCCGCGCGTTTCCCGATACTCGGCCACGGTGGAGTGGTGCTTCCAGCTTCGGCCCTCGTCCTGCGAGACGCTGACCTGCAGCGACGTGTAAACCCCGTCGGCGCCCCGCTCCACCGCGCGGTAGGCGAGGTAAAGACTCTGGCCGTCGCGGTAAAAATTGACGTTTGCGCACCGTTTGCCCGGCCGGAACGACGCCTGAACGGGAGCGGTCCACGTCACGCCCTGATCGGCGCTGGCCAGGGTCTGGATCCCCTCGGAGGTTTCGATCCCGGCCAGGATCCGCCCGTCGGCCAAACGGCACACGCGCGGCGCAAACCCGCGTTTTGAGATCAGCCTTTCGACCCCATCCGACCACGAAAACCCGCCCGCCTGCGCCCACGCAGACGCACTCAAACCAACCAGCGCGCAAAGAACCACAGCGAATAGGAAAACGGCAAAAAACGTCTTGTTTCTCATGAGGCGGCAGGATCCGGGACTTGGGGAAACTTCTGAAAACCTGGTTTTATTATAATCGAAGCCGAAAATTCTGTCAAGGAGGCGAGAACCCCGTCACGTTCATAAAATCCGGCGCACGCGACAATCCGTCCCACGAAAAACGACCAAAACCGCTATAGGCCCCGCGGATCGGGCGGATCGGGCGGATTAAGGCGGATTGGATTTAAATATTGGAATCGTTCAAACTTTTGAGCGCTCTCGCCCATTTGGAGCAAAGCCTGATTTAATATTTAAAAAATTCAAAATCCGCCTTAATCCGCCTAATCCGCGGGGCCTGTAATCGCTGGAGTTTGCAGCGGACTGGACGTGAACTTTGAGTTGGTCTCAATTCGTAGGAAGAGGGCTTTAAATTCGCCACCCCTTGCAATTTCTCCCCCACGTGCTAAACTAAAGAAAAACGTTTTTTCCACTCCCGGAGGGCCGTCCCCATGCGCCGTTTTTTCATTCCCCTGATCAGCATTTTGCTCCTGCTTTCCCCATCGATCTGCTTCTCCGACCCAACCAGTCGGGACTCGTTCGACTGGGAAGGGACGAAAATCACCATGTTCTACGGCGACGAAACCGACGTCGTAATCCCCGACGGCACGACCGAGATCGATGAGTACGCGTTTCAGGAATGCGAATCTCTGGAATCGGTCATCATTCCTGAAGGCGTGACAAGGATCGGAGAGTGCGCGTTCAGCAGCTGTGAGTCCCTGGAATCGGTCGTCCTTCCCAAAAGTTTGAAGAAGATCGAACGCGACGCGTTTGCGCACTGTCCGTCCTTAACGTCCATTGAAATTCCCGAAGGCGTGAAAAAGATTGGAGAAAGCGCCTTCACTGAATGCGAGTCCCTAACGTCAGTCAAGCTCCCCAAAAGTGTGAAGGAAATCGGGGATCTTGCGTTCCGTCTGTGTGAATCTTTAACGTCCGTAGTCATTCCCGAAGGCGTGACAGCAATTGGAGAAAGCGCGTTCGCTGAATGCGAGTCCTTAACCGAAGTGGTCCTTCCGGATAGCTTAAAGAAAATCGAATATGGCGCATTCGAATTCTGTCCCAATTTGAAAAAATGGACCCTTTCCCCCAACCATCCTTTTTTCAAGACCGATGGCCCCGCCCTGCTGACCAAAGACGGCCAAACACTGGTTGCGTGTCTGTGTTCCGCGAAAGAATACAAAATTCCGGAAGGCGTAAAAGTAATCGGAGGAAGCGCGTTCTCTGGCTGCGGAGCCCTAAAATCCGTCGTGATTCCCGAAAGCGTGGAGGTGATTGGACCATTCGCGTTCTCTATTTGCGAGTCTCTGAAGTCCGTCGTCATTCCGGGACGCGTAACGGTAATTTATGAAAATGCGTTTTATGGCTGCGGATCCTTAAAATCCGTCGTGATTCCCGAAAGCGTGGAGGTGATTGGACCAAACGCGTTCGATTGCTGTGATTCTCTGGAGTCCGTCGTCATTCAAGGCGCCAGGGTCATTTGCGCAGAGGCTTTCGCGAACTGCGAATCCTTGAAGTTCGTCGATATCCCCGAGAGCGTGATGGAGATCGGCAGGAATGCTTTCAATAAATGCCCGAACCTGACGATCCACGCCCCGAAAGGGTCGAAGGCAGAAGAATACGCGAAAGAAAACAATATTCCGTTTCAGGCGAAATAGGCGAGCGGGGGCAGTTATGCCCCCGTAAAACCTTAAACGACGCAGTCTCCGCTCCTCCCCAATTTA
>JAFSMO010000109.1 GCA_017447865.1 Thermoguttaceae bacterium
GATTTTCAGGCCACAAACCGATTAACATTTAATTTTCAAAACGTTCATCAAGTGCAAGCATAAAGTCCCCACTCGATGACAAAAATTTTGCGCTTAGGTGGGGGCTTTATGCTTGCACCTGACCAATTATGAATGATGAATGATGAATTAAGGTCTAAAGCGCTTTTCATTATACTCCGATTTCGTTTTCCTTCAAGGCCGGGTTTTCCTTCCTTTCCTAAATATTCCAAAAAAATCCCCAAAACCCCATTCCCCCCGCCTAGTCAAGCCCCTGAAATGTGCTAAAATAAATAAAAACTTCATTTCCAACCCATCCTTCCCAAATCAAGGAGTTTACTCATGCTCAAAAAACTTGCAAGCGCCGCCGTTCTGTTCGCGGCCGCTCTCTGCGGGTCCGTTTTCGCTCAGGAAGACGGCTTCGTTTCCATTTTTAACGGCCAGGACCTCACCGGCTGGACCGTCCGCGGCGGAAGCGCCAAATACCACGTCGAGGACGGCTGCATCATCGGGACCTGCACGCCCGACACGCCGCACAACACGTTCTGCTGCACCGACAAAGAGTACTCGAACTTCATCGTGAAACTCGAGTTCAAATTCCTCGAACCGGGCAATTCCGGCGTTCAGGTCCGCTCCCACGTCAACGACAAAGGCCTCGTTTTCGGCTACCAGTGCGAACTGGCCGAGTACCCCGCTCTGGGGCAGATCTACGACGAAGGCCGCCGCGGTTTCAAGTATGGCCGGACGTTCCTTGACGACGACCTGACCACCCAGGAGACGAAAGAAGCCGCCTTCGCCACCTACAAAAAAGGTGAGTGGAACGAGGTCGAGATCCAGTGCGTCGGCCCGTCCCTGCGTACGTGGATCAACGGCAAGCCGGTTGCGAACATTCTGGACACGGTCGAGTCGAAAGGCTTCATCGGCCTGCAGATCCATGCCGGCAAATCCGGAAAAATGGCCTGGCGCAACATCCGCATCAAGGAACTCCCCGACTCCCCGTGGAAGCCGTTCTTCGTGAAGGACGAAAACGGCGCCTGGAAGCTGGACCAGTGCTACTTCTTCGTGCCGGAATGCTGGAGCTTCAACGAAAACGGTGAACTCTGCGGCAAGCACGACAAATCCGAGGTGCGCGACGGTCTGGTCGTCACCGACAAAAACTACAACGATTTCGCCGTCCGCGTCGATTACCGCTTCCTGAACGGGAACAGCGCCCTCTACTACCGCGCCGAGGAAGTCCCGACCCCGTGGCTTCTGCGCGGAAACCAGAATGAGATCGCCGGGAATGAAAAAGACTCCGGCCTGTGGCACACCGCCGGCGACAAAACGCCCGGACGCGGCTGGCTCGCCACCAACGAGGAGTACGTCGAAAAAGTCCGCAAGCCCAACGGCGAGTGGAACAATCTCTGCACCGTCGCGGTCGGCAAACGTCTGTGCCATCTGCTCAACACGTACCGCACGATCGACTTCGTGGACGAGCAGGCGGAACTGACCGGTAAATTCGGCCTTCAGCTCCACGGCGGCGCCGACGCGGAAATGTGGTTCAAGAACTTCGAGTACATGGAGATCACGCCTGAAATGCGCGCGCTGATCGAGCGTTAAGAATTAAAACCAATCGTGAGGGCCTCGCTTTTCGCGGGGCTCTCGCACCCTCCGATTCTTAATCTTTTCCGTTTTTACGGATTGCAACACGCTAGAATCATACTTTCTGACAAAATTCCTGAATTTTCCCGGCGGACTCTTTCTTTTTTCGCGACTTGGATTATAATGGAACTGAATGAAATTATGTACCTTTAAAGAACCGTTTTAAGTGGAGAAAAAAATGGAAAGCCCGACATCTGCCCGGGGAGCGAAGCGCACCTCAAAACGAAGTTGGAAGAAAATCCTGATCACGCTTTTGGTGATCATTGGCATTCTGTTCCTTCTGATGCGTTTCATTGGGCCGAAGCTCTTTACGAAGGCCGACTCGGGAACGATGAAGTTCGTGACCCCCACCGTGGCCAAATTCCGGCACGAAATCACCGTCCGCGGCGACATCAGCAGCTCCGAGAACAAAGACGTGAAGTGCCAGGTCCGCAGCACCGGCGGCGTCATGATCACGTGGGTCGTGGATGAAGGGACCGAGGTCAAAGAAGGCGACGTCATCGCCATGCTTGACAGTTCGACCCTGATCGACAGTCGGGACTCCCAGGTCAATAAAGTGGCGCAGAGCCAGGCGGAAGTGAAGGCCGCCCAGAACAATCTCACCACGTCGCTCATCGCGAAGGAGGAGTACGAAAACGGCTCGTACAAAGTCAGCCTCCAAAAACTCGTCAGTAATCAGATTCAGGCCAAGGAGGAACGCGACCGTCTGGCCGAGTACCTCCAGCACAGTAAAATCCTCTACGAAAAAGGTTTCGTCACCAAGTCGCAGCTGGAAGCGGACGTTTTCTCCCTCCGCAAAGCCGAGCTGAGCCTGCGCGCCGCCGAGCTGGACATTTACGTCCTGAAAGAATTCACGCACAACAAACAGAGCAAGAACCACGACTCGGACATTGAAAAG
The DNA here is from genome assembly GCA_017447865.1 of Thermoguttaceae bacterium. Taxonomy (GTDB): domain Bacteria; phylum Planctomycetota; class Planctomycetia; order Pirellulales; family Thermoguttaceae; genus RGIG3701. The sequence goes on from JAFSMO010000109.1 coordinate 2,537, forward strand.
GCCCGTGCGAATCTGGCCGCTACGACCGCCGTTCACCAGCAGAACGAATACAAACTCAAGGACATTGAGCAGCAGATCGAGTTCTGCACCATCAAATCCCCCGCCGACGGCAAGGTCCTCTACGTGAACGAGACGAACCGGTTCGGCTCCTCCGAGTTCCTCGTCTGCCAGGGGGCCATGGTCCGTGAGCGTCAGACGTTCCTGCGCCTGCCGAACTCCGATAAACTGCAGGTCACCGCGGACGTTCATGAAGGAAAAATCAGCTACATCCACGAGGGTCAAACCGTCAACGTGCGTACGGACGCCACGGGTGAACGCGACATTCGGGGGACCGTCATCAAAGTGGACGAAAACCCCCAGCCGACGAACCACTGGATGGGGAACGTGAAGGAGTACCGGGTCACGATCGCTCTGGAAGAGACCAAAGGCGTGCTTCCCGGAATGACGGCCGAGACGAAAATTCTCGTGGAAGAAACCCCGGACGATGTGCTCATGGTCCCGACGCATACCGTTTTCGAGCATGGAGGGAAATATTACTGCATCACGAAAAACAAACGGGGCGAACTGGAGCCGCTCGTCGTCACCCTCGGCCACAGTAACGACAAAATGGTCATCGTGACGAGCGATAATGTGAAGCCCGACACGCCGGTTTTGTCTGCAGCGTTTGAAAACCGGGACAAAGTGACGCTTCCGGAACTCCAGGCGGGCCAAACCTCCTCCGCGAATATTCGTCCCCAGGTGGAAGTCAAAGAAGAAAAGGAAAAACCGAAGATGATGTTCCCGGGCGCCGGTCCGAACGGCATGCCAGGCCAGCGTCCCGGCGGCATGAGGAGAAATGGTTTCGGTCCTAATGGCGGTGGCATGCCGTCTGACGGCTCGGGATTCCCCAGGATGAGACCAGACGGAGGTTCCTTCCCGGAAGGAATGCCCAGACCGCCGAGAGACGGATCGTTCCCGGCTCCGCCCGGTGACGGCTCGGGCGCACCTTCATTCGGACCTCCGTCCGGTGACGGCTCAGGCGCTCCGTCCTTCGGTCCCCCCGGCGGCGGAAGACGCGGTCCCCGAGGCGGTAATTTCCGAGGCCCCGGCGGCGCTGAAGGTTCCGGCGCTCCTGAAACCGGCACCGCCCCGGCGATGTAGCCAATTCATTATTCGTTATTCATTATTCATTATTCGTTTTTACTGAAAAAGTTCCATGGCCAGTTCCAACCTTGCGGCGTCGCTCATCGACATTCAAAAGCACTACTTCCTGACTGGCGAAACGGTCAAGGCGCTTCGCGGAGTCTCGTTCGACGTGCCGCAGGGGGATTTTCTCGCCATCATGGGGACAAGCGGCTCCGGGAAAAGTACGCTCCTGAACCTGCTGGGCTGCCTCGACCCGCCGACGTCCGGAAAAATCTACCTCGACGGCGAGGACGTAAGCGCGATGACCGACGACGAGCTTTCCGAGATCCGCGCGAGCAAGATCGGCTTCATTTTCCAGGCGTACAACCTGATCCCGCAGCTGACGGTTCTGGAAAACATCGAGGTCCCTTTGCACTATTCGGGCCGGATCACCCCCGCGATGCGTGAACGGTGCCGCGAGCTGGCCGAGATGGTGGGCCTTGGAAACCGTCTGAACCACCGCTCGTTCCAGCTTTCCGGCGGTCAGCAGCAGCGCGTGGGCATCGCCCGCTCCCTGGTGAACAATCCGGCGTTCATCCTCGCCGACGAGCCTACCGGCAACCTCGACACGGCCACGACGAACGAAATCCTGGGCATTCTAAAGAAGCTTAACGACGAAGGAAAAACGATCATCATCGTCACCCACGAACCGGAAGTCGGAGCACAGGCAAAAAGAATCATTACACTACGAGACGGACTCATAGTCAGCGACCGGACAAATTAAGAATTATGCTTTATACTTGGTATCGCACATTCCAGCTTGGCTTTAAGAGCCTGATGCTTCACCCGATGCGGTCGCTTTTGACCATCGTGGGGATTTTTATTGGTGTTTCGAGCGTCATTTGGCTGCTCGCGATCGGCGAGGGGATCAGCCAGAAGTCGCAGGAACAGATCGAAAGCCTCGGCGCGACGAACATCATCGTGCAGTCCAGCCCGCCGCCGGATGACGCCTCCGCAAACGTCCGCGTCCTAATTTACGGCCTGACCCGCTACGACTACGAGAAGATCTGCGAGGTGGTGCCGGGGATCAAAGAAGCGTTCCCGATCCGCCACATCAAGCAGCGCATCAGCAACGGCGCCACGATGCTCGACGGCCGTCTGGTCGGCTGCACCCCGCACTACATGAAGGCGAACGGCCTGAAAATGGCCCGCGGCCGGTTCCTGAACAACGTGGACTGCCAGTTCAAGAAGAACTACTGCGTCCTTTCCAACGGCATGGCGACCGAGCTGTTCGCGTTTGAAAACCCGATCGGGAAGAACGTCAAGATCGGCCGCTACTTCTACACGGTCATCGGCGTGTGCCAGCCGAAAAACGCCTCGGCCGCCATCGGCGGGACGTTCGAGTCGCAGGACTACAGCCGCGACGTGTATTTCCCGATCGAGACGTTCTGGTCCGAGCTGGGCGACCGCATCTCCACCAACCGCAGCGGCTCGCACGAAACCACCCAGATCGAGATCAACCAGATCACGTTCCAGGTCGAATCCACGAAAGACGTCCACTCGACGAGCGAGCTGATCAAGTTCGTGCTGAACCAGAACCACATGGGAAAGAAGGACTGGAACATCACGGTCCCGCTGGAACTGCTCGAGCAGGCTCAGACGACGAAAATGATGTTCATGCTCTTCATGGGGCTGATCGCGGCGATTTCGCTGGCCGTCGGTGGCATCGGGATCATGAACATCATGCTCGCGACCGTGACGGAGCGTACCCGTGAGATCGGCATCCGCCGTGCGCTGGGCGCCAAGCGAAGCGACATTACGCGCCAGTTCCTTGCCGAGACGATCATGCTTTCGGTCCTCGGCGGGCTGGTGGGGATCCTCGGCGGGCTGCTGTGCGGGCCGTTCACGGAAGTGGTGCGGTTCCTGATGAATTTCTATTTCCCGCAGATCATGGAGCAGCTTCCCGACCTGATGAAAACCATGGCGCCGATCCTGGTCCCGTGGTCGATCCCGCTCGCGTTCGCGATTTCCGTGACGATCGGCATCGTGTTCGGCCTTTACCCGGCCCGACGTGCCGCGCTGATGGACCCGATCGAAGCGCTGAGACACGAATAAAATGCGCCTTTCGGAGTGCGATGATACAGTCGCGCAAGCGACATTCATCGCTTTCCCTTGCGGCAATACAGCCTCGAAGAGGCATTTGCCGCTGAAGTGCGCTGGACGTTGCCCACGCGAAAATCGTTTTTCACCGCCCTGTTTTTCGGTCACTAAGTGAAAGCGGCAAATGAAGCCTTCGGCTTCTGTATTGCCGCACTCCACATGAATTTTTCCCAAAAAATTTCAATTTTTGGGGATTTTTTTGTCCCAAAAGTACCAAATTCTGCAATTCGGCGTATAATATAAGTATGAATTAAGATTTTGAGAGAGGTTCCTCCTCGCTCCCGAGTCCCTAAACCGACTTTTACCGTTCAAAATACCATGAGATCATTTAGACCATTCCTTTTGTTGGCTTTGCTGCTCCCCTTCACAAGCGCGATCGCTCACGCCGAGCTGATCAGCGCGGTGCGTGTCAACGCGTTAAACGCAATCGGAAATAGCAACTACTACACCAACTCGGGTTTTAGCGGCACGAACACGAGTCAATGGGTCACGCAATCCCAAAGCCCAAGTTATCCGACCACCGATACGTCAAAGCTGCCGGTCATGCTTTGCGATTTGGGCGCCCTGCAGACGATCAATGGTCTTTCCATCACCCCTTACGGCGCGAACGGCAATAACATCACCTCCTTTACGGTCGATTTTTACGATACGCCCGCGCTTTCCGGGGATCCCATCTCTTCCAAGACGTTTACCGGCCTTGATATTCAAAGCGGCGGCTCGGCGGTGAATCTGACATTCGATGAGCCCGTCACAGCGAAGTATGCGAAATTCACCCTGACGGGAAACCGTGGCGGCGACCGTATCGGTGTTGGGAATATCCTGTTCGACGTCAGTTCGACCGTGACGCCGACCTCCGGAACCTGCACCGTGGCCAACCTCAACGGCTACGCGGTTTCCAACCTTTTTGACAAAAGTGCGGGAAGCACGTGGTGCTCCTCTGCGGCAGATACGTCGAATGGTTATTTTAACGGAACCAACCCCAACCCGGAATTCACGTTTGCGCTTGACGGCGCGAAAAAGCTTTCGGGCATCACGGTCCAGGCCTACAACGTCACCGGCAACTCCATCAAAGATTTTCAGTTGAGCTTCCTTGATGCCGACGGAAACGAGATCGCGGTAGAAGATCCCTCCAAATACAGTTTCAAAATGAGGGATTCCACCCAGTTCACGCAGAATTATTTCTCATTCCCCGAGGTTGAAGGCGTCGCCAGCGTGAAAATGACGGTGACGAGCAACTTCCGCGGCGTCGGCAGCGGCGGCGACCGAATCGGCTTCGCGGAGGTCTATTTCACCACGAACGAAACGAACATGCCGGTAAAGCCAACGATGTACAACACACCGATGCACCCGGACAATATCGTCCGGCCCACTTCGGCGTCCTTCCTGACCGTCGGCGGGACCAACGGGTCCGCTCGTTCCCTGAACTACCTTTTTGACGGAAAAGGCACCGGCAGCGGAGACGTCTGGTACACCAATGGCTCGGGGGAAGACTACCTGAACATGGGTTACTCGTCCGTGATCGAATTTAACATGCCAGAAGAAAGCCTGTACGACAGTTTCTCCGTCTGGGGCTACGGCTCGCAGGGGAACCAGATGACCAACTTCATTCTGGAACTGAAAGACAGCGACGGCGAGCTCGTTTACGCGGAGGAATTCATCACGGATCAATCCATGAACGCCAACCAGTTCGCGACGTTCTCTCTTGGAAAAGATTACAAGTTCAGCACCGCCACGCTGACCGTTCTGGATAATGCCTACAGATGGTACGGAAACAGCGGCGGCGACCGCGTCGGGTTCGCAGAGATCGCGTTTTACCAGAACCCCAACGCCATCCCGGAACCGGCCACGTGGGCCCTGCTCCTGCTCGGCTTCGGCGGGCTGATGGTCTGGAGAAAAAAGAAATAATGCGTAATTCGTAATGCGTAATTCGTAATTAAAAACGGCGCAAGCAGCGCCGTTTTTTTTAATTCATAATTCTTAATTCATAATTCATAATTTTTAGGGATCTCTTCCACCTCGGGCAGTTCGATTTCGTCCGGGTTCCAAATCTGGACCGTCTGTTCTTCCTCCGGCGAAACGATCTTCTGCGGCGGGTGCGGCGCGTTGCCCAGCAAGACCGCCGTCAGTTCCTCCTGGATCTCCGCCTGACGTTCCGGCGTCGGCGGCACGACCGGAATCTGGTAGTACTCGTCCCTGTTCTGACTGTAGAGGCGCAGCGTTTCCCCCGCGTTTTTGTCGAAAGATTCCTCCAGCCGCATCACACGCCGGCGGACCAGAAGAAGCGACAGAATGTACAGTTTGTCCGGGGCGTCGTACTGATTGCGAAGCTGATCGAACATTTCGAGCAGAACGTCATTGATCGCCTCCCGGGACCGGCGCGGCGCCGACGAGGGCAGAGGGACCCGTGCGTGCCAGCAGGCGGCGTATTTTTCCGGCGGGTGCTTTTCCCACGCTTCGAGCGAATAGTCCCGGCGCGTCAGTCCTCCGTTCATTTCGAACAGGACGGCGACGTACTCCTCGCCCGGCTGGAACGCGCGGTGCGTTACGCAGCACTCCGTCGGCGGAGCGGTTTGGATCGTATACTCTTCCATTGCGATCAATAATGCGGTGTGGGCGGTCTGTAGTCCGTCATACGAATCGATTTGAACCAGTCGATCGTCTTTTGAAGCCCCTCACGGAGCTGGATCGTCGGTTCCCAATTCAAATATTTCTTCGCGAGCGTAATGTCCGGCTTGCGCTGCGTCGGGTCGTCCATCGGGAGCGGCCGGTACACGATTTTCGATTTCGTGTCGATCATCTCCAGAACCAGTTCGGCGAGCTGCTTGATCGTGAATTCGTGGGGATTTCCGAGATTCACCGGGCCCGTGAAGCCTTCCGGCTCCTCGTGGTCCATCATGCGGATCATCCCCTCGACCAGATCGTCGCGGTAGCAGAACGACCGGGTCTGCGAGCCGTCGCCGAAGATCGTGATGTCCTCGCCGGTCAGCGCCTGGCGGATGAAATTGGAAATGACCCGGCCGTCATACGGGTGCATGCGCGGACCGTAAGTGTTGAAAATCCGAACCAGACGCACATCAACGCCGTTGTGCCGGTGGTAGTCCATGAAGAGCGTTTCGGCCGCCCGTTTTCCCTCGTCGTAGCACGCGCGGGGGCCCAGCGTGTTGACGCAGCCGCGGTACGTTTCCGGCTGGGGATGAATTTCCGGGTCGCCGTAGATTTCACTCGTGGACGCCTGCAGGATCCTCGCGCGGCATCGCTTCGCCATCCCGAGCACATTAATCGCGCCCATCACGGACGTTTTCATCGTCTTGATCGGGTTAAACTGGTAATGCCCCGGCGCCGCCGGACACGCCAGATTGAAAATCTCGTCCACTTCCAGAAAGATCGGGACCGTCACATCGTGGCGGATCAGCTCAAAATTCGGGTTGGAAAGGAGGTGAAGCACGTTCGATTTCTGGCTCGTAAAAAAATTATCGAGGCAGATCACGTCGTGCCCCTGCGCGAGAAGCCGCTCGCAAAGGTGCGACCCGAGAAAACCCGCGCCGCCGGTAACGAGAATGCGTTTGAGTGAAGTCATGGTTTTTGAGTAGTCAGTAGTTAGTAGTCAGTAGTCAGTAGTCAGTGATCAGTGGGCAGTGATCAGCTCACGGTTGATTTTGAGAGAGGCCGATTCCATATTTCGGCGCAGCCGAAACGCTGACTACTGACGACTGACGACTGACTACTTACTTCGGTTTTTCGCCCTTTTTTCTTGAATTACGAATTCTCCGGTCTGAAAACCGGAAAGGCCGTAAACTCCCTGGATTTCGCGAACGAGTCCGCCTGTTTCGGTCCTCCCGCCTCGTCCAGCAGCATCGCCAGGAGCTCCGTCAAAAGCAGATTCGCCCGATTCATCAGATGGCTGGGGCTTTTGCGTCCCGGAGCGGCAAGGATCTCTTCAAGCGCGCTCGCGTGAATGGCCAGAATCTCCGTGGAAGACGTTTTTCGCGACATCAACGTCTGCAAAAACGCCTGGATCTCCGCTTCCGTCCCCGCGTTCGTGCCGGGGATGAACGTTTTGAGGAGTTCCAGGTACGCCGTGCGCAATTCCTCCGACGGCGCGACCTCCCCGCTTCGGGCCTGAACGAAACTTTTCTCCTGCTCCAGAAACTCGCAGCACTCCGCGAATTCCTGGTCGGCCAGCAGCAGGTGACGGTTCTGCAGGTCCGCGTTCCGGCGGTTCTGGACGGCCAGGGCGATCTGCCACAGAAGGTCCGAGACGGTGCTCCCCTCGAGCGAGATCCAGCCGTCGCCCCCGCGCTCGCAGCAGAGAGTGAACTGGTTCGACTCGATTTTCGTCCCGAGGATCAGCATCGGGATGACCGTCCCGCTGGTCCGGCAGCCGGTGATGAAATCGAGTGCCGCCGTGGTCGGCTGCAGGCTCACGAGCGCCGCGTCGAACATTTCGGTCTGAAGCGCTTTCAAACCGTCGAATTTCCCGCAAACCTCCCGCACATCGAACGAAACGCCCTTCACTTCACGCACCGCCTTCGCAAGCCACGGCTCTTTCTGCGAAGAACCGGCCACGTGAAGGATCTTCAGGCCGTTAAGGATTTGAAGGGATCGCGACATTTTAATTATGAATTATTCTTCTTCCTGGAGGATCGTTTGCTCTTTATAATATCGGGCGACGAAGAGGAAAAGGACCGCGTTGACCAGGGCGAGGATCAGGAAAAAGCGGAAGTAGCCGATGCCCGTCAAGTAGGTCGGGAACACTTGCGAGAGGAAATTCACCCCCGCCGTCAGCCAGTTCCCCATCGTGATGGTGAGCAGGTAAACGCCCATGACCAGCGACTTCATCGTGCGCGGCGCCTGCGTGTACGCAAACTCCAGCGACGTCACCGAAACGAGCACCTCCGCGATCGTCACCACGACATACGCCGGGAACTGCCAGGCAATATTCAGGACCGTGCCCGAAATCCTCGCCGACTCGAACCAGAGCGGGAAGAGCGACCCGGCCACGAGCAGGAAAAGCCCCACCGCGATCTTGAGCAGCGTCGAGGGACCGAGCACCCGATTCCACCACGGGTAAACCCACCGCGTGAAAATCGGGATCAGCACGAGGATCAGGAACGGGTTCACCGCCTGCATCTGCGACGGAAGGACCTCAAACGCGCGGATCGAGGCCGGCAGGAAACTCCACGCCTCAAAAGGATGGGGGTTCATCGACTGCGCCTGTTCGACCCAGCGCGTGGAATTCTGGTCATAGACCGACCAGAAAATGATGAGGAAAACGAAGACCAGCGAGATTTTGCCCAGGCACCACAAACTCGCGCGGTCGGTCAAATCTTTCAGAAAACTTTTGCCCGAGGCTTTCGCCACGCGGTATTTCTTGCGGCCGAGCCAGAAAATCAGCGTCGCGACGCCCATCAGGACGCCCGGAACGCCGAACGCCCACTCCGGCCCGTAGTGTTTCAGAAGCCACGGAGTCAAAAGCGACGAAATGAACGCCCCGATGTTGATGGCCAGGTAGTACCAGTTGTAAACGCGGTTCATCAGGTGCTGGTTTTCGGCCGTAAACTGATCTCCGACCAGGGCCGATGCGCAGGATTTGATCCCTCCGGAGCCCAGCGCGATGAAGGCGAGGCCCCAGAAAAGCGGGACGCGAAGGTCCTGGAACCACGATCCCGGCAGCGCCATGATGAGGTGGCCGAGGCAGTACACGAGCGAAAGCCAGAAAATGGTGCGGTACTTGCCCCAAAAAACGTCCGCCAGAAGCGCACCGAAGAGGGGGAAGAAATAGACCGCGCCTTTGAACAGATGGATCCAGCCAGCCGCTTCGCCCTCCGACATTCCGATGAGCGCCCCGGTCATGTAAACCATCAGGATCACATTGTTTCCGTAGTATGAAAAACGTTCCGCCCCCTCATTCGCCACGAGGTACGGAACGGATTTTGGCATTAAGTTGGCCATGGGTGAAAGTCCTTTGAGAATAATTACGGGGACGACGCTTGAAACATCGTCCCCGCAGCGTTGATCACTTCACGGTCGTTTTGGCCATTTCGAGCGCTTCGCCGAGCATCGTGGCGTCTTTCCCGCCGGCCTGGGCGAAGTCGGGACGGCCACCGCCGCCGCCCTTGATCATCTTCGAGACGGAGCGGATCCATTTGGCCGCGTCGAAGCCCTCGTTCAAGAGGTCACGGCTGATGGAAGCGGCCAGAGCGGCTTTCCCACCTTCCATTTCGCTGCCGAGCATGACCGCCAGACGCGGAACGTGACGCAGGAGCTGGTCCGACATTTCGCGCAGCACTTCGGGACCGCCGGGGACTTGCGCCGTCAGGACCGAATAATCGCCGCGATTCTCGACCTTCTTGAGGAGCTCGTCCAAGGTCGGGCCGCCAGCGCGTTTCAGCTCGATCACTTCCTTCTTCAACGCTTTGACCTCTTTCATCAGCGCGTCCACACGAGCCGGCAGTTCGTCGATCGAAGCGCGCATTTCCTGCGCCAGTTCGGTCAGGACCTGCTCACGGGCGACCATGTACTCGAGGACCTTCATCCCCGTGATGGCGGTGATGCGGCGCGTACCGGTCGAAACGCTTTCCTCGGAGAGGATCTTGAAGGCGCCGATCTTCGCGATGTTCGTCACGTGCGTCCCGCCGCAGAGTTCCTTCGACGGCCCCATCGTCACGACGCGCACATTATCGGGGTACTTCTCGCCGAAGAGCATCATGGCGCCAGTTTTCCGCGCGTCTTCCAGCGGCATGACTTGCCCGGAAACCTCGGTGGCTTCCAGAATGCGCTGGTTCACTTCGCGCCCGACCTGGATCAAAATGTCCGCCGGAACCGCCTGCGGGTTGGAAAAGTCGAAGCGCAGCATGTCCTCCGTCACCTTGGAACCACGCTGCTGGGCGTGCGCGCCGAGGTACTTCTGGAGCACGTTGTGCAGGAGGTGCGTCGCCGAGTGGGCGCGCTCGATCGCGTGGCGGCGCTTCTCGTTGACCTGGGCCTTGCAGAGCTGACCAACGCGGATGGACCCCTTGCGGAGGAAACCGACGTGGATCAAAAGCCCGCCGTTGTTCTGCGTGTCGATCACCTCGAACTCGAACGGCTCGGCGCCCGACTCGCCAGCCGGAACGACGCGCAGCAGCAAGGCGCGCTCCTCTTCGGTCAGGTGAAGGAACGGCTCGTTTCCGCCTGCATTATTCACGGAAATCATTTCGCCATTGGACGTGATTGTTCCCGTGTCGCCGATCTGACCGCCCATCTCGCCGTAGAACGGGGTGCTGGAAAGGACGAGCATGACCGGTTTTTCTTCGGTCGAGGCCGCGCCCTGGGTCAGGGTCGAGACCGCCTGATTGTTCGAAATGATCCCCATGACGGCCGCAGCCGGAACCGTCAGCGTTTCGTAGCCGAGGAAGACCGAATTGTGAATTTCAGACTTCAGCGCTTCGATCGGACCGGTTTTGAAAAGCTCGACGCGGCGGCCGGCGCCCGATTCCTCGCCGTGCTTGCGCATCGCTTCCTTGTAGCCGTCCCAGTCGAACGAGAAGTTGCGCTCAGCAGCGATCGTTGCGAAAAGTTCCGGCGGGAAGCCGTACGTCGTGTACATTTCGGCCGCTTCGTCGCCGGTGATCTCGGAGCGGTTCTCGGCCTGCATCTGATTGAAGACGCGCTCGATTTTGCCCAACCCGTTATCGACCGTGGCGAGGAAGTTGGCCTCTTCGCGGCGAATGACGTCCTGGACCTGCTCCTGCGTTTCGACCAGTTCGGGGTACTGCGCCTTCATCTGGTTCACGACTTCCGGAACGACTTTCCAGAGGAACGGCTCGGTGAGTCCCATGCGGCGGCCGTCCAGAACACCGCGGCGCAGCAGACGCTTCACGATGTACTCTTCCTTGTTCGGCCCGGGGTAAACGTTTTCGTGGATGCAGAACGTGCAGGCGCGCACGTGGTCGGCGATGCGGCGCAGACGGCGGCCATTATCCGAGAGCGGCTCGTACTTGACCCCGCAGACTTCGCCGGCGGCTTCGACGATCGGGCGCAAAATGTCGATGTGGAAGTTGGTCGTCACGCCCTGCAGAGCGCTGGCGCAGCGTTCCAGACCCATTCCCGTGTCGATGTTCTTGCTCGGGAGCGGGAACAGATTGTTGAAAAGGCCGTTTTCATCGACGCCGGTCGGCGCGCCTTTGCGGTTGAACTGGGTGAACACGAGGTTCCAGATCTCCACCTCGCCCAGCGGCGTGTGGTAGTAGATCTCGCTGCACGGGCCGCAGACGCCATCGGGGCCTTCGCTCGGGGCGCTGGCGGGCCAGAAGTTTTCGTCTTCTTCTTTGCGTTCGATCTGATTTTCGGCCAGACCGACTTCTTTGTTCCAGATGTCGTACGCTTCCTGGTCGGTTTTATAGACGGTGACGCTGAGCGTGTCCTTCTTCAGGCCGAGGTACTTCGGACTGGTGAGGAACTCCCACGCCCAGTTGATCGCTTCGTGCTTGAAGTAGTCGCCGAAGCTGAAGTTTCCGAGCATTTCAAAGAAAGTGTGGTGGTACGCGGTGCGCCCCACGTTGTCGATGTCGCCGGTGCGGAGGCACTTCTGGCACGTCGTCGCGCGGGTGAAATCGAGCTTGACGCGGCCCAGGAAGTGGTCCTTGAACTGGTTCATTCCAGCGGGGGTGAAGAGGACCGACGGGTCCCATTTCGGGACCAAAACGTCGCTCGGACGGCGGACACAGCCTTTCGATTCGAAGAACGAAAGGTACATTTCACGAAGTTCGTTGGTTTTCATGATCTATTTCTTGAAATGACTAAAAAGGGGAAAAGAAAATATTTAAGTATATTATACCAGATTTTTAAAAAAGAAACAGGCCCCCCGGCGAATTAAACGTGCAAAAAGCCTTCCCTGAAAGGGGAGGGGGACCGCCGGAGGCGGTGGAGGGGTTTTAAAAGCGCGGCGGATTTTCATCAGTTTCGGAACCCCCCAGTCTCGCTGCGCGAGCCAGTCCCCCTTTCAGGGAGCCTTTAAATAGAAAGTTTTACTCCGCGGCGCGTTGGTAAGCGGCCAGCGTGACCGGGTCGAAGCAGACCATGTACGCCAGTTCCAGGCTGGTCGTTTCGGGGAAATTCCGGATCGTTTCGATTGCGATCGGAGCCGCCAGATTCAGGGGGAACCGGTAGATCCCCGTGCTGATGGACGGAAACGCGATCGTTTTGCACCCCTTCTCCGCCGCCAGACGAAGCGAATTCGCGTAGCAGTTCCGCAGAAGCTCCTCCTCCCGGTGGTTTCCGCCCCGCCAGCGCGGCCCCGGCGTGTGGATCACCCACTTCGCGGGGAGTTTGTACCCGCCCGTGATTTTGGCCTCGCCCGTCCTGCAGCCTCCGAGCGTCATGCACTCGGCCAGAAGTTTCAGCCCGGCCGCCCGATGGATCGCGCCGTCGACGCCGCCCCCGCCGAGGAGCGTGCAGTTGGCCGCGTTCACGATCGCATCGACTTTCACCTTCGTGATGTCGCCCTGAATGATTTCGAATTTCATGGTTTTTTGGCTTTCAGAGTGTTTTTTCGCGGGTTCACCAGATGAGCTTTTCCGCGTCAAAAACCGGGCCCTCGACGCAGGTACGGCAGTAGTCCCAACCCTCCGGCGCGGTTTCGTCCTTGCATTTCGTCACGCACGTGAAGCAGATCCCCATCCCACAGGCCATCGGCGTTTCGAGCGAGACCCAGCACTTCAGGCCCGCCTTGTGCGCCAGGTCCGCCACGATCTTCAGCATCGGCTTCGGACCGCAGGAGTAAACGCACGCGTTTTCCGGCTTGAACTGGCCCGATTCGAGCTTGGCCTTTTCCAGATCGGTCACGAAACCGTGGTACGCAAAGCTTCCGTCGTCGGTGGCGTTCATGATCTCGAGCTTTCCGGGAAATTCCCGCGCCAGAGCCTCAAAATCGGCGAGGCACGCAAGATGCGCACGGTCGCGGCTTCCCCACAGAAGCGTGACTTTCTCGGTGGTCGGCTGGTTCAGAAAAGCCCGGGCCAGCAGAAACATCGGCGTCTGACCGATCCCACCCGCGACAAGCAGAGGGCGCGTGGGCCATTCCGCGGGATCTTCCGCCAGCGGGAAACCATTCCCCAGCGGGCCCCAAATTTCCAGATCCTGCCCGGCGACGAGTGCCGCGAGCTGCTCCGTTCCCTTCCCGACCACGGCGTACACGACGTCCACGGCCTGATTTTCCGCCCGGAAGATCGCAAGCGGCCGGCCGAGCAGCGGCGCACGGGTCCCGGGGACACGCAGCATGCAGAACTGGCCCGGTTTCACTGCCGCGGCAATTTCCGGCGAGGCGAGACGCACACGCCAGATTTTCTCCCCGGCGAGTTCGTTGATGAGGATTTTATTCGTCTGATGAAATATGGTGTTCATTTGATCTGGCCCATCCAATCAGGAGGTTTTTACTGCAGTTTCCTCCGAATCCCCGTGATGCAAATATCATCGGCGTGGGGCACGTTCCCGACGAATTTATCGATCGCCTCGATCAGCGCCATGCCCTGCTCCTGAATGGTCGGGCGGTACTGCTTCCAGCACTCGATGATCCGGTCCATGCCGAACATGGTCCCTTCGAAATTCACGCAGTCGGTCGCGCCGTCGGTGAAGAAGAAGAGGGTCTCGCCCGGCTCCAGATGGACCTGATTCACCATGAACGTCGAGTCCGGCAGCACTCCGATCGGGAAGCCCGGGAAAAGTTCCAAAACGTCGAGCGTTCCGTCCGGATGGCAGAGCATCGGCGGCGTGTGGCCCGCGTTGACGAGCTGGACGTCGTGCGTCTGCGGATCCAGAATGGCCGTCACGAGCGTCACGAAACGGTCGCCCCAGCGGTCGTCGCAGAACGTATTGTTCAGGGCAAACATCGCGTCTTTCACGTCCGGATGCATGGCAAGCAGGTAGCGCGCCTCGGCCGACATTTTCGCCATCAGAAGCGACGCGGAAATCCCTTTTCCGGAAACGTCGCCCAGGATCACCGCCAAGTGGCCGTTCTGGAGCGGCACGTAGTCGTAAACGTCGCCGCCGAGCTGACGCGCGGGGGAGTAGTAATCGAAGAACTCGTACCCTTCCACCACCGGTTTCATGGCGGGCAGAAGTCCCTGCTGGACTTTGTGCGCGACGTTCAGTTCACGCTTGAGCGATTCTTCCGCCATTGCCCGTTCCATGAGCTGCGCGTTGCGGACGGCCACGGTCGCCTGATTCGCCACGCTCGCCAGAATTTCCAGGTCGGAGGAAGTGAACTGACGCATCGTCGTGGCCGCGTCGATCTGAAGGACGCCGATCGCGTCGCCGTCGATCCCGATCAGCGGGGCGCACATCATCGAACGGATCGGCGAGCTGGAAATACTCTGCGCCATATCGAACCGGGCGTCCATCGCGGCGTCGGCCGAAAGAATCGCCTGACCGGTCGAAATGACCGTCTGCAGAATCGTGCGGCTCAGCCGAACCTCCTCATTATCGGGGTTGCGCTGCTTGAGCGCCTTGGGAACGAGCCGATCCGTGTTCATCTCGCGCAGAACGATGATCCCGCGGTCCGCCTGCGGGAAAATGTCGAAGAGGCTTTCGAGGATCCGGTTGAGCACTTCCTCGAGTTTCACCGCTTCGCCCAAATGACGGCCGATTTCCACCAGCGCACGAAGTTTCACCTCGGCACTCACGCTGGTCTGACCAAGCGGATTCTTCTGCTTCAGCATGTCGAACGTGGCCATGAACGACGATTTGTCGCCCGGGTCCGCGTCCAGAATTCGAGCCTGGAACTCTTCGATCTCGGCCGGGTCCTGTTCGAGCCCATCCGCGTAGTAGTACATGACGATGGTGCAGATCTGGATCCGGTCGCGATGCTTGAGTTTCACCGGCTCATGCACCGGCATATTGTTCAGAAGCGTTCCATTCCGGCTTTTCAGGTCCTCGATGTAGTAGTCCTCCCCCTGACGGAAAATCCGCACATGGCGGCGGCTGACGGCCGCGACCTCCAGCTGGATCTCGCAGTCATGGCCGCGCCCCAGTGTGTATGACGGAGCTGAAAGGTTAAATGTTTTTCCCGGAGAGTAGCCCTTAATAAGACGCAAAAGTGCCATTGAATCCCTCGTAACCTAAAAAAAACCGGAACCTGTTTATACTATTTTACTCTTACTATAGACGTTTTGTTCTGAATTGTCAAGCATAAATTCCCGGTTTTTACCAAAAAAAATCGGGAATTCATCATCCTTTCAAGATTTTTTCAGCCATTGACCTTTAACCGGAACCAGGAAATTGAGGAAGATTGAATCATTCTGAGCAATCTGCGAGCAAACCCTGCGGGTCCCGGAGGCCCAGAATTTCCTGCGCATTTCCGTTCACGACCGCCAGTTCAAGCCGCCCCTGCGAGCCAAAAAGCGCGACGAGCGATCCGGCCGGAGCGTCCGCGTACGTGCGCACGAACCGAAACGTTTTCGCGCCCGCCGTCACCAAAGCCGGATTGGGGACCAGCTCACGCGTGAAATTGGTCGTGAGGTTTCCGAACGAGTCGGCAAAAAGGACCTGACCCCGCCAGCCCGCGGGCGTTTTTTCAGGCTCCGGGATGGAAATCGAAACCAGCCGCTCGAGCCCCACCGCCTCGCCGACCTCCGAGACCGGCACGCCAAGCGCCAGCGCAGCCGCCACGGGTGCCAGAATGTCCCGACCGTGAAACGTCCCGGAGGGGGTTTCCGAAAAAAGCGCCGGATTTTGAATGAGATTCACGCTCAAGACCGGGAATTTCCGGGCCAAAACGCTCACCAGGCCATTATTCGGGCAGAGGACCGTTTGCGTCTGATCGGCCGACTTCCCCAAACGGACACAGACCAGCTCGCGCTCCGAGCCGACGCCCGGATCCACTACCGCGACGTGGATCGTTCCCGCCGGGAAATACGGCATCGTATCGGCCAACGCAAACGCTCCGAATAGAATATTCTGCGGTGGCACGGCGTGCGTTACGTCCACGATTCGGACGTCCGGCACACGGCAGTACAAAACGCCCTTCATCTGTGCGATGTACGGACTGCCGGGCTGGAAATCGGTGGTGAGTGTAATGAGCGGGAACAAACGAATTATGAATTCTGAATTATGAATTATGAATTAGAAATGGGGCACACATTGCGCGAAGCGTCAACTCCTCACTCAAAAAAAAAGTCCCAGTCGAAAAATGGCTGGGATTTAGTACGTGCTTTCTGAAGGGGATGATTCCTTCAAAAAATCATTTTTTCTGGTCAACGAGTTTGAACGGAGCCGCTTTCACGACACGATTGACCGCGCCGCTCTTGAGGCACTGAGCACAAATGCACACGGTTTTGTGCGTACCATTTTCCGTCGAAATACGAACTTTGCGAAGGTTCGGTTTGAATTCCCGGCGGGTAATACCGGTGACTTTCGTACCAACACCACCCAGGTACTTCGCGCGACCACGAGTCTGAACTACGTTCCCAACCTGCTTGCCTTTACCGCAAAAAGTGCAAAAGTTTGGCATTTTGAATCCTCCCTTGATTTATCTTTTAGATGCTTTTTTAAACATCAACTATTCCATAGTTTAATATAGCGTGGTATTTTACACAATTTTTTTAAAAGCGCAAGCCCCCCCACCCAGATTTTTGGAATTTCTTTCCAATTTTTTCAGGAATGTGGGCGGGAGGAATGGGTTGAGGGCTGATTGGCAAAGGTTTTCCGGGGTGAAAATTCCTCTAATTTTTCACTCTCAGCCGGATCTCGCCGACCCACTCGCCGTCATTTTCCGCCCGGATGTACCAGTGCGGGATCACGCAGACCGACTGGTGGACCAGCTCGTAGCCCCCCTCGGAATTGCTGACCGTCTCGACCGGAAGGGTCCAGAAGTCCGTGATGCGCGAAACCTCCAGCTCCACGCAGAGTTTCTGCCACTCGTCCGCAAGCCCCAGAAACGTCGCGGCTTTCGTGGTCAGGCGGGAGCTCAGATTCCCCAGTTTCCCGCCGGCGTCGTAGAAGTACCGGTCCTCGCAGTGCCCCGGAAGGCCCGCGAAGTTGAACTCCGAGCCGAAAAGGATGGTCTGCCAGCGCGGGAGGTTCGCGAGCCGCCACGTAATTTTCAGCTCGTTCCCGACGAGTTCGACCGTTTTGCAGACCGAGATCGTGTGCGTGTTCCCCTCAAAAGAACGGGCCGTCCCCGCCGCGGAAAGCGTCAGTTTCCCGTCCCGGAAGCTGGCCGTGTACGGGATCTGCGCGAAAGACGGCGTCGCGGCGACCAGGCCGTCGTACAGCGAATCGGGCGTCACGTCCGGACCGTAAAAACCGTCCTGGAGCGACTTGCGCAGGACCGCGTCGTAGAGGAGCCGCTTTTCAAGGCCCTCCTGCTTGAAAACCACCTGGTCGCGAATATTCCCGAGGTCATCGGCGTCCGCGTCGGTTCCAGCGGCGGCCGCTTCGCCCGTTCCGCCCGGTTCGCCAGCTTCGGCTTTCGCGAGTTTTTCCTCGAGTTTCTTTTTCCTTTCGACCGCCTCGACGATTTTCCGGTGGTACGGCTCCGGCCGCCGCGCAAGCGTGGCGAGAAGATTCAGGCCCGTTTTCCGGACGTCCAGCTCGTACATCATCCCACCCGCCGCCGGGGAGAAAAAGGCGGAAAGTTCGTCCGATTCCAGCCGGAATTCCGGCTCGCCGTCCAGATTGAAATCGCCAAAGGCCCCGGCCACGGGATTCGGCGCAACGCGATCCAGGAGCCGGTCCGCTTCAATCAGGTGGCGGAAAATGCCGTTTCTCAAGTGGGGGAGGTACACGCCGCCAAACGCCCCGTGCCAGTACGGGCAGTTGCACTGGCCGCGGTAAAGTTCCAGCCGCGCCGACTCCAGAAGCTGGACTTTCCAGCAATATTCCTCCTCCGAAAGCGTCCGCGCCTCCTGCTGGAACCGGTTCTGGAGCGCCTCCAACCGACGGCTGACCGCCAGCGCACGGCAGTACATCTCGTTCGTCTCCGGGTACTTGACCTTGAAATTGCGCCAGTTCCCCATCGGTTTCGCAGCAGGGGCCGAAGACTGCGCCGCGTCCTGCGGATCTTCTTCCTCCGGGATTTCTTCAAGCGCGGCCCACTCCGTCATTTCGCGGTACGAGCAGTCCGGGAGGTAAATTTTCCCCAGCGGCCGGCACTCGTCGCGGGCTTCCGAAAACGTGACGGTCCGCAGCCAGTCCGAATTATCCGCAAGCGCGTCGAAAAAGTGCTTCAGCCACTGCGTCTCGCCGTACACGTGGTCGAAAGTCTTGGGCCAGGCGCCGAATTTCTCGCCGTCGTCGCCGCAGAAAAGGATCGCGTTCGGGTCCTGCGCCTGAATTTCCCGCAAGTAGTTCAGGCTCCGGTCGATCGAATCGAACGGGATCCAGTAGCGGAGTTTTTCGCTGTCGGGGTAAACCGCCATGGTCTGGCCGTCGTCCTCGGTCAGGTAGTAGCCGTAAAGTTTCTCCTCAGGAAGCCCGACCTTTTTGAAGTGGAAATCGTCGAGGATCGTGAATTCCATCCCGGCGCGCGTCAGGTCGCCGACGTACGACTGCTCCCAGACCCGTTCCGGCATCCACATGCCACGGACGCGGACCCCGAGGCGGTTTTCGAGCCAGCGCGTGTGGGTCAAAATCTGACCGACGCGGTCCCGGGACGGCAGCATCGCGAGGATCGGCTCCTGAAACGGCCCGCCGAGGACTTCCACCTGACCCGACCGCGCAAGCGCCGCGAGTTGATCGAGGTACTCCGGATGATGGCGGTCGAGCCATTCCTCCAGGCACCCGGAATTATGGATCGAAACCTTCAGCCCGGCGTACTCCGGACGCGAAATCAGCTCCAAAAACGGGCAGTAGCTGGTCTGGAAGCACTCTTCGATGGTCCCATCAAAGTTTCCGACCGGCTGGTGATTATGAAAAGCAAGAGCGAGAAACATGAGTTTGCAGGAATTAAAGGAAAAAAAGTGGAATTGACCGCGCGTTTCACTCCGGAACGTTTCACCTCGCGGCGAGCCAGCGCTCGGCGTCCAGCGCGGCCATGCAGCCGGAAGCCGCCGCCGTGTTGGCCTGGCGGTAAATCGAATCGGCGCAGTCCCCCGCGGCGAAGATCCCCGGCACGCTCGTGAACGTCCGGCCCGGCTGGGTCCAACGCACGTACTTTTTCTCCGTCAGCTCGACGGTTCCTTCCAGGAATCCCGTGTTCGGCGTGTGGCCAATCAGGACGAAAAGGCCGGAAACCTCGATCTGCAGAGGCTCCTCCCCCTTCGTGCTCGCGAGCAAAACGCCCTGAACGCCCTCATTCGGCGTGCCGAGGACCTCCGAAACGACGCGGGAGTACAAAACCTCGACCTTCGGGTTTTCCAGCGTCCGTTTCACCATGAATTTCGACGCGCGGAACTCGTCCCGGCGGTGGATCACGTAAACTTTGGAGGCGAACTGGCTCAAGTAGTTCGCGTCCTCCAGGGCCGAATCGCCGCCGCCGACCACCGCGACCGGGTGGTTCCGGAACCGGGGGAGCGCACCGTCGCAGACCGCGCAGGCGCTCACGCCCTGATTTTTGAAGCGTTCCTCCGAAGCCAGGCCGAGCCAGTTCGCGCTGGCGCCGGTCGCCACGATGACGGCGTCCGACTCGAACGTCCCGTTTTCCAGCGTGTGCAGGACGAACGGCCCGTCCGGACTGCGTGAAACGTCGATTTTCACCACGTCGTCCGAAACGATCTCCGTCCCGAAATTCACGGCCTGCTGGCGGATCAGCTCGACCAGTTCCGGGCCGGTGATCCCGTGCTTCCCGTGCGGCGGGAGGTAGTCGAGCCGCTCTGGGTCGATGGCCGATTTCAGGTACTCCGTCAGATCGCCCGCGGGGAAGCCGGGGAAATTCTCGACTTCCGTGGTCATGGCGAGCTGGCCCATGGGGAGCGTGTTTTTGAGCTGGTTTTCTTCCGTGACTGCGCCCTCAAAAACGACGGGCTTCAGATTGGCGCGGGCGGCGTACACCGCGGCGGTCCAACCCGCCGGGCCGCTCCCGATGATCGAAATGGAATGACTCATAAAATCACCTGATTGGTTTCAGTCTTCAATGATGACGCGGAAGCCCACGTTATAAACCTTCTGCCACGGCTCGTACGGAACGCGGACCGAGGAACCCGAAACGGCCGGGCGATTGTTCCAGCTTCCGCCGCGCGTGACTTTTTTCGCGTTGAGGTTCCCGGCGTTGCGTCCGTCGCCGTCCGCATACGGGTACGGGCGGTAATCGGACCGGGTCCATTCCGCCGCGTTCCCGATCATGTCGTACAGACCGAACGCGTTCGGAGCGTACTGCTTCACGTAATCGACGCAGAACCATTTGTCCGTGAACCGGTCGTCGCGCAGCGGGTAGCGCTGGCCTTCCGGGTACGGGTTTCTCTCGTGGATCATGCTTCCGCCGTCCCAGCCGTTGACGAAGGTCCAGCGGAGTCCGGCATCGGCGAGGTTGGCCCAGTTGGTCCAGTCGGCGTCACGGTCCCCGAAGAAGAAATGCTTCTCACTTCCGGCACGGGCGGCCCATTCCCACTGCGCTTCGGTCGGGAGCTGAACGTTCACCTTCGCCCGATCGGAAAGCCAGCGGCAGAAACGGGTGCACTCCTGCCACGAGACGCGCGCCACGGGCTGGAGCGGGTGGTTCGAAATGTAGCCGGGCGAAACGTGGTCCTTGCAGTCCTCGTTCTGGTAGCGCGTGTCGTGCGACGGGTCGAAGCACTCGAACTGCTGGTTCGTGACCTCCGTCTCGCTCATCCAGAACGGCTTCGCGATCTTCACGACCGTCCGCGGCGCCTCGTCCGTGTAGCCGTCCTGGGAACCCATGACGAACTCACCGGCGGGGATCCGCACGAACGTCATGGAAACGGGGCGTCCGTCGTGGTCCGTCCCCAGATCGACCGTCTTGCGCGGCTGATTCTCACCGCCAGCCAGCGCTTTGGCCGCGGCCGGGCTCAACGGCCAGTTCGCCGCTTTCAGACCGTCCGGCTGAGGTTTTTCCTCCGGGGGAGGCATGATCGGCTTGATCTCCGCGAGCCGCGCCGCCAGGGCGTCGCGGTACTCCTGCTCCGGATTGTACGAAATCCCGGCGTAAAGTTTCTGAAGCTCGACCCGGCGCTTTTCCATCGGCGGATTGTTCCACATTCCAACGTACGGCGCGTTCAGGTCGATCCACGTGTAAAGCCGCTCCCACGCTTCCCGCGTGAGCTGGACGCCGTGATGGCCGCGGCGCAGGATCTGGATCAGCTCGGAGGTCGAGGCGTGGAACTCCATCGGCTTCATGACGTCCAGGTCGGTCTCCGGGCCGGGGCGGCGAACGAACGGATTCAGCTCGGCGTATGCCGTGTCGGTGCGCCAGTTCCCGGTATTGTGCGCGACGAACGAGATGCCGCCGTCTTTCCGCTCGTCATTATGGCACGCGACGCAGAACTCGTTCAGGACGGGCTGGACCTCCGTCTCGAAGCCGAAACTGCGGGCGGGGCCGAACCACGGCTGGATCTTTTGCGGGGCGGTGCGGGACGCGATCGTCGCCTTCACCGGAGTCATGTCGTTCGCGTTTTCGTGGCAGCCGCTGCACGAGAGCGCCTCGCCTGGCATGACGAGCGTCCACGAGCGCATCAGCGCGATTGCCGCGCCGTCTTCATCGAGGACCTGCATCGCGAACGGCGTGTTGGCCGGGACCTCGAACTGGGCGGAACCGTCCGACTCGATGTTCACCGTGCCGAGGACGCGCTTGATGTCCCACGAGGACTGCTGGCCGACGGACTCGTGGCCTCCCGAGTTGAAGAAGCCGTAGTGGTAGGCGAAAATGCGGAGTTTCTTCGCTTTTCCGCGCGGAACGCCTTCCATCCCGCGGCCGAAATAGACGTCCGTGAGGAAAACGGTCCCTTTATTCTGCCGCGTGTCCACCGTGTCGGCGATGATCGGAGGCTTTTCCTGAGCCTTGACCGGGAACGGCTCGAACAGACTGTCGCGGTCATGCTCGGCCAGGAGGATCATATTATCGAACACGTCGACGAGCCAAACGCCGAATTTCTGGTTCGAGATCGCCATGTTGACGAGGAAATATTTGTCCGAGAGCGGGTAAGGAAAGACGAACGTGTACTTCTGCCCGCGGGACTGGTCGTCGCAAACGTTTCCGACCACGTCACGCCCCCAGCCGGGGATTTCCTGCACGCAGCCGGTGATCTCCTTCGGCAGAACGTCCGGCAGGATGTTCAGCTCGGTCTTTTGCGGCCCCCATTCTTTGTTGGTCGGGCGGAACCTCATCGGGTAGTACCGCCCCATATTCGGGTCCACGATCAGCAGCCGGCCGGTTTCCGGGTACGCGTGATGCCCGCCCACGACGCCGACGAGCTTCGTGCTGTTCGTCCCGGGGCACTGGCGCACGTGCTTGAAGGCGGTGGGGAAGAACGAGCCGCTCCCGTAAACGGCGCGCTGGTTGCGTCCGTCCGGGTTCATCGAGAAAAGGATGCGCGAGTAGTAGTGCTGCACGTCGGTGTACTCCCAGCGCAGGTAAAGGATCTGGCCGTTCTTCATGACCGCCGGGTGCCAGTCGGAGTCCTGCTCGAACGTGAGCTGGCGGACCTCTTTCGTTTCCGTGTTGACGCGGTAAAGGTTCACCATCTTCTGGCTTCCATTGACGCACGGCAGACCCTGGATCCCGGCGGTGGAACCGGTCACGATGTACGGCTCCTCGGGCAGGTAGCACGAGTCAAACCAGAGCACGTCCGGCTGGTCGGTCGGGGTCAGCGTGCGGAAGTTTTTCCCGTCCAGCCCGACCTCAAAAACGGCCCACTGCCCGTTCTTGTCGATGCCGGAAAACATCACCTTCTTCCCGTCGAAGGAAAGGTCCAGATCGCGCATGATCCCGTCGTTCAGGTGGCGGTAAAACGGCGTCAGAACCGCCTGCTTCGGGTCGGAAGTCTTGAAATTGCTGATCGTCGCCAACTCATTATCCCAGCCCATGCGCTGGATCGTGTCGTTCGTGTACGCGTTCAGATCCGTGAAGCCCCACCCGTGCGCGGCATTCCGGCGAACGACCAGGATCTGGTCAAAATCGAGGAGCGGATTGGCCAGCGCCGCCTCGCGGATCAAGGCCTCAAGCTCGGCTTTCGCTCCGGCGTCTTCGGCGTTCGCGGCGAGTTTGGCCTCGATCGCGTCCAGACGGGCCAGAAACTCCTGGCCTTTGGCGTACTTTTCGCCGTACGTCGTCACCAGATCGGAAATCATGCGGCGGGCCGACGCGGTTGTGTTCACCGGCACGTCGCCGTTCTGCGGCCAGGGCTTCGACTGCGTGCCCGGCTGGATCAAATCGGGAAACTGCGCCTGAAGCGCGAGCGTAAAAGCGAGGGAAAATGAAAGAAAAACGAGAAAAATGCGTGATTGATACATAAATCTTTCCCTTTCGGAAACGGAAGCCAAAATGGGGCCTTTACTTCATTTTATTTTTTTCGTCCACCAGCGCGAAACTCGTGTCGCACAGAGCGAGCATCGTTTCCAGGTCCAGCTGCTCGGCGCGCGTCTCCGGCGTGATGTTCATACGGGCGAGAATTTCGTCCACGTCGCTCTTTTCCAGCTCATTTTTGAAGCAGGAGATCAGCTCGCTGCGGAGGAACTTCCGGCGGTGGAAGAACATGGCGCGGATGAAATCGTGCCAGCGGTGCAGGTCCTTCACCCTCGCACGTTTTTCCGGGCGGTACTCCAAATGAACGATGGCCGAATAAACCTTCGGCGGCGGGAAAAAGACTCCCGGCGGAAGAATGCGCACGATCTGCACGTCGGCCTGGCACTGGCACCAAAGCGAAAGCGCGCCGTAGTCCTTCGTGTTCGGCTCGGCCATCATGCGCTCGCCGACCTCCTTCTGGATCAGGACCGTCATGGACTTCGGCGGTTTTTCAAGCGCCAAAAGATTGGTCATGATCGGCGTCGCCACGCTGTACGGGAGATTCGCGACCAGTTTCAGGTCGGAGTCCGGGAACTTCGCTCGGAGCTCGTCGATCTTCGCCACCACTTCCGGGTTCAGGCGGTTTTTGTTCTTCAGAATGTCCTGATTCAGCATCGTGACGTTTTCGCACGAGAAAAGTTCCTCGCCGGCCAGCTGGAAAAGCTGCTCGTCCAGCTCGACCGTGATCACGTGCAGCGCGAGCGGCGCCATTTGGACGGTCAGCCCACCCGTTCCGGTCCCGACCTCCAGAATGATGTCGGTCGGCTGAATGTCGGCGCTCCGGACGACCAGCTTCAGAAGGTTTTGGTCCATCAGAAAGTTCTGGCCCAGCTTGTGATTCGGGGAAATGCCGGCTTCCTGAAAGCGGCGAAGCAAAAATTTTAGGGTTTGGTCCTGCATAAAAGGATAAAAGGATGAGTGGTTAGAAACAGTCGGTCAAAAAATCTCACGCAGATTAATAGTGTAGCACAAATTCCGGGAAACGCAACCCCCCGTGAGAAAAAAAAGAAAGAAGACGTTCAAAGACTCGCTTTTTCTTACGGTTTCTTTTTCAACTGCTCGGTCAGCGTGTTTCGCTCCCAGAACACGCCGTCCGAGTAGCCCTGAATATTTCGATCGGTCTCCGCTTTTTTCAGACGCGCGAGGCACCAGCAGCAGTACTCCTCGTTCAGTTCCACCCCGCAAAAGTGACGGCCGAGTTTTTTGGCCGTGACGGCCGTGGTCCCGCTCCCCAAAAACGGGTCGAAAACCATCGCGCCCTCGGGGGAACTGGCGAGGATCAGCTTCGCGATGAGCTTTTCCGGTTTCTGCGTCGGGTGGTCCGTATTCTCCGGCATCGACCAGTACGGGATCGAAATATCGTCCCAGAAATTCGACGGGAACGTCACCCGAAACCGACCGTCCGCGCTTTCTTCCCAGTCTTTCGGCTGGCCGTTTTCCTGCTTGTACGGCGCGATGACCCGGCGCTTCATTTTGACCGAATCGACGTCGAAGTAGTACCGCGACGAGACGGTCCCGAACCATATATCCTCGCAGCAGTTTTTCCAGTTCGACTTGGCCCCGCGGCCTTTTTCCCTCTGCCAGATGATGCGGTTTTGGACTTTCAGATGGCGGCTCATCACGAGAAACTCCGCGGCCGAGCATTTCCAGTCGCCGCAGAGGTAAACCGTCGCTTCGGGCTTCAGAAGCCGCATCAGGCGCGAAAACCACGACTCCAGCCACGCCGTGTACTCGTCGTTTTTCAGGCTTCCAAACGCCAGACCGTTGAAATTTTTGTCCAGATTGTACGGCGGGTCTATGATCATCAGATCGACGAACGCGTCCGGAAGAAAATCCAGGACCCGGTACAGATCCCCGTTCAGGACCCGGTCGGTCAGCGCCTCGGGCGAGAGTTTTCCCGTGGGAACGAGCAGTTCCTGACGGTACTCAGCCCGCTCTTCGGGCGTGAGCGTCAGCGTTCGGTTACGCGGCGCGCGCTTCTTCTCGGCCATGGCGCAAAACTTCCATTTCTCCCGGGTTTATTCCTTTGATTCACCCTCTTCCGGCTCTCCAAACGTTTCCGGCAGTTCGAACTTTTCGGGAAGCGGTTCCCCCGGTTCGACCTGCGTCCGTTTCTCAATGACGCGCAAAATGACGCCCGCCAGCAGGATCGCGCCGCCCAGAATGAACACGAACGGGACCCTCAGCGGTTTTTGGGCCTTTTCCTTCGCCTCTGCTGCGGCCTGAACTTTCTGCAGATCCCGGTACCAGAGCGCCGATTTCGCGTAGAACATCGGCTCGGAGTACAGATCGTCCTGGCCCTCGTACAGGTAGAGCTTGAAGAACAGGCCGTCTATCACGACCGGCACGTAAATGTCCTGATCGAGCGGAAGTTCCGCCGGGACCTCCAGCGTATTCACGAGCACCGGCTCCGCCGCATTATCGTCGGGCTGGATCCAGAGCTCAAAGTAGTGGTCGAAATCGTACCCGAAATCGGGATCCTCGGCACATTCTGGATTTTCGGTCGATTTTTGAAGCGTCTCGGGGATCTCCTGACGCACGGCCCGCCGAACCGTGCCGCGGATCCGAATGACCGACCCGCGGTAGGTTTCCGGCTGCTTGAAATACTGCGCGAAAAGGACCTTTCCCAGCGACGCTTTCTCGATTTCCTCCACGGTCATCCCGTTGAGCTGGTTCCAGATCTTCATCACGAGGCGTTTTTCCTTGGAGAAAACCGGCGAATTGTCCTTCACCACCTCGAGCATTTCAGAAGTCAGACCCGGCAGAAGACGATCCTGCCGCGAAATGTCCTCCGACCGATCCATCCACGCGGGCGGAAGCCGGTCTTCGTCCGTCAGATTTCGAATGATCTCCCAAGTGGAACGCTGGCAAAAGGTCCAAGCCAGAATGATGACGAGGCCCACTCCAAGAACAAGCCACGAAAAACGACGTTGGGAAGGAACCCGGTATTTTCTTGCTGAATCCATAACTTTTTTTAATTCCTAATTACGAATTACTAATTACGAATTGCTTATTGCATCGCCTCGACCGCTTCGGTCTTCACGACTTTCGTGATGTCGGCCGGGTTCATTTTGAATAAAAGCCCCCGGCTTCCCGCGTTAATGTAAATCTCCGGAAGGTCGAGAATCGACTTTTGCACGTAAACGGTCATTTCGCGTTTGGTCCCAAAAGGGCTGGTGCCGCCGACGTGGTAGCCGCTGTATTTGTCGGCGTCTTTGGGATCGCAGACTTTCACGCCCTTCACGTTCAGGAAACGCGCCATCGCCTTTGTGGAGATCTCGCAGTCGCCGTGCATCAGCACCACAAACGGCACGATCGGCTTCTCCTCGGTCTGACAGATGATCGTTTTAATGACGCGGTGCTCATCCACCCCAAGTTCCCGGGCACCGACGCGCGTTCCGCCGTGTTCCTCGTACTTGTACGCCATTAATTCATACTCCACGCCGGCCTTCTGAACCGCGCGG
This sequence comes from Thermoguttaceae bacterium, assembly GCA_017447865.1. Classification (GTDB taxonomy): domain Bacteria; phylum Planctomycetota; class Planctomycetia; order Pirellulales; family Thermoguttaceae; genus RGIG3701. The sequence goes on from JAFSMO010000109.1 coordinate 29,696, forward strand.
ATCGCGTTGGTCATCGGTGCTTTCATTTTCTTCTTTCTTTTTTGAGCAGTCTGCTGAAGTCAGAACGCTACTTTTTCTCCTCCGGGAAAACGAACGAGTCACAGAACGCGGTCTGGAAATCGTACAGATCGGCGAAATCCTCGCGGCGGTCTCTGGCCGTGGCCCGGATCTTGCCGGCGTCCACCATGTTGAAGACGATGTTTCCGAAATCGTCAGTCGTGTACACGCCCCACTGATTGAACACGACTTTCGCCATGTAGCCGAAAAGCCAGCGCGCGCGGATGCGGATCGCCTCGCAGAGTTCCGCCCCGGTAATATGCTGGAGATTGGTCTCCGGTTCGTCACGTTCCTCATCACCGGGGCGGGTTTTGGCCGGGAGCCGCCCACTGGAGGAACCCATTCCGAGCTGGGAACGGGCAAATTCCAGAGTTTCAAGCACATAGTAATACGCGTTGAGTCTGTAGCGCGGATCCTTTTCAACGATTGAGTGAAGCTGAAGCTGGTCGAACATCGCTTTAATAGTCAGGAGTCTGAAATGAGGAATATGGAATTGAGAATTACATTTTACCACATTTCCAAAATTCTGGGAAGAGCAAAAATATTAGACTTTTTAATAAAACTAGCCGATTATACCGGAAAAAGGGAGCGTATTATGATTAAAAACTTTTTAGACTCATTGAAATCAAAATCTTTGCCCATGAATTTTCTCCATAAGTTGAACTGGGGGACCGTCGTGCGAACGATTTTTTTGGTGGGGTTGTGTTTCAGTCTGGTGACTTTGGCCGAAAACACGAAGCCGGTTCTGGCGGAGGAAACAGAGGCTCCGACGCTGGAAAAACCAGCGAAAAATCGAGAAAAATCCATTATAAAAGAGGAAAAGAACTCAAAGGCTCCGAACGATTCCAGCAAACGTGACGCATTATTCGCCGAGCTGGAAAAACACAGCGCGGTCCTGAAAGCCCAGGAAAAAGTCCTGAAAATCGTCTCCGAAATCATCTCCCCCAGCGTCGTACACATCACCTCGGACTCGGTAAAACGAGGATCACGCGGCGAACGCATCAAGCAGCACGACGAGGGAAGCGGAATCATCATTCAGCACCAGGACCGGTTTTTCATCCTGACGAACCATCACGTCATCAGAGACGCACTGAACGAAAACATTGAAATCCAGTATTTCGATAATCGGACGACCAACCCCATTCACGTCTGGTACGATAAAGAAACGGACGTCGCCGTGATGGAGGTGAAGGAAAAAGGGCTCATTCCCGCCAAGATCGGCGACAGCAACCAGACCGATATCGGGGACTTCGTGCTCGCCGTCGGCAGTCCGTTCGGCCTGAACAGTTCGGTCACGTTCGGGATCATCAGCGCAAAAGGGCGCCGTGCGCTTAACATCGACGCAAACGTCAACCTTCAGGACTTCATCCAGACCGATGCGGCCATTAATCCCGGAAACTCCGGCGGCCCGCTGGTGAATCTTCAGGGCGAAGTCATCGCAATGAACACGGCCATCGCAAGCAACACGGGCGTGAGCGCCGGGATCGCGTTTTCGATCCCGATCAATATGGTGGAGCTCATCGCCGACCAGCTCATCATCTACGGAAAGGCCAAGCGTGCGTACCTCGGCGTGACGCTCGATTCGACCTTCACCCCCCTTAAAGCCAAGGCGATGGGAATCGAAAAAGGAAACGGCGCCCTAGTCTCGGACGTGGCCCCGGGCTCCCCGGCCGCGCTGGGAAATATTTCCATCGGCGACGTAATCGTCACGTTCAACAAAACCTCCGTGGACGACGAGAAACATTTGTACAATCTCGTGAATTTGACGGAAATCGGGCCGGAGATCCCGGTGATGGTTTACCGACATGGAAAAATTTACTCAACCAAAATCAGATTACTGGAGAGATAAATGAAAGTTTGTTCCCCCCTCCCCCTTCTTTGGGCCGTTCTGTTTCTTCTGTGCGGCCTGGCTGACGCGAAAACCGTCACGCTTTCTGACGGAAAAAACCTGGAAGCGGATTTCAGCTCCGAAACGGGGCTTCTGGACGCGATCCGTTTCCAGGGCGAAACGCTGACCGTCCCGGGCGGCAGTTACATGCCGTTCGACGTGGATCAGGGCGAAAAGGAGACCCGAAACGAAAAGTGGGTCGCGTGGGGAAAAACCGAATTTCTCGGACTGGAGCAAACCGACGCCCAGACCGTCGTGACTCGCTGGAAGGCCGACGGGAACTGGGACGTTTCGCTCATCTGGACACTCGACCCCGAGCGCCAAATGCTCGGCCGCCGCATGAAAGTCACGTGGAACGGCCCCGAGGAGGTGAAAATCCGCGCCTTCTGGTGGCGTTTTCCCACGCTCAAGATCGACGAGTCGGCGTACTTCTTCACGCCGGGCCAGTTCCCGCCGCAAAGGACCAGCCTTTCGCAGGACTTCGGCAAACGCTCTGCCTGGGATCGCCCCGGGATCGTTCAGCTCTCGCCAAAATGCAGCGCGGTTTACTTCATGGACTACACGGACCCGACGCTCGACTCCGGCTCCACCGAGGTCACGCGCATCGGCGAGAATGAAAAAGCGGGCCTTCAGGTTTCCCAGGTCTTTTCGATCATGGGCCGCATGAAGCCCGGAAATACGCAGGAACTCGGCACGACCTGGCTCTGGTTTCTCCCCACCGATGGCGAAACGGCGCTTCGGAAACTTCAGGAAGGCTACGCCCGGCTGGGGATCGTTCCACCGGCCGGCACGCCCGAGGAGTTCCGGAAAATGCTTCTTTTCTCGTTCCATCCCGGCGGCTGGATCGGGAGCAACATGCAGGACCTCGGCGGGTTTAAAAAGGCCGTTCCTTACGTGGACCGGATCGTCGAGTCCGGCGCGAACGCCGTCTGGATGCTCCCGGTGGAGGACCGTGGAATTTACTGGCCACGCGATTACTACAAATTCCAGGAAGGCCTGGGGACCGGCGATGAGTACCGCGCCCTGGTGCGACGGATGCACGACTGCGGCCTTTACGTCATGCAGGACTGCGTGCCCCACGGCGGAAGCAACGAGTTCGACCGCGCGAAACAGCACCCGGAATGGCTCGTTTACGACGAAGACGGCTCCACGTTCAATTACTGGTGCTTTGATTTCAACTGGCCCACCTGGCGCGAGTACATGAAAAACGTCGCGAAGTACTACATGCACGAGTACGGGATCGACGGCTTCCGCATCGACGCCGTGGGCGGCTCCAAAATCCCGAACTGGAACCCCGAGATCCCGTACGCCCGCGCCAGTTTCTCAAAGCTTCAGGCCGGGTTCAACATGCAGCGCTCGATCCGTGAAGGCGTGAAAGAGGAAAACCCCCAAAACGGCGGCACGCTGGCGGAAGTCGGGAACGACTTTTTCGGCCTGACGAGCGACGCGGTTTACGATTTTGCTGGATGCTACACGGTTTTCCAGGCCTCACGGTCGCAGAACCCCGCCGAGTACGTGAAAAACCTGCGCCGCTGGCTCTACGAGTGCCGCCTCGGTGGGCTGAAAGACCAGCTTCGGATGCGCCACTCGGAAAGCCACGACTCTCTCCGCTCCCAGCTCTGGTACGGCGTCCAGCCCGCCCGCGCGATCGTGGCGCTGACCGCCATGGTGGACGGGATCCCGCTTTTGTACCAGGGGCAGGAAGTCGGAAATATTGAGACGTACGCCAAAATCTTCGCCATCCGGAAGGCTCTGCCCGAAATGCAGAACGCGAATTACGACTACACGAGTGTCCCGGCACCCGACGGCGTTTTCGCGGTCGCGTACGAAAAAGACGGTCTGCGCTCCGTGGGTTTCCTGAACTTTAACGAAAAGCCGGTCCGGTTCCGTCACGTGCTCGGGCTGAATTCTCCTTTGGAGGTGACGGAAATGCTCTCCGGCCGCACCATCCCGGTCCCAAACCGTGAGATCCAGGTCACTTTGCCCGCCTACGGGTTCAACGTTTACGCGCTGCGCCGAGTCGATTTCCAGCCGCCAGAGCTGAAAGCTTCGACGGCCGCGGCAAAACCAGTCTCCGCGCCGGAAAACGTTTTGGAACTGAAAGGTTCCAACTGGTCCGCATTAATTAATAGTCAGACCGGCCTTTTGACCTCCATGACGGTGGACGGCATGGAAGTACTCGGCAAAATGTACGGCTCGAATTTGTACGAAACTCCCGCGTCCTGCTTTTTCCGGAACAAAAAAACGATCGTTCTGGAGCGGCGGCTCGGCTCGTCCGCCTGCCGTTTCACGTACCAGAACGAAAACGACCGGCTCCGGTTCGACGTGGAGTGGATCGGCGGAAAAGCTCCCGAAAACACCACGTTTTTCTTCACGTGCCCGAACGCTGAGATCTGGTCTGCAAAAACCGCCGAGGGTCTGCTTCGCGACCGGATCACGTTCCGGAACGAAGAAAACGTGAACGTGAACGCCCGCCACAGCATTTACTGGCGCCCGCTGGAACTGGACGTTCTGTACGATTCGCTTTACCAGCCGCTCTGGCGCGGGTCGTACCTCGGCGCGGAGTGGCAAAACGCCGCCGTGCGGTTCAACTTCGACGAGCACTCACTCCCGGCCCGCGTCCGCTGGCTGAACCACCTCGGAGGAAGCAAAGGCCTGGTCGCCGTGCTTTCACTTCAGGGGCCACTTGACGTGGAACTCCCGAGCCGCTTCACGGTAACGATTTCCGGAAATAACGCTTCCGGAGATGACGTTCCCACCGACGCAAATGCCCAGCCCACCACCCTGCTCCCGGTCAACGGCGGCTGGCTTTTTGAGAACGAATTCTACGCGCTGCGCCTCACCCGATCCGGCGCGATTGCTGAGTTCAAATCGAAAAAAGACGGCGGAAAACCCATTTTCAAATCAGGAAGCCTCTACACCGACTACGGCTTCGGCGAGCGTGGCAAGCGTTTCGGAAACGAAAACGAAGTGGAAGTCTGGTCACGAATCGAGACTTTGGCCAACGGCGTGCTTCGGCTTCATTTCGAGGGCCGGCTCCGTCAGAAGGACCGTTTCGGGCGCATCCCTCAGACCGTTTCGTTCGTGACCGAGTACACGCTGGACAAAAACCCGACGGTGAAAATGCGCTCGAAGATCGACGCACCAAGCCTCCCGCAGGCCGGCCAAGCGTTCCTTTCGTGGATGATGACGAGCGAGGCGGTCAACGATTTTTCACTCGTGAAAGACGGCAAAGAGATCGCGTCAGGCAACCCACACGAAGCCCAGGGGCGTTCGGCCCAAAGCCGGGAACTGGGAGGCGTGCCGGATGAATTCGTTCTGAAATCCGACGGGAAACCCCTCCTGAGCGTCCGAAACTTCACCGGGACCCAGCCGGCGAACGTTTTCTGCGACCGGGCGAATTTCTTCATTTCCTTCTGCGACGGCCAACTCCCGGAAAACGTCCAGCCCGTAATGAACTGCGAGTGGGAGTTTGAAGTGAAGTAGAAATTTTCTCACGGGGGGCTCGCAAACACGGGCCCCTCATGATTTCCATTAATTAATTGTGATGATCTTTTAAATACTGTTCCGTCACGTCGTGCGTCTCATACCCACTCGAAATTTCGAAGAACGAATCATCCAGCGAAACATCATTTAGATGAGACTGCTCAAACAAAATCGTATAATTGAACGTTTCTTCCGGTTCCTCGGGCTCTTTCTCCCCTGACGGCACACGATAAAACCGGATCTGGATCGGCAGTCCCTGCGCTTTATCGATCAGAAGCTCCACGCACATCGGAACATCACCCGGCAGCTTGAACAATCCTCCGGTGGGGTCTTGCCCGCGAGCCTCCAGAATCTCTTTCGTCAATTCCGGTTTCAACTGTCCCTCAATCTGATAAATGGGCTGATTGGTTCCGGGGAATTGCGTCTCCCCCGCCATGGTGAACTGGAACGACTTCAGGATCCCTTCCAGAATCTGCGCGACATTCGGCTGGGAGTACCATGGATGCGCGATCGACGAATACTCCAGCGGCGACTTTTCGATCACCGCCCGCACGGAGGCCAGGTTCACGACCTGGATCTCTCCAGACTTTTCCTTCGGGTCCTTTTGATCGTCGGTCCTCCGTTCGGTCAGCGTCCAAAGCGCCTTCCGCTCGCCATTCAGAACCGAAAGCTGGTAAAACTTGAAGCGCGGCAGATAAAACGTGATCTCCCAGCGGGACGAAACGGTTTCTTCCGTTTTCGTGGAACCAATCTCACGTTTCTGGTAATACTCCCCTTTCCCGTTAAAGGTTTTTCCCAGTATTTTCGCCTGACAGTGCAAATAGGCGGAATAATTCCGGGCCTCCTGAATCGTACGAATCGAATTCTGGAGGATGAACCGAACCGTCTGGTCCAATTTGTCCGAGGCAGAGGCCTGTTGAGCTGCTTCCTCACCGGAAACCGTACCGGTCACGAAAACCAGACTAAAAAAAAGGAATAATCCTGAAACAACGAAAACGCACTTTGCGCATTTTGCCCGATTTAAGGTCGGAAAAAAATTTTTAGGATACATTTGACAATTTGAACAATTTTATCAAAGAAATGGATCGTAACAACCGAAAATATTTTATAGCAGGCGTTCCCCCTGCGTGAACGGAATATTTCGTACCCACATCGGAACGTCATGGGGAATTATATCCGAAGTTCCAGAGATTTGCAAATGGAATTTTAAAAAATTTGCGAAAATTTTGGCAAAAATTTCGGAATTACCCCAAATTGATATTGAAAAATTTTTACGATTTGGTTTATATTGCATACAGTAAAATACAATCAAGTCGCACGAGCAGGATGCGTAATTTTTTGAAGGAGTCATAGGGGTACAGTATGAGAACCTGGTTGACAACATTTTTCTCACTTTGCATTATTGCCATGCTGGCGGGATGCAGAGAACAGACTTTAGGACCATACACTCCGGCTGGACCGGATCTTTCACAGCCGAACTATCCGGCAGGAATCGCTGGCCCAGGTCCTGGAGTCGATTTAGGCACACCGAATCGCGGGATGGGGGGAAATGCAGGTGCACCGGAAACCCCACCTGAAATGAGAACCTCCCAGCTGGCTTTCGTCGGTCCTCAGGGAGCCAAAGTTTCCTGGGACGTTTCCGCGCAGGGAATGTTCGACTCGGAACAGATGGTCTGTCCGTTCCGTCAGGATTTCCCCCAGAGCGGTATTTACCGCCTGAAACTCGTGGACATTCCGGGACACGCCGGTCTGGAACTCTATCCGACCATTGAAGTGGCTCCGGCTCTGCCGCGTACTCAGGCTTTCCTTGCGCACAGCATGATCCCGGTCAACTTCACCGAAGAAGACATCATGCAGGTCCGCAGCGGAAACTTCGTCACGAAAGTCATTTATCTGCCGGATCCCGAATTCCAGGAACTGGCTCTGGCCGTGGGTACTCCTGACACGATCGTCAGCACCCGCCTTGATCCGGGCGTTGACCCGGTAGCCGAAGCGGACCGCCGTGGTGCGATCCTCGCCATCATCCGCATGGGTAACAAATCGATCACTCCGGAAATGTCCCAGATGGGCAGCGTCGTCACGGACGAAAATGGAAACCCGATCAATGGCGGAGCCCCCGGAATGCCGGCTGGCGCGCAGGGTGGTTCCACTCCCTCCAACTACATTTCCGGCGTCACTGGTCCTGAATTTGGTACGCCGATCACGGAAACCCCACACGGGATCCCCGGTCCGGTGGAACTTCCGGAAGGTGAACGTGCCCGTCGCCGCGGCACCTACCCGGCCCGGTAATTTTTCCAAATCGATTGGGTAAAGTTAATTTTGAGTGGCCGTGATGACACGACCGAAAGGAGCGGATTCAGGCAAGTGCACAGCGTTTTACGCGTCACGCCTGATTCCGCTTCCTGTTTTGCCGCCTTTCTATAACTCTTTAGAAAGAAACCTCCATGAAAATCGATCTGACGAAAATACTCCTCGCGGGGCTTTGTGTTTTGGGCGTTTCGTATTCCGTTTTCGCTCAGGAAGTTCAATCCATTCAGGACGGCGCGCAGGTTCTTAACGCCCCTGAAACCGGCGAATACTTCCAGCATGTTCGTATTTCGGGCCCGGCCGGAGCGGAAATCTCTCCCGCGGCAGAAGGCAAATTCATTGAACCCATGCCTGCGCCGCAGTACTATGCGCTGCAACTGGGGAAAACCTACCGTTTTCGCCTGACGAACATTCCGCTCATGCCCGGTGTGGAGCTCTACCCCACCGTTGAGATTATGGACCGTACTCACCCGCCGATTGGTGAGGAACTGCGCCACGCCATTGAAGTCGAATTCACGAAGGACGACCTTTACGCGGCCGCCCGCGGCAAATTCGTGACGCGTATCATCTACATCGAAAACCCCGAGACCGCGATGCCAATTTCCTCCAAAGACCAGTTGGGCCAGGGGTACTTTGACGTCGCCGCCACTGCCGACCCGGTATCCGTCGCCAAGACGCTCGGCCGCCCGGTCGTCCGCATTCAGATCGGGGGCCGTGCACCTAATGATCTGGAAAACTTTGACCCGGCATTCCTGTATAACTGCCCGCCGTTTTTGCACTACCCGCCGGCTGAAAGTAAAGCAGTTCCGCCGCAAATCACGGAACCTGAGCCGAACTCGGAGCCTGAGGAGGCAATCGATGGAGTGCAAGAGGAAACGGAGCTTTAAACTTTTTATCCATACGCGCCCGGAATTCAGAATCACACGGCGCAGCGAAGAATTTAAAAAACTGACGGGAGCGCAACGGCCCCCGTTTTTTTATGGAAAACGAAAGTTCAGAGGGCCAAAGTCACCCCCATCTTTCACAAATTAACGACTCTTCCAGAGCAGATCCCGTTTCGCCCCGCGTTTATCGACGAACGCCAAAATATCGAGCACAAAATCGGAATCCGGGTCCTGAAGAACCTCTGCGCCGTCTCCTTTGGCATCATAATTTCTGACCCAGCACCGAGTATCAATGGCGTCTCTGCCACAGGTCTTGCGCAAGTAAGCTTCACAGACCTTTCCGAGTTTATTTCCTTTGGCACCAACAGTAAAGATAATGCATGACATATTGGACGCCCAGGTCGGATAAGTGATCGTCTCCGAAAAGTTTGCACCCTTCACAAGTTTCGTCGGCGGAGCCACGAGGAAGTACCCTTTCACGTCGCCCATGCGCGCCATGGCTTTATTGCGTTTAACGTTCGGGTTCCAGTCGTTATTGGCGAAAAACGCCGTCGCAAGCCCGCCGTAGCCGACGCCGCCAACGATCAATTTATCGATATTCAGTTCCCCTTCATTATTCTTCTGGAGCAGGAACTTTTTGATGCACGGCAGATCAAACATTATGATTTCCTGCAAATCAGCCGCGTTAATACGTTCCTTGGCCGAAAACGTTTCTTTGTCTTCCGGGCCAATTCTTCTATTAATGCTTTTCCCATGACCGCGAAGATCCGGGGTGATCACGGAGCAGCCGTTTGCCTGCAGTTCCTGGGCCAACACCGCCACATCGGAGCGTTTTCCGCCCCAGTCATGCAGAATGATGACCGGCACGTTCTTCTTCCCACGGTTTCCCGGATAGTAGGTCGCGGAGAGCTGCACGCCGTCTTTGCACTCCAGACGTGCCCCAAAAACCCTTTCCGGGTCCGGGATCGGAGCGTTCGGATCAAACGTTTCCTCGTCTTCGCCTTCCACAGCTTCGTCAACGGGGGCAGCCTCGTTTTCCGCCGCAGCGGCACCTGAACGTTTCGCCCGAGGTGCTTCAACCACTTCCTCTTCTTCAACGGGTTCTTCGACCTCCGCCTGCTGGGTTCTCGGACGAGCCTGCGCATCCGAAGTCAAAATTCCTTCAAGCAAGGCCACACAGCAGAAAGCCAGAAGGGCGGTTAAAAGTAAATCAAAGCGATTCTTTTTCATGGTTCACCTGAAATTTCTTTTTTGAACTGGAAATAAATTAAACTCCTTTCCTTTATTTTAATTCACAAGGAATGACTCGTCAATCCCCTCCGGGAAATTTCTTGAAAAAATTTTTCTCGATCGGCGCCCTATAGAATACCCAACACACAAGACCGTCAGAGTCCCGCCCCATCATGTCATCGCAGGCCGGGAGGCGTTCTCCCCCCGCCAGAAAAATCATTTACGAAAAAATTTCAAAAAAACCTTCAAATTGCTCTGGACAAAAAGAAACTTTTACGCTATTCTATCACAGTTAATTCATGAAATTTCCTTTGCAGGACCCAAAATGAAAACCACCGTTTCCTCACTTCTGAGCCTTGGATTCCTTGCCGCCGCGATCCTTTTGTCGGGAGGCTGCGCGCAAAACCAGCAGGCCATTGCACGTCTGGAGCAGGAAAATGCCCAGCAGAGGGAACGTATTTGGCAGAGCAACCGCAAAATGGAGGACTTCCGTCAGGAAAACGAGGCGCTTCGTCAGCAGATCGCAACGCTTCAGAATCAGAAAAGCTCTGCGGCGGGCTGGACCTCACCAGGAACTGCCATCCCGACATCTTCTCCGGTTCAGCCTTCCCTTCCGGTAGCACCCCAGCAGCCCCCGGCGACAACGCTGGGCGATCCTTCCTCACCGGCCAACATTCCGGTGAATCCTCAAACAGGTACCCAAGTGACGATCGGCGGCCCCGGAAAAACGATCCGTGTGCGTAAAACAGACAGTCAAAACGTTGCGGTCGTGGAGATTCTCCCGGAAAAAACCCGAGCGATTCATTACGAGGGGATTCACGCCGAATTCCAGATGAAGGACGCCAACGGAAATATCGTTTTGGCCCCGGCACCGGTCGTCGTCATGGTCACAGACCCAACCAAAACTGGCGACGCTTCACGAGTTTCGAAATGGAACTACACCGCCGAGGACATCGCGGACATTATTAATAGTGGTCAGGCGGGAATTTCCATTCCTCTCAATATGGCGTGGGCGAAATCCTGTCCGGAAAACCTCAACCTGGAGCTTCATATTCTTTACTGCACAAGCGACAAACGAATGTTGACGCACCGCGCGAAGATCAACCTGTCGGCAAGTTCCACTTCCCAACCGTCCGGAATCGCCGCCGCTCCGCAGGGTGGTTTGACTCTCGAATCCGCCAATCCCGCAGTTGGAAGCAACGTGGGGTCGGTTCAGCGCCCACAGTGGAGTCCCAATCCTTGAGGAAATACATCTGTTCGGCGTTATAAACCTACTTACCGGAACAACCGGCAAGAAAAAAATTCTTATTGAATCATTTTCTGGATTTGGCCTAAAAGAAAGTTTCCCTCTGGCAACAAAATGCCGAATACGAACAATGAAAGTGTAAAATTAGATATTTTACGGGGACGTAATATTGATTCATCAAAAGCGCCCCGTAATTGACGGATTTGTTTTTAGGAGTGTGCCGATATGTATCGGAATATTATTCTTGGTTTGTTCACCATGGCAGTGGTCATGTTCTCTTTGGCCGCAGCCCCGGCAAACGCTCAAACCGGTGACTGTGAAATCATTTACCAAACGTTCGGCCAGGGGATGCACTATTTTAAAGCCCAGGATTTCCTCACCGCTTATGAAAAATTCACCCAGTGTATCGAAAACCAGTCAAAAAATCCGAGCGTTTATTACTTCCGTGGTCTCACTCTTATGAATCTGGGCCGCGAAGATGACGCCAAACTTGATTTTCAGGCTGGAGCAAACCTCGAAATCTGCTCGACGAACGACGTGCAGAAACAGATCGGTTACGATCTGCAGTTCGTCCAGGGCGAAATCCGCCTTATGCTTGAAAATTACCGTACCGACGCCAAACTGATTGCCTATCAGAATGCTCGGAAAATTGAAGCCTCTCGCGACACAATCAACAAATCCACCATCGGTGGTGAAGTCGGCTTCATGACCACAGACGGTTACGTCGGCGCTTCCGACAGCGGTGAAATCGAGGAATACGAAGAAGAAGTCGCCACAGAAGTTGATGAGGATGACGACGATTCCCCCGACATGAAGGGCGACGACGATGACGACGATGA
>JAFSMO010000110.1 GCA_017447865.1 Thermoguttaceae bacterium
TTCTCGAATGGCGCACTGACGTTCACAAACGTCCCGGTCGGCATACAGCAGAAACTTCAGATCAACGTTTCCAACGGGGTCTGCACGACGGCGTGGTCCAAAGCGGTTTCCGTGAAAACGAAGTAACCGCCCGTTTTAAGGAACACGGCCAAGTATTTGTGCACCGTCAAGACCTCCGAAATTTGTTGTCATTTTGTGAATTTCAACAGGTTTTCAGATGAATCAGGGGCAATCCTGGCAAGAAGATCATCGAAAATAAGCACCAAAGGATGAAACCCAAATGAGGAAGAAAATGAGATTCACCCCGTTGACCAAAGCGGTCTTTGCGGTCGGTTCGTTTGTTCGGGGACAGGCGTTTGGGATCGCCGTCCTTCTTTGCGCGGCGGCGGCCCTCATTTTCCCCGAGGCGTTTCTCTCCTGGGGAGGGGTAAAGCTGACCAGCCTGGTCGTTCCCGCCATCCAGATGATCATGTTCGGCATGGGCACGACGCTGGCGCCGGCGGACTTCGTTCGCGTCGTCAAACGTCCGTGGGCCGTGGGGATCGGCGTCGGGCTGCAGTTCCTCATCATGCCGCTCGTGGGGCTGGCGCTGGCGAAGATCTGCGGCTTCCCGCCCGAGCTGGCCGCCGGGTGTGTGCTCGTCGGGTCGGTCGCGGGAGGCACGGCCTCGAACGTCATCGCGTTTCTCGCCAAGGCCGACGTGGCGCTCTCGGTCACCATGACGTGCTGTTCCACCCTGCTCTCGCCGTTCGTCACGCCGGTGGCCATGAAAGTCCTCGCGGGGTGCTTCATCGAGATCGACGTCCTGAAAATGATGGTCGAGATCTTGAAAGTGGTCGTGGTCCCCATCGCCGCCGGAGCGGTCGTCCATTACATTTTCCGGCGGCAGTTCGCCCGGCACAAGAGCGTTTGCGACCGTGCGCTCTCCATTTTATCCATGACCGGGATCTGCTTCACGATCATCGCGATCACGGCCCCGTGCCGCAGCGTTTTGTCCTCGGCCGGCCCGCTGCTCGTCGCGGCGGCGATCGCCCATAACGTCACGGGCTACGTGGGCGGGTACTGGGTCACACGTCTGACCAGACGCTTTACGCATCTCGGCGAGACGGAGGCCCGAACCGTCGCGATCGAGGTCGGAATGCAGAACAGCGGCCTGGCGTCGGCCCTTGCCGTGGGCCTGCTCGGCAGCGCCGTCACTGCGCTTCCCGCCAACATTTTCTCGATCTGGATGGACTTCTCGGGCTCCCTGATCGCGAACTGGTGGGGCCGCCACCCCGTCACCGACGATTCTGACCGAGCGTCTTCGAGATCGTAATCCTTCCAGACACCGCAATATGCATCACGTGGGAAATTTTGTTGTTTTTTTCAAATTTTCTGGAATATTCATCTCATTTGTTCGTTATAGTTTATATCAGTAGTTTCACTAATCGAATCAAGGAGAAAAGAATGACTGATAACGAAAATGAACAGAAATTGAACGCTCTTCAGAAAAAATTCTTTCCGGACTTGACGCTGGATGAGTTACGGGAGAAAACCCACTGCGAAGTCAATGTGATGCTGAGTTTCGATTCAGAGGCGGATTTGGAGCTTTTCACTGCGTTGCCTCGTCTTGAATCTTTGATTATTTTGAGTCCCCTGCGTATTTTGACTGCTGATGGATACAAGGTCCTGTCACAGATCCCAACTCTTCGTGAGCTGCGTATTGAAGACATTGGCTACCCAAAAGACGTGATGGAAGTCGTCCTCAATATGAAGCACATCGTCAAAGTTGGGTTTTCCTGGTTAAGATTCGGACAACGCATTTTCGATGTTCTTGCCGGTGCATCTCATTTGAAATCACTTCTTTTGGATTTTCATAATGAGCCGATTCCGGAGACGTTTTTGGACGTTCTGAAAACCCTTCCCCAGCTCGAAGAACTGTCGCTGGGCTACTGCAGTTTCAAGGCTGATAAACTGCTCGATGTTGTGAAGGATTTTCCGAACCTCCACAATCTGAATGTCTTTCAAATGAGAATGACCGAAGAGGATGCCGCCCGATTGAAACAAATGAAAAACCTGGATTCGTTTCAATTGGTTTGTCCCTCCCAAAGGAAAGATCAAGATGAACCGGAAGAGGATCTTGGCCTCCTGGACGAGGGAGAACGGCTCAAGGAATTATCTCTTTCAGGATTCCAGACAATCAGGAATTTTGACTGGGATTTGCCGAACCTGAAGAGTTTGCACATCATAAAAACTCCGAACCTGGAATCGATCGATTTCCTGAAGATCCCGGAACTCACGCATTTCTCATTCTTTGGCCTTGATCCCAGTTCGCCGATAGAGCTAAAAGACCTGGACACTCTGGAGAAACTCGAAAGTTTGAGTTACTACGGACCGAAGGTCGAAAGATCGATTTACAGGCAGTTGGAGATGCTTCCCCAGCTGAAGTCCCTTAGTCTTTGGGCGAACAATCCCCTGGAACCCGAGGACGTTTACTACCTTTCTTCGCTGAAACAGCTTCAGGACCTTTCGCTGTTCGTGACAAAGGATATGACAGTCCAGGACCTGAAAGAACTGGGAACATTTCCGCATTTGAAGAGATTGTGTATCCAGAACGTTCAATCACCTGAAATAATCGAGGCGTTCCTGGAAAGAATGCCAGTCCTGGAGAGTTTATCCGTTCTGAACGAGTCGATAGATGATCAGGGAATTGGGGTGATCCAAGGTTTCCCAAACATTCGGGAATTGAACATTTTCAGCTGCTCCGACGTAAGCAGTGAGGGCATTCAGACCCTGTTCTCGATGAAGAATCTGCGTTTTTTGCGCGTCGGCAAAGGGGAAACCGAGTTTCTGGACATTCACGACCTGCCTCACTTGCGCCTGCTGGAATTATTTCGCTGGACGGAGTTGAAAGTGTGCTCCATTGAGCGACTGCCGGAACTTTTGGCATTCCCGTTGACGAGTCAAACACTTGAGCGGATTTCATTCCAGGAAATGGACACTTTGCTGGCGGTTCAGCTGCAAAATTGCCGGTCTCTGGAATCCATCCAGTTTCGCAAAATCCCCAAACTGGTGCACCTGAATCTGATTGGGAGTAACAATCAGGACCTGAGCGGTTTGATCGGCCTTCCCAATCTCCGCGAGTTGGGCATTACGTACGAGCAGATTAGGCAGGACCTTGTGCTGGAAACGCTTCAGGAGATTCCGACCCTGGAAGAAATTGCGATTGAATGTTCACCCCCAAAGGATAATGTGGACATTAATGTTGTCCACAACGGCATACGCCACGAAACGCTGGACGATTGTCCCTGCAACGAGGAGGAACGCGAGAAAATCCAAAAGGCTCTGCCGAACTGCAAGGTTTCGTTTTTGTTCTAACTCCAGGGATAAAACCGAAAATATACGACTGACTGTGCGGTGTTGATCGGTCTTCGCAGCGCAGTCAGCCCTTTCAAACCGGACTTTTGGGGTGTTCGGAGGTACTTTTGTTGTAAATTTGTAAAAAATTCTGGGAAATTTTGACATTGATTCGTTATACTCTATAGAGGGAAACATCATCACCAGAAACTTGCAAAGGAGTAGAAATGACAGAACCGATCGAAAACGTCAATGAAAAATCAGCTGAAAACCACAAAGTCAACCAGAAGAAAACCTCATGGGGTTACCTGCTCGCCATGATCCTGACAGTGGTTCTGGCGGGGATCTCCTACTGGCTGGGGCAAGCCAGTAAATCGGTTCCTCCTCTTACCTACAAATTCCGAAATACTGCGGTGACCTCGGAATCTGGTTCGGTCAAGGAAAAATTCAGACAGAAAGTTCTCGACGAAGAATTACGGTACCAGCACAAGAACAATGAAATCATGGACGATTTCGAGTTTAAGCTGAAAGAAATCATCAACAGGAATTTCGATACGGCCGAAAATGAAATTCCTTCGGTAATCCACGATCTTTCCGGTTTAGGTGCCTGCAACAAACTGTGCTACAAAATGGTCAAAGACAAGATCAAGCACACCGACGATGCGCAGAAGGCAATCGGGAATTCTCTTGATAAAGTCCTGAAACACTGCAAGAATGGAGCGGCTGAAGTGGATGAGCTCCTGAAAAACTGTGAGGTACGGCTCGCTGAAAACAGCAACGAATTCCGCTCTGCCATCGCTGCCGCGCTGAAGAGTCCCGAATATGCCGATCTGGACATTTCGCTGATCGAGCAGCAGACCAATGAAATGGTTCAAAACCGGGTTTATTATACGGCCCAAAGTACCATTCTGGCCGAAATCAGTGTTGCGTTGGAAATCGTTTTTATTCGTTCGACGTACCGGATTATCTCAACGGTTTTCGCAAAAGCCGTAGGCAAAATGGTGGGAAGTTCTTCCGTCAGTTTGATACTTGCCGCAGCAGACGGGCCTTTGCCGATTGGCGATACCGTCGCTGCAGGAATCGCCATTGTTGGACTTGGCTGGACTGCCTACGATATTCATGAGGCCAGGAAGGTTTTGCCTGGCAAGCTGGAAGCAGAGCTTCGGAAAGCTGTTCAGGAATACCGGAATGGGGTCACTGAAAAAGCCAAAGGCCAGGCCCAGCAAATGTTTGAGGAATACCGCAACAGCACCAAAGAATTAGTGGAAAACGTTTTTTAGGAGAACAAAATGAAGCAAACTTTATTTACACTCGGACTGGTGGTTCTATTCCTGGTTGCCATCGCGAGCAGCGGATTTGGAAATCCAGCGACCAAAATCATTCAGGAAGCCCTCGAACAGGCCGCAAAGATCAGTGGCAAATCCCTGACCCCGGCCTCGAAGGAAGCGGCGGAACTGGCGATGAAAAAAGCGGTGGTGGCACACGGTGATGATGTCGTGAAAATCGTACGTATCGGTGGTCTTGAAACCCTCGAACAGGGGACCAAGCACGGGGATGAATTCTGGAGGATGTGTGCGCATTGCCCCGACGCTGCGCGTTCTTTGGCACTCCACGCAGACGATCTGCTCCCGCTGGCTCGCCGAATCGGCCCGGAAGTGCTGGAAATCGAGGCCCGTACACCTGGAATGGCCCTGAAAATCGCGGAACATTACGGCGATGATGGTCTCCGTGCGCTCATGAACGCTCCATCGGACGACATTTCCCGGTTGATATGCGGAGCGCAAAATGCCGACTCGCCCAAAACCCGTGAGTTGCTGCTGGAAAAATACAAAAGTTCAAAAGACAAAGCAAAGTTTCTCGAGAGTATCAACTGGAAAGTCGTCGCTGCTACAGGGCTTTCTGCCGCGGCCATTACTTCCGCTTACAAAATCAGTGACGGCGTTGAAGAGGTCATTAAAACAACTGGACCGTCGGTTTTCCCCGAAATGACCAAGGGAATGTTCTATCTGTTCCTGTGCCTCCTGACGTTCTGCGCGATCTTCCTGTTGTGGGTTATAAGACCGTTTTTGAAGCCCCTGGTGACCATGCTTGAAAAGAAGCACGAACCGAAAGCCAAACTGGAAGCGGAATTGGAAGCCAAACCGGAAGCCCAACCGGAAGCCCAACCAGAAGCAAAGTCGGAAGCTGAACCGGAAACCAAGCCCGAAACCAAGCCGGAATCGGATTCGCCAGAGGTTGGGGACACTTGATAAAAATCCTCCCTGATTTGCAAAAGGAAGAAAAAATCAAAAATCGGCCAAGGGGGGGGTTGAAGTTCCTCCGGTTTTCGGGTATGATGAAGGAAAGAGTCTTTTGGACCCCCAGGCTTCTGGAAGCCTTCATTTTTACCCCCGGAGAAGCAAATGTCCCGCAAAATCACCATGTATTCCGCCCAGTGGGGCGATTTGGATTTCGACGTTTTCGCCCGAAAAATGAGCCAGTTCGGCTACGACGGGCTGGAACTCAAGTGCACGCTCGACCGTCCCAACGACCATTTCAACGTTCGGGCCGCGCTTGAGGACGATTCGTACTGCGAGCGCAAAAGAGAGCAGCTCGACGAGCTGGGTCTCGGTTGCTGGGCGCTTTCGGCCCACAGTTACGGCCAGTTGATCCTCGACGACCTGGACGAGCGTCACCGCAAAATGGTCCCCGAGTACATCTGGGGAGACGGCGACCCCGCCGGCGTCCGCGCCCGCGCCAGCGAAGAGTTGAAACTGACCGCCCACGCCGCCAAGAAATTCGGCGTTTCCGTCGTGAACGGCTTCACCGGCTCCTCCATCTGGAAGTACTTCTACTCCTTCCCGCCGGTCCCGCAGGCGTGGATCGACGACGGGTTCAAGATGCTTGCCGAGTACTGGACCCCGATCCTGGACGAGTTCGAGAGATGCGGCGTCAAATTCGCGCTGGAAGTCCATCCGACCGAGATCGCGTTCGACATTTGGAGCGCCCGGAAGGCTCTCGTCGCGCTGGACTTTCACCCGGCTTTTGGGTTCAACTTCGACCCGAGCCATTTGGTCTGGCAGGGGGTCAACCCGGTCAAATTCCTGCGGGCGTTTCCGGACCGGATCTTCCACGTGCACGTGAAGGACGTGCTGCGAAACGACGACGATGAGGCGGGGATCCTCGGCTCCCACCTGAATTTCGGCGACTGCCGCCGCGGCTGGGACTTCCGAAGCCCGGGCCATGGCGAGGTCAATTTCGAAGAGATTTTCCGCATGCTGAACGTTCTGAACTACCAGGGGCCGCTCTCGGTCGAGTGGGAAGACTGCGGCATGGACCGCGAATTCGGCGCTCAGGACGCGCTGCGCTTCGTCCGCGGGCTCGATTTCTCGGCCAGCGATTTCGCCTTCGATTCCTCCTTCCAGAGAAAATAAAATGCTGAAATTTTACGCCGGCACGCTCGCAAATCCAACCGATGATCCTTCCATTCCGCCGAGCGTGGGAATTTACCGGTTCGAGATGGACCCGGAAACGGGCTCGCTGCAAAACTGCGGCCTGGCCGCGCGGGCCAACGGTCCGTCCTGGGTCACGAAGTACCCCACGCTGCCGGGAATCTGGTACGCCGCCGCCTCCAGTGAGACGAAATCCTCGCAGAACGAGGACGTCGTGCTGGCTTTGCGTCAGGAAGCGGACGGAACGCTTTCCCGAATCGGCGCGTACCCGACCGGCGGGACCGATGCGTGCCACATTTCCGCTTCATCTGACGGAAAATTTTTGTTTGTCTCCAACTACCGAAACGCGACGCTGGCGTTTTTTGAGGTCCAGCCTGATGGCTCCCTCGGAGGGCGGCAGACGTTCCAGCTTGAAGGCCGGGGGCCGAATCCGGTGCGGCAGGCGAAATCCTACGCCCATTTCATGAAGACCGACCCGACCGGAAAATTCCTGCTGGCGTGCAATTTGGGCGCAGACCGGATCCACTCGTTCCGCTTTTTTGAGGCCGAAAACCGCTGGAAGCAGGCGCCGGATTTTCCTTACGCTCAAAGCGCCTCGGGGAGCGGCCCGCGCCATCTGGTTTTCTCGCCGGACGGCCGCTGGGTTTACGTCATTAATGAGCTTTCCTGCACGCTGGACACGTTCGCGTGGGACCCGGAAATCGGGTCGCTCACGCTGGTGACCTCGGTCCCGACGCTCCCGCCGCGCTTCCACGGCCTGAACAAAGGGGCGGCCATCGCGCTCTCCAAAGACGGGAAATTCCTTTACGTCACGAATCGCGGCGCGGACCTGATCACGGTCTTCCAGGTCGATACGGCTCCGGTGGACGGCTCGCGCATGGAGGCCGGCGTGGTCCTCGATCCCGTCCAGTTCATCCCGTCCGGCGGGGAATTTCCGCGCTTCGGTGGGCTGGACCCGAGCGGGAATTTCTTCCTCGCCGCCAACAAAAAGTCGCACAACATCACGGTTTTTCGGGTGGATCCGACCAACGGGACGCTCAGCCGGGGTTCCTCCGCGGCGATTGCGTGGTGCACGTGCATCGAATTTTCAGACTGATTTAATCAAGAATGAGGCATTTTATGACCAACCATTTCATATTTACTCGGGTTTTCACCGCGCTTTTGCTCCTTTGCGGCGTGATCGCGCCCGCTCTGGCCGACGAAAATGAGGCGGCGCCGAAAGATGAGCTTCCGATCGTGGACATTTCGGGGGATGCGTGGCGTCAGACCGTCATCGCGGAGGGGACGCCGGACGTTTACCAGGGCCACCCCACCACGCTTTTGCTCAACGACGGCCAGACCCTCTTCTGCGTCTGGACTTTCCAGCACGGCGGCCCGTGCGGACCGATGGCCAAGTCCACCGACGGCGGCAAAACCTGGGTCCGTCAGGATGAAATTTTGCCTGAAGTTTACGCCAAAACCCACCGCAACTGCCCGACGCTCCAGCGGATCGTTTCGCCGGACGGGAAGACCGAGCGGTTCTTCATTTTCAGCAGCAAAGGCGGAAAACTCGGCACGATCATGAGCGAGGACCAGGGGAAAACCTGGCGCGAACTGGAACCGGCCAACCTTTCAGCCGGAATGCCGCCGACGGGACTGATCCGCCTGAAAGATGGCACGACCGCCCTTTTCGGCCAGGTGCGCAAGGACCCGAACGTGAAAACCGACCGCGCCCAGGACGACCAGGCGATCTGGATGGCGATCACGTCTGACGGCGGTTTCACGTGGAGCGAGCCGCGCGTCGTGGCCGCAGCCGACCAGAAAAACCTCTGCGAGCCGTTCGTTCTGCGCTCCGACGACGGAAACGAGCTTTGCCTGCTCATGCGCGAAAACCGTCACACGGACCGCAGCATGATGTGCTTCAGCCGGGACGAGGGCAAAACCTGGACCGAGCCGGTGAACACGTGCTGGGGTCTGACCGGCGACCGTCATGAAGGGATCCAGGCCCCCGACGGCCGGTGGGTGATCGCCTTCCGCGACCGGGCGCTCGGAAGTTCGACTTACGGCCAATTCGTCGCCTGGGTGGGGACTTACGACGAGATCCGAAACGGAAAACCGGGCCAGTTCCGCATCCATTTGCTTCAGCATCACGGCGAAAAGAAAGGCTGGCCCAGCTGCGACACGGGGTACTCCGGCATGGAGCTGCTCGCCGACGGAAATATTCTGGCCACGACTTACACGAGGCACTGGCCGGACGCGCGGAAACACTCCGTCGTCTGCACGCGCTTTAAGCTCAGCGAGATCGATCCCACGAAGAAATAAACGGGAGAAGAAAAACTTCCCAAATCCCGCGTACGCGAGAATCAAACCCTCCGAAAATGCCTGAAGCCGCAATAGGCCCCGCGGATTAGGCGGATGAGGCGGATTTAAACGGATTGAATTTAAATATTTGGATTTAAATCTTCGAAACTTTTGCGTGTTCGCGCTGGTTTCCGTGATTCCATTAATTATTTAAAAATCCGCTTAAATCCGCCTCATCCGCCTGATCCGCGGGGCCTATAATCGCTGGAGTTTGCAGTGGACTGGACGTGAACTTTGGGCCGGTCTCTTTTTTCACCATTTGGCCCGACTCTTTTCACCCGGCGCCCCATTTCGGGAGTTTCTGGACCGGGGCGAAGTTCGGCACGCCGGCCGGTTTCACTTTCCGCGTGAAGATTTGACCTTCCGTCAGGATGAAGAGCGAGTGAAGGTCCGGCCCGCCGAAGCACAAATCGTCGATGAACGCCTGGCCGCCGCGCAAGGGGCTGGGAAGGATCAGGCGCGTCCGACCGTTCCGGTCGAGGACCGAAACGCCGAGTTTCGTCGCGGCGTAGAGTTTCCCGTCGGCGTCAAACGCGCATTTTCCCGAGCCCAAACCGTCCTCCGAGGCCGGAACATGGAACCAGAAGATCCGCTGACCAAGCGTCGGCGTGCCGTCGGCTTCCAGTTTGAACGACGTTCCGAAGTGTGTCCCGGACTCCATCACGTCGAGCCACTGGCCGTCCGGAAGGGCGCCGACCCCGACCGGCGCGGAGAGGTTTTCGGCCGCAAGCTGGCGGGAACCGTCGGCTTTGAAAAACCAGAGTTTTCCGGTTGAGCCTTCCGTCGCGTAAAGGTTTCCGTTGGCCAGGACCGTCAGGCCGGAAACGTTCAGTCCGTCCGCGAATTTCTGCCACTCGGCCCCATTTTTCAGGCAGAAAATTCCAAAACTTCCGCCCAGAAAAACTGTCCCGTCTGCGCCAGCCGCGCCGCAAAACGCCTCGGCCGACTTCGCCTCGGGGGGCAGGTCCGCGAGCTTCTGCGGCTGAGCGTTTTCCGTGAGCTTCCACAAAGCCCCCGTTTCCCGATCCACGCAGAAAACGGCATTTCCCGGAGCCGCGAAAATGGCCGCGGGCTTCCCGAGTTTTTCCGCAGTTCGGGCCCACTGCGAGTCTTCCGGAACGACCTGATTGAAAAACGGGCTAAAATTCGGATTCGGTTTGGCCGTCACGGGAGCCGGGTAGTCGCGCCAGAGCCAGCGCATCGCGTCCGGGAAAACCTGCGCCCCATGCTTCCCGGAATGAGGGCCGGTCCCCCAGACCCAATTCACGTCGTAGCCGGCAAATTCGAGCGAGCGTTTCAGCGAAAGATTGCTCATCCACCAGTCCCCCACGTCGCCGAAGCACTGGTCCGAGTGGCCATCCTGCATGAAGATCCGGATCGGTTTTGGCTCGGTCTTGCGCACCAGAACGTGGTACTCCTCCGCGCCGCGCATGGCGACGTAAGTCCCCACGGCCGAAAAAACGCGCCGGAACTGGTCGGGCCTCTGCCACGCGAGCGAAAACGAGCCGACGCCGCCCGTGCTTCCCCCGCCGGCGCACCGGTCGTTCGGGTCTTTGGAAAGCTTGATTTCCAGCCCTTTTTTCGTCTTTTGCTTCTCCACGGCCGGGAAAACCTCCTCGATGAGGAACCGGCAGAACGAATCACTCACCCCGTCAAACTCGACGCTCCGGTTCCAGCGCGGATCCTCCATTTCCGGATCGGCTCCCGGCACGAAACCGGGGGAAATCCCGATCGCGATCGTGACCGGCATTTCGTTTTTGTGGATCAAATTATTGAAGACGGTCGGGCAGTTGTACCCGAGCCCGTCCAGCCCGACGTACACGCACGCTGGTTTCGAGCCGTCGTACTGGTCCGGCACGTAAACCGAAATGGAGTTCACCGAGCCGGGGAAAATCTTTGAATCTTTGATTTCGAAGGAGAAAACCTCCCCCTGCGGCACGCCGTCCTGAACCAAAGAATCGGGGCCGAGCGGGTACTCGTCGCTGCACGGGCCGGAAGGAAGCGGGTCCTCCCAGCTTTTGATCTGGGCGTTCGTCGAAGAAACCATTGAAAACAGAAGAAAGCAAAACAAAAAAAGGGGGAAAACGGTCCGTTTCATGGCCAAACCTCCTGAAATGGCGGGTCACTGCATGGAATACAAAATTACGTTCACGCCGATTTTTGCGGCGTCCTCGGGCGTGTAACCGCGGCAGCCCGCCGACGGATGCTCCTCCAGCGCGCAGCTCAAATCGAGCGGGGAATAAACCACGGCCCAGCGTCCGTTGACCCGGAGGCCCCAAAGACGCAGCGGCTGTGGCGGGGCGTTGCGTTCCGGCCGGGTCTGGATCTTCGTGAGGTCAAACCCGCCGAGTTCCCGCGAGTAAAGCACGTCGCCGGTCGGGATTTCCTCCAGTTTCACGTCGGAACCGTCAAAAATCTCCTCGAGCTCTTTCCGGAACGCCGCGTCAAAAGCCTCGGAGCCGCAGATCGAGTTCACGAAAAGCAGCCCGCCGCGCTCCATCCAAAGGCGAAGCCGTTCGCGTTCCTTGGGGGTGAAGCGGAATGCGTAGCGCCCCTGCATGAACGCGACCGGAAACTCGAAAAGCCGCGGCGAAGTGACGGCGATGGAATCGTCCAGCACGCCAGACGTGATGCCGAGTTCCGGCGCGGCGCGCATCAGGAGGTTTCGGAGCGCTTTGGGCGCGGCGTCGCAGCCACCGCCGTGGCGCAGATTCGCGGCGGCCAGTTTTCCTCGGATCGACCCCAGTTCCCCCTGCTCCGCTTCATCCTGGTCTTCCTCCTCAAAAAGATCGGCCGAAGACGCGAAACTTTCCTCTTTTCCCTTCAGCTTGCGTTCGGTCACGTAGGCCAAAACGTTCAGGCCGAAATCCAGGCCCGCTTTGATCTCCCTTTTGACTCTCATCGAATGAAGCGTTTCCGGACGCATTTCCGGCGCGAGTTCCCAGAGGCACGAAAGGGACGGGATCGGTTTTTCCGGGTTTTTCTGTTGGCCGGGCAGAAAGAGCATGCACGTCCTGCACCCGTAATCGACGCAGTAAACCGGGCGTAAAAAATCCGACGGAATGGCGACTTCCGTGGACCAGATCGGGTGCTCCGGCGGCATCGGGTAAAAATTTTGCTCCTCTTCCGGGAAAATCTCCTTCAGAAGCGTTTTCATCCCCTCGTCAAACGTCCCGCCGGGGCAGACGCCCTCCGCGATGATGAAGCCGCCGCGGTCGATGTAATCGCGCAGTTTCCTCCCCATTTCCTGCCGCTTCACCACGTCTTTCGGGCACGGCGAATCTTTCCCCGAGATGAAAAGGACCGGCGAGAGGAGCAGATCCTCCACGGTCGATTCATTCAGATCGACGCTCTGTGTAGTCACGTGCTTTTCCCACTTTTTCTCAATGTAACGCGCCAGGTGCGAAATATCGTGCCGGTGCCAGTTCCAGTCCTCCGTTTCGGTCGTGAATTGGGCTTTCGTCATCATGACCGGGTACCGGCCCTTCGAGAGAAAAAGAAGCGCGAGCGACGTCGCGATCGGCTGGATCCTCTCACTCGCCGTCGTGCCCTCCCAGTAAACGAGAAGCCGGTCTTCTGCCGCGACCGTTTTGGCCATGCGGAGCAGATTCGCCGTTCCTTCCCGGTACCAGTCGTGCCCGCCGATGAATCGCTGCTCGGTCATGCGTCCCATGCGTTCCAGCCCGTACAGGTAGTACAAAAGCCAGTCTTTGTTTCCAGGATTCCGCGCCACGCTGAAGTGGTTTTCCATCCAGGTGCACGCCTGATGAAGCCGTTTCGTCAGCTGATTCGACTGCCGCTTGCACGGGATGAATTCATCGTCTTCGATGGTCGCGTCCAGCATTTTCGACTTTTCCGCGGAAATCAGAAGCGAGACGATCCCCGCGCAGGTCATCGAGCCGGACCCCATCGGCTGGTGCTCGACGTTCGGCGGGAGGTAGTAGTAGGACCACGAGCCGTCCATGTTCTGCGTCTTTTCCCAGTAGCCCGACGCTCGATTCCAGACTTCCGGCAGGATCGAGAGCCCGATCTGGTCCGCCTCATAAAGCGCCAGAAGCGCGAACTGGGAATTGGAAGGGTCACCGTCCCCGTACGGGTAGCCCCACGCGCCGGGTTTCGTCCCTTCCGTTTTCTGCTTTTTCATGAGCCAGAGCACATTCCGGCGGATCAAGCCCGCGTCCTTTTTGGGGTCGGCCAGACAAAAAATCATCGTTTGAAGCGCGCAGACGTAATTGCTCTCGACCGGGCCGGTCGTGGGGTCGATCTCCCGGAGAAAATTCAAAGCCCGCACCATGGACGGGTCGTCGGCCGGAACGCCGGCATTCAGAAGAGCGAGCGTGCAGAGGGAGGAAATGCCGCCGATGTGAATGTCCTCCTCCTTCCAGCCGCCGGATTTTCCCTGCGTTGATTTCAGAAACTCGATCCCACCGGCGATCGCGTTTTGAACCATGGCGGGCGTGACGCCCATCACGCTTTCCCGAGCGGCCTGAAGCGCTTTTTCCTTTGCTTCCTCCCGGACTTTGGCGCGGTACTCTGCCTTTTTCTGGGCCGCACTCTTTCCTGCCGCCAGCGCGGACGGCCCCCCGGTACAGCAAAAAACGCCGAGCAAAAGAACGATCACGATTTGATGGAGGAAAAAACGCATGAGCCGGGTAAAGAGAAAAACGAAACTGCGGGATGGAAACTTTTTTTGATTTTACTCTTCCGGGAGTTTTTTGTCAAGGGGTGAATCCGCGTTTTTCAGGGCCGCCAGAAAAATTCGCGGGAGTCCCCGTTTCTCCAGAGGTTCCCGCGGAACGGAATCATTTCAGCTCGAAGATCCCCGTGTCGGGCGTCTGGAAGTCGTACTCGAACGAGTCTGCGTCCTCTGCGACGACGTGGTCGTGGTAAACGTCCACGATCTGGGCGTACTTTTTCGGGAGGGAAACGCGCATTTTCCCGCCGTCCTTCGTGTGGATCACCAGCAGCCGGCCGTTACAGAAAACCGGCTCCGGGCCCTCCGTGTAAAGATGAACTCCCGCGTCCCGAACGAGCTGCTTGAGCGTTTCCGGGGTCCAGGTTTTGTATTCCCACGTGTAAACGGCCGTCCAGCCCCCTTCCATCGGCGTGACGCTTGGCCCTTCGGTGTGGTACGGAACGCCCGCCCAGCGTTTCACCCGCTCGACGTCCAGCGTTTTGCCGTCGCTGATCCCCGGCGCGTAGGTCCAGACCAGCGTCCTGCCCGGCGTGCAGAGGAACTGCTTCAGAACCGCTTCTTTTTCCGGCGTGATGCACATCGTGGCGGGGAGGAAAACCACTTTGTAGAGGCTCAGGTCGATGAACGGCACGTCGTTGAACGAGTACACGTCGTAGTTCGTCCCCAGTTTGTTCAATTTGTCGCGGAAGCGGTGCGCGCAGGCCGACGCGTGCGGCATTTTCTCGTTGAAACCGTACATCGATTCCGGGTCCGCCAGAAGCAGAATCTCCGCGTTCGACGGCGAGCGGTCATCGATGTAACGGTCGGAAATCGCTTTCAGCCGAGTGATGGCCGCCCGGACTTCAGGCACGTTGAACCACCGGCCCCACATGTCGAACCACCAGAGAGACTGGTGATTTACGAGCGCAAACATCGCCTCGCGCTTCAATCCCGCCACGTCCTCCGCGACCGTTTTCCATCCGTTTCCGCCGCTGACGGCACTCGTTCGATGGTCGATCTCGTGCATGTAGCGTTTCCCGTAGCGGATCGCGGTCCCCAGCACCATCTGAGGGCCGGAGCCGCCGCCCATCTGCCGGTCCTGGTACGTGCCGGGGCTGATGATGAAATCAATGTCCGGGCTGGCGAAAACCCGGTCGTAGGCCAGATGACCGAAGGAAACTTCCTTGGAGTCGCTCACGAAGAAGTAGCCGAAAAAGACGCCGATCTCTTTCTGCGGCGGGATCTTCTCCCGCGCCTTTTTCGCGAATTCGACCAGAGCGTCCGCCACGACCTCATTATGGAAGCGCCAGTACTCGATCTTCTCGTTTTCGGTCGCGGGGTCGTAAAGGACGTTTTCAAACGAGGCCCTGGAAAGTTCCGTCTCCGGGGGCGTATCGCGATGGAAGTCCGTGAAACCATTCTTTTCGCACCACTGGCGCCACGCGGCGTTTTTGATCCGGCTCGACCGGCCGCGGTCGTATTCGTACCACTCGGAAGTTCCGCCGCCCGAGAGAATGTAACCGACGATTTTATCCCCGTACTTTGCCTCGGCGTGCTCGATGAACGCATCCACCCAGACCTGGGTGAAATCCCGCCATTCTTTGTTTCCGGCAAAGTGCGTGATCTCGCTGAACGAGTCGGCGGCATACTTCCGCGTGAGCCAGTACGGCGTGTTGTAGTCGATCATGCAGAGAAATTCCGCGTTCGGATTCGCCCCGAGCAGATCGTCCACTTGCTGATCGAACGCGGCCCAGTCGTACTTGTTCCTGCCCGTCCAGATGAGCGGGTACTTGCAGTACTCGAACCCGGCCGAATTGATCGCATTGGCCGCGAAGAAGCACCGGGTATTAATGCCCATCTCGCCGAACTCTTTGGTCGTTTGCAGTTCCGGCCAGAAGGAGCGGTAGCAGACGTAAATTTTCTTCTCGTCTGCGTGAAGGATGGAGGTCAAAAGAACGAGGAAGGTGAAAAGAAAAAAGGGTTTTTTCATGAGCTTTCGGAGGGTTGGCGTTTCGCGGGTCAAATCAGGGGCGGCTCCCAGCTTCGGCAGAATTCGGACTAAAATGCGAAGCCAAAACGTGGGCTGCCGGCAAACGAATGAACTCATTCTACTCCCGCGGGGGTTTTCTGTCAAGGGGGGAAGCTTCCTTCCCACAAAAGCCCCTTGGAAGCCCGAAGATCAATCCAAAGTCAGAGAAATTCCACAGGGGTCCGAAAAGAGCAAAATCACCAGATCAGGACGATTTTCCTGAATCAGTTTTTTCAGACTCTCGTGGTTGTTTCGCGGGTCCACGGCAATCAGTTCGTGACAGGCGAGCGACAAATAGTCAAAAAATGGGATCCCGAAAGAGTCTTTGATCAGGAAAATCCGTTTTTCGGCCACCCGATGGTTTTTCATGGTCTGGAACGCGTAAACCCCGCTTTGGCCCCAGGTTTCCGTCCAGTTCCCGATTTTGTGAATCTTCTGCTCAGAAACCTCGAATTCGGAATCGGTCTGAAACCGCGGTTCAAACAGAACAAAAGAGTCCGCCTTTGAAAAGAACCGCCCGGCCTGCTTCCGCTCCGAATTATTCCCCTGACCCACATAAACCCCGCAAAGAAGCGGCACCGTTCGACGCTCGTAATTTTGCGGGTCGAGAACGGTCGGGTCGATTTTAAAGCCGTAATTGGAACGAAGTTTTTCGGCCGTCTTCTGGAACGCCAGAAAAGCGTACTCCGGCCGCCAGTGGTGGTCCGACTTGAAGAAAAGCTCGTAGTGCCGCTCCGGATCGTCGCGTAAAATCTCCCGGCAGTCGATGCAGTCGATCTCGTTTTCCCGAAGGAATTTCAGGAACGCGTCCGTGCTCTGATGCGCGAAATCATGCGCCCCGTCAGGAAGTTCCGCCTCAAGAGGATGAATCTCCCGCGGGGTCTGCACGTACAAAAGAGGAATTTCCTGCTCATGGAGAAAATCCCGAAGCCCCAGAACGTCGGTTTCCGCACGCTCCAAAGACGGAAATTCGGGCGTTTTAATGGCCAAATGGTCATTTTTCAGACGCCAGAACGCGCCGAAACTCCGTTTTCCCATGAGCTTTTGCGACAGACCGCACAGATCAATGAAGAAATTACTGTCTCGCACCCGCTCGGCATCCACCTGCTTCACGGCGTTCCGGAACGAATCGCAGAACGTTTGCGGCGTGTGCTCGGGAGTTTCCGACCAGAAATTCAAAAACGCCCAGTAGTGCAGTTTCGGGTGACGCACCACCGGATACGCGATCCAGCACTGCGTCACGAAAACCATCAGAACGGCGAGTACGGCCAGAAATTTTTTGGATTTTAGAGAAATCATACCACTACGCCCGTTTGACCCGAATGGGAATTTCCCGTCTCACCAGTGAAACCCCAGCCCAGGCTCACAGAGCGCGCCGGTGCGGATCTGGCCGTTTGTGACCGCAAAAACGTCCGGGTAACTCGGAGCCAGTGCCGCGTTTGCCGCCGGGCAGTACTGACGGCCGTTTCCTTCGATCGCCTGAACGGCCGGAATGTGCGCCGCCAGCGACGCGCTGTGCAGGAACGACGCGCCAACGCACGTCAAATCCTGAACGCAAAGGAACATTTGGTACTTCTGCGCTGCCGCGCCCATCAGAAGCGCCTCATGCTCGCCCTTGCACGCTTTGAGCGCCACGCCGGAGTAGCCGCGCTCCAGACTCAGAAGCAACGCCTCGAAATCGGTCAGAGACTCATCGATCACGACCGGCCGGATCTTCGCGGCCTCGAACATTTCGATGATCGGCTCGCGCGTCAGGTCACGATTCGTCGGCTGCTCGATATACTGCAGACGCTCAATCGCACGCGGCGAACGCTCCTGCACAAGATGGAGCCAGTCGATGACGTACTGCTCGCCGTAGCATTTTTCGTTGAAATCGGCGGAATAGACCCAAGAGTCGCACCCACGCCGGGCCTGCGCCTCGGAAGCGACCGCCTCGACCGCCGCCATACGCGCAACGTCCGCCTCGAGATTTTCGCCGTTGAGCTTCACTTTCAGATGCGTCAGCCCGTCCCTCTGGATCCACTCGCCCAAGGTTTCCGGCAGGCCGTCGTTCAACCTCTGCGGAATGTCCGCGTCGGTCAACGGATCCAGCCCCCCCACCAGGTGGTAAAGCGGGAGCCACTCTTTCGGCTTCGGGAGCGTGTACCGGTCGAGGTACTCACCGCGGAAATCGTCGTTCAGGTAGTGTGCCAGATCGTAGTTCATGAACTCCGGGCCCAGGAGCGCGCAGACGTCGGCGCCGTGGACTTTCCCGTAGGCGTCGAAGATCGCGGCCTCCAGTGGACTCGCGGCCACGAGCTGGGCCAGTTTCGGGAAGGCTTCGATTTCGGCCAGGCCTTTTTCACGCATAACCGAATCCGCGGTCGGAGCATAAAAATCGGAGATTCCGCGGCAGAGGTCCATCGGGTGGCCGATCTCCGTATACGAATTGGCGGCTTCCGTGATTTTGGTCCCGAAAGTCACCATGCAGTCGAGCGTCTGGTCGTTCGTCAGATTCGGGGAGATCCACGCCCAGGCGTTTCCCATGGTCATAGAACCGCAGCCGGTCCCCGTACGCCCGTCCCGGGTTTCCACTTCCGCCTTGACGTTCAGGACCGTGACGTCCGTCACGACGCGCCCGCCGAACTTCATCGGGGAGCGGTACGCGAAATGTTCCGTCCACGAGGTCAGCGACCTGATTTGAATGTCTGTATTCTTGCCCACTTATTTATTCCCTCAGCTCGGGTACTTCGGATAGACGATCATGTCGTAGCTCATCCATTTGACCAGCATAAGAATCACACTGGCAAGCAGAATGAAAAACGCGAGCCAAATCATGACGACATACGGGGAGGTTCCGCCGAGTTTCCCGAAGAACGATTTCGGTTTTTCCGCCTGATCATCGGAATCGTCCTCGGAATCTTCATTTTCTTCTCCCGAGTATTCACTTTCGGGGGTTTCCGAATCCGCGCTCATTCCGTCGGGAAGAACATCCATCGCGTCCGCTCCATACGGCACCGGATTTCCGTCTTCGTCAACGTACTCAACGCCTTCTTCGCCAGGAGTTTCTTCTTCGTACTCGTATTCGACCGGATTTCCGTCTTCGTCAACGTACTCTACGGTTTCTTCGGCAGGAGCTTCCTCTTCGTACTCATACTCGACCGGATTCCCGTCCTCGTCAACGTACTCTATGGTTTCTTCGGCAGGAGCTTCCTCTTCGTACTCGTACTCGATCGGATTTCCATTTTCATCAACGTACTCGATCTCTTCTTCGTAATTTTCATTTTGTTCGTCTGCCATTGGAATCTCCATTAGACTGAGCTTTCACAAAGTAATTTAAAATTTCCATTGGACTATTATACCAGAAAACCCCGCCGAGTGCCAAGGGGTGGAGGCAAAATCCTGCAAAGTTTTGGAAATCCTACCGATTTTATTATTGGTTGTGACGATTATAACACAAATATCAATCTGAAACAAGATGGATTCCCGGTGTTTCCGGGTGGTTTCCGGGAAAAATCTGAAAAAAACCTCCTCCGGGTCTTGAACAAAACCGAAAAAAGAGTAAAATAAAAGAAATCCGTGTTCAGAAAAGCACGGATTTAATGAAGTCTTAAAAGGTGAAACATCATTTCATTGGAGCTGAAACCATGCAAGTACTCGTCACCGGCGGGGCCGGATACATTGGAAGCGTTACCGTTGAAAAACTCATCGAGGCCGGCTACGACGTCGTCGTGTTCGATAATTTATACCAGGGCCACCGCGGCGCCGTTCATCCCAAAGCGACTTTTGTCCTCGGCGATCTGGCGAAGAAGGACGAGATCAAAGCGGCTCTGGAAACGTACAAACCCGACGCGGTGATGCACTTCGCCGCCTATTCGCTGGTCGGTGAGTCGGTCGAAAACCCGTTCAAATACATGGGCGAGAACGTTTCCAACGCCGCCAATCTGCTTTCGGCCATGCTGGAAACCGGCGTGAACAAATTCATCCTTTCGAGCACCGCGAACCTTTTCGACGATCCGGAGTCCATGCCGATCACCGAGAAAGAGCGCATCGTGCCGGGCAGCCCGTACGGCGAATCCAAGGCGATCATCGAGCGCTACCTGTACTGGCTTGACCGGATCAAGGACTTCCGCTACGTCGCGCTGCGCTACTTCAACGCCGCCGGGGCGAGTCTGGAACGCGGCGAGGACCACCATCCCGAGTGCCACCTGATCCCGCTCGTTCTGCAGGTCGCGCAGGGGAAACGGGCCGACATCAAAATCTTCGGTG
Organism: Thermoguttaceae bacterium; assembly: GCA_017447865.1. Taxonomy (GTDB): domain Bacteria; phylum Planctomycetota; class Planctomycetia; order Pirellulales; family Thermoguttaceae; genus RGIG3701. The sequence continues at coordinate 20,060 of JAFSMO010000110.1, forward strand.
ACGATTACGACACGCCGGACGGAACGTGCATTCGCGACTACATCCACATTGCCGACCTGGCGCAGGCGCACATTCTGGCGCTTGAAAAACTCCTGAAAGGCGGCAAGAGCTGCAAGTATAATCTCGGGAACGGCCAGGGCTATTCGGTGAAACAGGTCATCGAAACCGCCCGTGAAGTGACCGGGCATCCGATCCCCGCGCAGGTGACCCCGCGCCGTGCCGGCGACCCGGCCGTTTTGATCGCCGGAAGCGAAACGATCCGCAAGGAACTCGGCTGGATCCCGCAGTACCCGGACCTCCGCTCGATCATCCAGAGCGCGTGGAACTGGCACGTGAAGCACCCGAACGGATACGAAGATTAAAAATTAACGAATAATGAATAATGAATAACGAATAATGAAAAATCGCGAAAATTACTCATTATTCGTTATTCGTTATTCATTTTTCATTTTGCCATGCTAAAGACTCTTACTCGGCCGGCGATGATTTTCATTCCGTTCCTGCTTGGGCTTCTGTGCCCGCAAGCGCATGTGTTGAATGAGCCGCCGCTAAATTTTGTGCGCTGGTCGCTTTGCACGATGATCTTTCTGTCCTGCATTCAGCTCGATTTTCGGGACCTGAAGCCGCAGAAAGAGCACTGGTTCATTTTGACCGTGAATCTGCTGATGGGGATCGTCCCGTTCTTCGCGCTGAAGGCTTTGTACCCGCAAAATCCCGACTACGCGCTGGCGGCGTTTTTCGTCGGCATTACGCCAACGGCCACGGCCGCGCCGGTGGTCATTTCCTTTCTTCACGGCCGGCTCGGTTTCGCCCTGACCGGGTTCACGATCACGAACTGCTTCATCTCGCTGGCGCTCGTCGGCCTGCTCCCGATGGTGACCGGGACGTTCACGCTGGATTTCATCTGGCACGTGGTCCGGACTTTGCTGATCATCATCGCCTGCCCGTTCGCACTGGCGATCCTCGTGCGGAACCTCTGGCCCAAGGCTCGTGAGATCACCAAGCGGCTCAAAATGTTTTCGTTTTCGCTCTGGTCGTTCACGCTTTTCGTCCTCGCGGCCACGGCCCGGCAGTACTTCATCGAGCATCCGCACATTTCGGCCCTGAGCGTCGCTCTGGTGGCGCTGATCTCCATCGTGATCTGCGTCTTGAACTTTTTCATCGGGAGTTTTCTCTCGAAACGCCGGTACTGCCGCGAATGCAGCCAGCTGCTGGGCCAGAAAAACACAACGTTCTCACTTTACCTCGCGTTGACTTACGCCAACCCGTTCGTGGCGCTGGGCCCGATTTTCTACATTTTCTGGCACAACTGCTGGAACGCCTGGCAGCTGTACCGGTACGACCTGCACCGGATGAAAAGAGCGCGAAACTCCCATTGAATTCTCATCCTTTTTAACCGGAGATTCTGATGAATATTTTAAAACTGGCAGACGAGATCATCGGCGGAAGACGCATCCATCGCGGTGAGGAGACCGGCTTCTTCATCACCGCCGACCTGAAAACCCTCTGCTCCGGCGCGGACCGGATCCGGAAGCATTTTTGCGGAAACCACGTCGATCTTTGCAGCATCATCAACGCCAAAAGCGGGAAATGCTCCGAAAACTGCCGTTTCTGCGCGCAGTCGGCCCATAATTGCACGGGCATTAGCGAGTACCCGTTTTTAGCCCCCGAAACCATCCTGAACGAGTGCCGGCACAACGAGGAGCGCGGCGTTCACCGCTTTTCGATCGTCACCGCGGGCCGTACGCTCAGCGCCGATGATTTTGAAAAAACGGTCGAAGCTTTCACCCTGCTCAGCCGCGAGACGAAGATGGAACTCTGCGGGTCCCTCGGCCTGCTCACGGACGAACAGTTCCGCCGGCTCCGCGCGGCCGGAGTCAGCCGGTTCCACTGCAACATCGAGACGTCACGCCGCAATTTCCCGAACATCTGCACGACGCACACGTACGACGACAAAATCGCGTGCCTGCGCCGCGCCAAAGCCGCCGGCTTCGAGCTTTGCTCCGGCGGGATCATCGGCATGGGCGAGACGTGGGAGGACCGGATCGACATGGCGGTCAGTCTCGCGGAGCTTGGCGTCCGTTCCATCCCGATCAACACGCTGACGCCGATCAAGGGCACGCCGCTGGAAAACCTTCCGCGCCTGACCGAGGAGGAGGTTCTGCGCACCGTCGCGATCTTCCGGTTCATCGTCCCGGAGGCGGACATTCGCCTGGCGGCCGGTCGTAATTTCATGACGAACTGCGGCGCGGAAGCGTTTCTTTCCGGCGCGAACTCGACGATCACCGGCGACATGCTCACGACCACGGGAAACGACATTCAGGGGGACGTGCGAATGCTTAAAAACCTCGGCTTTGAGGTGGAAAAGAAGGCCCCATGAGCAAAGGTTTATTCGTCACCGGCACGGGCACGGACGTCGGCAAAACCTTCATCGCGGGCCTGCTCCTGAAAAAACTCCACGAAAGCGGCTTCCGCTGCGCCTACTTCAAAGCGGCTATGAGCGGGAACGACCGCGCCCCAGACGGCGGCCTGATCCCCGGCGACGCGCGGCACGTCCGTGAGGTTTCGGGAATTTCCCAGCCGCTCGAGACGATGTGCCCGTTCGTTTACGAGACGGCGGTCTCCCCGCATCTCGCGGCCCGGCTGGAGGGGAACCCACTCGATCTGGAGACGGTAAAAAACGGCTTCGACCGCCTCGCGGAGCAGTACGACTACATCATCGCGGAAGGAAGCGGCGGGATCGTTTGCCCGCTGCGTTACGACGAAAAGAAGGTTTTCCTGACGGACGTGATTTCGGCCCTGAAAATGCCGTGCCTGATCGTCGCCAACGCCGGGCTGGGAACGATCAACAGCGTGGTCCTGACCGTCGAATACATGAAGGCCCGCGGCCTGGCGGTCAAGGGGCTGATCTTCAACCGCTTCCATCCGGGAGACGTCATGGAGGAGGACAATAAAATCATGTGCGAGGCGATGACCGGCGTCCCCGTCCTCGCCTGCGCGGAGGAAAACGCCACGGACCTGGACCTCGACGCCGATTTTCTGGCCGCCCTTTGTGAATAGGAGAAAAGGATGATCTGGTACCCGTACGCCCAGATGAAAACGCTGGAACCGCCCATCAAAATCCGCTCGGCCCGGGGCGTTCATCTTTACACTGAGGACGGTCTGGACCTGATCGACTCGATCTCGTCGTGGTGGTGCGTCATTCACGGCTACAACCACCCGGAGATCAACCAGGCCATCACCGAGCAGCTCGGCAAATTCGCCCACGTGATGCTTGGCGGCCTGACGCATGAACCCGTGCAAAAACTCTCCGAAAAACTGGCGGCGTGGCTTCCCGGGGACCTCGACTACTGCTTTTTCTCCGACTCGGGCAGCGTCGCGGTCGAAGTCGCCCTGAAAATGGCGCAGCAGTTCAATTTCAACCGCGGGTCGGACCGGAACGTCATCCTCGCACTTGAACACGCCTACCACGGCGACACGTTCAAGGCGATGGAGGTCGGCGACGACGAGGACTACCACTTCGCCTTCGGGAACGCCAACGAGAAAAAGCGCGGCGTGGTCCACATTCCGACCGAGATTTCCGCCCTTGAAGACGCTTTCGAACGGTACGGCCGGCAGTTGAGCTGCTTCATCGTCGAGCCCCTGCTCCAGGGCGCGGGCGGGATGCGCATGTACCACGTTTCGTTCCTCGAAAGGGCGCGGACCCTTTGCGACGAAAACGACGTTCTGCTCATCTTCGACGAGGTGGCGACCGGCTTCGGAAGGACCGGAAACCGCTTCGTCGCCGACCTGGTTTTGCCCGACATTCTGGTCCTTGGGAAGGCACTGACCGGCGGCTACATCGGCCACGCCGTCACCGTCGCGAATCAGCGGGTCTGGGACGGTTTCTGGAGCGATGATCCGACGCACGCGCTCATGCACGGCCCGACGTTTATGGGGAACGCCCTCGCCTGCGCCGCGGCCCTGAAGTCGATCGAACTGTTCGAGAGGGGGAACTACCTCGAAAAGATCCGCCGGATCGAAGAGATCACGAAGCGCGAAATGAGCGGTTTTACCTCGCTGGAAATCAAGGAAGTGCGCATCATGGGCGGCTGCGTCTGCGTCGAGGTCCACGACTCCCAAACCCTCCAGGGCTTCCGCCGGTTCGCGATGGAACGGGGCGTGCTGAGCCGGCCATTCCTGAAATACATGTACGCGATGGTCCCGTACATCATCGAAGAGCGGGAACTCGTGCAAGTGCTCGAGACGATGAAGGCGTGGTTTTGCCGCTAACGCAGGGCTTCATCCGCCGCGGTCTGAATATCGTCCCAGCCGATGCCGAACTTTTTGAGGTATTTGCGGAGCCGGTCCGAGTCGTTCGTCGTGGTCTTTTCCAGTCGCGACGCGGAAAAAAGAATGCGGCCCGCTTCCGAGAAATTCTGGAGGTGACGGCAGACCCACAAAACGTCGGCGAGCTGGGAACGGTCGAAACGGTCCAGCGCGTCCCAGCGCTCTTTGCCAAGCACGTTTTGGGCGAAAGCCTGCGCCCCGCTCTCAAGATTTTCAGGGAAACGAATCACCGGCGGTTGACCCACCCAGCGCAGTTTCAGGCGAGTGACCTCCGCCGCGGCGATTTCCGGCGTGATCTTCCCGTCCGAAGACTCCCGCAAAGCCAGCCCGGCCATGCGTGAGATGGACGCGCGCAGATCCCGGAAATTCCCGGTCCAAACCGCTTCGGGGGACTCCGCGAAACGCAGGAATTTTTGAAGGGCCGCTTCCTCAAAAACGGCCGGTTTTCCCGTTTTTTCGGACCAGAGATCCAGCTCCTGGCCGATCAGTTCGGGCAAATCTTCCGGACGCTGCGCCAGGGCGAGAATCCGAAAGGTCCAGACGCTCAGCGCCGCCTGAAGATCCGGCAGAAAAACGGGTTTTTCACCCGATGGATTTTCCGTCAGAGACGCCCAGACCTGCACGGCCGGATTTTCGTCCATAAAAGAAAGTACTTTTGCCTGGACTGAAGCTGAAAGGCACTCGATTCGTCGCAGAAAAAGGACTTTTTTCTTCTTTTGTTTTTCAGACTTCTTTTCAGAAAATTTTTCAAAAGAAGGATCGGCCGAGCAGTCGATTTCAAAGAGAAGGCCCTTTTCCCCTCCCAATTTCCTCGCGAGCGTGCTCTTCCCTGCTCCGGCCGGGCCGAGGAGCAAAATCGGGTCAAGCGTTTCCCGGGCCGCAAACTCCAAAAGCCGCAGCGTTTCGAGAAATTCGGGCTGGCGCGTCACGAAATCAGTTTTCATTCCAGACCTCACGGAATTAATGAATTATGAATTACGAATCGGGCCTTCAATTCATAATTCATAATTCAAAATTCCTAATTAAAAAATCAGCCCCAGACTTCCTTTTTCAGGGACTCGATCAGATCCATCGCCTGGGAGATCTCGGCCTTCTGGCGTTCAGGCTCGGCTGGAATTTCACGCTCGATCGTGAGCGGGCCTTCGTAGCCGATTTCCTTCAGAGTTTCGAGGAAGGCTTTCGCGTTCACGTCGCCAGTGCCGAAGGGAACCTCGCAGCCCCAAGTGTCGCCCGGTTTGTCGGACCATTTCGCGTCCTTGCAGTGGCAGCTGCGCACGTATTTCCCGAGCTTTTTCAGGGCCGGGATCGGTTCGCCGGAGCCGTACAGGATCATGTTGGCCGGGTCGAAATTGATGAAAATATTGTCGCGCCCGACGTCCTGGAGGAACTGAAGCAGACCGTCCGCTTTTTCCTGACCGGTTTCCAGGTGGAACGCCTGGCCCTGGGCTTTCAGGTAGTCGGCCAGCTCGGCGAGCGTCGCGACCAGGTCACGGTAGTCGTCCGAGTCGGTTTCGTGCGGGATGAACCCGATGTGGATCCCGATCCGGTCGCAGCCGAGGACTTTGGCGAAGTCAGCGATCTCGCGGATCTCCTGCTTGCGTTCGGCCCGAAGATCCGGCGGGACTAGCCCGATCGTTTCGCGGGTCGTCTGGATGGTGGAGTAACTTTCGCCTTTGAAATCACAGAACACGACCGTGATTTTCACGCCGATCTCATTCAGTTTCTCGATGAACTTCTTCGCGTTTTCTTCCGTCCGCATTTCCTTGTGCGGGCAGCAGAGCTGGACCGTGTGGATCCCCAGCTCCTTCACGACTTCCAGACGCACGCCAAGCCCTGCGCCAATGCTTGCGAAAACACCAATCGGGTACTTATCCATGGTTGATTCCTTTGTTAATGAAGGTGGAAAAAATTATGAATTATGAATGATGAATTATGAATTTGGGGGGGGGATGGTTTGGCCTGAAGGTGGCCGTCACCGTACCCGTTTCAACTATTCTAACATTAATGAATTTTGTGTCAATACGGGGGTCAAAGCGAAAGCAGGAACTCGACCAGGTCCGCCTTTTCCTGTTCCGTGAGCTTTTCGAAATTCCCGTCCGTTTCGCCGTGGCGGCCAACCCAGAGGAGTTCCTCGAGCGTCGTGTACCGGCCGTCATGCAGGTACGGGGCCGTGCGGTACGTCTCGATGAGCGTCGGCGTGTCGAACATTCCGTCGAAATCCACGTCGTTCTGCGTCCCCACGTCGTGCATTTTCATGTCGGTGTAAAACTCGCCGTGATGGCACGCGGAGCAGCCGGTTTTCGGGCCGAAAAAGAGCCGCTTGCCCCGTTTGGCCGCGTCGGTCAGAGTCCCGTCCGGGTTCAGCGCGATGCCGGGGATCGGGCGCAGGGATTTTAAATACTCGTCCACGTCGCAATATTCCGGCTCGGTCATCCGTTTGAAATGAATGTGGACGAAACCCGCCCGGGTCGCCGCTTCGCCGGTCGCACGGACGCCCGTGATCATGTTCGGCGGGGTCACGTGCGCGTACAGCATGCTCTTCGTATTTTTCGGGTTTTCCACGCCGTCGTTCAGCAGATCCCAGTTGAAACCATCGACGCGGGCGTCCGGGTGGCACGTCACGCACGAGTGCCAGTGGTCCAGAGCGCGTTCGCCATCGTAAAAGTCCTTCATCCCGCGGCGTTTTGCGTCCAGCACAGGCGGTTTCTCGCCAAGGGGAAGAATTTCCGGCTCGGTCCCCGTGAGACTACGCGCCATTTGCCAGCGGATCCCGGTCTGGGAGACCTGAATTCTGTCCGGGTCGTTGATGCGTGGGAAAACGGCCAGATTTTCGCTGAAATAACCCGCTGTGACGGTCAGGTTTTCGCTCATCGCCAGCGCGTGGATCCCCGAAAGTTCCGGCATTTTGACCCGCGTGATGGTCGGCGTGAAGGAACCCACCCCGAAGAAAAAGACGTACTGCGGGTTGATGTGATTCATGTCGCGGTACATCCGCTCGATGAGCTCCTCCGTACTGACGAAGCCGATCTCACGATTCCCGCCGATGGCGATCGCGAGGAGTTTTCCGTCCGGGGAGACGCGAATGCTCCACGGGTTCGTCAGGCCCTGTTCATAAGTGTCGATCAGGTACGTGCAGGTCCCGTTCCGGTCACGGTCGTAGATCGTGAAACCGTTGCGGTTGGTCCAGCCGCCGAAAAGTTGGGTCGTGATTGTGCGGTGATTCCCGTGCGTGTGCACCATGAAAACGTACTTCCCGTCGGGCGTGACCGTAATGTCGCGCAGGTTGACGCAGCCGTCGGGGAGCTGGTGGTTCCGGACGGTTTCCGTCTCGAGGTCCAGAATGCTGAAGGCGCACGAAACGGTGGAGCCGTTGGACGGGACGAGTGGAAGGTGGTTTGCGATGTAGATCTCCGTTTCGTCGGGCGAGACGCACATCGAGATCGGCTCGCGGACGACCGGCAGCCGCGTCTTGACCCCCTGCTCCCAGGGGATCTCCGCCTTTTCCCGATTGGTTTTTTGATTCAGGTCGAAAAGAAGCACGTCGCCGTGAAACCGGCGGCCGACGCACAGCAGGCCCCGCTTTTCAGCGCAGGCCACGCCCCACGGAGAGTGGATCCCGGTCCAGCGGCGCGTGATCGTGAGGGTCGGGAGGTCGATTTCCAGCACTTCGCCGTTCAGGTCGCCGCACGTCACAAAGAGGCGCTTCCCGCAGAGGCTCAGCCGGTTTGGAGTCTTCTCAAGAGGAATGGAGCACGTGACTTTCTTTTCCGCGAGCGAGTAAAAATCGAGCCGACTCACGTCCCGTTCCAGAATGCACAGTTCGTCGCCGGAAACGAAAACCATTTCTTCCGGGCCGAGGTAATCGCCGCCAGAGCAGACTGCCGCGGTGAAAAGCAGGCAAACCACCAGAAACACGCAACGTTTAGACTCTTGAAAAAATTTTGGACTCATTCCCATTCGACTCCGATCCTCGCTTAACTCCCGGAAAACCTTATTCTACCACATTCCCCCGCGGAGAGAAAGGGGGACCCCAAAAAAAGTGTGGAGTGTTGAGAGTGGAGTGTGGAGTTGGAAAAGCCTTCGGCTTTTTATGGGTTGAAGTCTTTCTGAAGCCAACGTTACGCGAAGCGCCAACTCCACACACATTCCCCCCTCCCGCTTGACAGAATGGGGGGGATTTTCTATAATGGGAGGAAAAGCGTTTTTCCCTCTTGATCATTCGAAAGGAGTTTACCATGCTTACCCGCCGCAATTTCTTGGCCGCTTCCACTGCCGCAGGAGTTTTCTCATTCACCGGGCTGAACGCTCACGCGCAGAATCCCCCCACGCCCCAAATCGCCGGTTTTGACGAGACCAAAACGACGTTCGACGAAACGAAACCGTGGGAAAAGTACACGGACCGTAAAGTCCGCGTCGCCCTGGTCGGTTACGGCGTCTGCCAGTTTTCCGTCCAGTTCAGCCTCCAGAGCCACCCGAACGCGGAGGTCGTGGCGGTGAGCGACCTGGTCCCGGAACGCTGCGACCAGCTTTCGCAAGTGGCCCGGTGCGAGAAGAAGTACCCGTCGCTGGCGGAGCTTCTGAAAGACGATTCGGTCGAGGCGGTTTTCCTGGCGACCGACGCCCCGTCGCACGCCCAGCAGGCGATCCAGTGCCTCAAGGCCGGGAAACACGTCGCGTCGGCAGTCCCCGCTTTCATGGGGAACCTGGACGACGCGTACGAGCTTTACGAAACGGTGAAGGCCCATCCTGAGCTGGTCTATACGATGTTTGAAACGACGGCGTACCGCGATTCCTGCTACGCCATGCGCCAGCTGTACCGGGCCGGCGCGCTGGGGAAACTCCTCTACACGGAGGGCGAGTACTACCACTACGGCGTCGGTTCGATCGCGTCCTGGAACGGCTGGCGCGACGGGCTTCCGCCGCAGTTCTACCCCACCCACTCGAACGGGTTCTACGTCTGCGTGACGGGCGGCTCGTTCACCGAGGTCTGCTGCATGGGCGGGCCGTCGATCCAGGAACGCTACCAGATCGGCGCGAACCGGTACAATAATCCGTTCGGGACGGAAAACGCGATCTTCCGCACGTCGGAGGGCGGCTCGGCGCGGATGGTCGTCAGTTGGGACTCGCTGGGCATTTACGGCGAAATGGGGCGCTGCCGCGGTCAGCTCGGCGGCTACTACGACCGCTATGAGGGGACGCCCGAGGGGAAAGAGATCGCCCAGAACGTGAACATTCTGAAGCCGGCCCTTCCGCCGGGAGTGGAGCCGGGAGGCCACGGCGGCTCGCACGGCTACCTCGGGAACGATTTCATCGACTCCATCCTCCGCAAGCGTCTGCCGCTGGTGGACATTCAAATGGCGTTGAACCTCACCGTTCCGGGCTACTTCGCGCACCAGTCCGCCCTGAAAGACGGCGAGCTGATGAAGATTCCGCAGTTCGACCCGATCCAGAAGTAAAAGAAAGTTAACAAATCAAAAGGTTCCGATGAAAAGGAGCCAACCCGAGCAGATGAGGGCGGGAATCGAACCGGTTTTCCGCCCTTTGGGTTTGGGCTTCCGATTTGGCTTTAATCTGTTATCTTGTGCATTTTGTTATTATGCTAAAATGGAAAATTTCTCTGGATTTCATTTTGAGAAAATTTCGTAAAATTCGTGTAAATCTTTGTGGTTTTGGCTTTTTCCTCTTTACAGAAAAATTAATTCCTCTATAATATAAAAGATGAGGAAATGGATTTTCCTCGCGTTTTGATATTAGCTCATCCCCCCGAACGGAATCGCCCATGAGTCTGAACCTCGCCCTTGATTTTCATATAGCCGCCGAGAAGTACCGCGACCAGATCGCCATCGTTTATAATGGTCTGGAAATTACCTATGCGGAGCTTGCGAACTCGGTACGCTATTGGACGGTTCTTCTTTCACGTCTTGGAATCTCCCGCGGCGATACGGTTTGCATGGTGATGCCGAACATTCCGGAATTCACGATTGCGTATTTCGCCATTCTTCATTTGGGGGCGGTGGTCGTTCCGTGCAACACGCTTCTGACGAGCTGCGAGCTGGCATACCAGTTCGCCCACGCGGATTCCCGCTACGTTTTGACCTGCCCGAGCTGCATGGCGGCCTGCGTTGAAGCAATGCGCCAGGTCGACTCCTGCACGGGCGTGATCGTTCTTGGTTCCAAAGAAGCAGGTTTGCGCTACCTTCCCGAAAATTGCCGTGAGGACGGGATTTTTTGGGTCGAAGATGAAATTGCGCATTTGAAAGAACGGTTTCCTTTTTCGATGGAGACCCTCACCGTCACGGCCCAGCACGAACACGCTGAACACTGGCTCAGCACGACGGACGACGGCTCCTGCGACGATTTATCCGCCTCGCCCTGGCCGACCGGTGTGCCTCTTGAAGACGCGTACTACCAGCCGATCGCCTCAACGATTCCCATTGGGACCCGCCCGAACTCGAGTGAATTCATGATGGGGGTTTTGCCCGGAGTACTGGAAAATATTCCCTTCGAAGATACTTCATTCCCGGGCCATTTGCGTTCTAACGCTGATTTTGGCACCGCGTGGGAATCCGTGCCCTCGGCGGACGGCCGGCTTCTTACGACGTGGTGCCCTGCTCTGGCGCAGACCTCCCCGTCCGACCCGGCCATGATTTTGTACACGTCCGGTACGACCGGCTTTCCCAAAGGCGCGATTCTTTCCCATTTTAACCTTTACTCAAACGCCCAGTTCGTTCGTGAGTGCATGACCGGCTACCAGCCCGGGAAGCGCACACTCGCGATTTTGCCTTTTTTCCATTCGTTCGGCCAGACGTTCACGCAAAACGCCGCACTGTTTTCCGGCGCGACGGTCGTCATGGTTCCGCGTTTTGACCCGAAGCGGGTCCTTCAGACCATCGTCGAGCAAAAGGTCAACGTGGTCGCGGGGGTTCCGACCATGCTGATCCACCTGGCTCGGATGCAGGCGAAACTCGGTCTGGACGTGAGCTGCGTGGATCAGTTTATTTCGGGCGGCTCCTCGCTTTCGCTCACGGCTTACGAAGATCTCCATGCGGCGTTTCCTGACAGTGTGATCCTGGAAGGCTACGGTCTTTCCGAGACGAGCCCGCTGGCCACTGCAGTAACCCCCGCCATGGGGCCTCATCCCGGATCGATCGGTAAAGAAATCGCTGGCGTTCAGGTCCGAATCATGCGTCCGGACCACACGTTCGCGAAACCGGGAGAAATCGGCGAAATCGTCATCCGCGGCCACAACGTGATGAAAGGCTACCACAAAAATCAGCTCGCGACCGAACAGGTTTTCGTGAACTCGTGGTTCCTCTCCGGCGATTTGGGGTACTGTGACGACGAGGGGTTCTTCTATCTCGTGGACCGCATCAAGGACATCATCATCCGCGCCGGGATGAATATTTACCCGCGTGAGATCGAAGAAGTGCTTCAGACGTACCCAGCCGTTCAAATGGCGGCGGTCGTGGGCGTTCCTCACCCCATTCACGGCGAGGACGTCATCGCTTACGTGACTCTGAATGACGGATTCAAAAACGTGGACGAGCTGGTTTTGAGCAAGTACTGCCGCACCCGGCTGGCTGCGTACAAATGCCCGCAAAAGATTTTGATTCAGGAAGAACTTCCCAAAGGACCGACGGGGAAAATCCTGAAGCGGGTCCTGCGCGAGCAATACCTGAAAAATCCGGAAAGCGGCCCAAACCTGAATGAGTCCGAAAACTTTGAAAACCCGGAAAATTCTTCAAATTGACCTTGCGCCTGTCGTGGATTTCGGTTAAAATCCTTTTACGGAAAACCAAAGAAAGGAAAATACTATGTGCGAATTACGTAAATGGCTCGTCCTGATCCTCACGGCTGCGTTTCTGGCTCCGGGAATCACCGGCTGCAAGGCCTTCCACAAACCAAAAGAGGATGAAATCGGAAATCGGGCGCAGGTCATTCGCAAGAAAGACTCGGACCCCTCCACAATGTCCGGTTTTGTCGGCGGTGAACGTCCGACCTTCTGAATGAAACTGGCTGAAAGCCTTCCTCAAGGAAAAATGCGTCATGAACACTCAATCGACCGCGCGTCTTGAAACCGCAAGCATCGATCTGGCCCGCGCAAAACGTTGCGGCTTTCCGGAAGTCGTGTACGCTGAAGGGAAAACGACCGAAACCGTCGCGGCCATTTTGGAGCAGCAGCTTGCCGCGGGGATCCTGCCCTTTGCGACCCGTTTGCGTGACGACCAGATGGAGCCCCTGAAGGCGCGTTTTCCGGAAGGAATTCTGAATCCCGCCGCCCGGACGTTTCGTTTCCAACCGAAAAGGACCAAAGCGCGGCGCGGGAAAGTCGCCGTCGTGACCGCCGGGACCAGCGATCTGCCGGTCGCGGAAGAAGCCAAAGAAACGCTCCTCTGGATGGGCGTGGAACCCGTGATGATCCACGACGTTGGGGTCGCCGGACCGCATCGGCTTCAGGAACGGCTCGGCGATTTTGAGGGCTGCGCCGCCGCCATCGTCATCGCGGGCATGGAGGGCGCTCTGCCGAGCGTCGTGGGCGGTTACGTCGATTTCCCCGTCATCGCGGTTCCGACGAGCGTCGGCTACGGCGCGAATTTCGGCGGTCTTTCCGCTCTGCTCGGAATGCTGAACAGTTGCGCGTCCAACGTCGCCGTCGTGAACATCGACGCGGGATTCAAGGGCGGCTACCTGGCTGGAATGATTGCCGGCCGAAAATAAAAAAAGAAACGTAAAATCTTTCTGGTGTATCATTAATTAATTGAAACGTTCCTTCGGACCTCTTTCCCGACTCTGACCCAAGAAAGAGGTCGTTCCTTCCACCCTTCCTCCCCCCGTTTTTAGGACTTTGCTCATGAAAAAATGGTTCCTTCTCGCGGCGGTGCTCGTCGCTTCACCCCTTTGGGCCGCGTTCCCCACCGACGACGCGGTGGCGCTCTGGCATTTTAACGATTTGAACGACGCGAATCGTGCGGAAGGCGCAAACAGCGTGCTGGAAATCGGCGGTCCGGATGGAAAAGTCCTGCTCAACGTTCCGCTTTCGGAGACTGAGGTGGCCGAATCGAAACTCCGCGGCGGCGACGGCCGGGTCGTGAAGATCCAGCGCGGCGGGTTCCTGAACGCAAATCAGGGCGCAAATGGCGAGCTGAACGTTGGAAAGAATCGGCTCTCGATCTACCTCCGCCTCCGGCTGGACCTTTCGGAGGAGGCACACGACTGCCCGATCTTCTCGAAGCGCGGCGCGAAATGCGCGTACAATATTTTCGCCTTCCGCGACTTTTTCGGGGTGGAAGTCAACACAACGGGGAACCGGCAGATGCTCAGCGGCCGCGCGCCGTTTGCCGAAATGCGGGACCCCGCCAACGCTCTGACCGCCTGGCACGACGTGGTGGTGCGGATGAACGAGGGGAAGCTGGAATTCTTCGTGGACGGCCGGTGCGTCGATGAAGATTTCGTCCTCGGGGACCTCTGGCAGAACGACGAGCCGGTCCTCATCGGCGCGCAGACCCACGGCGGGAACACTGGGATCGACGCGCGTTTTGAGGGCGAGATCGATACGGCGGCGGTCTGGGACCGGACGCTCAGTGACGCGGAGATCCTTCAGCTTTCGGGCGGTCCCGAGCGTGCCGACTCCCGAAGCCGCGTGGACCGGGGGAACGGCGAGAGCCCGCAGTACTGGACGCCGCCGAACGGGTACTTCGTCGGCGACACTTTCCCGTTCAGCCACGACGGGGTTTTTCATGCCGGCTACCTGCTCGACAAACGGCACCACGGCTCCAAAAACGGCTTCGGCGCACACCAGTGGATGCAGATCACGTCCCGCGACCTGGTCCATTGGGAGCACCAGCCGTTCATCGTCCCGATCGAGTACCAGCAGGAAGGCTCGATCTGCACCGGTTCCGTCTTCTTCCACGACGGGAAATTCTACGCGTTTTACGGGAATCGCTGGTCGAACGGCTTCAGCGAAAACGTGACCCAAATCCCGCAGGAAGGCCTGCTTTCGTGCTCCGTGAGCGACGACGGGATCCACTTCACGAAGATGCTCAAGCCGCTCTTTCCGACGCCGGAAGGCTACGGCCACGGAACGCGCGACCCGGTCGTTTTCCAGGATCCGCAGACGAAAGAGTTCCACCTCTACGCCACGGACTCCTACCAGGGCCGCGGGTGCTGGCTCCACGCGAAGTCGAAAGACCTGAAAGACTGGGAAATTCTCGACCCGGTGTACACGGACCGCAGCGGCCAGCCGGAATGCCCCGACTGGTTCGAGTGGGGTGGGACGTACTACGTGATCGCGGGGCACGGAAACGGTTTTTACCGTGTTTCCTCCAACCCGCTCGGGCCGTGGGAGGTTCCGGCGGAGCAGAACATTTTGATGCCCGGCGCGACGAAAGTCCCCAAAACGGCGGCGTGGAAAGACGGCCGGCGCCTCATCACCGGCTGGGTCGGCCTGGGCGGCTGGGCCGGAACGCTCGTTTTTCATGAACTGATCCGGCACGAAAACGGAAGCCTCGGCGAGAAATTCGTCCCGGAAATGATCCCCGCGACGGAAAAACCGGTCGTGGCCGAAACGAACGTGAAAGACGCTCAGAAAACGTGGGCCGGGCTTCCCGGAAACGCGAGAATTCAGGCGGAACTGACGTTTGACCCGGCCCGCCGCGACGCCCTTCCCGAGTGCAGGTTTTTGCTCGCCAAAGACCTGGAACTCGCGATTTCGCCGGTCCAGCACACCGCCACCATCGGCGGGATCCGGCTGGAGCAGATCGATTTCACCCGCAGGACCGTGACGCTGGACGTGATTTTCAAGGACGAAGTCCTGGACGTTTGCGTGAACGGCGAGAAAACCGCCACTTTTCGCGTCCCGAAGGCAGAAGCCCGCACGGTTTCGTTCACGAATGAGTTCGGCTCTATGGCGCTGAAATCGTTCATCGTCAGCCCGTTGAAGTGAAACAAAAACCAGTCCGAGGGAGATTTTCCAATGCGCGCTTTTTTATTTTTGCTTTTGCTTTCGCTTTTCAGCCTCATTTTTACCGGGGTTTTGAACGCCGGCGAGGCTTTTCCGGCCGCCCAGCTTCAGAAGGACTGGATGCAGCAGGATTCCGGCTCGTGCGACGTTTCCGCCTGCTTCACCTCGCAGGAAAACGCGGCGCTGGAACGGAAAATGGTCGAAAACGTTTTGAACGAGCTGGCCGGATGCGGGGACGCGCGAGCCGCGGAATTTCGTGAAACGCTGGCGAAACTTCAGGGCGTTCCCAGCTCGGATCCGCGCTGGAAGACGCTTTACCTGAACGCCTGCGCCGTTCGCCGTGCCGGGCGCCTGAAAAACCTCACCGCCCACACCAACTCGGTCCTTTTTCTGAAGCACTGCCTCATCGCGGCGCCGGGGAATATTTCGAGCAATCACCACCCCTCGGACGTGCGCAAGCAGGACGGCAAGTACCCGGAAGTCCGCCACCTCACGTGGAAACCCGGCTCCCAGCTCTGCCGCCTGACGGTCGCGCCGGACGGCTCCGTGACGTGCGAAACGCTTCTGGAAACCGCGGAGGGCTTCATCCGCGACCCCGCCCTTTCGTCTGACGGAAAAACGCTCGCGTTCGCGATGCGGGACTCGTTCCGAAACGACGATTTCGACCTTTTCCTGATGGATCTGGCAACGGGGAGCAGGACGCAGATCACGCACAAACTCTCGCGCGGCGGCGAGGATTTCCCGACGAACAATTTGTACCCGTGCTTCCTTCCGAACGGCCGGATCCTCTTCCAGTCCACGCGCTGCGGCCAGCTCGACCCGTGCGGCTGGGACCAGACCGGGACGTTCTACACGATGAAGGCCGACGGGACCGACATTCAGCGCATCACGTACGACCAGGTCACGACGATGAGTCCCACGGTGCTCGACGACGGCCGCGTCCTGTACACGCGCTGGGAGTACAACGACCGGACGCCGATCTACGTCCAGCCGCTCTTCACGATGAACGAAGACGGAACGGCCCAAACCGAGTTTTACGGGAATAATTCGTGGTTTCCCACTTCCATCCTGCACGCTCGCGGGATCCCCGGCTCCCACAAAGTCATGGCGATCGCGTCCGGCCATCACGTGCTTCAGAAGGGAAAACTGATCCTCATCGACCGGTCCAAAGGCACGCAGGAAGAAAGCGGCATCGAATTCCTCGCCGGCTCCGCGCCCGATGGGACACCGGGGCGAAAACTCGCGTCGGACTGCCCGATGGAAAAGCACAAAGGCGGGCACCTCGACGGTTTCGGCCAGGCTGGTCCCCAGTTCGCGCATCCGTTCCCATTCAGCGAGACGAGTTTCCTCGTTTCGTTCACGCCGGACGGCTACCAGGGCTTCGGAGTTTGGGGCGCCAACGTCGTGCCGTACAAGCTGGGCCAGCCGTTCGGGCTTTACTGGATGGACGATCAGGGGCGGCGCGAGCTTCTGGCGTTTGATCCGGCGCAGTGCTGCGTGGAGGCGATTCCCGTCCTGCCGCGCGTCACTCCGCCAAGCCGCGCCTCGATGGTGGATGAACGCCAGAACTCCGGGACGTTCTACGTACAGAATATTTACCTCGGCCCGGGACTGGCGGGGGTCGAGCCGGGAACGGTCAAAAAACTCCGCGTTCTGGGGCTTCAGTACCGTGCCGCGTGGGTCGGCTCGAACCGAAACGACGGCCCCGGCGGTGACTCGTGCGCCCAGTGCCCCATCGGCGGCGATAATGCGTCGTGGGACGTGAAGCACGTGCTCGGGGAAGTGGACGTCGAGGCGGATGGGAGCGCGTATTTTGAGGTCCCGGCCCGCCAGCCGGTCTTTTTCCAGTGCATCGACGAAAAGGGGCACTGCGTCCAAACGATGCGCTCGTGGACGCTCCTTCTGCCGGGCGAACGTTTCGCCTGCCTGGGATGCCACGAGGACAAAATGCAGGTTGGGCTGGCGTCCCAGCCGCAGTCCACGATCGCGATGGGAAAACCCGCGCAAAAACTCCAGCCGTTCGCGGGAGTCACGCACCCGTTCGTGAAGCGGATCCAGGAGGAAAACCAGGGTCTGCGCGACTCGGTCGAAAACTTCCTCGGAATTAATATGACCGACTCGTGGGACGAAAACCACGAAGTCGCCGGGTTCAGCTTCCCCCAGCGCGTCCAGCCGATTTTGGACCGCCACTGCGTCAAGTGCCACGCCGAGGACGCGAAAGCGGCTGAAGGCGCCGGCGCAGAAGCGGGAGGAGGCTCCGGCGTGAAACCCTCGGCTTTCCTTCTGACTTCCAAGCCCGTTCATGACCCGCGGGCGATGCGGTTTTTCACGGAGTCTTACGTCTCGCTGACCAATCACGGACGACTGAGTCCCTTGGTGAAGTGGCTTGAGGCGGAAACGGTCCCGCCGATGCTCAAACCGTACGAGTACGGCTCCGGGAACAGTCAGCTCGTGAACTACCTCGAACCGTCCCATTACGGCGTCAACCTGACGCAGGACGAGAAAAACGTGATTTCCTGCTGGATCGACCTCGGCGTCCCCTACTGCGGCGCGTACACGGAAAGCACTGCCTGGCCGGACGATTTGAAGAAGATTTACGAGCACTACCAGCAAAAGCGCCTGATCTACGCCGAAGAAGAATTGAAGAAACCGCGCCGGTAAAACCCTTCAGGGAGAGCCAAACCTTTCAGAGAAAACCAAAACTTTCAGAGAAAACCAAAACTTTTAAGAAAAAATCCGGGCCAAACCAATCGTTCCCAAATGGGCGTTTGAGTTTTGATCCGGATTTTTTCGTTTGAGTTGGAAGCGCCTCGCGCCCCGATTCAGGAGGTGATCCCCTTGGTGAGCGTCATGAACGCGGTTTCCAGGTTGATCTCGTCCTCGTGGAGGGCGAGGAAACGGATCCCCGCGGAGGCGAGAAGGGCCGGGATCTCCGAGTAGTCCTCCACCCCTTCCTTGAGCTGGACCACGAAGTGCGTCGCGTCCGAAACCTCGGTTTTTCCCACGATTTCCAGACTTTCCGCCAGACGGGCCGCGTGCTCGGCCGGATTTTTGCGGAATTCTTCTTTCGGCTGATTCTCCGCCAGGGTCAGATGAAGGCGCCCCGCCCGGCGTACCTGACGCAGGACCTCCTCCACGTTTGCGTTCACGAGGAGTTTTCCGCGCTCGATGATCCCGATTTTGTTGCAAACGTCCGCAAGCTCCGGCAAAATGTGGCTCGAAACCATGATGGTCTTTCCCATTTTGCTCAGCTCTTTCAGCAGCGTCCGGATCTCGATTCGGGCGCGCGGGTCCAAGCCGCTGGCGGGTTCATCGAGCAGCAAAACCTGAGGGTCGTGGAGCAGAACGCGGGCCAGCCCGAGGCGCTGGGTCATTCCGCGCGAAAGACTCGTGACCAGTGCGTTCCGTTTGTAGCCCAAATCGACCAGCTCGAGCATTTCTTCGCACCGTTTCCGGCGCGCTTCCCCCCGGATCCGGTATGCCGCGGCGAAGAATTCCAGGTACTCGATCACCTGCATGTCTTCGTAAACCCCGAAGAAGTCGGGCATGTAGCCGATCACCCGGCGCAGTTCGGCCGCGTGCGTGTAGATCGAGTAGCCGCAAACCGTCGCTTCGCCCCAGCTCGGCTCCAGGAGCGTCGTGAGGATCTTCATCGTGGTGGTTTTTCCCGCGCCGTTCGGGCCGATGAAGCCGAAAACGTCCCGCTCGCCGAGCGAAATGTCCAGCGAGTCAATGGCGTGAAGGGAGCCGTAAACTTTGGTCAGGTCGTGGGTTTGGATCATGGTAAACGAACAAAAAAATGAAAAGTGGAATGAAGCGGTTTCAGCCCGTCAGTGGACCTCGATGCAGGCGCGGATCACGTTCACCCGTTTGTCCCGCGGGTCCTTCAGCTCCTTCCCCGGGATCTGGAAACCGGTGAAAAGCGGCGCTGGGGCGGTTTCCGTGAAGCCGAGCAAAATCGCCGTGCGCGAGTTCAGGAGTTCCGACGCGTCGAGCTTTTTCAGGTACGAGTCGTTCAGCGTCGTGTAGGCGCGGGCCCCCGCTTTCGCGTAGAACAGAATCGTCCGCATGATGTAGCGCAAATCGTGCGAGCTGGGCGAGTACGGCCGATTCACGCGGCGCACCCCCACGCTGGACTTGATGGAATGGTCCTCGATGTAATCCGCGTCCACCAGGAGGATCGAAGCCGCGAAATACGGCGTGGAATCGTCGATCGTGAACGTTTCGCCCGGCGCGAGTTTTCCGACTTCGTACGCCCAGCCGCCGCAAAAGACGATGCAGTGTTCCAGCGGCACGGAAAGCGGATTTCGCACTTCCCCCACCACCCGGGAATGATTCACGTCGCGGAGCGTCCCGAAAACCGGCCGCGCGTCCGGTTTCAGCTGGAACGTTTGGCTCGCGCAGAAACTTTTCGTCGAACGCGCAAAAAACGGAACGTTTTTCAGTTTTCCGTCGGTTTCCAGGCAGAAGGCCCCCAAGTCCGCCGCCGAGTCACTCCCTTCCGTTAAAGCCGCGCCGTAATTTGAACCCGAAACGGAGGTGAGGAGCTGGGAATCCATCCCGCCCAGGTATGCGCCGGGAAGCCCAAACCAGTGGATCTGGTGGGACGGCTGGCGGAACGGTGCGTTTTCATCCGAAATCACGTCCTCCGGAAGCGGCTCCAAATCCAGATCAAGCCGCGAAGCCGTCGGCGACCAGACGTTTCCCCAGAGCGACTGACGGACGGAGCCGGTTTCCTGCACGTAGTCCACGACCTGCGCCTGGTTGAGTCGTACGCCGCCGCGCGTTCCGGCCAGAGTCCAAAGGAGGAACACGCCCCCCAGCGACGCCACTAGGAAAAGCGTCCACGAGGCCGCCTCACCGCCGCGCGGGAGTTTTTTGCACAAGAACCAGCTCCCCGGTCCGATGATCCCAAGGTAAATCAGGAAGAAAAACGCAAGAAGCGCAAAGGAAACCGGTTTCAAGCCCTCGAAATCGTCGAGCGCGCTGCGCAGCTGGCCCGAAATGTCGTCGTAGCCGAGCGCCATCCCGCGGACTTTTTTCGCCTCAAAATCTTTCGACCGCTCAGCAAAACCCAGCGTGGAGGCGAGCAGATTCCCGCGTCCTTCCCACTTGACCAGGGCCGGGTGGTCCAGATCGAACGTGAGCCAGTGAACGGTCCCGAGCTCCAGATTCCGGCGCAAAACCAGCGGAAGGTCAAACTGCTCCGCCCGTACGTCCATCGAAGCCGGGAATTCCGTGAACTTCGCGACCGGGATGCGGTACTTTTCCGAAACCCCCAGCAGCGTAACCGGGATAGGCGACTGCGCGAAAAGTTCCAGCGCCGCGGTTTCCCGGACCGGCAGAACTTTTTCCAGTTTCCCGGGCAGGAACGCTTTCCACTGCGGGAGGTCCGTCCATTTCTGTGCGTTTTTACCGACGCTCAAAACGACCTTCCCGCCAAGCCGCGCCCAGGATTCCAAAGCCGCGGTCTGCTCCTCCGTCCAGGAATTCAGGACCGACTCGTCGTCCGTCGTGACGACCAAAACGTCCACCAGTTCCCAGAGGGCAATATTTCGTGGAAGCGCCGCCGCGGAAGCGATCCGCACGACTTTTGGCTTTCGGTCGGCCGGGCACGCCATCTGGGCGACACACGTCTCCAGCCCCGCGTCGGTCGGACCCACGACCAGAAAAACGTCTTTCGTCTCGGCAAGCGCCCCTTCCACCAAACCTTCCGACTCATGCACGAGTTTTGCCTTCCCTTGAGCGTCCGCCTCCGCCTCATCAAAGATTTTTAGCCGGTACTCGCCGCGGGAGTGGCCGAATCGGGCCGGAAGCTCGACCGTCGCGGGAAGAACGCCCGAAAATGAAGTAACGAAACGCACGGGGATCCCGTCCGAGTCAGGAATTTCCAGCTCAATGCGCCCCTGAAACGGCACCGAGTCACCGCCGGCCTGAGCCGGGTTCAAAGTCACGCGAAACGGGACCTGACGGCCGGGTTTCCAGACTCCCACCTCGAAGCTTTTCCCCGCCGAGGCTCCATCCGCCGCCGGGATCCCGACCGAAACGCCGACGTTCTGCCCGTCCAGCGCACCGAGCACGTGCTGCGCGGAAAGGGAGAAAAACGCCAAAAGCGCGAAAATGAAGGAAAATCGGCGGCAAAAATTCATAAATGGATCCCTGGAAAACTCAAGAGTCGAAAATCAAACAAAAGGGCGGTTTACGGTTTTTCCGAGTCCGGGCACTCGCAGACGTACTTCCCGCAGCCGGGGCAGCCGTCGCCGTACTTCGCCCGCACGGCCTGGGTCAAATCGATCCCCTTCACGTTCGCGATGGTCGTGAGCCACGCCAGAACGTCCGCGAATTCAAGCGCCAGTTCTTCTTTCGTTCCTTCACGCAAAGCGGCGGCCAGCTCGCCGACTTCCTCCATGAGCCAGAGGAACGTCGCTTCCGCGCCGCGTGCCGCGTCCTTTTCGTAGTACATTTTCCGGATGAGGTCCTGAAAGTCTTTGATGGAAATGAGTTTTTCCGCGTCACCCGATGATTGAGTCATTGGTTTCTCCTTGAAATGAGGTAAAATTCAACCTCTTAATTATAAAAGAAAACGAGATTTTGTCAATTCTCTGGATTCATGAAAAGCCTGGTTTTGGGAGATTTTAATGAATTTTTCCCCAAACGGGTGATTGAATCAGGAAAAAATGGAGAAAATTTACCTTTTGTAATGTTTTTAATGATTAAAACTTTTGAAATGACCGAAACGATAAAAAGAAGAATTTTTTCATCCAACAAATTGGTGAAGCCATGAAGAAAAATCATTCCTTGATCGCCCGGAGTTTTTACTTCCTTTTTGCAGTTGGAATCCTGTACGGGATTTACGTCCTTTTCCTCGGAAGTGGGCAAAACCGTGAAAAAGAATTCCAGGATTTTCCAAATTTAGATCCGTTTTTGCAAACTGGTCAATTTTCCGACGAGGAAGTTTCGGAATCCATTGCACTGTACGAATCGGGACTCGCGAGAGTTTCCGGGCGTTTGGGGAATAGCGTACTGGTTCAAAATTCTTCGGAATCCGAGGATGGAGACGCGCCTGCCATTCCGCAGGACTCCTCGTTTTCTGCGGCCAACCCGATCATGCTGGGGGCCCCAATGGGGCAAAACCCGGAGAATTCAGGCCTGATTCTTCCGCCGCAAAATCCTAATCCGCTTGAAGCGGATATTTGGCAGATCGAAACCTCTTGGGCTTCCCACACTCACCCAACGGGCGATCAGCTCCGAAAGATCAGATTCTTCCGCAGAAATGGAAATCAATGGGAAAAATCCGACATAAAAACGTTTCTGAGTACTCAAGGAAGATCCCAACCAGTCATTTTTTACTTTCACGGAAATCGATCAGACATAAACTACGCGACGATTCAGGGAACGATGTGCCTTCGCAATTACACGACGGAAATTCCAGCCCGGCTCGTAATTTGGCGTTGGGACGCTGACCGCGTTTCCATCCGCCCCCGAGTCGAGTATGGAACGAAGGCAAATTACGCCGATTTCCAGGGGTTTTATCTCGCGAACATCCTGGGGCAAATGAACGAAAACGCTCCCGTTGTCCTCGTTGGCTACAGTTTTGGGGCCAGAGTGGTCATGGGTGCTTTGCATCTCCTTGGAAATGGAGTCCTGGAGAACCGGACGCTGGAATCCACATTCCCGTCTGAACCGCAGGAAATTACGTTCAATTTGAAAAAGAAGCCGGAGGGTCAAACCCAGGAGGGGCCGAAAAAACTTCCAAAGTTCAACGTTCTGCTCGTCGCTGCCGCCATTTCCTGTAACGCGATGGTTCCAGGAGCCACTTACGACCGCGCATTGGACGTGATTTCTGAAATACACGTCACCCAGAACGGAACAGACCCGGCCCTGAAATACTATCCGCTGTTGTACAGCCGCCGCTTCCGCCTGCCGGAGGCCATCGGCTACGTGGGACCGGTTTTAAGCAAGGTCAAAAAGGAAAATGCTGAAAAAGTCCACGTGATCCGTCTGGAGTACCAGTCGCATCAGTTCCTCGATTACATGTCGCTGCGCTGCGTACAAAACGGTATGGAGTTTGAGTGATTCCTGAAAGAAAAAAGGGAGAAACGGGCACTTAAATCTTTCTTTCTTCCACCCGTTTCTCCCTTTTTTCGTTCCCATCTTAATTCATAATTCAAAATTCATAATTCATAATTAACGCCTCGCGTTTTCCATTTCCCACGCGGCTACGAGGTAAAAGATCCCGCTCGTCGCGACCCGGTCCGGATTCAGGCGGAGGATGGCGCGGCGCAGCAGTTCACGGCTTTCGGCCGGAAATTCCCGGGTCGGGCAAAGCAGCTGAGTCATGGCCGCCTCACCGGTCTGCCGCGGATTGTACCAGATTTTCCGGCACGGCGTAGCCCACGGGATCCCGCCCCCTTCGACACGCCAGTCTTTGAAAAGAAACTCCATCTCGAGCCCTTTGGAATCGTTTTCGGCCCACTGAAGCCGTTTCGCGGCGACGTCGAAAAGGATTTCCATCGTCTGTTCCATCTTCTGACGCAAAACCGGGTCAGTCTCCAGAAGCCACAGAAGCTCCAGCGACGCCTGCGCCTGAAGCATGGCCCAGCCCGCCACGTTCTGCAGGGCCTCGGCGTTAAGCGACTGCTCGACGGCCGGCGCGATGTACTTCCGGTACTCGGTGAAGTACGTTTCCGACTTCTGTTTCAACTCCGCGTTCGCACTCCTCCGACAGACGTCCCACGCCGCGGCATAGATCATCGGCAGACGCGCCGCCTCGTGCGGGGCCACGTCCCACATCCGGGCGATCCCGCGCGAGTTGGGTTTTCCGTCGAGGTTCAGGGAGTCGTAGCGGTTGGCCGGCGTGACGGTCCGGATCATTCGGTCGGCGATGAGGCTCAGAATGGCGGCGATCTCCTCAAGCTCGTTTTGGTCGCACAGATCCGAGACGGAGTAGTGCCACAGACCGTGCACCGCGTGCGTGTACTGGTCGCGGGAAGTGCCCGGGTACACGGATTTCCCGTCCGTCGGGCAGACGGCGCGGGCGACGAAACCCGGGTCGGAGTGCACGGTCGTGCAGAGCTTCACGCCGAGCAGGATCTCGTGGGCGCACCGCTTCATTTCGGCCTTTTCCTTTTGGGTTTTAGCCGTTTTCGCGCGAGCCAGGATCCCCTCCATCCACGTTCCGGCAAAAATCATGCCGTCTTCCATTCCCGTGTCGTAGCCGAACTCGTTCGGGACGATTTTCCGAATTTCCTCCGGCGTGGGAAGATGCTGCTGCCACTGCCCCGGCTCCCAGCTCGTCAGGTAGTCGTAGAAAATGTGCGTCTCGGGCACGAAAAACCGCTCCCAGGAAACGTCCCAGAGCGCCCGTTCCACCTCATCGGCGTCCTCTGCGAAAAGAGGAGCCACAAGGAAATTTACAAGCAAAACGGTCAAGAAAAAAGTATTTTTAGTCTTCATAATAGAAAGAGGGGAAAGCAGGAATGAGGAGTAAAAATGAAAGGCGGTAATGGAGGCCGGAGGCCGGAATTACGCGCCTTTTCAAGGTTGAAATCTTTCTGGAGCCAACATTACGCGCCAGCGCAACTCCTAACTCCTCACTCCTAACTAATTAGTGCGTCATGCCGTGAGTCCCGTCCGGGTTGAGCTGGTCCACGGTCGTTTGGAAATCAGCCTTCACGATTTCGTCCATTTTTTCGTGTTCGGTCGCTTCAATGTCTTCTTCGGTCGGCTCACCCACATAAACCAGGACCTTGGCCGGGCATTTATCGATCACGGCCTGGACGTCACCCGCGCCGTAGTGGTCGTAATCGATCGTGGGGAGGTTCGTTCCCATGTGGAACATTTCGGCGTCCCTTTTCTGGCAGCCGCCGCAGCCGAGGCAGCCGATCTGGCAGACCGCCTTCACGTCCGGGCCTTTTTCACGGTTGGAACACGCGACGGCCAGGATTTGGGACTTCTTGAACGGAATGATCGAAATGATGTGTCGCGGGCAGACCGACTCGCAGGCCCGGCACCCGACGCAATTATGGTACTTCACGCGGGCCAGGCCATCCTCGACCGCAATGGCGTCGTGAGTACAGGCGCGTGAGCAGTCACCAAAGCCCAGGCACCCGTAAGTGCAGGCCTGGATCCCGGAAATCAGGTTGGCCGCGGCGCAGGTCGGCTCGCCCGTGTAGTCCTGCACGTCTTTCCGCACAAAACGGTTTGCGCTGCAATGGACCACTGCTTTGTAGGGGAACGTCTCCCCAGCCGCGCAGCCCATGATTTGGGCGATCTCCTGATTCGACTCTTTGTTGCACTGGGTGCAGGCCCCGGGCTGAGCCTCGCCGCTGGCCAGTTTCTCGGCGTACTCGCTGCAGCCGGCGTACCCGCAGGCGCCGCAGTTCGCGCCGGGCAAAACCTCCAAAAGTCGCGTGACTTTCGGGTCAACTTCCACCCGAAACGCCACATTGGCCCAACCAAGGACCCAGCCCAAAACGGCGGCAAGGATCAGCATGACGCCGACGGCGGTAAGAATCGAAATGACGGTAATGGACATGATTTCCCTTTTTTAATAGTTAGGAGTGAGGATGATGAGTTAGGAGTGAAATGGAAGGCGGTAATGGAGGCCGGAGGCCGGAATTACGCGCCTTTTCAAGGGTTGAAGTCTTTCTGCAAACCGCGTTACGCGAAGCGAAACTCCTGACTCCTGACTGAATTCAGATTTCCAGCTTCCACGGCGCTCGGTACTCGTAGCTCAGCAGCTCGTTGGCCGCGTCGCAATTCGTAAAGCGTTCATTTTCGGAATCCCATTCCAGACGCTGCTTGACGGCGTAGGAAATATTCGCGAGGTGGCACATCGCGGTGGAGCGGTGGCCAATTTCCACATCGGCGGTCGGAAGTTCCCGGCTTCGGATGCAGTTCAGGAAGTTCAGCGCATGCAGACGCTCCGTTTCCAGCAGCGGCGTGCCGGGGAATTCCAGCGCCTCTTTCATCCTCGGACCCGGTTCACCGAACTGGCCGCCGCGTTCGGGGTAAACCTTCACGCCGCGGTCCGAAATGTAAAGCGTGCCGTCCGTTCCGCGGAATTCCACCTCGCCGATCTGGCGGTAGTTGGCGTCCGTGGCGCACATCGGGTTCCCGCACGCCTCGCCCTGGGTGAACGTCATAAGCCGGCCGGACTTGAACTGGAACACGCAGAGCATCGTGTCCGGGATCGTCCGGTCGTCGTCCACGGCAAAGTTTCCGCCCATCGCGCAGACGCTTTCCGGCCATTCCTCGTGCAGAAGCATCCGCATGGCGTCGAAGTAGTGCACGCCCCAGTTTCCCGCCTGCGACGAGTAGCCGAGCCACCAGCGGAATTTGTACGGCGCGATGTTTTCCTGGTACTCCTGCGCCGGGCGCGGCCCGACCCAAAGATCCCAGTCGAGATTTTCCGGCGGCGCGCACGGTTTGCAGCGGCCGATCCCGCTCGGCATCATGTTGCTCATGCGCCAGCTGCGGGAAAGCGTCACTTTTCCGATCATCTCCTCGATGTGGCGGTTCATCATGTCGACGTAATGCGGCGCACTGCGGCGGTGCGTCCCGACCTGAACGACCCGTTCGTACTTCCGGGCGGCCTGGACCATGACGCGGCCCTCGTGGATCGTCGTGCTCATCGGTTTTTCGACGTAAACGTCTTTGCCCGCTTTGCAGGCCTCGACGGTCTGAATGGCGTGCCAGTGGTCGGGCGTGGCGAGAACCACCGCGTCAATATCGGAACGGCTCAGCAAGTCGCGGAAATCTTTCACCGCCACGGGCTTTTTGCCGTGCGCGTCGTGCACTTTTTCGAGAGTCAGCGCGTCGATGTCGCACAGACCGGCGACTTCCATTTCGGTCGGATTCGCCTCAAACGCGGTCAGCAGCTGGCCGCCGCGATTCGCGATTCCAATGTGGCCCGTACGAATGCGGTCGTTCGCTCCGAGGATCCGCGCGTGGGAGGTTTCCGTCTGAAGGGCGGCCAGCCCGAAACCGAGGGCGGAAGCGGCGGCCGATTTATGAAAATTGCGGCGATTCATTGGGTTTTCTTTCTTGGTTTGGAGGGCAGGAAAAACTAACTGGAACCATTTTAACCTTTTTAAAATGATTTGTCAAGCGGGGTGGGAAAGAAAGTCGATGAAAAGTCTGGATTTTATGCCCCACAGACGATCAAAAATTTTCCCACTCAAAGGCTTTTGCATGAAAAACCTGATTTTCGCCCTGATTCTTGCGTTTTCCTTCCTCTCGTTCGGCTTCGGGGAGGATTTTCATCTCATTCAGGCCCCCGTGCCGTTTACGCTCGGCACGAGGCTGGAAATCCCCGTCCCTCTGGACGTTTTGAAGAAAGAAAAGACCGAAATTCACGTCTCCGTCACGAACGAATTTTGCGGCTGGACCGTCGTGAATCCGCGGAACGTTTACCTGACGAACGGCTCGCAGAAGCTCCACCCAGAGCCTTTCGGGAAAGCCGACGGCGGGAACTGCGGACGGATCGCGCCCGACGAGGAGATCACGCTCGGGTTTACGCTCCCGGACGGGTTTTTGAAAGACGCCGCGCCGGATTCTGTCAAGCTCGTTTTTGAGGCCGGAATTTTCAGCTGGGAAACGCCCCGCGGCGAGTTTGCGCTGGAGGCCTGGACGGGCGAAAAGCTGCGCGTCCAGTCGGAAACGGACCCGTACGGGCGCATCGTCCGGCTGAAAATCTCGGGGGTTTTGAACATTCAAAAGGCGATTTTGGAGCTTCCCGACGGCGACCTGCTCGAGGTTTCCGGGGAGGCGGAGCCGCGTTTTCTGTTTCGTTTTCCGGTCCTTCAGAAGGGCGTGCGGGATTTCCCGGTCGGCGTGACGCTCGAAATGGCGGGCGGAGCCGTGCGGACCGAAAAGGTTCAGATCCACGTGCCGGAAATTCGGACCGGCGCGCCGTTGGCGGACGGGGAGATCCTGGTCGGCGTCTGCTTTTACACGGGGTTCCGGCCGGAGTTCATGGACGATTTTTTGAGGGAAAAGGGGGGAAATCTGGCGGTTTTCTGGCCTGGCGCGCCTGAAAAGTCCTCCGATCCGGACCTTTTCCGGAAGTACGTCGCGAGGCTGGCGGAGGCGGGGGTTTATTCCATGACGATTTACCAGAACGCGCCGCACGAAAAGGTCGAAAAGCTGAACGAAGCCGGGAAAAACCGGTACTTCCTGCAGAATAATATCGGGGAGTACGCGAGCTACATGTACCAGGGGATCGACTCGGCGCGCGCCTGCCGGGTCCCGCAGGGGAAGGACCTGATGGACTGCCGCGACTTCTTCGTGAACGACTACATTCCCCGCGCGCTGGAAATGTACGCCCGGAATTACCCGTACTTTTTCTCGACTTCCGGGGCTTCGTTGGCGCATTACGAGCTGGAGGGGGGGATCCCGTTCATCTGCTCCGAGCTTTACGCGATCGGGGCGCAGAATCTCGCGTGGGCCAGTTCCGAAATGCGCGGGGCCGCAAGGCAGTGGAAGCCCGAGTTCTGGGGCGGCTGGCTGGCTCACGAGTGGCAGACCTGCGCCGTGCCGTACCAGTGCGAGCAGAAATTCCGGCTTTTGCGCGCGGGTTTCCTCCAGCAGTACCTCATGGGCAGTTCGCTCATGATCCTGGAGTCCGGCTCCCAATCGACGCAGGCGGGCGAGTACACGGCCGAGTCCGGAAAGCGTAATTTCCCGTACGAGCACGAGATCCCGGCCCGGTACCGCGCGGAGGTGAAGCGTTTTTACGATTTTGTGCAGAAGTCCCCGAAACGGACCGGCTCGCCGAAAACGCCCATCGCGCTGGCTCTGGGAAACGGCGACGCGTACGTGGGGCTGAATCTTTCCTTTCCGGTCTGGGCGCAGCACGAAAATGCCGCGAAAGATCCGCGGTGGCGGTACGGCGACGCGCAGAAATCGTCCGCCCTGCTCCAGAATATTTTCTGCCCCCTGGCGGCCGACGTGCTGAAGCCGTACTCGAACCACTGGCTCGCGGGGAGTCCGTACGGCCAGGTGGACGTCGTGGGGATCGACGATCTGACCCGGCTGGAGGACCTGAACCGCTACGAACTGCTCGTCTATGGCGGCTGGAACTCGATGGACTCCCGCATTTTCAGGCTTTTGCAGAGGTACGTCGAAGCGGGCGGCGAGCTGGTTCTGGCGGTCCCTCATCTTTCGACCCGGACGGACTGCGAGGGCGTGAATTACGGCGTTTCGGACCTGATCCAGGGCGGCGACCTTTCGGGCCTGATGAACCTGAAAATCACGGGGCGGAAGGGGAATTTCGCGGAATTCCAGCCGATTCCGGGGGTGGCCCAGCCGGAAATCCTCGAGACGCAGGACGGCCAGCCGGTCTGGGTCAGCCAGAAGTCGGGCAAAGGGCGCGTCTCGCTTTTCCTCGGGTGGGAGTACCCGGGTCAGGAAAAACTTTCGCCGCTCTATGAGGCTAAAGTGCGCGAGACGGCGGGCCGGTTCGTCGGCTCCGTGAGGGTCGAGACGGCGCCGGAAAATCAGGCCGCGGTCTCGTGGGCGGTTTACGACGACTGCGTCTTCATCCTGAACCTGGACGCGGCGCGGGAGATCCCCTGCGTGCTTCACCTCGGCGAAAAGAAACAGGAAATCGTTCTTCCTCCGACGGAGATGATCCGCGTGGAGCGGTAATGGGTCCAGCTCAAAGTTCATGTCCAGCCTGCTCCAAACTCCAGCGACTATAGGCCCCGCGGATTAGGCGGATCGGGCGGATTAAGGCGGATTTTTTAAAGAAAAAGATGAAACTGAAACGGGCGTAGCCTTTAGAAAAGGCGGTTTCAAGAAATCCCTTTAATTTAAAACCAATCCGCCTTAATCCGTCCCATCCGCCTGATCCGCGGGGCCCATTGCGGCTTCGGGCTTTCCTGAAGGGCTTGAGCCTCGCGGACTCGGGATTTTAAGGACTTTTAACCCCGCTCTCTACTTCACCCTCGGCAAACCATCGACCCACTCCAGCTCGACGCGGGACAAAAACCAGGACTTCCCGTTTTCGTCGTTTCCCTGGAAAAAGAGCCAGGTCCTGCCGGTCTCCGGGTCGATGAAGACGCCGGGGTGGCCCGACTCGCTCGAATTCCACTGACCTTCCGGGCCGTTGGTGATGAACGGGACGTTCCAGACGCGCGTCCAGCGGAACCCGTCCTCAGACTGCGCCAGCCCGATGTGCTGCGGGTGATTATTGTACCCGCCCGCGTAGAACATGAAAAGCTTCCCGTCCCGCTCGCAGACGGACGCGGCCTCAATGCAGCGCGTCTCCCACGGCAGTTCCGGCTCCAGGATCGGCTGGTCCCACTGCTCCCACTGGTCCGGGCCGAGATTTCTGCGGTCCTGCGCCACGGCGACCACCTGCTTCTGGATCCTCCCATCCGGGTCCCGGGTGGCGGCGTAGAGGAAGCATTTCCCCTGGAACTCGATGAAATCCGCGTCGATCGCCCGCCCGTTGTTCCAGTCCCCTTTCGGGACGAAAATCGGCTCGGAAAACGCGCTTTTGAAATTCAGACCATCTTCACTCGTCGCGTAGTAGATCTCGTTCGGCATCCCTTTTTTCCACGACTGGTAGAACAAATGGACCTTTCCGTCCCAGACCTTCGCGCACGGGGCGCCCATTTCTTTCTGCCCCTCCTCCACGAACGGCATGACCGCCCCGACGGCCGTCCAGTGGGTCAGATCGTCGCTCGCCGCGATGCCGATGAAGTAGTGGGTCTTCTTTTCGGGATCGTTCGGGAAAAACGAAAAGTACATCAGGTACTTCCCCCGGAACCGGATGACGCTCGGGTCCTTGGCGAAGCATTTCCCCTGATTGTTGAGCAGCGCGAACTTCATCGCCGGCTCTTTCAGACTGGGATGATCCGCCGGCGTGACCGCGTCCCCGGGCTTGTACTCCGCGAGGGAGGCCGAGGCAAAGAGGATCGAAACCGCCGTCAGCACGATGAAAAGAAATGGCCGCATGATTTTTCCTCCGGGATAAAAACCGGAAGCCTGGCGTTCCAGGGCAAACTCCAGGCTTCGTGAATTTCAAACGAAATCGGATCGTTTATTTGCAGATCTTGATGTTACGATAGAAGACCGAGGTTTTGCCGTGCAGGCCTTGGAAGCCGATGTAGCCTTCCAAGTCGGCGTCGGCCAGGGCTTTCCCCTGGAATTTGCCTTCGATCTCGGTGCCGTTCGGGCTGATTTTCTTGTCCGTCCACTGTTTCGTGTCGATCTGGTTCACGAATTCGCCGTTGAGCCAGACTTTAATGACGGAGCCTTTGCACTCGACTTCCATTTTGTTCCACTCGCCGGCGGGCTTGGAGACGTTCTTCATCGGGGCCTGGTAGCCGTAGAAGGCCGCGTTGTTGTGGTAGGTCGGGGTCTGGCCGGCGTCCTCGAGGAGCTGGATCTCGATCGTGTTGGGGATCCAGTTGCCTTTGTCGGAGCACTTGATCAAGAAGCCCGCGTTGGCTTTCGGGGACATTTTGTACTCGAACGAGATTTTGCAGTCGCCGATTTTTTCCTTGGTCCAGATGGCGGCGTCACGCGCGGCGGCAAGCTCGCCATTCTCATTGATGGACCAGACGGCCGGATCGTAGTCGGCTTTTTCCAGTTTGTCACCGAAAAGGGCCTCGGCGGCGTAGCAGGAGGCGCACAGCGCGAAGCAGGCGCACAGGGTCAGGACGATTTTTTTCATGTTTTCTCCTTGAACAGAAAATTAAAAATGGAAGGTTGGTTGATTTGATGAACGTTTCAGGAAAACGGGCTCAAAGCCGTTCCTTTTTAACCATTTTATCACAACGGGAAGAATCGTCAACCCACCGCCCCCCTAAAAAAGCAAAAAAATAATAAGGAAAAAGGCCGTTTTACAAAAACGTCAAAAAAACCATCAAAGCCGATTTTTTTACTCAAATTTGCAGAACGTTCCATTGACAAAACAAAATTTTGCGGTATAATACCCGAAAATTTCAAATCGGGTTTCAATTAAATTTTACGGGAGAATAAAATGAAAAAAAAATCCAAACGCCGTCAAATCACGACCACGCTGAGCGCCGACGTCGCTGACCGGATCAAGAACCTGCCGGAGCCGCTGAGCAAGTTCCTCGACCACGCGATCATGAACGAGCTGAGCCGTTCCGCCACCGCAACTGCGCGTCTGGCCGAAGCGTTCCACGAGTGCATCAAGGCCGCCGTGCTCGACGCGCTCGAAGAATGGGAAAACGAAAAGAAATAAGACGTAAATCAACAGAAATCACGCGCAGGCGAGTGAGTCCGGACGATGGATATTGACTACCTCCTTTTTTTGCAGAGGATCCGTGAAGCGCACGGGTCAGGTTTGGTGAACTTTTTCCAGTTCATGACGGACGTTTCGCATATTTACATGATGCCGATCCTCTGTTTCGTGTACTGGAGTTTCCGAAAAGAGGACGGCAAATACGCGTTTTGGACCGTCGGTCTTTGCGGCGTTTTGAACAGTCTGATCAAAATGATCGCCTGCGTTTACCGTCCATGGATCCGGGATCCGGCCATTGTTCCCCCTCCGGAGGCCAAAGCGGGAGCGACCGGTTACTCCTTCCCCAGCGGCCACACCTCCAACGCCACCGCCTGGCTGGGAATGTTGGGGATCCGGCATTTCAGGCAAAAATCCATCTTTCTGGGGAGCTTCTTTTTGATTGCTCTGATCGCGTTTTCCCGGAACTTTCTGGGGGTCCATACGCCGCAGGACGTTTGCGTCGGTTTCCTGGTTGGTCTGTTCGGGATCGTGCTGACTTTTCTCCTGCTGGGCTGGGAAAAGAAAGCGCCCAACCGCGACCTGATCCTTCTGGCCGGGGCCATCGCGGCCGTGGCGGGTTTTTTGCTTTACATTTCGTTCAAGAGCTACCCGCTGGATTACGTGGAAGGAAAACTCCTCGTGGACCCGGCGGTCATGGCGCTCGATTCCTGGAAGAACTCCGGCATTCTGCTCGGGGTGGTTTTGGGCTGGGTCCTGGAGAAACGTTTTCTGAATTTTGCGATCCCGTCTTCGAGTCTCATCCGAATCGCGAGATTTTTTCCCGGGATCGTGATCGTTTTCCTTCTCAAAGACCACCTTCGGCCCGTACTGCTTGGAGCCATGGGGACTCAGTGGGGAAATTTGCTCACGTTTTTCCTGATGTTTTTCTGGGTGATGTTCCTCTACCCACTGATTTTCACGGGAATTGAGAAATGCTTCAGCAAGCAGGAAAAAGCCGATTAACCCCAACCGGATTGAGGTGATCCATGTGCTGGAAAAAATGGCAATTCGAGTGGGATGACTCCCTGGAAAAGAAGCTCGAGATGTACGGCAATCCTAAAGAACCACGACGTTGGGATTCGGAGCAAAAACGCAGGCGCCTGGAGTATCTGAACAATCTGAAATCCTTCCGCCTCTGTCCGGGGTATCGCAGACCATCCTTCAAAAAAACCAATATTTATCAGTTTTTGGCATTTTCGATATGGCTTGTCCTGTTCACCCGATCCGAAATAACATCTTATGAATCCGTTTTATACTTTGTAATCCTTTACATTTTATTAATTTTCCTGGGTTTTCTCCCCCCGCCTCGGGAACTTTACTTTAAGATAAAAAACCTCTTTTGCAAAAGAGAGGGAAGTGAATAAATGACGAAAAAAACCACCGTATTCTTTTCGATTTTGGGTCTTCTTTTGATATATGGACTGTTGGAATACGGCCTCAATTATGCCATGTATCTGGATTTGAATTCCGGAAAGACCCGAACGGACATTCAGTTTTTTCGTCTCACCGTGTGTTCCGGGAGTCCACAGGAAACGCCTTTCAGCCAAATGCTCGCTCAAACCGGCCTGACCCGCAGCGAAGCGAACTGGGTACAGGATGGAACGTTTCAGGTTTGGTCTGACGGCATCATCCGGCCCAGGGAGCATAAAAATACCTGTCCGAGATGCTCGGAAATTCACGGCTGTGCCACTTTCATTAATGCTTGCGCGGCCTGTTTGCAGGATTTCGACGAGAAAAAGAAAGAGGGCATTTTGTCCTGGGAATTAAATCGCCTGAAAAACTTTGAGAAGGAAAAGGAAAACTGGCCGAAGCCTTACGACTGCGAAACAGACGGACTGGGCAAAAATCTGGATCGTATTCTCCAAAACGCCCCCAAACAAACGGAGATTTCGTTACCATGAGAGACGTTTTGGCTTTAGTACTGATTTTTATGGCATTTTTCCTGCTGCTGATGATCCTGCCGCTAAGTGGTGTCCCTTGCGGGCTTATTCTCCTTTCAGGGTTTAGCCTTTTGCTTATACCGGGTTCCATCGCGCTGGACTTCATCGAGAATCGTTCAGAATTTTCCAATTCCAGAGCGGATATTTTGCGGCGAAATGTCGCCTTTTGGACCCTTTTTTGTTTTTTACTGGTTTTGATCGCGGTATTCAATACCGAGGTGCGCGAAACGAGGTTATACCGGCTGATCAACTTCGGCGACCTCGTTTTCTACACTTTTGCAGGAAGTTGTATTCTGTCCTTTTGTTTTCAGGTTTACAAAGCGTTCCAGAAGCGGATACGCTCGGATTGTTTATTGGCTTTGGCTCATTTGCTCCTGCTGGGAGACGTTTTCATCGCCATTTTTGTGTTCACGGATCCGATTTGCGTCATTTGAAGATTTCGGGACACAAACGGGGAATTACTCAAACGGAAACTGAATCATGAAATATAAAGACCCAATGAACACGCTTTCCGATTACCTGAGAACGATTGATTTGTCCCCTCTCGATGCGGTCATTTTGAACGAATTAAAAATGGGACTCGCGGGGGTTTCGCTCCCGCTTTTGGTCAAGAGATTCGAAAAAGACTTTCAGGACGAAAGTTTCCTCCGTGAATTGTACCCCGATGTGGAGCTCCCGGAGAAAGTCGGAGCCGCCCGGATCAAAGAGTCCATTCTTCGTCTGGTCGAAAAGGGCTTCCTCATCGAGTTCACCCCGGAAAACTTGCAGTTTCTGAACTTCCTGTTTTCCTCGGATCAGTTGAAGCCTTTTCGGCCGGAGGTTTCTGTCGGCAATATCGGGATTTCCTGGTTGGGGTTTGCTGCTGTCAGGCAGATCCGGAAGTTTCTGAAACCGAAATGCAGTTTTCCGGATTGCGAAACGCGCGTTTTGTCCGACGAAAATCACCTCTGCTATTTTTCGTCAGACCCGCAGCTTATTCGGGACGAGTTAGAATATTTCGACTTGAAAGAGGAACCGGTCATTGAAGAATGCGGCCCGTGGGTTTGCAGCGGCTGGTGGGATATACGCCCGTCGGGGTTTCGGTGTGTTGTCCCGCTCCCCGAGGAGTTAAAATCAAACCTCCCCACAGAGGGCTGAAGGGCCCAAGGGGAGGTTTTTCGTCTTTAGCCTTTCTGATTCAGGAGCATCCGGCTTTATTTCGTCTCAAAAGCGCTCTTGACCGGCTTGCCGCGCCAGCACTGCGGAGCGTCGAGGCCCAGGACCCACGCGATCGTCGCCGCCGTGTCGTAGTTCACCACGACGTCCTGGATCTCGCCCTTCTTCACGCCCGCGCCGTACAGGATGAACGGCGTTTCCATGTGCGAAAGCAGGTCTTTGCCGTGGCCCTTTTCCGTTCCGCCGTGGTCCGAAACGAAGATCACCAGCGTGTCTTTCATGCGGTCGTTTTCTTCCAGGTACGTGATGATTTTACCCACCCAGGCGTCCAGCTCACGCACGACGGCGTAGTACTCATCCGAGCCCCAGCCCTTGGAGTGACCAACGTGGTCCGGGTCGGAGAAATAAACGAACGTGAAGGTCGGATTGTGGCCCAGGAAATCGATCGTCGTTTTGGTCAGGGCGTCGTAATCGTGGTCGATCCATTGCTGGTACTTGATCTTTTCACTGTCCACGAAAGTGTTGAACTCCTTCCACGTGTAGGCCAGCGCGGTTTCCGCTTCGGGTTTCTGCGTGTGGATCAGGTAGAAAATGTCCGGGAAGAGGTTCCGCTCCGTAACGACGCGCGACGGAATCTCCGGCGTGACCGAGCCCCAGTTTCTGTAGCCATGAAGCTCCGAACCGGCCCCCATCAGGATCGAGTGCCAGTTGATCGAGCTGACGGACGGCAAAACGCAGCGGGTTTGGAGCGTCCACGCGCCGTTTTCTTTCATTTTCTTGAGGGTCGGCACTTCGTCCCACTTCACGTAGTGGGCGCCGTAGCCGTCCCAGCCGACCACGACGACGTGCTTCACGCCGACCGGGGAATCAATTTGGGGTTCCGCCGCGTAAAGAGCCGCGGTCATGCATACAGCCAGGAGGCAGGTAAACAAACGAATCATTGCAATCTCCTTGAAAAAACTCATTGAAAGGGAATTAAAAACGTTGGGTTTATTTGCACATCATCTCGAGGATCTGGACCCGGGCACGGTCGGCGGCCCCGCGGTCGGTCGGGTCTTCCCACTTGATGGACGGGAACGGATCCTGAACGGACCGGATCGCCGCGTCCAGTTCGGGCGAGTTGCCTAGCTTCCTGCGCGCCATCACGATGTACTCGTAATCCTGTGCGCCGGCCGCGATCGCCTTTATATGCTTTCCGTCCGTGACGGTCGGGAGTTTCGGGTCGATGAAAAGCGGTGAGTACGAATTCCGCCCAAGGAAATACTCGGACCAGGAACTGACTCCGCCGCCGTCGCCCATCGCCCAGAAGAACGAGGCGGTCGCGCCAATGTCCGCCGCATGCCACGCCTGCAGGAGCATATAGCCGTACGGGTCGAGCAGATGCTGCGGGCCGGAGCAGGAGTAAAGGTTCAGCTCGCGCCCCTCGCGGCTCTGGTTGGCGTAGAATTTCGCGAATTCCTCCGGCTGCAGGAGCCACGCCCGGCGGTTCGGGCAAAGCACGTCGCAGGCCGCGAAGAAGTCAAGCGGCGCTTCCGCGAATTTCGTCCAGCAGGGGTCCTCCCAGACCTTCACGCCCGGGCACGCCTCGTGGATCGCGGCGCTCCACTCAATGAACGACTCCGTGTTCTTCATCGTTTCGTTCGGCTCGTCGTGAAGCAGGAGGTTGATCTGGTCCGGCCGGATCCCGAGCTCAGCCCAGTGCTTCGCCCAGGCGCCGAGCCAGCTGGCCATCGCCTGACGGAACTCCGGCGTTCCGGTCTTCGTGCCGAGGAAAGTCGGCGTGGTTTCGCCGCTGCTCCAACCGCCCAGGGCCATGAAAATGAAGTACTCGCGGACCTCCGACGGTTTCCAGAGCGCGACCCACTCGTCGAACTCCTTCGTGTCGATGGTGACGGAGCCGTCCGCATTCCGCTTGCAGCCGTGCAGCAAAACGCCGTTCGTCGCCCACGGCGCGTTGACGTGGTGGGCCTTCAGGCACCGGATGAAATCGTCGCGGTTCAGGGCGTTCACGTTGTACGAGGCACGGCCGTTCGTGTAGTCCCAGCCGCCGGTCATGAGCGTCGTTTTCTCCGGGAAAACCAGCGGGTAAACCGTCAGCGCGACGGGGATCTCCGCACCGCAGCCAGCCGTAAAGCCGATTTTCCCCGGGAAGGTTTTCTTCTGAATGAGGTTCAGGTCCTTCGTGCGGAACTCGACCCAGACCTGCTGGACCATGCCGGGAGTAAGGTCGAGCGTGTACGTTCCGTCCGCGGTGGGTTTCACCTCCGGCAGTGCGCAGGCGACCGGCGTCATGACGCCCGTATCGGTCCAGACCGTGCGGTAAACGGTCCAGTCCGCGGCCTCCTGAAGACCCTGGATCCGGAACGAAACGCTCTGCTTTTCCTGCGTCGCGTTGAAGAGGCAGAACGCGCCGGAGCGGGCTTCTTTCTGCATCGCCGCCACGCTGATTTCGGCTTTCGGAAGGTTTTTCACCGACGTGAAATTTTCCAACCAGTCCCAAATCCCACTTCCGGAAACGAGGACCGGCGCGTCACTGGGCCGTTCCGCTTTCCAGAGCGCGGCCTGGATCCGGTAAAACTCCGCGTGCTGCGGGTTAAGCGGAAGGACGGAGCACGCGTCCAGCGACTCCGGCTCGGTTTTCCCGGAACGCCCGGCGTAAACCGTTTCCAGACGCTTGAGGAGCTCCGCTTTGGCGGCGTCGCTGATTTCGGACTCCTGGATCACTTTTTGCAGGCTCGCGTAGTCAAGCTGCCAGCGGCGATCGACACAGAGGCGGAATTTGACCGTCTGAAAGAATTCGTCGATGGTCTGTGATTCGGGCGTCGTGACCGTGATCTGGGCCGGATCCTTTTCGCCCTTGAAAACGCGGATCTCGTCGGTGAACGCGAAGGGGCCGGCGGCCAGGATCAGGAACCGGACGAACCGGCCCTTGGTCTCGAGTTTCTTCGAGCTGAGCGTCCAGAGCGTGTACTTTTTCGGCGGCTGGCCGTGGACCTCGAAGTCGTCGGTCATCAGCTCGCACGCTTCGTGGAAGGTTTTTCCGTCGTCGCTGACCTGCACGAAAACGGCCTGGGGGAATTCCACGCCGCCCGCTCCTGCCGCGGTGGTCATTTCGAACCGGCCGATCGACTCCACGGCGCCCAAATCGAGCGTGATGGCGCCGTAAATCGCGTTGACCCAGCCGACCGTTCCTTTTTGCGTCCAGAAGTAGCTGGTGGTCGTCTGGCCGTCGGTGAGCTGGATCACGTCATCCGGGTCCGTGCAGTGCGTGTAGGTCGGCCGCGGTTGCAGCGTGTACGGTTTATTCAGCGCGAGATTCACCTCTTCGGCCTGAAGAGAGGAAAGGCCAGAAAAGCCGAAAGTGCAAACGAACAAAAGAAACAAAAAAACGGGAAAGCGTTTGGGGAGGAACATGAGGTGGGCCTTTCAGGGGAGGAAAAAGAAAAATTTTGAGGTGGGAGGTAATTCGGAGGGACGGCGGCTCGCCGTCCATTTTCGGAGTGCGGTGATACAGTCGCGCAAGCGACCTTCACCGCTTTCACTTGCGGCAATACGGCCTCGAAGAGGCCTTTGCCGCTGAAGCGCGCTGGACGTTTCCCACGAGAAAATCATTTTTCATCGCAAAGTCTTCAGGTCGCTAAGTGAAAGCGGCAAAGGAAGCCTTCGGCTTCTGTATTGCCGCACTCCGAAAAAATCCCTTACATATACTGCCAGCCAACGACCGGAATGTAAACTTTGTACTCGCCTTTTTCGTTCGGCAGGGTCGGCGGAAGGGCGTCGAAGTCCATCTTTTCCGGCTTGGGAAGCACGTCGTTCAGCATGTCGTCCCACGTCACTTCTTTTCCTGTGTACGCGGCCAGACGTCCCATCAGGGCCGTGCCGGTCGAGTTCGCCATGTACGGGCCGTTGTTCACGTAGGTCGCGCCGCCGGAACGGATCGCGTCGAACAGGACTTTGTGCTCGATCTGGGTCCCGCGGAATTCATGCCGTTCCGTGTCGCGCCACGCGTTCTCGCCGAAGATCTCCAGCCGTCCGCCGGAGTTCACGATGAGCGCCTGGCCCTTGGTCCCGTAGAGGTGCGTCGCGGCTTCGCCCCACGTCCCGGCAATCTGGCGCGAGTTCGCCTGGAGGAACTGCCCGCTTTCGAACTCGTAGGAAACGGCCATGGAGTCGTACATGTCGCCCGTGTCGGCTTCACGGCGGGCCAGACGTCCGCCCATTCCGATCGCGGATTTCGGGGTCGGGTCGCCCATGCACCAGAGTGCGACGTCGATCTGGTGGATCGTCACGTCGTTAATGTACTCGCTGGCCATCCAGCAGAAGTTGACCCAGTTGGTCATCTGGTAGCTCATCTCCGTGTCGGTCTCACGGCGCGGTCTGGCCCAGAGGCCGCCACCCATGCGGTTCGCTTTGGCCGCGATGATGTCGCCGATCGCGCCTGCCTTGATCCGTTCCACGCACGCCATCGTGCCGGGGTAGTAGCGGTTGCAAAGGCCGGAAACGATGTTCAGGCCCTTCTGCTTCGCCAGTTCGGTCGCTTCGAGCACCATTTTGATCCCGGCGCCGTCCACCGCCACGGGCTTCTCGGCAAAGACGTGCTTCCCGGCCTTGATCGCTTCCAGAAGCATCTGCGGGCGGAAGAACTGCGGCGTGGCGAGGATCACGGAATCCACGTCACTCTCGAGGACTTTCTTATATCCGTCAAAACCCGAGTACATCGTATCGGGCGTGACGGCGATGCGGTCGCCCACGTTTTCCTTGAGGTTTGCCATCGCGGCCTCGCATTTCTCCTGGAAGAGGTCGCACGAATGCGTAAGCACCACGTTCGGGTCGATGCTCATCGCGTCCGCGACGGCGCCGCACCCGCGGCCACCGCAGCCGATCTGGCCGATTTTCAGTACGGAGGTTTCTCCGGCGTAAACCTGATTTTTCGCGGCAAAGGCGGCAATCGCGGCGGCCATGCCCGAGGTTTTGAGGAAGTTGCGTCGATTGGTTGCCATTGGTTGGTCCTTTCTTTTATTAAAGGTGGGAAAAATAGTTAGGAGTTAGGAGTTGGGGGGCTCAGCGAATCAGCTCCGCTTCGGGCTGGTTGCGGCCGCCCTCGCTCAGGTCGGTGATCTCGCTCAGCTCGTAGCGCATCGGGTGGGTCGGGTCCGTCGGGCGGAGCATGACGTTTTCAAGCGTCAGGCCGTCCACGTACTCGGCACGCCAGATGCCGTCCGCGAAAACGTGAAGGTCCACGTCCGAGAACCGGATGTTCTTCAAATGCGCGGCCGGTTTCCCGAGCATCTGCACGAAATCAAGCATCTGACGGTTGAGCCAGACGCACGACTCGTCGCGGCGGTTCGGATCCATCT
The DNA here is from genome assembly GCA_017447865.1 of Thermoguttaceae bacterium. Lineage (GTDB taxonomy): Bacteria > Planctomycetota > Planctomycetia > Pirellulales > Thermoguttaceae > RGIG3701. Next base: position 61,064 of record JAFSMO010000110.1, read on the forward strand.
CCGTGACCTGACGAAGCGTTCCGCTCACGTTGGTGATCGCAATGTCGCGGATCTCCGCCTCGTCCGTCATGTTGTAGTACATGTGGACGAAAATCTCGCAGTCGAGCGTAATATTATTAATGCGCACGTTCCGAATATCGACCCCGCGGGAACCTTCACGCCAGCTCGAAACGAAGTTGAACGCCGTGCGGGCGGTCTCGATCACGATGTTCGAAATGGTAATATTTTCCGCGACGCCGTCCCCCACGCCGAACCGGAAACAGTTGCAGGGGGTCGAAAGCGTGCAGTTCGTCACCGTGATGTTCCGGCACGGACGCGGATTTTTCAGGCGCTTCGTGTCGGCGCGGAACGTGATGCAGTCGTCGGCGGAGTCGATCTGGCAGTCGCTCACGGTCACGTACTCGCAGCAGTCCAGGTCGATCCCGTCGCCGTTGTGCGTGTGCGGGTGGCGCGAATTATGGATCCGGACGCCGCGGATGAAAACGTGCGTGCAGCCGTGGTAAAACGACGTCCAGTACGAACTGTTCGCCAGCTCGACGTCCTGAACGCGGACGTTTTCGCACTCCACGAAATAAACCATCTGCGAGACGCGCCACGGGATCTTGTCCTGCGCCGGGTACGGCACGCCGTTCGGGTCGATCGTGAATTTTGAGCCGTTCCCATCGACGCAGCCCGGGCCGCGGAGCGTGACGTTTTTCTGCTCGATGCAAAGGATCAGATGCGCGCCGGAGGAGGACTCGTTCTTGAATGCGGCATTTTGTGGGCAGACGTCCACCGCGTTGTAGTCCTCTTTATCGGGGCTCCCCAGAAGCGTCGCGCCCTGCATCAGGTAAAAGTCCACGTTGCTCTTGAGGAAGATCGAGCCGGTCAGGTAAGTGCCCGGGGGGACCACGACCGTTCCGCCGCCGCTGGCCGTGCAGGCGTCGATCGCCTTCTGGAGCGCCAAAGTGTCTTTCGTCACGCCGTCGCCCACCGCGCCGAACGCCCGGACATTAAATTCCGCCGGAGCCGGATTTTCTGCGGCCGAAACGAACGACGTGAAACAGACGGCTGCAAGGAGGAACGCAAAACAAAGGAGTTTGAAAGTTTTCATCAGTTGGACCCTTTATGGATTAATCACGCGAGTTTCCTGAAAATGTCCTTTAGCGCGAAGTACGCCTCGTCGAAAAGCCCCTTGAACTTCGCGTCGTAAACGGCCGTTTTTTCCAGATCCGGCGCGAAACTTTCTTCCGGCTGGAGGAATCGGTCGATGACCTGGAAGTTTTCGAAGAGGCCGACCCCCACGCCGCCGGTGATGGCCGCGCCCATGGACGTCGCTTCTTCCAGAACGTTCGGCTTCACGATGGTTTTCCCGAAAACGTCCGCGAAGATTTGGAGCCAGAGGTCGTTGCGCGCGCCGCCACCGATGGCGATCAGCTCCTGAATATCGACCCGCTTCGTGAAGACTTTCAGGACCAGATCGAGATTCATCGCCACGCCTTCCATGACCGCACGGATCATATCGCCCCGATTATGGTCGAGCGTCAGGCCGACGAAACTCCCGCGGGCGAAAGCGTCCCACCGGGGGCTGCGCTCGCCGATCAGGTACGGCAGGAAAAGGAGCCCGCGCGCACCCAGCGGCGAGAGGGCCGTTTCCTTCTGCATCGACGGGTAGGCCGCGTCGTCCTTTCCGTAAAGGGTCTTGACCGCCCACGAAAGCGCCCCGCCGCCGGTCTGAATCGTTCCGGTCGGCATGATTTTTCCCGGCACGATGTGCGCGAAGTTGAATGTCGTCATGCCCTCGTCGTAGATCGGCTCGTCGGTCGTGATGGAGATCCAGGAAGAAGTCCCAAGCACGCAGTTGGCGACTCCCTCCCGGACGCAGCCGGTCCCGACCGCGGCGCAGGCTCCGTCGCCTCCGCCCAGAACCACGGGCGTGCCTTCCAGAAGCCCCGTCGCACGGGCGGCCTCCGGCGTAATTTTACCCGCCACGTCAATCGAGGAGTGAAGCTCGGGGAGTTTCCGAATGTCCAGCCCCGCGACGTCCATGAGTTCCTGCGACCACTCGAGCGTGTTCAGGTCCATCATGCACGTGCTCGACGCGTCCGAGTACTCCGTGAGGAAATTCCCGGTCAGGCGGTACAGAATGAAGTCCTTCGCGTTGAGCATCCGGAACGTTTTCGCGTAAACGTCCGGGTGGTTGCGCTTCATCCAGAGGAGCTTGAAAAGACTGTACGCCGGGCTGATCCGGTGGCCGGTGATCCGGTAAAAATCCTCCTCGGCGATGCGCTCGCGGATGAGTTTTTCCTCCTCGCTGGAGCGCATGTCGGCCCAGATGATCGAGTTGGCCAACGGCTGGCATTTCTCATCGACGCACAGGCAGCCGAGCATCTGGCCGCTGAACGAAACCGCCGCGATGTCCGCAGGATCGACGTTTTCCAGCAGTTTCCGGGTCGAATCGCAGACCGCCCGCCACCAGTCCTCCGCCCGCTGTTCGGCCCAGTTTCCATTGGAAAGCAAAAGTTCGTATTCCATCGTGACCGAAGCCGCGAGTTTACCTTCTTCGGAGTAAAGCGTCGCTTTATTGCCGGAAGTTCCGAGATCGTGCGCAAGTATGTACTTCATAGGCTAATGAATAATGAATGAGGATGAAAGGCGGTAATGGAGGCCGCAAGGCCGGAATTACGCGCCGGTGAATTTGGGCAAGGTCGTTCATGGAGGCAATAATGGAGGCCGCAAGGCCGGAATTACGCGCCGGGGGAAGGAATTACATCACTCCACCCATTCCCATTCCGCCCATTCCCGTTCCCATAAAGAGGTTCATCTGATCCATATCCTCCATTTCATCCACCTCATAATCCATCGGATCAATTTCACCTATGCCTGCCTTCATCAATCGGAGGCTGGCCTCTTTTCCGCCGTGTGAGTGGAGGAGGTCCAAAATCTCACGGTCATTAATATTCCTGGCGAGATTCGTCGCGGTGTACCCTGCTCCCGCTTTGGCATTCACCGGAACGCCCGCGTCCAGGAGGCGTTCAATGATGTGAGTGCGTTGTTTAATGTCCTCGTTTCTGCTCCAGACTGCCGCAAAAAGAAGCGTGTGTCCGAAGGAATCGATCTGCTTCAGGTTGGAATCGAACTTGAGGATCGTGTTGAAAACTTTCTCATTCCCGCCAATCGCCGCAGCGAAAAGGACGCTTTGGCCGTTAAAATTCACCCGTTTTGGGTCCAGTTTCTTCTCAATCAGGAAATTTACGATCTCTGGTTTTCCGACCGCGGCAGCGAGGTAAAGCGCGTCACGGTCGTCGTATGTTACCGCGTTCAAATCCGCCCCACGATCCGCCAGATATTTCACCATTTCCAAATCATCCAGGATGGCGAGCAAAAATGGGGTCCAACCGTAATCTGTTCTCCCTTCCAGCGGCGCGCCCTGCTCGATGAGGTAGTGCGCAATTTCCTCTTCCTTGGCCAGAATTGCAGCGTGAAGTGGCTGACCGCCATCATAAACCGTTTCCAGCGACGCGCCGTATTTTACCAGCAGTTTCACCCACTCCAGTTTTCCTTGGCCGATCGCTTCGTGGATCAATGACCAAAACGCCTCTTTGCCATCCTCATCCGTTGCGTAGGTTTTCGCGCCCGATTTGAGCAAAAGCTCCGCGATATCAAGTTTTTCCGTGTCGGAACTGAGCAGATGCTGAAGAAGCGGCGAGCCAAAAGAATGAGCATTCACATCCAGTTTATGGTCAATGAGATACTGCGTAAGCGAAAGATTCCCGGCCTTAACGGAAAGGTCCAAAAGCATTTGGTTTTTATGTTTTTCATGAAGATCAAAATCTTTGGAAACCAGGTAATCCACGATTTCCAGAACTCTTTGTTCGTCGATTTTTCGAGCCTCGCCATCCTGAGCGATTTCAGTCTCGCAGGCCCTCCAGAGAAGGCTTTCCGTATCCGGCAGATTCGTCTTCAGTTCAACCCCTTGTTTTTCAAAATACTTCAGGATTTCGAGCTGACTGGCTTCCACAGCGGCTACAACAACATCGAAACCTTCTTTCGCGAGAACGTCGGGATTGGCTTCGACAAAACGTTGAACTTCCTTCAGATTTCCTTGCTGGATGAAACGGTAAAGCCGGGAATCCGAGGAACGGTAAAACGACCCCCCGCCCGCAAAAACCGGGACGGTGAGCAGAAAGAGCGCTAAAAGTGCAAAGCGAATTTTCATGGTTTTCCTTTCGGGATGTAATTTAATGGGGATTTGTTGGCGTGCGGCAATTTGGAGTGCGGCAATACAGAAGCCGAAGGCTTCATTTGCCGCTTTCACTTAGTGAACGAAAAACAGGACGATGGGAAAAGGGTTTTCACGTGGGAAAAGACCCGCGCGCTTCAGCGGCAAATGCCTCTCCGAGGCGGTTTTGCCGCAAGGGAAAGCGATGAATGTCGCTTGCGCGACTGTATCATCGCACTCCAAATCAGAACCGGACCACCATTTTCATCATCGGGTCTTTGCGCTCCACTTTGTCGAACGCCTCGTTAATGTCCGCGAAGTCGAAAACGTGCGAAATGAAATCGTTCGGGTCGAGCACGCCGTTCTGGATCCACGCGCAAATCTGGCGGTGGGCCTCCGACTCCATCTTCTTCGACGGGAACTGGTTGAACTGCAGCGTCCAGTTGTACGGGCAGCGGCTCCAGTCGATCTCCGTGTGCTGGATCTCCGAAATGCCGTACACGCAGATCTTCGCGCCGGGTTTGATGATTTCCAGACCCGTATTAATAAAGGCGTTCACCCCCACCGCATCCAGCGCGAAATCCACGCCGTCGGGGCAGATCCCACGCACGGTCTCTTTAATGTCCTGGGTCTTGCCGTTGATCGTGAAGTCGGCGCCCATTTTCTTCGCAAGCTCGAGCTTCTCGTCCTGGACGTCGATCGCGATGATCGGCCCCATCCCCTGCAGTTTCGCGAACTTGACGAAACTCAAACCGACCGGCCCGAGTCCCAGGACGCAGATGCTTTTGTTCGCTTCCAGCCCGAAGATCTTGCCGGTGCTGAGCACTTCGCGGAACGTGATGATCATGGCGGAGGAGATCGGGTCGAAGCCCTCCGGCAGGACGTTTTGCGCCCAGGCGAATTCCCCGGGGATCAGCCCGTCGTCGAATTGGGCCTGAGCGTCCGTCACCGTGTTGAACTCGGAGTACGTTCCCCACGCGCTCCAGTAACCTTCCGGAACGTCGCCCCAGAACGGGAGCAGAACGAGGTCGCCGATTTTGTAATTCCGCACTTTCGCGCCGATCTCCACGACCCGGCCGACGCCTTCGTGCCCCAAAACGACCGGGTAGTTTTCGATCCCTTTGAACTTCCCGTGGATGATTTTCATGTCGGTCCCGTTGCAAATGCCGCAGGACTCCATTTTCACCAGCGCGTCGTACTCCCCGTACGTCGGCATCGGCATTTCTTCAATTCGGCGGGAACCGTCAGCGTAAACGATGAAACTTTTCATGAGCGGAAACCTTTTTTTAGTTAGGAGTTAGGAGTGAGGAATTGGGAGGGAGGAATCAGGAATGAACGCTTCGCGAAAAGCGGCCGCGGGAAAGATTTCATTTCCTGTTTTCTTTCCAGTATAACAAATCCCCCAGAAAAAAAAAGCCCCCGGAAAAATTTTTCAGGAAATTTTTTTCAGGAACTTGACTTTTAACGGAAACGTGCTATACTGAATTCTAAATTCGTATTTCACTCCTAACTCCCCACTCCTAACTCCTAACTGAACGAAGATGCTTACAAAACCCGCAGTAGAATTGACTCTTGAAGAAATCGCCTCCATGATCGACTGCTCGGCCGTTCAGGCCCAATCGACTCTGGAAGACGCGCGTCAGACGATTGCCTACGCCGATCGCTTTAGTACCTCGGGGATTTTCCTCCTCGGCGGGAATTACGAGATCGTCATGCCGGAAGTGCTCGGGATGAACGCCCGGCGTGCCGGTGAAGGCAAACGCCAGATCAAAATCGGCGGAACGGTCGGTTTCCCCGACGGCACACACCGGACATGCGTCAAGGTTTACGAAGTCGAGCGCATGATCGAACTCGGCTGCGACGAACTGGACTGCGTGATGCAGATCGGCCTGGCCCTTTCCGGCGAGTGGAAGCGCGTCGAGGAGGACCTCAAGGCGATCCGCAAAGCCTCCGAGGGGATCGTCCTGAAAACGATCCTCGAGACGCCGTACCTGACGCCGGAGCAAATCACCATGGCCGCCAAGATCGCCTGCGGAGTCGGTTCCGACTGGATCAAGACGTCCACCGGCTGGCCCTCCTCGAAGAAAACGACCGTCGAGGACGTCCGCATCATGAAAGCCGCCGTGGGCGACCAGTGCGGGATCAAAGCCGCCGGAGGGATCCGCTCGCTGGAAACCCTCAAGGCGATGTATACCGAGGGCGCGCGCCTCTTCGGGATGAGCTGGAGTTCCGTCGCCGCGATGCTGGAGGGCTGATCGTCATGAAAAAACCCTTTTTCCTTTTCGCTTTTGTTTTCGTGTTGAGTCTCATCCTCACGGCGGCCGGCGCGTCGGCGCAAATGCTGGACCGCTCGGACTCCCGGGTCCAGACCACGTTCAGCCCCGGCGCCGACTGGAACGTTCTGGGGACGGTCCGCCCGAAATCCGCCCCGGAAATCACGGCCGGGCAGAACTGGACGCTCGGCTGCGAGACGCTCGACCGGGACTACATTTTCTGGGAAACGTACAAAGAGTACGTCGCGCCACTGGGGATCCGCCGGATCCGCCTTCAGGCCGGCTGGGCCAAAACCGAGAAGGAAAAGGGCGTTTACGATTTCGCGTGGCTCGACGCCGTGATCGACGATGCGATCGCCCGCGGGTTGGAAATCTGGCTTGAGACTGACTACGGGAACCCGATCTACCCCGGCGGCGGGGATTGGGACCTCGGCGCGGGTTTCCCCGTCTCGGAGGAAGGCCTTGCCGCGTGGGACCGCTGGGTGGAAGCGCTCGCGACCCGCTACAAAGGGAAGGTCCGCGACTTTGCGATGTGGAACGAGCCGGACATTTCGGGAAAATACACGGCCGGGAAGAAAAAAACGCCCGAAGAGATCGCCATGTTCAACATTCGGACGGCCGAGACGATTCGGCGCGTGATCCCGGACGCCCGGATCGGGGCGCTTTCGCTTGCGACGAATAAACCGGAATTCGTGAAAGCGTGCCTCGACGTCTTCGAGCGTGAGGGGAAAATGAACCTCTTCACGTGGCTCATCTACCACGGCTACGCGCCGAATCCGGACACTTCGTACGGAAACGTGACGGCGCTTCAGAAAATCGTCGATTCTTACCCGCACAAGCTCCAGCTCTGGCAGGGAGAAAACGGCTGCCCGTCCGAACTGGCGCATAAATTCGCGCTTTCCAACCATCCGTGGAGTGAACTGACGCAGGCGAAATGGGACTCCCGCCGCATGTTGGGCGACTTGGGTCACGACGTCATTTCGTCGGTTTTCACGATCTGCGACTTCGACCACACGGGCCGCGAGATCAACCGGAAAGGGCTTTTGAAGATCAACGACAAAAACTCGCTCGCCAAGGTGAAAATGGCGTACTACACGGTCCAGAATATTGCGTCGCTTTTCGACCTTTCGCTCGAGCGTCAGAAAGAGTACGCCGCGAGCGTGCCGGACGAAAACGTGACGTGGTACGCGTTCCGCGACGCCGCGAAAAAGCAGGACCTGCTCGTTTTCTGGGACGGGACGCAGATCCCCTCCGATTCGAATGAGGCGCGGGCCGTGACCTGGACGCTGGAAAACGCGCAGATTGCCGATCCGGTCCTGGTGGACGTTTTGACTGGCCGCATTTACGAGATCCCGGCGAAAAATATTCAGCGTGACGGCGAAAAACTCACGCTCACTGAGATCCCGGTTTACGACGCACCGCTCGTGATCACGGACCGGGCGCGCGTGCTTTGAGTTTTACCCCAAGGAAATTTCCAGTCCCCACCATTGAAAGCCCCCACCTTTGAAAATGACCGCAGACTTTCGACCGAACGCCATTCAGATCCGCGGTGCTCGGGTCCACAATCTGAAGAATATTGACCTGAACGTTCCGCTGAACCAGATCGTCGCGGTGGCGGGGGTTTCCGGCTCGGGGAAATCCTCGCTGGCGTTGGGCGTTTTGTACGCGGAAGGGTCGCGGCGGTACCTGGAAGCCCTCTCGACCTACACCCGGCGGCGAATGACCCAGGCGGCAAAGGCCCAGGTCGATGAAGTGCTTTACGTTCCCGCCGCGCTGGCCCTTCATCAGCGGCCCGGGATCCCGGGGATCCGCAGCACTTTCGGGACCGGAACGGAGCTTCTGAACAGTTTGCGGCTGATGTTTTCCCGCCTCGCTTCTCACCGCTGCCCCAACGGCCACTACGCGGAGCCGAGCCTGAACGTCGCGGCCGGTCTGGAAATCGAATGCCCGGTCTGCGGCACGAAATTCATGGCTCCCGGCGCCGAGGAACTCGCGTTCAACAGTCAGGGGGCGTGCCGGAAATGCGACGGGATCGGAACCGTCCGCACGGTGGACGAATCGACGCTGGTCCCGGACGAGTCGCTGACGATCGACGAAGGGGCGGTCGCGCCGTGGAACTCGCTCATGTGGTCGCTCATGACGGACGTTTGCCGGGCGATGGGCGTCCGGACGGACGTGCCGTTTCGGGAACTGACGCGGAAAGAGCGGGAAATCGTTTTCCACGGCCCGCCCGAGAAAAAGCACATTTTTTACCACGCCAAGAATTCACCCTCTGCCGGGGAGCTGGATTTCACGTACTTTAACGCGACGTACACGGTGGAAAACGCTCTGGCGAAAGTGAAGGACGAGTCGGGCATGAAGCGCGTCGAGAAATTCCTCAAGCAGGACGTCTGCCCCGACTGCGGCGGCACGAGGCTCAGCGAGGCGGCGCGCGCCCCGAAACTGCGCGGCATTTCACTCGCCGAGGCCTGCACGAAAACGCTTTCGGAACTGATCCGCTGGGTCGATGGCGTGCCGAAATCGCTCCCGAAGGAAATGCGGCCAATGGCGCGGAGCATCTGCGAGTCGTTCCAGGGCGCGGCCCGCCGGCTGATGGACCTGGGGCTTGAATATTTGACGCTCGACCGCGCTTCCGCCACGCTTTCGACCGGTGAACGCCAGCGGATGCAGCTCGCTCGCGCCGTCCGAAACCGCACGACCGGCGTGCTGTACGTGCTGGATGAACCGTCGATCGGGCTTCATCCGTCGAACATCGTGGGGCTGACCGGCGTGATGAAGGACCTCGTCGCGGACGGGAACTCGGTCGTGCTGGTCGATCATGACGTCCAGATCCTGCAGGCGGCCGACTGGCTCATCGAAATGGGGCCCGGGGCGGGAACGTCCGGCGGCCAGGTCGCGGCGGAAGGGACCGTCGCGCAGATCGCCAAAAATCCCAAATCGCTGATCGGCCCGTTTCTGGCGGGAAAGCAGAAGGTCCTGGTCCGGGAAAGAGCCGAAAAAAGCGAGATTTTCGACCTGGGCACGATCCGGCTCTCCACCGCGGCCATTCACACGGTGAAGCCACTCGACGCGGAGATCCCGAAAGGGCGGCTCACGGTCGTGACGGGCGTTTCCGGATCGGGCAAAACGACGCTCATACTGGAAAGTCTGATCCCGGGGCTTCAGGCGGCGCTTGCGGGCCGGAAACTCCCGGACCACGTGCTTTCCGTCGCCCCCGCGGGGATCCGTCAGGTGAAGCTGATCGACGCCTCGCCGATCGGGATCAATATTCGATCGACCATCGCGACGTACGCCAACGTGCACGACGAACTGCGGAAGATTTTCGCCAAAACGCCCGACGCGAAAAAGGCCGGAATGAAATCCGGGGAATTTTCGTACAATACGGGAAAACTCCGCTGCGCGACGTGCGACGGGACCGGCTCGATCAGCCTGGACGTTCAGTTCCTCCCGGACGTGGAAATCCCCTGCCCCGACTGCGGCGGCTCGCGCTACTCCCGGGCCGCGTACGGCGTCCGGTACGAGTCCAAAACGGGCCTCAGATTTTCGCTCCCCGAGCTGATGGAGATGGACGTGAACCACGCGCTGGATGCGTGCGCCGACATGAAAATCGTGCACCAGAGGCTCAAGGTTTTGCACGATTTGGGACTCGGCTACCTGGCGCTTGGAGAGCAAACGCCCGGCCTTTCCGGCGGTGAGGCGCAGAGGCTCAAGCTGGCGAGCGAGATGGGGCGCGCGCAGTCCGATTCCATTTTCGTTTTCGATGAGCCGACGATCGGGCTGCACCCGCTGGACGTTCAGACGCTCATCGGCGTTTTTCAGACGCTCATCGCGCACGGCGCCACGGTGGTCGTGATCGAGCACGATCTGGACGTGATCCAAAATGCGGACTGGATCATCGACCTCGGCCCCGGCGGCGGCACAGCGGGCGGAACCATTTGCGCCGTCGGAACGCCCGAAGAAATCGCCCGGACCCCTCGAAGTATTACAGGAAAATTTTTAAAAATCAGGAATTAATTTCAACCATGGCGAAAATAGTTTCACGCGAAATCCTTTGGCCTTTCATCCTTTTGACCACTCTGTTCGCCTGGTGGGGCCTGGCGAATAACATGACGGACACGCTGCTCCCGGCGTTCAAGCGGATCATGAGCTTCAACGACGGAACGACCGCGTGGATTCAGGTCGTTTGCTACGCGCTGGGTTACGGCTGCTGCGCGATTCCCGGCGCGATCTTCATGAAGCGTTTCACGTACAAAGCGGGCGTTTTGCTTGGCCTCGGAATGTTCGTCTTCGGGACGCTCGCGTTCTTTCCGGCAAAATTCGCGTACCACTCCCCCGGACTGTGCTACATGATCTACCTCGCGGCGATCCTCGTGACGTTTGGTGGTCTGGCGATCCTGGAAACGGCGTGCAACGGTTACGTCTGCGCCATGGGCGACCCGGAAACGGCCGTCCGCCGGTTGAATCTCGCGCAGTCGTTCAACCCGTTCGGCTCGCTCGTCGGGATCGTTTTGAGCCAGGTTTTCATTCTTTCCCAGCTCAGCCCCCTGACCGCGGCGGAGCGGAGCAAACTCCCCGCGGAGGAACTGGCGTCCATTCAATCCTCGGAGCTTTCGGCGATTTCGGCGACGTACGCGCTGATCGGCCTGATTTTGCTCGCGACCTGGCTGGCGATTTTCTTCACCCGAATGCCGAACATCCGGGAGACCGAGACGAAAATCGACTTTTTCGGGACGTGGAAGCGCCTGTTCCGCAAACCGGCGTACGTGCTTTCGGTGATCGCGCTCTTTTTCGTCGTGGGGTCGCACATCAGCTGCTGGTCGTACACGGTCCGGTACTGCATGGTGGCGCTGAATCTCGACCAGATCGCGCAGACGGCGCCCGAAACGCTCCGGAACATCGAGCCGATCAGCAGTAAATTCTACGATTTCTGCGAGCTGGTCGGCCTGACCGGGTTCATTCCCAAGACCGCGGAACAGTGCGGCGCGACGTTCTACATTTTCTCCCAGATTCTCTTCATCACCGGCCGTTTCTGCTGCACCGGCCTGATGAGCCGGATCCGTCCGTCGAGCATTTTGGCCCTTTTCGCGGTCTGCGCTTTCATTTGCACGGGGATCGTCGTGGCGAGTCCCAATCTGCTCGGAGTTTACGCGCTCTGCTGCGCTTCCGGATTCATGTCGCTGATGTTCCCGACCGTCTTCAGCTACGGCACGCGAAACCTCGGCTCCGACGCGAAAATGGCCGGGGCCGGAATGGTCACGATGCTCTGCGGCGGCGCGATCCTGACGCAGATCCAGGGGATCATTTCCGACTCGACCGGCTCCATCGCCTACGCCTACGCCGTCCCGCTCTTCGCCTTCTTCATGGTGGCGCTTTACGCGATTTTCGTCTGCCGCAGAATGGACGGAACCAGGGTGGAGTGTTGAGAGTTGAGAGTTGAGTTTGGAGTTTGAGTGAGGCGGGGCGTTTGCAGAAATGTGAGATGGAAACGCCCCCGCCTTTTGAAAATATTTTCCCACCTTTTTTGACCGGATCTTCAAGAAAATGAAAAGAAAAGCCCTTCCCGTTCTCGTTCTGCTGGTTTTGCAGATGGTTTTCGCTTCCGCCCTCTTTGGGGAGGCGAATTTTCGCGTCACGGAAAAAGATTTTCCGACCTACCCGTTCGGGGACCCGAATCCGGTTCCGACGATGAGCCGGTTTTACCCGTACTTCCGGTTCGACGGCTACTCGATCCAGAAGGAAATGAAGAAGTGGAAGGTCGTGGAGCTTTCCAACGATTACATTTCCATGGAGATCCTGCCCGAAATCGGCGGGAAAATCTGGTCCGTGACCGAAAAATCGACCGGGAAATCGATCATTTACGCCAATCCGGTCATCAAGTTCCGCGAAGTGGGAATGCGCGGCCCTTGGACCAGCGGCGGGATCGAGGTGAACGTGGGGATCATCGGCCACGCCCCCTCCTGCTCGTCACCGGTCGATTGGAGCGCTCGTAAAAATCCCGACGGAAGCGTCAGCTGCTTCATCGGCGCGCTGGAACTCATCACCCGGGCGAACTGGGAAGTGGAAATCAATCTTCCGGCCGATTCTGCCGTTTTCGCCATGAAGTTTTACTGGCATAACGCCTCGGGCCAGACCCAGCCGTACTACACGTGGACGAACGTCGGCGTGCGCTCCGACGGCGGGATGCAGGTCGTGGAACCCGGAACCCACCGAATCGGGCACGCGGGTGAGCTGGATTCCTGGCCGTTGGACGAGGAGCGCCAAAAAGACCTTTCCGTTTACGACCAGAACGATTTCGGCTCGTACAAATCGTACCACGTTCTCGGGCGGCTCGCGGAGTTTTACGGCGTGTACCACCACGACGAGGATTTTGGCGTCGCGTCCGTCATTCCGTCCGAGGGAAAACGTGGGCGGAAAGTCTGGATCTGGGGCCTCTCGCGCCAGGGAATGATCTGGGAAGACCTTCTGACCGACCCGCCGGCGAAGCAGTACGTGGAGATTCAGGCCGGGCGTCTGTTCAACCAGTGCAGCGGTGAAAGCTCGTACACGCCGTTCAAAAACCGCGAGTTTGCGCCGTTCGCGACCGAACAGTGGGTCGAGTACTGGATGCCGGTCATGAAAATCGGCGGGTACTGCGCCGCCAGCGTGTACGGTGGGCTGAACGTCCAGCAGGACGCCGACGCGAAACGGGTGAACGTTCAGTTCTGCCCTGCGCAGCATTTCGAGGCCCCCGTGAAGATCTACGACGGCGAAAAACTTCTTTGGGCGTCCGAAGCGCCGGTGAAATTCCGGCCGCTCGAGCCGTTCCGCGTCGAAAAAACGTTTGAGCGGAACCCCGAAAAACTTCGCGTCGTCATTGGGGAAAATCCCGGTGAAAATCTTCTGGCCTGGCCGGGGGATCAGGAAACCGATCTGGCGCGCCCGATGATTTCCAGTCTGGACCAGCACAAAATTCAAAGCCCCTCGGCGGATTACCTGATGGGGTGCGAGTGGATGCGCGGCCACGACTACGCGAAATCGGACGAAAAGTTCCGGGCGTGCGTGGAAAAGGACCCGCTCTACGTCCCGGCGTACGTGGGTCTGGCGGAAAACGCCAACCGGCGCGGGGACTGGAACGAAGCGGCCGACTGGGCGCTAAAGGCCCTGGAAATCGACTCTTACGACGCCGCGGCGAATTACCAGTTCGGCCTGGCGGCTCTGCGGACCGGAAAACTCGTGGACGCGAAAGAAGCGTTTTCGGTCTGCGTCCTTTCGGATTCCTGCCGCTCCGCCGGTTTCACGGGTCTGGCCAAAGCGCGCCTGAAAGCGGGCGAGTGGACCCGCGCCGCCGAAGCCGCCCGCCAGGCTTTGATCTTTAACGCGCTGAACGCCGACGCGATCGGCGCCCTTTCTGCCGCCCGGCGGCACGCGCAAGCGGAACGGGGCGAGTCTCCCGCGGACCTGAAACTCCTGAAGGAATTCACCGCCGCGCACCCGCTTCAGGCCCTTCCGCTGGCCGAGCTTTTCCTCCATGGCGAATTGGAAGAGTCGGCTTTTCTCGCCTCCGTTCAGTGCGAACTCCCGCACGAAACGTTCCTCGAACTGGCCGCGTGGTACAAAACGGTCGGCCTTGAATTCGACGCGCTGCGAATCATCGAAACGGCCCTGAAACGCCCCGATCTGCAGCGGACGGAGCTTCTTTACTGGTCCGCCTTTTTGAAGAAGGAAGCGGATCGGCTTGCTCAGGCGGAAAACCAGCCGCTGGACTTTTGCTTCCCGTTCCGGCCCGAATCGCTGGAGGTCTTCCAGTGGGCGGCAGAAAACGGAAAGTCGTGGAGGCCCCGCTTCTTGCTGGCGACGTTGCTCGCGGCGCTCGAAAAGCCGAAACGTGCGCTGGAAATTCTGCGCGAGTGCGGTGAGGCTCCGGACTACGCACCGTTTTACGCTTTCCGCGCCGAGCTTTCCCAGTCGCAGGGCGGGCCGAAAGAAAACGTGAAAAAGGACCTGGAGCACGCGTTCCATCTCGAGCCGAAAACGCCGCGTTACGCCTCGAAACTTGCCGCGTGGCTCGCCGAAAATGGCTGGGAGCGTGACCTGGACGCGCTGACGGCCGAGTACATTCAGAAGTTTCCGACCAACACGAGCCTGGTCCTTCTGCGTGCCCGCGCCATCATGATGAACCACCGGGATGCGGAGGCGTACGAGTTCCTGAAAAACGCGGTCTTTCTCCCCGAGGAAGGGAGTCTGCTGGCCCGGAATCTCTGGCATCGCGCCACGCTGAATCTTGCGGTTGAGGCGTTCGAGGCCGGAAATCCCGCCCAGGCGATGGAATGGTCCAAATGCGCGCGCCTCTGGCCGGAAAATCTCGGCTCCGGGAAACCTTACCCCGACCTTTGCGACGAGCGGCTGGAGGACTGGATCGCGTTCCTGTGCACGAAAAAACCGGAATTTCTCGAGCGGATCGTCACGCCGTTGGACGCGGCCCAGCAGAAAGTCTGGGAGAAAAAACCGGTTTCCGCCCTGCTCTCGGCTTTGGCTCTCCGGGAGCTTGGCAAAACCCCCGAAGCCGATCGGCTCATGGATTCCCAAACCGGTCCGGAATTCGAGGCCCAGCGGAAGTTTTACCGGGAAAAAACCGCGGCGAAATTCACGGCCGGGGATTTGCGTCAGCTCGTCACCTGGTTCCTGGACTAAGCCCCCGGGCTTTTCCAGCGTTCAAAATTCATTTCCCGCCCACCTTTTTTGGAGGTCCCATGCGTTTTTACTCCCTGATTTTTTTCGCGTTTTTCCTTTCGGTTCCGGCCCTGCTCTCCGCCGAGACGCGGCTTTCGGATGGCGGCGCTCCGTGCGCGGTCATCGTGCTTTCCGACTCCCCGACCCCGGTCGAGCAGACGGCGGCGAAGGAACTCAAAGAGCACCTGGACCTGATGACCGGCGGCTCGTTTTCGATCGTTTCCCTTTCGGAACTGAATGAAACCGCGTCCGACCCTCAGACCAAAACGAAAATTTACGTCGGCGATTCCCCCCGGGTCCGCGAGCTTCTTCCGGAGTTCGACCCGGAAAAACTCGGCTACGACGGGATCCGCATCAAGACGCTCGGCGACTCCCTCATTCTGGCGGGCCACCCGAAACGCGGCACGCTGTACGCGGTTTACTCTCTGCTTGAGGACCAGCTCGGCGTTCACTGGTGGAGCGACTCGGAACGGACCGTCCCGCACCGCGCGTCGATCGTTCTGCCTCCGCTCGACGTGACGTACGCCCCGAAGCTGAAACTGCGTGAGGCGCACTACCGCGTCGGTTTTGACGGCATTTTCCAGGCCCGGCTCCGCCAGAACGTTTCGTCCAAAACGCACTCGAACGGAAACCGCTCCGTCATTCCGCCCGAGTACGGCGGGAGCGACCACCTGCTCTACTTCAAAGCCCGAAACTCGGCGTTCCACTCGTTTTACGTCATTCTGCCCCCCTCGAAGTACTTCAAGGACCACCCGGAGTGGTACAGCGAGATCAACGGGAAGAGGACGAGCGAACGGGCCCAGCTTTGCCTGACGAACGAAGAAATGTTCCGCGAGTACGTGAAAAACACTCTGGAGCTCCTCGCTCAGGAGCCGGGCGCGAAGTACGTCTCCGTGACGCAAAACGACTGGGGCGGAAACTGCCGGTGCGCCAAATGCCGGGCCGTGGACGAAGAAAACGGAAGCCCCTCCGGCACCATGATCCAGTTCTGCAATCGGGTCGCGGACGAAATTCAAAAGGTTTACCCCGACGTTTACGTCGATACTTTGGCGTACCAGTACACGCAGGCCGCGCCGAAAAAAGTGCGGCCGAATTCCAGCGTCGCGGTCCGTCTGTGCAGCATGGGCGCCGGCTACCTGTACCCGATGGAGGACCGGAAGGACCCGGCCAACGAAAACTTCCTGAAAGCCGTGGACGACTGGTCCGCCATCACGGACAAACTGATCATCTGGCAGTACACCACCTGCTTTTCGTCCTACATGACCCCCCACCCGAACTTCCGCGGCCTGATCCCCGACCTGCGTTTCTTCATCGAAAAAGGGGCTTTCGGCTACTTCGCCCAGGGCGACGCCTTCTGCGTGGCGGGCGATTTCGTGCGCCTGCGCAACTGGCTCCTTTCCCGACTGATGTGGAACCCGGACCTCGACGAACGCGAGCAGTACGACCTCTTCATGCGCGGCTACTACGGCGACGAGGCGGGCCCGATCCTCCAGGAATATTTGAAGCTGATCCATGACCGCGCGCAGGCCTCTGGGATCCATCTCCACTGCTACGAGAAAAACGTCCTGGGGTGGATGGACCTCGAAACCTTCAACCGGGCGATGGAACTGATGGACCAGGCCGCGGCCGCGGCCGAGCGTCAGGAAAAGGCCGACCCGGTCAAGTACGCCGGCACGGTGGAGCGCGTCCGCCGGGACCGCATCCCGATGGACCTGACGGCCCTCCTCTACTACTACCGCCTGAAAACCGACGCGGAACGGACCGGCCAGCCCTTCAACGGCCCCAAAGATCCCGAGGCTGCGCTCGAAAGTCTGGTGAAGTACCTGCACGAGCTGAACGTCGAGCGCTGCACCGAGTTCGGCGACGTTTGCTTTTTGGACCCTTACTGTGAATTCCTCCGGTCGAATTTGAAAAAGAACAATGAGGTGTACGAAAAGTGCAAGGCGCCGGTCAACCCCGACCCGTTTGTGGACGCGATCCCGGCCGAAAGCTGCTACGACGCCCAGGAATGCGACATGATTTTGCGTGAGCCCGGCAAATGGACCGACCTGTTCGACGACCCGGCGGCCTCGAACGGTCTGGCCGGAAAACTCCTCCCGAACCACACGGTCTGGGCGATCCATCTCCCGATCCCGAAGGCGATCTACTCGCTGAAACCGGTCTCAGGATCGACCGAAACGGCCAGCGCGGAACCCCGCTTCCACATTTACGCGTGGCTCCGTTGCGACGCCTCCGCACCCGACTCCCCTGCTCCGGGTTTCCAGGTTGGGGTCTTCGACCCGGCCCCGTGGAAACCGGTCTTCCAGCGCGCGATCCCGACGAACCAGGCCTCGGGCCCGACTTACACGCGCCTCGACCTCGGCACGCACGTTCTTCCCCCGACGGCCTACTTCTGGGTCGCGCCGATGAACCAGCCGAAAAAAATCCAGGGCGTTTACCTGGACCGGGTCGTTTTTGTTCGTGAATGAGAGCGAAAAGCGGGGGGAGGAAACCAAAAAAACTTGCAAAACTCCCCTTCCCCCCCTTTACAAAATCGTAAAAAGTGCTATACTATTTTGAACTTCAGGTAAAAGCAAGTTTAATCCGGCATCAACATTCGGGCATGTAGCTCAGTTGGTTAGAGCGCCGCCCTGATAAGGCGGAGGTCCCAAGTTCGAATCTTGGCGTGCCCACTTCAGACCGGAAATTATTTTCCGGTCTTTTTTTATTGTGTAACTCGTTAAAATAAGCATAAAA
>JAFSMO010000011.1 GCA_017447865.1 Thermoguttaceae bacterium
AGGCGAACGCCGCGAAAGTCGCGGAAACCGGCTCTTTGGCGGTCGGCGGGAACGCGGAGCTTTCGGGCGATCTGGAGGCCGATGGTGAAACGGCCATCGTGGGGAACGTGAAAGCGAAAGACGCGAAAATCAGCGAGACCGGAACCCTGGCGGTCGGCGGAAACGCGGATCTTTCCGGCAATCTGGAAGCCGACGGTGAAACGGCCATCGTGGGGAACGTCAAGGCGAACGCCGCGAAAGTCGCGGAAACCGGCTCTTTGGCGGTCGGCGGAAACGCGGAGCTTGCGGGAGATTTGGAGGCCGACGGCGAAACGACCGTCGCGGGGAACGTGAAGGCCAACGCCGCGAAAGTCGGTGAATCCGGTTCTTTGGCGGTCGGCGGGAACGCGGAGCTTTCCGGCACGCTCGAAACAGACGCGGAGACCATCATCGCGGGGAACGTGAAGTCCGGCCGCACGACGATCAGCGCAAACGGGGCCCTGACGGTCGGCGGAAACTCCGAAATGAACGGCCTGGAAAATGCCGGGGCCGCGACGCTCGTCGGGAGCGCAAACATTTTGGCCGACCTGCAGAACACCGGAACGCTCAACTTCGGGAACCAGATCACCGTGACGGACGACCTGACGAACTCCGGCACGATGGAGGCCCTCACCGTCTCGGCCGGGATCAAGGCGAAAAGCAGTCTGGCGAACTCGGGGTCGATCCTCAACGCCCGATTCATCGAAGTGGACCAGGACGTGACCAACGCGCAGGGCGCTCTGATTTACGGCAAAGGTTTCGCCTCGACCTTCATCGCGTTCGGAGCCGTTGAAAATCAGGGCGACATCAAAAACTTCGAATCGGTTTCCGTCGGGAGCCTGACCAACAGCGGCCAGCTCGAAACGACCACGTTCCTTTCGGAAGGCCCGGTCACCAACTCCGGCACGATGCTCGGCACGGGCGAAGGCTCACTCTTCAAGTTCCTCGACGATCTGGAAAATGCCGGCACGATGGGCGGCGTTGAAAAACTCGTCGCGAAGGAAAACGTGACCAACTCCTGGACGCTCGCGAGCACCGGCAAAGACTCCAAACTCTCGATCGGCGGAAACCTGACCAACGAGGCGGACGTTTCCAACTTCGAGAGCGCAGACGTGGCCG
Organism: Thermoguttaceae bacterium; assembly: GCA_017447865.1. Taxonomy (GTDB): domain Bacteria; phylum Planctomycetota; class Planctomycetia; order Pirellulales; family Thermoguttaceae; genus RGIG3701. The sequence goes on from JAFSMO010000011.1 coordinate 1,138, forward strand.
GCAAAGTGACCAACTCGGCCGACGGGACGATCACCGCGTCCGGGGCCGGCTCGAACTACACGTTCGGGGAGCTCGAAAATGCCGGGACCGTTGGAGGCGTTGAAAAGCTGGCAGTGGATGAAAACCTGACCAACTCCGGGATCCTTGCAAGCACCGGTAAAAATTCCAGCCTTTTGGTCCGTAACGAGCTGCGAAACGAAGGGAATGGGGAGATCTCCAACTTTGAGAGCGCGGACGTGACCGGCAAAGTCACGAACGAAGCGGATGCGACGATCACCGCGTCCGGGGCCGGCTCGAACTACATGTTCGGGGAGTTCGAAAATGCCGGGACGATCCAAAACCTCGACGCGCTGGAAGTGACCGGGACGGCCAACGTTTCCGGCTCCATCCTGGGGATCGGGACCTCGACCGCCAGCCTGAAAACCGGCGAACTCACCGGCGAGGGCGGCGCCTTCAGCGGCACGGTCGCGGGCTTCGGGACCGTCACCAACGACTCGGACCTCACCAATGCCGGCCTGATTCAAGGGACCGGGGCCAACTCGGTCCTGAACCAGAACGGCAAGCTCACGAACCAGAGCGAACTTTCCAACTTCCAGACGGTCAACGTGGCGGGTGAACTTCAGAACGAAAACCTCATTTCGGGCACAGGGACCAACTCCACCCTGACCGCGAACGGGATCCAGAACTCGGCCGATGGCACGATCCAGGCGTTCGATTCCATCACCTCGAACGGCGACGTGCAGAACGAGGGCCAGATTCTCGGAAACCCGGCCGGGACCAACTTCCAGGTGACCGGAAACGTGACGAACGCTGAAAACGGCCTGATCGCCGACACGACGCACACGACGATCAGCGGGAATTTCACCAACGCCGGCACGCTCACGGGCTTCAAGGACATCATCGTGGACCAGGACTTCACGAACGAATCGACAGGCACGATCAACGTCCAGGTTTACGACGGCAAAACGAGCAAGATCTCCGTCAACGGCGCGGCGACGCTGAACGGCGGGACGATCAACTTCTACGGCGAGCGGCTGGAAGTCGGCAAAGACTACGCGTTCCTGCTCGTGGAAGGGTCGGAAGCCGGCGCGCTGAATCACGATCCAACGTGGAGCGAGGACCAGGAACAGACGCACGGCCTGACCGTGAACAGTCCGCTGACCATCACGGCGACGAATTCGGCTTACGGCGAAAACTCCTCGATCACGCCGTCAAGCGACATTTCCTCGGCGATCCCGAAACTCTTCCACGCGGAGGGCTTCTACAATCAGAACGAGTACTGGGTCTCCCTGCGCCGCGATTACACGTACGGCGACCTTGAGGGGGCTTCGGAGGATCAGCAGGCCGTCGGGAAGTACGTCGACCGCATCGCGTACTCCATCAACACGACGAACGACTCCTACGACGAGGGCGACCTCTTCAAAGTGTTGGAAGCGCTGGATGACTCACGCGAATCGGGCGGCGATTCCCTCGGAAATCTCGATCAGCTCTCCGGAGCGATCTACTCCAACCAGGGGTTGCTCGGCATGCAGAACACGTGGTTCGCGCACCAGAATCTCGCCAACTTCATCCGGCCGATCGACTGCGTGTACGACGAACCGGAACTGAACGGGCATAATCTCTGGGGCGGTTTCGTGGGGAACAGCGGGAATTTCAAGTCCGACGGAAACGGTCAGGGGAGCACTTACGACTCGGCGGGCGTGATCGTGGGCTGCGATTTCATCCGGTCGTTCAACTTCCGCGGCGGCACGTATTTCCAGTACCAGAACGTCCGGGCTTCCGAACGTGAAGTCGCTTCGGGCTCGAAAACCGACTACTACGACCTCGGTCTTTATGGTCTGTACCTGAACGAGTACGGCTACATCATGGCGAGCGGAAACCTTTCGTACGGAAGCTTCCAGTCCTCGCGTTACGTAGCCTTTGGCGGCGAACACGCCCAAATCGCCCGCCAGCATGAAGGAGAACGCGGGGGCTTACAGGAGTCGATTCGTTTCGAAACGGCCTTGACATTGAGTTTTGCCGAAGACCGCCTGCTTTTGCATCCGTTTGTCGGTTTGACGTTCATCCACATGAGCATGGGAGACATGATCGAGTCCGGCGGCGACGAATACGTCACGGCGCTGCGTTCCTCGGGGTACGACCTGAACTCCCTGCGTCCGGAACTCGGCGCGCGTCTGAGCTGCTGCCACCGAAGGGAAAATGTGGTCTTCGGTCTGAATTTACGCGGTTCATGGGTCCATGAATTCTGCGACACGCAGACGACGATCGAGAATCGGTTCAGCAATCCGAACTACGCGGCTTCGGCCCTCCCGGGGCAGTCGGCCTACAACAATCCGTCGGACAATGCGTTCAATGATGAGTCGGCGACTTTCTTCGTCACCAGCTCGAATCTGGGCCGTGACTACGCCTGGCTCGGATTTGGTCTGACGGCAGACACTTCATCCCGCTGGACGTTCTTCGGAGGGTACGACGTCCTGACGAACAGCAGGGCCACGATCCACACTGGAAACCTGGGGCTTTCGTACAGCTGGTGATTCGTTTCCCCTCAATCTTTGAAAGATTCGAAACCCTATGAAAAAGGCCGACTTTCAAGCCGGCCTTTATTTTTTGAAAATTTTCAAAGGAAAGAACTGCAGAAGCGTTTCTTACTTTTTATTCTTTTCGATGATTTTCCGCGTGCTGAAAACCACGATTTGATTTTCGACGGTAGCCACGGCGACGTAAAGCGGGAAACCATCGGCCTGGACCGGGCTGAGAGCCAGGGCCGTAATGCGCTCCGGCGCTTCAAACTGGACCAGTTTTTTGGCGGTTTTCGCGTCCCACAGAACGGCCGTGTTCTCGTACATATTGGTGAGGACGTAACGCTCGTTTTGACTGATTTCTGCGTCGATGATCTCATTTTCGGCCTGGAAAATCTGAATCGGGGCACCGTTCAGAGTGCTCCAGAGGTACACTCGCGTGTCGCGGCTCCCGGAAAGGAGAACATTCCCCGAACTGCCGTACTGCAGAGAGGTCACGGCCGAATTATGCCCCGTCAGAGTGGAAATCAGACGGTCCGAATTACTGTCCCAGAGTTTGACCGTGCAGTCTTCACTTCCCGAGGCGTAAGTATTTCCGTTGGGGCTGAACGCGACGGCAAGCACCGCTCCGTTATGCGGCTGCTTCAGCTCGACGTTCAGGGCGTCCACGTCCTCATCGGCCTCCATTTCGGTGCGAATCAGGGAATGGGTCGTCGTATCCCAGAGCAGGAACCGGTTATCGAGGCTTCCGGTCAGTGCGTATCGGCCGTCCACGCTCAGCGCGACGTCCATGATCGCTTTGGTATGTCCGGGAGGAAGCTCGAAAAGGAGCGAGTCGTCTTCCGAAGCGTCTTCCGAATCACCGAGTCTTTGCTGGATCGGAGGATTCATTTCCGTGTTCCAGAAAATCGCCCGAATGTCTTTGCTTCCAGTCAAAATCCGCAGCGCGGCAAGTGCCCGATCGCGGTCTTTCGTCGGTTCCCGAAGGAGCGAAACGGCATCCAAAGAGGTGACGCCCTGCTTGTGCCCTTCCAGACGGCGAAGGACCTCACCGGTAAATGCATCCAAAACCAGCGACGTGGAATCTTCGGAAGCCGTCACCAGGAACAAGCCATCAGGAGAGTACATAAGATCTTCCACGGCTTCTTTGTGACCGGAGCTGAAGGTCGCGCAGATTTGGGCTTTCGGAGTCATCACATCCCGCCCGACGGGACGCAGTGAATAAATGATTCCGTAAATCGAGGCAGTTAAAACGGCCCCACCAAAGATCAGAATCATGATCACAAAAATGACGGTGTAGATGAAACGCCTGCGTCTCTCACGACGAAGAGTTGATCTCGGTTTGGTATCACGCCCGTTGACCCACCAGGTGACTTCCGCATCGTCTTTCTTGAATTCCGGAATTTTGAGTTTCGGCCGATCGGTCTCTTGTGACATTTTCCGCTCCACTGATTGGTAAATATAAATATTAAAACTGGTAATTTACTTTAAAATGTATAATATATTATTTTCACAAAAAAAATCAAGACTGAAAACCCGGTTTTGAGAAAAGATTTGATAATTTTTTGAAAAATAAGGAATTTAGAGTGGCGAAATGAACCCCAGTGTCTTTTGAGGCTTAATTCTGCGACGTTTTAAAAAGCGTATATTCGCTCAAAAAATCTGACGGCTCGGTTTTTTTTACTTTCCCATGTCGCAAATGACGGCATTTTCCTGCTCGAAAATCTCACGAATGTGCTCGTGGCTGGTAAAGAAGAAAATCTGGGTCTGGTCACCGGCGAAGTGGGTCAAAACTTTGGCGGCGGCGACTGCACGCACACGGTCGAAATTCACCAGAACATCGTCCAGAATGATCGGGAGGAAAATATTCCGCCGGCGGTACTCGTCAATGAGCGCCAACCGAATGGCAAGGTAGAGCAGTTCCCGGGTCCCCATCGAAAGCTGCTCGGTGGAGAAAACCGTTCCGTCGGAGCGCTGGACGAATAAAATGTCCTCATCGACCGGCGTCCAGACCCGAGAGTACTTTCCTTCCGTCATTTCCTGGAGGAATCCGGATGCGCACTCCAGCGTTTTGGGCTGACGTTTGAGCCGGTACGTGCGCTGGATCGTCTCGATCAGACGCTGCGTCAAAGCCAGTATGCGCCAGGAATTCACCGCGTGACCGATTTGGGCCTGGGTTTTCATCAGCTCGTACTGAATTCGCATTGGGGAATCATCCGAAATGATTTTTTCCAGGATCGCCTCACATTCGGCCGAGCGTTTTTGGGCGGACGCAAGCTGGAACTCATTTTCCGCGAGCGAGTTGAGGAGGATTTTGCGTTTTTCCTCGATCTGCTCGGGCGAATTATTTTCGTACACTTCCCAGAGCATCGATTCAGTGCACGCGAATTGGACCACGGAATCGATTTCTTTTTGAAGTTCACGCCGTTTTTCGCGGAGTTCTTTCAACTGATTCAAAGACTCGAGTTTCCGCTTGAGGCCTTTTTCGTCTTCCACGCCTGAGTTTTCGAGCAGCTGGGCGCGAATTTGGGCTTTTTTCCTGAACTCCGATTTGAGTTTTCGGATTCCAAGGCGGTTTGAGTGGATTTTTTGCTCCAGGCTTTTTCTCCCCTGCTCCCGCTCACGTTCTTTCTGAATTCGGGTCTGCATTTCCGCGAAAATCCCCGGTGCAAACGGGAATCGGGAATCCCCGCCCTGCATTTCCTGCTCGAAGTTCGGCCCAAAAACCGGCAGAAGTTTTCGCAGACGCTCAACCAGCAGTTTCAGCTCGTTTTCGTAGAGCTGGAAGTCCTCGATGTCGCGGTTTCTGCGGCGCCAAAGCTCGTGGATCCGGTCGGATGCGTCCATCAGCAGACGAATATTCGAAGCCTTCCAGTTTTCCGGAAGATTCAGCGATTTCAGGACCTCCGTCCGTCTTTCTTTCGCCTGCCTGAACCCGTGCGAGAGTTTGCGCAGCCGCCCGCCATCGTACTTTGCTTCCAACAAAAGAGCGGATCGTTTTGAGGCGTTGATTCCAGCATTTTCCGCTTCCGCGATTTCTTTTTCAAGAAAAGCGGTCTGGTCGGAAACTTTTTCCGTTTCGTGACTGCAATGGTCGAGGATTTCCGCGTCGGAAAGGCCCATGATCTCGTCCTCGCGCGAGCCGAAACCAAGACGGATCAATCGTCCGCGCTGCTGAAGGGCGGCACTTAGTTCGTCCTCGAGCTCCGTGATTTTACGCTCGGTTTTCTGGGAGAAAACGACCCGAAACGCGATGCTGGCCACGCTAAGCGCGAAGCCGGAAACCATGAGAAAGAGGTTCATCAGGACCGCGGAACCTCCCGAACTGGCGGAGGCCAAAAAGCCGGTCAGACGGAGGAATCCGAAAAGGGCCAACGCGAGGCCAAAGATGAACGCGGTCCCCAAAGCGTAAAGCTCCCGCTGCGGCAAAAGGCGCTTTTTGAGCGTTTCCGCCCGTTCTTTTTCCAAAGGCGCGAGCTTTTTCAACGTCGTGCTCAACTGCGTGACGTGCATTTCCTTCCGGCGCAAATTGGCCAGGACTTCGCCCAGGAGAGCCGAAAGCGCGTTTACGTCAATTTGGGAAGCAGGTTTTTCAGCGTCCAATCCGGTTTCATCCTGAATTTTTTTCTGAACTGACTCGGGAGCAAGAATTTCCGGCGGGATTTCGTCCGCGATGCTGAAATTCATGGTTTTCAGGGCGTTTATCCGGGGAGACGCGGGAGAAGCGGTCTCTTTGCGCGTTGGCTGGAGGAATATTTCAGGAAAACGCTCCATTCCGGCAAGCTGACGAATCTGCGGGAACCGATCCACGCGCGTGCGGCAGGCGTCGAAATACGCCCCGATTTTCTGCCCGTTTTCATCGGCTTCATGAAGTAATTCCTGGCGGTGTTTTTTCGTCGTCTGAATCTGACGCTGCATGCGATGTATTTCGCGGATGGGAGACCGCAGAGGCCGAAGCGTTCGGACGTCGTAAGGAAACGCTTTTTCGGAGGTTGAAACCTGGTCGAAATCCGGAAGCGCGAGCCCAAGGCGGCGGTAGTCGATGGAAAGCTGGGCTTCCGAATCGAGCCGCTGGCGGTGAAGGTCTTCCAGCCGGCCGCGAAGATTTTCGATCCAATCCTGCTGCTGGGAAAACGATTCGATGGCCGGAACCGACTGAAGAAGCTCCGCGTTTAGCGGGATCCCGGCGAATTTCGTGTTCAAGGTTTCCAAAACGCTTTGGAACTGGGAGCGGTTTTCCTTGATCGTCTGAACTTCCTGGTGGATTTTCCCCAGTTTTTTGAGGTTTTCATTCAGGTGTTCGATTTCCCGGTCGGAGACTTCGATCAAGTCGGGATTTTGCTCGCCAAACGCGATGATCTGCGAGTCCAGGTCCGCTCTTTGGTTCCAGGTTTCCTGAACGTCGCGGGCGATTTCCAAAATGTGGATCTTGTGCTTTTGCTGCTGGATCTCGTCTTCCAACTTCCGAATATTTTCGGAAAGGGCCGTTTTTTCGGAGTTGATTTTCCCGTACTTTTTGTTTTGAGTCTGAATATTCTTCTGCTGTTTCTGGAGGATCTGACTGTAATTCAGCAGGGAGGTGATTTCGTAAGGCGGAATTCTCTGAAATCCGGCCGATTCACGCAGAAAAACGGGGGTCGAAAAGTCGTCGCACCACTGAAGGTCTTCCGTTTTCAGCGGTTCCGGAAACGCATTTTCGCCCAAGATCCGCTGGCGAGTCCGAATCAGTTCCGCCAGAATTCTCGCTGAGGAGTAGCGGGTCAATCCCGTACTCAAATCGTAGAGGCGCTTGGACGCTTCGGTGGAATTCAGGACCGAGAGTCGTTGGAGCTCCTGAAGCCCCATCGCGAAAATATTATTGTAGAGCGTTTCGTCATTTTCGAGCGTACGGCCCACCATCCCACTTCCAGCGTCTGCGCCGTCGGTCAGATCGAGGAGTTTACGCCACTGGTTCACGTCCTGGCGGCTTCCTCTCTCGTTGGTGATGATCAGCCCGTCCTCAAGATTTCGCGTCTTGTACCGATTCCGGAAAGAATCCAGCGCGTAGAACGGGATCTCCGCGTTTTCGAGCTGCGAAACCAGGCGGGAACGTCCCTTTCCCGTTTGACTGTTTTGACGCGAATTTTCGGTTTCAAACTCGGGAAGTGCCGTCAAATGACGCGCGACGGAAAGGAGACCAAAGGGCGTTTGGACCTGAATCTCGCCGCCCGTCTGTTCCGGTTCATCCCGAAAAGCATAAACGAGCCGATCTTCGGAGAAACCGTAAAAAATCGTCCTCAAAAACTGCATCAGCGTCGTTTTGCCGGCTTCGTTTGGCCCGTAAAAAAGATTGACGCCGGTCTGAAGATTCTTGAGTTTCAGGCCTTTCCACTTTCCAAAGCGATCGACGTAAAGGGACTGGATGATCATTTTTTCCGGTCTCCTTCCTGAGTTTCCGCGAAGGCCTGCGCTCCCAAAATCCCGGCGAGTTCCAGAAACGCCTTTTCTTCCGCCGCGTCAAGCCGCCCCATGACTTCCAGACCGGCCGCGAGCTGCTCGTCCGTGAGCGTTTCGTTCAGGTCGAGCGAGTGAGGAACGAAATTTTCCGGCACCAAAATGTTGGATCCTCCATCCTTCGACGGGTTTTTGAGGTGGAACTGGCTCAAACGCAGAAAATCGCTGAGCATCGATTCGCCCTGCTCCCAGGAATAGGGAATCAACCCCCCGCGATTCGGGGCAATGCAAACCGACCACGGACGCGCCGGGAGCGGCTTTCCCGCATCCCGAAGGGATTTGAGCAGAGACGCCATTTTCAGATTTTCATTTTGGGACTGGACCCCGGAGGTTTTCATCGTTTCCTGAAAAAGCTGGCGCAGGAATCGGGTTTGCTCCTGCTTTTTTGCGGTCAGACGCCAGTAAACGAGAGCACGGTCCGGAAGAGTTGTTTCTGCCGGAATATTCGCGGGAAATTCCTCTTTCAAAGCGTTGATGAGCCAGTTCCGAAGCGACTCCCAAGTGAGTACATCGGTCGGGATTTCCCGTTCCAGAAAACGCCACGCCAGCGTTTCCGTCGGAAAAAACTGGAGGGACGGCGCCAAATCACCATCCAGATCCAGTTGAACGATCGAAACTCCTGCGGGCTGGAGCGGTTTGCGAGTCTCCCAAATGTCAGGCGACCGGTGCTGAATCGGGCCCGGAGTGTGCAGGATCGTCGGAACCATTTCATCGGACTGGGACGTTTTGGGGAATTCACGCCGCAGAGTCAAACGGTCCCGATTTTCGGTCAGAGCCACGTAAGAAACCGTGGAAATTGGGGTTTCCGTCTGAAATTTCGACTCAAAAACCCCTTCATCTGATTCCTGAAATGAGATTTGGTTTTCAAAAAAGGTCCCGGTCCATTTCGTGGAAGTTTTTTGAAGGTCACTTTCCGCGGCACTCAGGAAGGTTTCTTCATCCGGGCAAAGCGCAATCGTCTGGGCCGGCGGGAGTTTTCCGTCTGCCAGTTTGGAGAAATCGTACCGGCTGAAATCCGGCCTGGGAGAGTTCCAGCTCGCGATGAAAATATTCTTCGGCGAATCGGCCAGACGAAACTTTTTGATGTGCGTTTCATTGGACGGAAACAGAAAAACGTTTTCCGGGAAACGGAAATTCGGAAGCATCCATTCCTCGATCGAACGTTCGAGTTTCCAGTAAACCGAAATCCCTCGTTCCCGCAGGCGGTTGAATTGGCCGATGAGAAAAACCAGGCCGCGGATCCCGGTCAGGTCGGGCTGAAGTACGTCGCCGGTGAGAAGCAGAAAATCCACATTTTGGGCCAAAGCCAGGTCGAAAACCCGCTCCGCGCTTTTCCAGGGGGCCGAGAGGCATTCCTCGCTCAAAGCGGGCGGAAGTTCCGGAAATGCAGCGCCAAAAAGCCAGCTTCCCGTGCGCTCCAGGGAAAGAGTCGGCACCGGACCCGGGGTTCCAGCCAGTTCGTCCACGGAATCGTTTGCCGAATTGGAAACTTCACGTTTTTCCCAAAACGGAGTTGACCAGCAGGTCACAGGCATGTGAAGCTGGAAATTCGACGCGTGGAGGAACTTTAAAATTTTCACGGGACTCTCGGAGGGGTAAAATAAATTGACCAATTTCCCCAGATTATACCATAAACTGCCAAAAATTGCCATATCACCCAGGGGTCAAAATCGATATAAAGTCAAAATTTTGGCAAAATATTAAAAAAATTTCCCGGTTTCCTCACCGGGTTTTGGGGGAAATAAAGGAAACGTGAGATTTCACTCTTGCAAAAAACGGAAAATCTGGTATAATAAACTCCGGTTTCCTGAGTCATTCAGGTCTGCATTTTTATACTGAAAAAAGGAAGAAAATGGACGCGACTCCGCTTGAGCTTCATTTGGATGAAGAATCCCTGCCCCGACTGCACGCGTGCGAAGACGCGATCGAGTACAAATTTCACGATTTGACGCTTCTGGCGGCGGCACTGACGCATACTTCCGGGGCGGTCACGCGGTTGGTCTCGAACGAACGTCTGGAATTTCTCGGTGACGCAGTGCTTGGTTTCGTGATCGTGGACTATTTGTACCACACGTGTGAGCACCAGATGGAAGGCGAAATGACCCAGATGAAGTCGGCGATCGTCAGCCGGGCGGCGTGTACGCGCGTCAGCCGGAATTTGGGGATCGAGGAGTTCCTCTTCCTGGGTAAAGGCATGGAAAAACGCCAGATCCCGCCGTCCCTTCTGGCGAATATGCAGGAATCCATCATCGGTGCGATTTATCTCGACGGCGGATTTGAAATGGCCCGGGACTACATTTTGCGGGTCTTTGAGGACGAGATTCAGGACGCGATCCATGGCGAAGGCCCGCTGAAAAACTTCAAAATGCTCCTGCAGCAGTACGTCCAGCGGAACCTGCACAAAACGCCGACCTACGAGGTGATGGAACAAAAAGGGCCGGACCACCGCAAGTGCTTCAAGTGCCGGGTACGTGCGGGAAAAAGGACTTTCGTCCCGGCATGGGGAAAAAACAAAAAAGAGGCCGAGCAGCACGCCGCTGAAAACGCGCTTTGCGTCCTTCAGAACCAGCCCGCCCCCTTTCCGGCGGATGAATAAATCAACCATTTACAGGGGATGACATGCCTGAAATCTCGATCGTTGTACCCGTTTACAAAGTCGAAAAGTACCTGCCGGCCTGTTTGAACTCACTGATTCATCAGACTTTTCAGGACATTGAGATCATTTGCGTGGATGACGGCTCGCCCGACTCTTCGGGAAAAATCCTGGATGAATTCGCGGAAAAGGACCCCCGTATTCATGTGATCCATCAGGCGAACGCCGGAGCGGGCTGCGCGAGAAATCAGGGCGTGGCCGCCGCCACGGGCAAGTATTTGATGTTCGTCGATTCAGACGACTGGCTCGAGCCGAACATGTGCGAGGTCCTGCATCGTTTGATCATCGAAAAGAACGTCGATATGGCAATGTGCAACCCGTTCATGGAGCTGGATCGGGTCAAACTGCCGCTCATCGGTCTGGCGACCATCGGCACGATCCCCGGCGGCCTTTACCGGAACATCAGCCATTTTTTCCCGACGTCCTCCGGGCTGGTCTGGAACAAGATTTTCAAAATGGACCTGGTGCGAAAATACGACATTCAATTCAGCGAGAGACTCGGCGAGGACCTGGTTTTCGGGCGGCACTACCTCTTCGTTTCCAACTCGTTTTACTGCCTGAACCGGAATCTGTACCACTACATCGTTCACTACGGCTCACTGTCGAATGGCACGACCGGGATGGCCGTCAAGGACATTCTGGAGGATTACACGCTTTCGTACGATTTTCTCGTGAAACATGATCTTCTGGAAAAATACCGCAAACTGTTGATCTACACGTTCATCGGTCAGGCTCGGAAAGCGTTGATGGTCTGCGGGAAAACGGAACCGGAAAAGATCCTGAACGCGATGCGGGTCTTTATCGACCACACCCAATTTGACGACTGGGGCAATCGTTTCACGAACAGGATGATCGCCGCCATACGAGAGGGGCGCGACAAAGAGGCCCTGCGCCGTTTGTACTGGTGGCTTTACGTCTGCCCGGCGTATGGATTTGAATACTTCCTGCTGATCGTTTACCGCCTGTTCTGGGTCAGCACCACGAGGAAAGAGTACAAATCACCGGAGGAAAATTAGCAAAACGGCGAATTGAACCACAAGGATTTCAAAAACATGTAAACCTTATTCTGCCGAACCAGATTTAGCAGCTTAACCTTCCAGTTTCCTTGTGGTTTCAGGTCCTTCCACGGCGTCATGGCGAGGTAATGCCAATACAGTTTCCCGGCAGGTTCCCAATAGTACCAGTGCCACGGTTTGATGCCGGACACATAATGAATGATCCCTACCGGATTTTTTACCAGATTTTCATATTCCTGAAATTCTTTCCGCTGCTTTTTATTTAACAGCTCGAACCAACCGGGCTGGACCTGAATGTTCCACTTGAACGGCATCACAACAAAGTCATTTTCGAAAATGACGTTTAACCCATCCTGATCTGCCACAACCAATTTTTCCTGGTTTTGTCCAATCCACAGGATGGTCTTTTGAAACAATCGCTCATTACGAATCTTCTCAAGATTGATCAATATCATTCCCGCATTAAACCCCGTACTGGATAACGCGAGTCGTTTTCGCATACTCAGATTTTGAAGGTAACGGACAGGAAAGAACTCCATCAAATCCTCGACCGCCGCCAAAGATTTTCCCTGAAAATCGGTTTTCCACAGTGGACTCAGAGACGTTGTAACGATCGTATCACAATCCAGATAGAGAATCCGGTCTAAATCAGGCAACATTTCTGGAAGCAAAAGCCTCGCATATGTATTCTTTGAAAAATGGCTGATCTCGGGACAATCTTTCAGAATATCCCAGTCCGGCTTGAGAAAATCAATCGCGGAAGGATGGATTTTCGTTAATTCCCTGATTTTCTGCTGACTTTCAGGCCGAATTCCTCCATCGAGAATGTAAATATGAAAATCATTCTCATTTTCCGAGTTACTTAGTACGGAGGCAATCGTCGCGGCGAGGTGCGGAACATAATTCTCGTCAGAAGCGAAAGCGATATGGATGGTGTTCATTGTTTTTTCCTGGCGACAATTCCAAATCCTGTAGTAATGATATCTTCAGACCTTTTAATATGTTTACGAATAATAGGCATTGACTTTATCATCCGTGAAAATTTATACATTAAATAGCCAAGTGGTTTCAAATGAAATGGATAGGTGCCCAAAATCGCAAATAAAGCCAAAGCGTCCGTTATACCTCCGAATTTGTGACATTCCAGAACCTCAAAACCTGAATCATTCAACATTTTTTCCAAAGCGAAATTGGTATAGCGATAATAATCAAATGGGATCTCGTGAATATAAAAATGAAATGGCACATTCAAAAGAAGTATCCCTCCCGGTTTCAAAATATCGGAAATACTGTTTAGCAAGTTCATCGGCTGATAAATATGTTCCAAAACATCGGAACAGATCACACTATCCACAGAATTGCTTTCAACTGAATGAATCCCCTGATTCAGGTCTTCAAAAAAATCTACATATTGATTCGGATGGATCGTATTTTCCCAATCGATAGTAATTACCGAGTCCACATAATCTTTGTAAAAACCATAAAACGGAACTGTACCGCATCCAACATCCGCAAGAATGCCTTTGCAATATTTCGGAATCGCATCAGTGTAAAAATCTGCGATATGCTGAACAAGAACTCTTTCAGCGTAGCCGATCATTGGTGATGAATAAAGTTTATTCTTTTTTATGATAAACTTTGTAGGATTCCATTTTTCTTGACTGTTCATTTCAATTTGTTTAGTGAGTAATGGTTTTTTCAAACCAGACTGAATAACGCCCAAATTAAGAGTTTGCAAGAAATCGCCTGAAACGTACTTCCCAAATCAAATTTCACCGATTTCTTCTTTTGCCCATTTGATTTTTTTCCCCAATCCTGAAATTACGCATAAACGAAGGAATCCCAACTCAAAAAAACCTTCGGGTTTATGGAAAAACAATTTCAAAAAGGATTTGAACCACTTATTCTCAAACGGCCACGGCATTTGAATGTTAAGTCTGTTATGCAGTTCATAATTATTGCGCATGATCGAATCCCGATAAATGGCAAACAGGACGTAGTACTTGTTTTTTTCTGCAATTTTACTGAATTTATACTCTAAAAGTTTATCAAAAAAACAATATTGACGTAAAAGGGCACGTCCGTGTCTCAAATAAACACTTTGGGTATCTCCTGCAGTTGTAATACCTCCTTGATGAATACGATAAATACTCATTACTTCATCCAACATATAAATTTTGCCACGTTTAGTCATAACAAGATGAAAAAACGTATCTCCAGAAATAATACCTGATGGAAAATCATTAATGAGCGTTTGTTTAATATCTTGATCCCATCGATATACAACAGAAGCTGTGGGAATAAAATTACGATATAAAATATCTTTGGCTGTAAACTCCTTTCTATAGAATCTCTGATAAGGTGTTGGGGTGATGACAGATTTTCCAGGCATATCCTCCCAAACCATTTTTGCAGGGTGAAAACAGCCCATATAATCCGGGTGCGAGTCGAGAAAATCGACCTGTTTCTGGAGTTTGTTCGGGTCGGTCCAGTTATCGTCACCCTCGCACATTGCCACGTATTCGCCTTGGATGCGCGGCCAATTAAAGGTTCGGCTAATAGAAACCCCTTTGGAATATTGATTTTCTGTCTGGTAAATCGGCTTGATTATTTCCGGGTATTTCGCTTCATACTCGCGAATAATATCTGCCGTTCCGTCTGTCGAGGCGTCGTCGTGAATGAGAACCTCAAACGGAAAGTTCGTCTTTTGCATAACAAACCCGTCTAACGCCTGACGGATGAATTTGGCGTGATTGTAGGTGATACAGTTGATTGAAAGTTTTATGCTCATCTTACTTTTCCGGGGCAAAATCATCTTTCATAAATTCAGTGCATTTTTTATCCAGCTGATCGGCATAAGGTTTCCAGGTTTGCTTGTTTGGAAATTGGGTTTTCTCCGTAATTTTGGGATACTTGCTTAATACCTCATCGTCTGTGGAGAACTTTCCATGAGTCAAATTGAGTATCCTGAATAATTCTAACAGTCCGCCTAACCGACCTGGGGTGTTGAAATTGCCATTTTCGGAAACCACTTCTTCATTGGCAATAAAAATGACAGGCGTATCAAGCCCTAATCCCGGAAGTCCGGCATGGATCCGGCTGGTAATAATCAATTTTGCGGAAGCATATTTTTTCACAAGTTTTTCTGCCGTATCTAACAAATCATTGGTTGTGACAGCACCGCTCATGTCTACATCCATCCAGTGAGTGATGTAGTTTGCCGATTTCAAAAGTTTCCTGCTGAACTTTTGCGAGTAAGTCTTAAGAAAGACGGCAGCTTTATAAAAAGGACGATACCAACGATGATCGCGGTCCAAAAAACCCTGGGGGGAGTAATCCTTAAAGAAACTCTTTTTTCCCAGTAAAAACACAGTCCGCCAGTTCAGCACGGAATAAAAGAAAACTTTTATCAATACCGGCCAGTTTATTTTTTTCTTCCCATTGGCCTGATAAATCAACTCGGGAATGTCAAAATACGGGTCGACAAAATAAATGCCTTCTCTTTCTTTTTCTGTATTTATATGATAATCTTTCCCTAAAGTAAGTGTCAGACACCCGGAAAAGTAGGCGTTGATCCCTTTTCCCTCAAGTAAATTTTTAGTGTAGTGATCACGGCATCCAATCGGCGAAAACTTTTTGAGGTAATCCACTCCCTTGGGCTGCAATAACTGCTGTTCCCGGAGTGGAGAAATATGCATCGATATAAACAGGGGATACACGAACTCAGATGGAGGCCAATTTTCGGCACGCCACTGAAACCAGCCGTTCATAATCAAACGTACCGGGCACTTGTCTTCCGGGAAAAATTGATCCGCCTCTTCCTGCTCAATAATCGTATCGTAAGGTTGACAATACTGCCGTGCAGCGACCGACTGAACATAATCCCCGATATTTTTGCATACGAATGCCCGGCCTCGGGCACAGGGAAACTGGGTCATTAAAGCTTTTTTCATTTCAGTTCCCGATTTATATATATTCCCCGGCAGTAATTCTGAAAGTACTTCCAGTCATCATTGCAGAAGAATCACTCATTAAATAAACCAGTCCATCCAGGTAATCCGTGCGTTCACACATTCTTCCCATCGGGAGAATCTTTGCCGCACGTTTACGCAGTTCGGACTCCGTTTCACCCAGTTGATTTCGTAAGGTCACTTCCCCCTCGGTTGGAGTCCAGCCAAGGGTCAAATAATTGCAGCGGATCTGTTCCGAAGCGTACTGATGCGCGATATGTTCCATCAACGTATAAAGCACCCCCTTGGAACACGCATAAGCGGCACGGTCTTTTTGCCCTCCCCACGCTTGGGCCGAACCGGTTAAAACGATAGAACCGCCGCCGTTTTCGCGCATATATTTTACGGCTTCCTGACAGCAGAAAAAGGTGGCCTTAAAATTGACGTTCATCACCCAATCAAAGGTTTCTTCTGAACAGGAGTCCAAGGGTGAAATTGGGGTAACTCCGGCATAGGCAAAGAACCCATCAATTTTACCGTAAGTCTCATGGGCCAACCGGAAAAGATTTCTGCAATTGGAGATCTTTTGCAGGTCGGTAGGAACAAAAAGTCCATCGCTTCCGTAGGTCTTTATAATACGAACCGCCTGAAGGCCGGCAGTGACATCACGACCTCCAATGACGACTCTCGCACCGCACCGCGCAAATTCTTCCGCAGCGGCTCGCCCGACTCCTTTTGTACCGCCCGTGATGACGATGACTTTATTCTCCAGCTTTTTATTGGTCACGAAGAAAACTCTCCCGTCTGTGGTAATTCGAGTGCCTTGTCAACATCAAAACCCTGGAGTATCATGTTTTCGCCGTTTTCGTTAACTGCACGAACTTTACGCTGATATTCCTTGAGACAGGAAGCCAGTTCCTCCTTGGTGTCACATACAAGATAAAGCCTGGAAAGGACTTGCTTTTCTGTGCCGATCCACTCGGGTTTGACCACATCACCCTCGTAGATCCTCTGAATATTCGCCACGACGCGAGGATCCTGCCCGATGTCTTCAAAACCTTGAATGTGACTGACGGTACCGGCTCGAAGCAGAAACCAAAGCGTACTGGCCCATTTCCCGCGCAATCGGACATCATCTTCCCGGGCAAGATCGACTTCCCCTTCCGAACCGGTCATGGCGAAACGAATCAGCATTTCACGCTGATCGAAACCATGAATGGCCTTCATCAACAAATGAGGCGCTTCTCCCTGAAGCCGAAATCCCGTGTCATAGACATAGAATTCGCCGTTTTCATAAAAACCCGTAAGCATCAATACGCCATTGCGGATCCCGATATCCTGGAACATGCGCACAACATTGGGATGCATGCGGGTAAGGTATTCTTCCAGATGTTTCGAGGGATAAGTGCCCCCCAAACAAACCCTGCTCAGACCGGGCTGTTCGCTGGTGGTATAGCGGTCGTAGATACAGGATGCGCTGCAGTACCCATCCTTAAACGTGTAATACATTCCCACATCTTCGCATTGCATATACTTTTCGGTAACAAAGCGTTTGCATCTGGAAAAACGGAGAGCTTTCTGGACCGCTGCTTCCAATTCTGACGGTTGGCTGCAAACCGTCATGCCCAGCCCGCTGTAACCGTCAACAGGCTTGATCATTACGGGAAATTGAATTCTTGCGATGTCCTTGGGATCCAGCGTTTCGTCCAGAAAAAAATCGGGAATGCCATGGATCCCATACCGTTCGCAGGTAGCTTTGAAAATGTCTTTATAAGAAAAAACATTTACAATGTCCTGGGTTGCGTAACATGGAAGATTAAGGGCTTCGCAAACTTTACAGTAAACGGGCACTAAAATATCGGCAACGCCCACCAATACACCATCGACTTTTTCACGATTGGCAAGGGCGATGAGGCCGGGAGTGTCCAAACCATCAACATCGAAGGCTTTATACGCTGATTTTTTGGCTGCATCATCAGGCAAATTGCTGGTTACCAGTGTTTTAACGCCTAAAGCATTGGCAGTTTCAACCAACGGAATGGTTTCAGGATTTGCTCCTAGGATCAGGAGTTTCTTGCCTGCTAAATTTGAATCTTTGTGGTTTTGATCTTTCATTATAATCCTGATGTACAAAAGACAACTTTGGATTCCATTTCATGTTCATATCAGAATTAGCTTGACATCCTTTGAATATTCAGAAACAAGCTATTTCAAATATGAAATGGCCAATTACCCTTTGGTTACTTCTACGATCAAAATCGACTCATCTCTGGTTTCCAGACCGCACAATTCAGAGTAATCGGACTTTCCATTATTGCATTTGGTTATTATTGCTGATGAATCCACTTCCCGGATTCTCCGCTCCAATTCTTCATAATCGTATAACCATTGATGCCCCCACCAACGAAAACTGATATTAATCTTTTCTGCCCTGGTTTTGATAAACGTCAAGTTAAATTTTTTAAGAGATGGATTCTCTTTCCAATGTTCGTCATAATATGAAGCCACCGTCTTTGCCAGATCCGGCATTGCGATCCTGATCACACCTCCTGGTTTCAGCACCTTTAGGCATGATTTCAGGAATACTTTTCCTTGCTCAACGGAAAGATGTTCAAGGAAATGTTCATTAAAAATAAAATCAACACTGTTTGCCGGAAAAGGAAGCCCTCGGCTTAAATTCCAATTTAAGTCCAATTTGGAAATGTTATAGTCGGAATTATTGTCAATATTAATCCAACCTTCTTTATAATCTGTACCGCAACCAAGATTCAGCTTGATGACTTCTTTACTGTGAATTCGTTTTTTGATTTTATACAAATTATGTAACGTCAGGAAAAAACGAAATGGAGCAACCAAGAAGTAAAAAACTTTAAGGATAGAAACTTTTAAGGGATAGTACTTCTTTTGAGTTTCTTCAGATTGGAACGATTTCAAATATGAATACACGGACATATCATATCTCCAATTTGTTTGACTATTATTTCTGAGATTCCATAATACAGCGGCAAACACGCAATCCGCACCGCCACATCTTCCGAGATCGGGCACTCTTGCCGCGTCGGGAGGTACGGCAACGTGTTCAGCGACGGGTAAAAGTACCGGCGGAAGTGAATGTTTTGCGCCTCCAGAGCCGCCTTGGCCGTCAGGAGAGCCTGCTCACTGGGGAACAGTACCGGGTAGTACGAGTAGTTGTACTCCGTGCCAGCCGGGATGGTCGGACGGGTAAAACGGTCCCTGAGGAGCGAGTCGTAAAGCTCCACGCTGCGGCGGCGGTCCGCGATGATTTCCGGCACGTGCGGCAGATTGCAAAGCCCCATGGCCGCCTGGAATTCCGAGGCTTTCGCGTTGATACCAAGGCAAAAATGCTCGTCGCCCGTATGCCCGAAACGTTTGACGAGGTCCACCCGTTGGTGAACTTCCGCGTCCCGGCAAATCACGCAGCCGCCTTCGATCGTGTGGAAGAGTTTCGTCGCGTGGAAACTGCACGTCGAAACGTCCCCGAAAGAAAGCAGCGACCGCCCCTTGTACCGGCAGCCGAAAGCGTGCGCGGCATCGTAAATCACCGGCAGGCCGTACCGCTGGCCAATGTCCGCTAAGGCGTCCACGTCGCATGGGATCCCAAACACGTGGACCGCCAGGATCGCGCGGGTCCGGGGCGTGATGGCCGCCTCGACTTTGTTCGGGTCGAGGCAGAGCGTTTGCGGGTCAATATCGACGTAAACCGGTGTGCAGCGTTCCCACAAAATGGCCGAGGTCGTCGCAACGTAGGTGAACGGCGTCGTGATGATTTCCCCCTCGGTGATCTCCAACCCCCGCAGGGCGAGCTGGAGCGCGACCGTGCCGTTGGTCACAAACTGTAAATTATCCACGCCGAGGAATGCGCGCAGTTTCCCTTCCAGCTCAAGCAAGAGCGGGCCATTGTTCGTGAACTGGCACGTGGTGAGAATCTGCTTAACATACCGCTGATATTCCTCCAGCGGCGGCGAGTAACTCTTTGTAACGAAAACAGGGGTTATATCCATTTCGGTAAAATTGGGGAAAATAATAAACTTTTATGTTAATTTTTTTATACCAGTTTTTCCGATATAGGTCAATAGCAAATTTAGAAGAATATTTTATGACTCAGGAACGCCTCGACCACAAAACGTTCAAGTCCGCGGGACCTTCATTGATCCTCCAAGTGCTGTCTCAAGGGATTCAGCTCATGGTGGGCATATTACTGTTGCGTCTCCTCGAGCCGAGAGATTACGGGATTTGGGGGATTTTGGGGATTTTTTGGTCCGTAGGAAGTATTTTTCTATGGGGCGGGTTCGGGACTGCGCTGACACAGAAAAAGGAAGTCAATAAGCACGACCTCGATTCAGTCTTTTACTATAACATGGCCATGGCCG
Source organism: Thermoguttaceae bacterium (assembly GCA_017447865.1). Classification (GTDB taxonomy): domain Bacteria; phylum Planctomycetota; class Planctomycetia; order Pirellulales; family Thermoguttaceae; genus RGIG3701. Next base: position 21,160 of record JAFSMO010000011.1, read on the forward strand.
GTTTCTGTGCCCTTCTTCTTTTTTTATCTGCGGGCTGGTTGGCGGATTTTTTTGACCAACCCGTTTTAAAACCGGTAATGAATGTAATCCTTTGGACCTTTCCCATTTCTGCTGCGGGAGCGATTCAGTACATTCTCCTCAATCGGCAAATGAGACAGGACCTGGTTAATCTGGCGATTTTTATCGGGCAAGTTGCGGCGATTCCTCCGACGCTTTACATAGCCTGGAAGGGGTACGGCGTGTGGGCGCTTGCGTGGCAGATGTTCTTTTCGCAATGCGTTTCTACCGTGACGGTATTCTGTTTTTGTCATTGGATTCCCGGGTTGAATTTTAGTTTCAAGGCTCTCGGTACTCTGTTCAAGTATGGTTCGAACATTTTGTTTGCAGGGTTACTCGATAATATATTCATGAATATATATAATGTCGTGATTGGCAAAATTTATCCTATCGCGACGCTGGGCTATTACGAACGAGGGCGGCAGTATGCCGTCATCTGGCCCCAAAGCGTTCAGATGACCATTGGAAACGTTTTGTTTGCGGCCTTTTCTAAGATTCAGGAAGACATTCCCCGGTTGAAGACTGCGGTGATCGAGTCGCTCAAAATGTCCGTTTTCATCACTTTTTTCCCGTCGTTGTTGATTGCAGTGCTAGGGGTTCCGTTCGTGACGATCGTTTTTTCAGAGAAATGGCTTCCGATCGTGCCCTATTTTCAGACGCTGACGTTGAGCTTCGTTCTGATGCCGCTCTCCGCTCTGAATCTGCAAATCCTGAACGCACGCGGACGTTCCGGAGTGTACCTCGGACTCGTGTCGCTCAACAAAGTGTTCGTCGTTATTAATATTCTGTCCACGGTCTGGTTCACCGTGATGGCGATGGTTTGGGGGATGGTTGTGGTCTCTTGCGTGTCGCTTTATTTTAACACGCGGTACACCAAACGGCTTCTGGGGTACGGCTTGCGCTTGCAGGCTTTGGACTCTCTTCCGTATCTGATTTACTCGTTAATTTCAAGCGGAGCGGCCTGGGGCCTTTACCGACTTTTGTGGCCCGTGAATCACTGGCTCGGTCTGCTTGTTCCGATGGCGGCGGGGTGTGTGGTGTACCTCCTGCTCAACATTTTCTGCTATTCCCCCGCATTCGATACTGCGTGGAGGCTCTTAAAAGAACAGTTCGTAGAAAGACGAAAGAAGGTTGAGAGTTGAGACTTCGACCCATAAAAAGCACCAGGCTTTTCCAGCTCAACTCTCAACTCTCAAAACTCAACACTAAATCAGAGTTTATTTCGCGAACAGGCCGTACTTGACGATGCACCAGATCGCTTTGATGCCGTCACGCCAGCCGATTTTCTTTCCTTCGGCGTAGGAGCGGCCCTCGTAGCTGATAGCGATTTCGTAAACCCGCAGTTTGGCGCGGGCGATGTACGTCGTGACCTCCGGCTCGAAACCGAACCGGTTCTGGCGCAGTTTCGGGAGGATCTCTTCCAGGCACTCGCGGCGGAAAACCTTGTAGCACGTCTCCATGTCGGTCAGGCGCAGGTTGGTGAAGCAGTTCGAGAGGAACGTCAGGAATTTGTTCCCCATCGTGTGCCAGAAATACACGACGCGGTGCAGGTCGCTCTGGATGTAACGGCTCCCGTACACGACGTCGGCCTTCCCCTCCACGATCGGCTTGACCAGTTTCGGGTACTCGTTCGGGTCGTACTCGAGGTCGGCGTCCTGAATGATGACCACGTCGCCTTTGACTTCCGCGAAACCGGTGCGCAAAGCCGCGCCTTTTCCCTGATTCTTCTCGTGGAAAAAGAGCCGGACGGAGTTCATCCCGTTCCCCTCGTAAGAGGTGCGGATCTCCTCGAGCGACTGGCGCGTATTGTCCCGGCTGCAGTCGTCGATCAGCAGAATTTCCTTCCGGATCGGCACGTTGGCGACCAGGTCCACGATTTCGAAAATCGTTTTCTCCTCGTTGTAAACCGGGATCACCACGCTCAGGAGAAAATCGTCCGGAATTTCAAAGAGACCAAGCTCTTTGGCGGTCGTTTCTCCAAGCACCGAACAGACAGACTGGTACCAATCGTGAGAAAAAATCGGGGACGTTGTGGACGGCTCGTTCATAATCAATCCGTAAATGCGCTCAAGAGAAAAATCGAAAGTTTTTCTCTAATCGGTTAAATTGCCAAAATTCTTTAAATTTCCTGTTTCAGGTTTCTGGAAGGCCTTGAAAATATTTCCTGCCGTGTATAATATAAGATTAAGAGTCGCGAATCGTATGTGGAGTTGAAAAACCTTTAGTGCTCATAAAATGTTCCTTGATTACCTGAAAATCCTTCGCCCCAAGCAGTGGGCCAAAAATATTTTTGTCCTCTTGCCGATTTTATTCGGTGAAGTCTGGAAAACCATGCCCCCTGAGCGGATCGTCATGCTGAGTGGACTGGCTTTTGCAGCGTTCTGCGCGTGGTCCAGTGCCGGGTACATTTTGAACGACGTGATCGACCGTCAGGCCGACGCCGTTCACCCACGGAAGAAAAACCGCCCGATCGCTTCGGGAAAGGTTTCGATCGCCTGGGCTCTGGGACTCGCTTTTCTGTTACTGGTTCTGAGCATCGCGGGAGCGTTGATTTCCCCACTGCCGCACTGGATCCCGATCATCGGCGCCGTGTACCTTCTGAACACGACGCTGTACTGCGTCTGGCTCAAAAAGCAGGTCCTGCTGGACGTTTTTTCGATCGCGCTGGGCTTTGTTCTGCGCGTTCTGGCCGGCTGCGCCGCGCTCTCGTTGGTTCCCTCAAACTGGATACTGGTCTGCACGTTTTCGCTGGCAATTTTCCTTGGCTTCGGGAAGCGCCGGATGGAGATCGCGTGCCTGACCGACGGTCAGGAAAAGGATTTTCGCGCCGTTCTGGCCCAGTACCCGCGGGAGTACGTGAACTTCCTCCTCGGGGTTTCCGGAACGGTCAGCCTGATGGCGTACCTCTTCTATACGCTCTCGCCGGAGACGTTCAACCAGCACGAAACTCAAAACCTGATTTACAGCGTGCCGTTCGTGTTTTACGGCGTTTTCCGGTACGCCCGAGACGCGATGAGCGGCCAGTTCGACGGCCCCGACGAGGTTCTCCTGCGTGACCGGCCGTTCCTGATTTGCGGGCTTTTGTGGGCGTTTAGCGTCGCCTGGATTTTGGCCCAGTAGTTCCGAGGAAGTTTCCCGCGCACGGGTCGTCCCGCTCCAGAAGATCATGTACCGAGTGGAGGCGCTCGTCGCGAATGTAGTACCGCGGCTCGTTTCCATCGACACACTCCGGCCCCGCCGCGAATGCCACGGTTTCCGAGCCGCGCAGGACTCCGACGTACGTCAGAATCGTGTTTCCGGCGCAGCGTTTGAACTCCATCAGAGGGGTCAGCGCCCCGATCAGGAAAACGCAGACGATCAGGACTCGCCGCCAGCTTGGGGTTTCGGCCGAGTACCACGTCTGAAGGACCGCCAGCATGAGGAACGTGAAGCAAGGGATCGCCGTCCGCATCGCGAAGTCCGCCCCGCCGCCAAGTTTGAAAAACGACGTAACGCACACGACCGCGAGGCAGATCCCCAGCTCGGCGTTCCACTTTCGCCCAATGCAAAGGAGCCATACGCCAAATTCCGTCAGGAAGTAAACGCCGAAAAGCGTCCATTCGTGCGCCGTGGCCGGGAAAACGAACTGCGAGTGGCCGCTCGAAAGGTTTCCGCTGTAAAAGTGCGCGATAATCAAAACCACCGGGATCGAGAGGAGATTCGCAGGGGTGCAGACCGTCCGAAGCGCGGCGGGGATTCGGAACTCCGCGTCTTTCAGAAGCCGCCAGACCATCACCGGGAAAAGTCCCAGCGCCGGAAATGGGGCCGAAAGAAAAAGGGCCGCGTAAATCAGAAGCACGCCGCGCCAGTCCCGAAGCATGAGGAAAAGCATCAGCGCGAGCAGGAACGGCACGCTCTGGTTGAAGACCCAGAACAAAAGCCCGGTCATGGAACTGTTGAGCCACGGGTGCGTGAACCACTCCAGATGCGGAGCGTTTCGGGGACCGAAGCAGGCCGCGATTTTTCCCCAAACCGTGGCCATTTCGGGAGTTTCCACGACGGACCGGTGGAACATCAGGTACGGGATGAAATCCAGACCGCTGAACCCGATGAAGAAAACCAGCGGCCAGAGGGAAAACCTCCCGAGCCGCTGCGAAAGCAGGACGTAAGTCGCGAAAACCGCCAGAAACGCCTGAACGAAACTCACGAAGTACGCGGCATTGACCGCAGTTTCCGGCGCTGCGCCCGCCATCAGGACGGCTTTCCCCCCCAATGCCGGGAGCAGAAAGAAGCCGAAATAGTAAACCAGCGTGGTCCCGTCCTCGGGAAAAACGACCGGCCAGTCCCGCAGCGTCAGGTCGAACAGGACGGCGTTTCGGTAGTAGTGGTCGTAGTTTTGGTACGCGTAGCCGCCGATCCCCGACGCAAAAACCCAGCACGCCGTCAAAAGGGCCGCGAAAACGAGCGTCCGGCGGTTTTCCACGAACGGAATTTCCGGGAATTCGGCCTTCCGAAGCCACCACCCCAAGCTCCCGCAGCAGAGCAGAACGACCGGAATACTGACTGCCACCGGCAGCCAGCCCAACGTGAAAATGAGGAACGGGAGCGTCAGAAGCGTGATGCACGCGACGTAAAATATTCGGGTGAGGGAAATATTCATTTTTTTTCGATCAGGTTAAAGGTTTTTCCATCATACCCTGATCGGGATGATCTGTCAAGGGGGTTTCCCCAACGCTCGCCCTTTTTTCAGGATTCGCCTAATGGGAATTTTCACTTTATTTTTGAGTTTTTTGATCCTGTTTCCCTCAGTTTGGAAGTGGAAGGGGTTCCACGACGAAACCTTGAGCAAAGAGCACACCAATATTTTGCGTGGAATCTTTGCCTTTTGCATCATGGGCGGCCACATTTCACTCTTTTGGAACACGCATTTCTCCGGGTCCCAAGTAACCGCTTTCTGGATGACGATCGGCACCTGGAGCACCGCCGTTTTCTTTTTCCTTTCCGGGTATGGGCTGGCTCTGCAAAACAATACCCGGCCGAATTACCTGCACGGTTTTTTGAAAAGGCGATTCCTTAAAGTCCTGATCCCGGCAATTGCGATTTTACTGATTTACTATCTTGCGGTGGGCCGTTTCACCCCCGTTTGGGACGTTCTGAGGGATTACCCGCAAAAGAATCCACTGAATGCCAATTCATGGTTCATTTGGGCGATTTTGTATTTTTATTTTCTTTTCTGGCTTTCGGGAAGATGGATCGACTCGCGTCCCGTGAGCTTCGGTCTCCTCCTGCTTGGGACCGGTTTTTATGTGGGTCTCCTTGATCTGGTCCTGCACTTTTCCGGCTGGTGGTTTTACACGTGCGTCCTTTTCCCGATCGGCGTTGCCTGGGGGAACTGGCACAGCAGTCTCGAGCCCATCGTAAAAAAGTGCTTTTGGCTGCTTCTGCCCGCTGCGTGGCTGGGATTTGCGGCCCTTTACCTGAGAATTCTTCCGCCGGTGAATTTGCCCGAAATATTGGTCATGTGGTTTGCTTCGACCTGCTGGGTCCTCGGCATTTTACTCGTCGGGATGAAATTTCAGGCTCGGGGAAGATTTTGGCAGTTTTTGGGAAAGATTTCCCTGGAACTTTACCTGATTCATGGTCTGTGGCTGACGATTTGTGATCGGCCTTTGATGTGGTCCCACCCGTGGATCTTTCCCGCTTCCGTTTGCGGATTAAGTATTGCTTCAGCGGCAATACTGCATAAGGTTTTCAACCCCGCCTGGCGTGTATTTGCCAATCACCGATAAACCCTGGTTTTAAAATGTGGATTCCTCCGGCGATTCTTCAAGATTGAATTTGATGATGAAAAACTTCGGGAAAAATCCCTGCTTGACCTGCTCCGGTTGGATCAGCACGTACGATTCTTTCATTTGGTCCGTCACATCCACAACAAAATGCACGTTGGCGCAAAGAACTGCCGCCGTGAGCAGGCCCAGGCAAAAACCGGAAAGCCGAAAATGAAGGAATGGTATTTTGCCAAGCCACAGAACCGAAAGAGGGAGGATCACCCACGAAAAATACGGAGCGTAAAGGACCATCGTGTCCAGCACACTTCCGAAGCCCATCAGGAGCAGCACTCCCACGGAAACTCCGAACCACAGGAACGCGATTTGGACAAACGGTTCCCGAATCCACAGAACCGCAGACAAAAGAACCCCCAGAATGACCGCCGCGCCGAGCAGAAGCGTCGTCGTGGAAAGGTCCTTTTCCTGAACCTGACTGACTGCCGGGGAGTTGATGCACCGTAATTCATTAAAAGTTTCGATCTGCCACTGGGGGAGGAAGACGCAGCTTTCTGCAAAGTGTAGATACTGCCGGGAATTCTTCTGAAATTGAGTGAAAGAGACCGCCGGTCTGCTCCACATGCCCTCATCTTGTTGGAAAACAGTCAGGCTGTATCCCGCCAGAAGGCCGAGGAAAACAAACCAGAAGCAGAGTGGCTGCTTCACCCAATTTTTCAAGCCCCCCAGGTGGTTTTCCAGCATTTCCTTCCCATCTGACCAGAGGACCAGCAAAACGATGAGTCCCAAGGAAAGCAGGCAGGCTCCTGTGGCTAAAAGTGAAACGAGAATTCGCGTCCATTCCGAACTTTTGACGTTCAACCAGCAGTAAACCGCCGCGATACACCAGAACACGCTGGGGATGATCCGTTCCGGCACAAAGGCCCAAATTCCGGTAAACGAACAGGTATAAAAGAGTACGATCAAAAAGGCTCCTAATGGATCCAAAAAACGCCTGAGGATCCGATTGAGCAGAATCCCGCCAAGGACGAAAAACACGCACTGCATCTCCGCAAAACCAAGCGCCAGACTGTAATAGCCGGACGCGAAAAAAAGGTGGTTTACGCAGTAAAGGAACGCGGACGGCACCGCGGTAACAAGCAGATGCAGGCGATAAATCGGATGGCGCGAGCAGTCCCGGCCCGTATGACAAAAAATCCCCTGACCCGTGTCCGAATCGAAGAATTCATCACACGAGTAGTTCTGAAACTGCATGACCCCATCAAATTCCCCAACGAACTGTTCCGGATTAATGCCAAAAACCCAGAAACTGGTCTGATTGGCGAGGATTAACAAACTCCCGGCGAAGAAAAGAACTCCGGCCGCAAAGCACCACCATTCACGTCGGGTGAGTGTTTTGATAAAAGAAACGATCTTCCCGACTAGCCAATAGTGGAACAGATAAACAAACGGAAGTGTAAAGAACAGCAAGCCCAAAAGGGTGAGGAATTGAGGCTTATATAACGTATCGCGTGTGAACGGCAGCAGCGCCTCAAGTGTCGCGTCACGGACTATAATGAACTGTTTTGCCAGTATAATGTAAAATGGAATTAAAAGGAGAGAGATCCCAAGGAATTTCAGAACGTCAGACCAGTTCGGAATTTTAACCTGAAAATTCTGGCAGCGGCGATAAAAGAACACCGTCAATAAGACCATCAGAAGTGCCGTAAAAACGTTCATCTGGAAAAGCACATAAAGCGTGCAGAGAAATGAAAACGTAAACAGGGAACGTATTGGCGACATTCAAACCTCTTTTTTCACAAAAACCACCTGAAATATTTCTTTTATAATAAAGTTTCCTGTCCAAAAAAACAAGAGGGCTTGCCCCTTTTAAGCCCCAAAAAAAATGATTTTTTGGAAAATTTCCAATAAATCTTTCCGCCGCCGAAACCCTTGACAAGGTGATTTCGCTGTGTTATAATACGCTTTGTGATCGTGAAAACGTTTGTATAAAAGAAAGTTTTGAGGTTCCAGTTACCATTATGGATTCATCCGCTTCCCATCGCTTCGTTTTTTGCCTGAGCGCCGGCTTGTACCTCCTTTTTTTCGCGGGCTGGTTCTTTGCCATTGGCCGGGGGAATCCTGACTACCTGCGGGATTTTCACGCCGCGGTGAATCCGGACGCGCAGACGTACGTCCAGCTCGGCGAGAACATCTGGCGGGAGGGCGTGTACTCGCGGAACCCGAACCCTCCGTTTCGGCCGGATTTCAAGTGGACGCCGGTTTTTCCGGTGCTGGCCGGAGCCGCGTCGCGCTGCGGGGGAGTGGGGGCCATTCTGGCGCTGAACGTCCTTTTGACGCTCGCCTCGGCGGCGCTGCTCGCCCGGCTGGTCTGGTTTTACACGCGGTCGTACTGGGGCGCTTTTCTCGTTTTTCTCTGCCCGCTGCTCGACCCGCTGGTCTGGTCGCTGAACCTCCAGGCGATGTCGGACGTCGCGTTCCTGTTCTTCCTGAGCCTCGGCGCCTACTGGACGTTCCCGGCCCTTTTCCCGACCGAATCGTCAGGCGAGCCGAAAGCGCCGAAACTTTCCGCGTTTGCGGGCGGTCTGGCCTTTGCGCTGGCGATCCTGACCCGGCCGTCGGGGCTTTACGTGCCGGTCGTGCTTCTGCTGGCCGCGCTGGGCGGGTGGCTCTTCCGGCAAAAACCGCGCTGGGCCGCCGTGGGGCTGATGCTTCTCGGAGCCGCGCTCCCCGTGGTGGGCTGGATGGCTCGCAACGCGGCGGTTTTCGGGAAGTTCGCCCTCTCTGGGAACCAGAACATCGTGATGGTCTATTACACGGGCGGCGGCGCGTGGCAAATGACCGAGGGGGGGACGCTCGACGAGGCCCAGAAGCGGATCGAGGAGGAATTTCATCTCCCGCCGTGTGTCGTGTGTCATAATCCCGAGGCGTTCGGGGCGGATCCGGCCGAGATCGATTCCCAACTGGCGGCGGCGAAGCGGAAGGTTCTGCTGCGCTACCCGAAGGCCCTCGTTCTTTCGTCGGGGATCGGCGTGGTCAAGTCGCTGGCGGCGCACGAAACGCGGACGCTCGAGGAAATCACGCGCTTCTCCGGGCTTCGGCCGGTTTTCGTCTGGTCGCTGGTTTTTCAGGGGACCGTGCTCCTGCTCGCGGTGGCTTTCGTGGTTTTCCGGCTTCCTGCGCTCTGGCGTTTTGCGAGGCAAAATCCGGCGTTCACGCTCGCGGTTCTGGGCGTGGCGGCGTATTTCCTCCTCACGATGATGCTTTCCGGGATGGACTGCTGCGCGCGATACCGCCTCCCGCTCATGCCGATCGTTTACGCACTGGCCGCGGGAGAATTGATGAAATTAATGAAAATGGAAAGGCCTGGCCTCCATCCGTCCCAAGATTCCTTTTGACCCCATTTCCCAAACTGCTATGACCAAGAAATACGTAATGGCCCTGGACGCAGGCACGACCTCGAACCGGGCGATCATTTTTGACGAAAACTCGCAAATCGTGGCCCTTTCCCAAAGGGAATTCACCCAGTTTTTCCCAGAACCGGGCTGGGTCGAACACGATGCGGAGGAGATCTGGTCGGGGATTTGCGCCGTCATGCGCGACGCGCTGACCCAAAGCGGCCTTTCCGCCTCGGACCTTTCCGCCATCGGGATCACCAATCAGCGCGAAACGACGGTCCTCTGGAACCGAACGACCGGCCGGCCGGTTTACCACGCCATCGTGTGGCAGTCGCGCCAGACCACGCCCATTTCCGAGTCCCTGAAAAAGCGCGGCCTTTCCGACGAGTTCCGCCGCAAGACCGGCCTTCCGATCGACGCGTACTTTTCCGGGACGAAAATCGCCTGGATCCTGGACCACGTGCCCGGGACCCGCGAGTTGGCCGAGGCGGGCGATCTGCTTTTCGGGACGATTGACTCGTGGCTCATCTGGAAGCTCACCGGCGGAAAAGTTCACGTCACGGACTACTCGAACGCTTCGCGGACGCTGATTTTTAATATTCACGAGCTGAAATGGGACGCGGAACTGCTTGGGCATTTGAACATTCCGGCGACGATCCTCCCGGAAGTCCGCCCCTCCTCGTGCGTTTACGGCGAGACGGACCCCGCGATCCTCGGCGCTTCCGTCCCGGTTTCCGGCGCGGCGGGCGACCAGCAGGCGGCCCTTTTCGGCCAGAACTGCTTCGAACCCGGAATGGCCAAGAACACGTACGGGACCGGGTGCTTCCTTCTGATGAACACCGGGACGAAAATCGTGGAGTCCCGGCACGGTCTGGCCACGACGATCGCGTGGGGGCTTTCCGACGCCGCGGATCAAGTCAAGATCGAATACGCTCTGGAAGGTTCCGTTTTCGTGGCGGGTTCCGCCATTCAGTGGCTCCGCGATTCCCTTCGGGCGATCGGGTCGGCCCCGGAATCGGAAGAGGCCGCGAAGAAAGTCGGGGATTCGGGCGGGGTTTACTTCGTCCCGGCATTTACGGGTCTTGGGGCGCCGTACTGGGACGAAAGCGCGCGGGGAATGATCATCGGCCTGACCCGCGGAACGACCAAAGAGCACTTGATCCGGGCCACGCTGGAATCGCTCGCCTACCAGACGAAAGACGTTTTGGGCGCCATCGAGGCGGATTCCGGCATTCATCTTTCGGCTCTGAACGTGGACGGCGGCGCGGCGGCGAACGATTTGCTCATGCAGTTCCAGGCGGACGTTCTGGGCGTTCCGGTGGACCGTTCCGCCACGCTCGAAACCACGGCCCTGGGGGCGGCGTACCTCGCGGGGCTGGCGGTCGGAGTCTGGAAAAACCGGGACGAGCTGCGCCACGTCCGCAAGTCCGACGCCATTTTCACGCCGCAAATGGATCCGGACCGTGCGTTCGCCCTTTACCGCGGCTGGTGCCGGGCGGTGAAGCACGCGATGAACTGGATCGAGGAGTGATACTCAAAAAAAGGAGAAAAACATGAAGAAAACCGCTTTCATTTTCGTAATTCTCTGCGCTTTGCTGGCCCTTCAGGTCAAGGCGCAGGAGCAGGAGGTTCCGTCCCTGAAGGCCCATTTTCAGGGGAAATTTGAGATCGGCGCGGCCGTGAATCCCTTCCAGCTCCGCGGCGAGACGGGCGAGTTCATCGCGCGGCACTACAGTGCCCTGACGGCCGAAAACTGCATGAAGCCGGAAGCCCTCTGGCGGCCCGACGGGACGTTCCACTTCGAGCAGGCGGACGCGCTCGTGCGTTTCGCGAGGGAAAACGGGATGAAGCTGCGCGGCCATACGCTCGTCTGGCACTCGCAAACTCCCCGGGCATTTTTCCAGGACGAGGCCGGGAATCCGCTCGAAAAAGACGCTCTGTACGCGCGGATGGAAGAGTACATGAAGGCCGTGATGGACCACTTCGGCGACGACGTCTGGTGCTGGGACGTGGTGAACGAAGCGCTTGCCGACTGGGGCGACGGCGTTTACCGGACGCAAAGCCCGTGGTTCAGGGCCTGCGGCGAGGATTTCATCGCTCAGGCGTTCCGCACGGCGCGGAAAGTCGCCCCGAACGCCCGGCTCTACTATAACGACTACGGTCTGATCAACCCGCCGAAGCGCGAGCGGGCCGTGAAGATGCTCAAGTGGCTGAAAGAGCAGAACGTTCCGATCGACGGCGTAGGGATCCAGGCGCACTGGAACATGCACACGTTCAACCCGGAAGAGCTTCAAAGAACGATCGACGCTTTCGCGGAACTGGGGCTGGACGTTCAGTTCACCGAAATGGACCTTTCGGTTTACCCACCCCGATTTGACCGGAGCAAACCGGCCGAAAAGCTGGAGTACACGCAGGAGATCAGCGACCTGCAGGCCGAAAAGTACGCGCAGATCTTCGAGGTTTTGAACCGGAACGCCGACAAAATCTCGTGCGTCACGTTTTGGGGCATTTCGGACCGTTTCACCTGGCTGAACGGTTTCCCCCAGCGCGGCCGCACGGACCACCCGTTCCTTTTCGACCGCGACGGAAACCCGAAGCCCGCGTTTTATCGGGTGCTGGGCGAAAAGTGATCCAGTCTGAATAAAAACGCGGGAACGCTGAACGGTCCACCGATCATTCAGCGTTTCTTTTTTTCTCCTTCAGGGCGTCGATCTCCTGCCGCGCGAAAGCGTCCCGTTTATCGAGGAAGTACTGGAATTCCTTCTTTTCCTCCGGCGTCCACGTGTTCGACTGGGCGTGCGTGCCGCAGTACGGAACGTTCAGGTCGATCCAGCACGCGACCGCGCGCTTTTCCTCGTCCGAAACCTGCACGCCGTAGTGGCTTGGCTCCAGGAATTTCATCAGCGGGCTTTTGCTCGAGCCGTAAAAGTACGGCGGGATCATCTCGGACCGCGCCCGGGCGTTGAGCCAGTTCAGGTACGGGTTTCCGGCCTCCTCGCCCCAGCAGGTCAGAGCGCAGTACGACTGGGCGAAGAGTTTTTTGTAGTCGTAGCCGTACGTCTGGCGCACTTTTCCCTTCGGGTCGAGCAGTTCGCTCGTGAGGCTGAGCTTTGACCGCCGCAGCGAGTCCGGGTCCTCGACGTTTCCGCGGTGGCACGTGATGCAGTGCCGGTCCCAGATCGGCTGCACGTCGTCCGTGTAGTTGAAACCGTCGGCGCGGGCGTTCGGGTCGAGCGGGTACGAAGCGTTCACCCCCAGGTAATTCTCGACCGAGTCCAGCCCGTTCTGGGTCTGGAGCCGGACCATTAGCGGATGGTCTTTTCCAAACGCTCCGCGCGGCATCTGGATCGGCTTGCGCATCGCGATCGTGGCTTTGCGCTGGTCGGTCGTCAGCGCGTCGTTTTTGTTCTCGTGGCAGCCGAGGCACGCGAGCCGTTCGCCCCCCTGGAGCGTGGACCAGCTGCGCATCGTCTGCACGACGTACCCGTTCCCGTCGAGGAGCTGGAAGAAGACCGGCTGGCGGGCCGGGACGAAGAAGCAGGCGCTCCCGTCTTCCTCCACGTCCACTTCACCGAGCACGTGCTTCACGTCCCAGCTCCCGTTCAGGAGTGAAACGGCGGTTTGACTCGGCCCTCCGCCCGCTTCGCCCGCATTATTCCCCTGCCCCATTTTCGCGTGCCGGTACGCCATCGCGCAGACGCGCAGACGCTTCACCGTCCCTTGCGGAACGCCCTGCAGGCCCGGGCCGATGTAAACGTTCTGAATGTAGTACGTCCCGAAATTCTGCGTGTAGTCGCAGTTTTTCGCGATTGCCGGAGCGCGGAACGCCGGGGTGACGGGCGTCAGGTTCAGGCACGGGTTTTTCCAGTCGAACGCGAGCAGTTCCCGCTCGCCGTCCGCCGTCATGAAGTACGCACCGAACGGGACGCTGTACGGCCCCTTGAGCCTCAGCCAGCCTTCGGGGTGAAAACTGCAGAGGTAGTGCGTCTCGTCGAACGCGTACGGCGAGTGGTACTGCGGGCCGGACTGGCCGAAAAAGTCCCACTCCCAGTGCGTGAACAGACTGCCCGGCTGCCAGACGTACGACTCCTGACGCCCGGCGCAGGGGTTCATCGGCGCGGAGAATTGAGGCGGAATTTCGAGCGGCGACGCCCCGGCCACGTACTCGATCCCCACGCCGTGCTGCGTCCCCTTCGTCCGGTCGATCAGAGCCAGCTTCCCGCGGGCATGCGTGTGGTGGCCCGAAATGACCGCCAGCACTTTCGACGTTCCCGGCACACTGCACGGGTGGATCAGGTTGCACGGGTACACGCTCCCCCCGCCGTAGTATTCCATCTGCGCCGTTCCGTCCGGGTTCATCGTCATGAGCAGGTGCGGGTAGTACGCGTTCCGGTCGTTGTACTCCCACCGGCAGAACACGATCTTGCCGTCCGGCATCACTTTCGGCGAGTCGGTCTTGAGCTGGTCGAACGTCAGCCGCACGATGTGAGAGCCGTCCGGGTCGCAGGAATAAAGGTCCCAGTTCTGCCGCGGCCAGCAGTCGTTGATCTGCACGCACCGCGTCGCGGCGAAAATGATTTTCCCCTCCGGCGTGAAAACCGGGTAGCGGTGGCCGTTCGGGTAAACCGTTCCGTTCGCCTCCAGCGGGAACGTGATCTGGCGGACCTCTTTCGTTCCGAGGTCCATCGTGTAAATGTACAGATCGTCGTCGGTGAAGTTTTTCCTCATCGCGAAGACCACGGTTTTCCCGTCGTCCGAAACGCTCGCGTCGCAAATCATCCCTTCCGGCTGCTCGAGCAGGACCTCGTGCGTGAGTGAAAGGTCCTCATTGATCGTGATCCGGCAGAGCTGCGCGCCGTTCGAGTGGATCGGCTTCAGGTCCCAGAACTGCTCGTCCGTGACGTCGAAATCCACCTCGTCCTCGCTGTGCTCGTTCCCGCCGAGGAAGTGCTTGGTGTAGATGAACTGGGTCGATTTTTCGCGCAGCCAGGCCAGACGAACGAGTCGGCGCGCGGCGCAAACGTCCAGGTAAAGCGCCTTCCAGCGAGGATCCGCCCCGGGGACTTTTTCGGAGATCAACGTCCGGAGAGTTTCCTGAAACCGGGCCGAATCGGAAGCCGCGCCCGTTTCGCGGAGGGTTTTTTCGACCATCGCGCGCTCGGCGTCCGCGTTTTCCTGCGAGACGAAAACGTCCGAAACGTCCAGCCCGTGGTCCTGGTAAAGCCAGTCGCGTTCCATGCGCCACTTGGGAAACGCGACGTCCGGCGGATTATTTCCCGTGCAGTCCTCGGGGATCGCGTCAAACGCCCGGACCTCGGCGATCCGGGTCTCCCAGCGACTCCCGTCACCGTAGAACGGGTACGGCGTCTTCGCCAGGATCCCCTTCCAGATCCCGCCGGACCACCAGAATTTGTAGTCCTTCCCGTACGCGTCGTTTACCTGGACCTTCAAAAACCGGGCCGGCGTCTTTTCCCATTTCACGAAAGAGCTCAGGCCGGAAAAGAGGCTGGGGAGCGCGTAATTCTCGACGATCGGGCGGAGGTCTGTCTCGCCGTGGGCGTCGCCGCAAGCGTAAACCGAGACGTTTTCAGGAAGGGCGAGGATCCAGTTATTCGCCGAAACGAAACGCAGGCCGCACACGTCGCGGGTTTCGCCCAGATCGAGCACGAACGAGCACGTCACCGGCGCGGAACCTTTCGGCGGGACGGTCGAGTCTTTCGTCCCCGTCCGCGTATCGTCGAGCAGATCGGCGTAGGTCGCGAGGTTTCCATCCGTCATTTTTTCGATGGAAGTTTCAGGTGAGGCGCACTCGCAGGGGGACCAGACCGCGGTCGGCTGGAACTCAGCAGCGTGGAGCGAAAATGAAAGACTCAAAAGGCAAAAGATGAAAAGGAGGCCGGTTTTGATCGCGGAGCCCGTGGGACCGGAGTCTTTCTTTTCACTCTCCTCTTCATTTTCTTCGAGCAAATCGTCCAGAAAGGAACCGGCGATAAACGTCTGCTCGACGGCCGGGATGACGCGCATCACTTTCGGCTCGACCGGGCACGCAAACTGGCACGCCCCGCAGCCGATGCACAAATCGTCGTCGAACTTGGGGATCATTTTCCCTTTGAACTCGATGAGCGAAATCGCCTTGACCGGGCACGCCTTTTCGCACTCGCCGCAGGGGTCCTCGCCCGTGAACGCACGGCAGCGGAGCGGGTCGTAGCCGCCGATCCCCAGACGGAGCGACTGCTTCGCCTTCAGGTCAATATTCTGAATGGCGCCGGTCGGGCAGATCTTCATGCACTCGCAGCAGTCCTCGAGGCATTTCCCGTGGTCGTAGTTCAAAAACGGCTGGAGCGTCCCCAAAACGCCGTGCTCGCCCATGGAAAGCTCGATCGCGTGCCCCTTGCAGACGCCGGCGCAAAGGCCGCAGCCGACGCAGCGTGTGCGGAATTTCTCGTACGACCACGCGCCCGGCGGGAGAACTTTGCGCTCCACGTCCGCCTTGAGTTCGTCCGGTTTTCGGCCCGCGGCGATTTTCTTCCCCAAACGCTTCGCGATCGGGAAAGTCACGAGAGAGGCGAGAGCGATCAGGACGCGGCGCCTCATCCGGCCCGGCTTTTTCGTCTGGAGTTTCTTTTCACGTGAAATGGGAAGAAGCGTCAGGGCGTTCGTTTTGCACGCGCCGAGGCAGTCCATGCACCCCACGCAGTCGGCCGCGTCGATCGTTCCGGTTTTCGAGTCGATGCACCCCGCCTTGCAGGCTTTTTCGCAAAGGCCGCAATGGACGCAGTTCGAACGGACGCGGACCCGAAAAAGCGAGACGCGGGAGAAAATCGAGAGGAGTGCGCCGACCGGGCAGAGGGAATTGCAGTACACGCGCCCCTTCCAGCGGACCAGGATCAAAAGGAGGATGAAAAAGCCCCACGCCGCCGCGAATGCAGCCGTTTCAGGCCGCCACAAATGATTCAGCATCATGACGAAATTCGAGGACGGCAGAAGCCACGTCGCGGGGAAAAGCGTCCCGGAAAACGCCAAAACTCCGACCAGGATCAGAACCGGGTAACGCAGAAACTTCAGGGCGCGCGAGCAGCGGAATTTCTTTTTCAGACGCACGTTCAGAACGTCCTGCAAAATCCCGAGCGGGCAGAAAATGGAGCAGTAAAGCCGGCCGAAAATCAGCGTCAGGAGGAAAAACGTCAGGACGCACGTCAGGATCCCGAAGGAAAAAGACGAAATGAGCCGCACCAGGCTCGGGCCGAGCTGGAGCTCAAGCAGTTTCATCGCGGGTCCCCACCCGAAGCAGGCGGCGACGAAGCCGCTGAAGAACAAAGCGGCGGCAAAAATCCGTAAAAAACGCAGATATTTCATGGGTGACCGGGTGGGAAGTGAGGGTTTTAAACGTCAGCGATCAAGGGGGTCCAAGGAGGAAAAGACCCCGTATTTTACAGAATTTTAACCCAGTTTTCCGCAAAAGTCAAGCAGGGGACCGAAGGAAAACCGGGTAATATTCAAAAAATCGAAGAAAAAGGCCACGCGGGCCGGATCAGGACTCCAGACCGAGCATTTCCTGCTGCTGGACTTTCACGTTTTTCGGGACTTCGGCGTACGAAAGCACCACGGGCTGAGGCGTGATCCCGGCCGTCAGCTCACGAACCGCCGGACGAACTGCGGGTGAAACGAGAAGCACGGGCGCGACGCCGAGCATTTCCATCTTCTGGCACTGGCGCGTGAGCAATTTGACCCAGTTCCCCTGCTCCGCCGGCGTCGGGAAAAGCGACACGGAATCGTCCGAAATCTCCGACGAAGCCGCGATTTTGGCCTCAAAATCCGGCGAAAGCGTCAGGACTCGCAAAAGGCCGTCCGCGTCCAGATTCCGGGACGTGATGAGCCGCCCCAAAGCCGCCCGGACCGCCTCGGTCAAAAGGACCGGATTCTTCGTGCGCTGCGCCGCCCGGCCGAGCGTTTCCAGGATCCGCCCCAACGACCGGATCGGGACCCGCTCCGCGAGAAGCCGCTGAAGGACCCGCTGAATTTCCTGGACGCTGAGGGTTTCCGGTACGACGTCACGCACCGCCGCCGGCGAGGTTTTTGCCAGCTCGTCGAGCAGATTCTGCACATCGTCATGCGTCAGGAGCTCCGGCGCGAACTGGGTCGCGAGTTCCGCCAAATGCCGCGTCAAAACCTCACCGGGAGTCCAGACCTCGTAGCCGTCCGCCTCGGCGTCGTCCTTCAGGTCCGGCGAGATCCAGACCGCCGCGCGTTTTTGGATCGGCTCGGACGTTTTCAGCCCTTCCAGCTCCCCGCCCGCGTAAAGTCCCTCGACCGCCAGAAGCGAGTCGAGCCGAAGCACCTGCTCGGCCGCCACGGAGCCGTGGACCCGGATCCGGTACACGTTTCCGTCCAGTTCCTCTCCGCCCGTCACCCGGACCGCTGGCATGAGGAAGCCAAACTCCTGCGCCAGTTTCCGCCGCACGTTTTGGATCTCGTCCAAGAGATTCATCGGTGGAACTTCCGGTTTCGCTTCGTCAGACGATTCCGGAAGCCACGCGAGCAGATCGGCCCCAAGCTCGAGTTGGATCGCTTCGGTCTGGATCGCCTCGGCGAGCTGAACCTCCGCGGCTTTTTTGGTCTGCTCTTTGGCCGCGGTTTTTGCAGCGAGTTCGTCCTGAGCGGCCTGAAGGTCCGCCGCCTTTTTCTCGTCGTGCCAGAGCATTCCCGCGAGGATCTCGCACCCGACCGCAAGGATCAGAAGCGGAAGTTTGGGAAGCGGCGTGAGGGCCAGCATCGCGAGCATCCCGCCCGTTACCATCAGCGCCGCGGGACGTGAGAAAAGCTGGCGCTGAACGTCCTGGGCCAGTTTTTTCTCCCGGTTGCTTCGTGTGACGAGCAAAGCCGCCCCGATCGCGACGAGGAACGCGGGGAGCTGACTGACCAGGCCGTCGCCGATGGTCAGGCGCGTGTAGATCTCGGCCGTTTCCGCGACCGTATGACCGCCGGAGGTCAGGCCGATCGCCATTCCGGCCAGAATATTAATGAACGTGATGGCCAGCCCGGCGACGGCGTCCCCGCGGACGAATTTGCTCGCACCGTCCATCGCGCCGTAAAAATCGACTTCATCGCCGAGGGCCAGACGCCGCTCTTTGGCTTCTTCCTGCGTGATCGCGCCGGACTGGAGCTCCGCGTCGATCGCCATTTGCTTCCCGGGCAGACCGTCCAGAGTGAAACGCGCGCTCACCTCGCTGATTCGGCCCGCGCCTTTCGTGATCACGACGAATTGAATGATCAGAATGATGAGGAAAAGAATGATCCCCACGACGAGATTCCCGGCCGTGACGAAATCACTGAACGCCTGAATGATGCGCCCGGCGGCTTCCGTTCCGTCGGTCTCCGCCCGCGAAAGGATCAGTCGGGTCGAGGCGATATTCAGCCCCAGACGGAACATCACGACCGCCAGAAGGACCGTGGGAAACGAGCTGAAATCGAGCGGCTTGCGAATAAAAACCGTCGTGAGAAGGATCAGCACGGAAAGCGTCAGGTTGAACGCGAGCAGAAAGTCCATCACCGGCGCGGGCATTGGGATCAAAATGATTCCAATCGCTGCGATGAGCGCGCCCGGCAGAAGCAGACTCTTCCACCACGCCAAACCTTTTCCGCTTTCCACGGCTTGAGCGGCACTTCCCTGGGCCATTAATTCTCTCCGACTTGATCAATTTCTGAGTGAAACGGAACTTTTTGGGAATTTGGGGTGATTTTGATGAAAAACCACCCGTTCCTTGGAGCATTCTACCAAATTACGCCCCCAAAGTCCAGACCAATCTGGAAAAATTTCACTCAGAAATGAAAAAATCGTTTCGGGTCAGTCGTTTTTCTGGAAACTCGCGACCTGCTCGGGAGTCAAAGCCCAGGAGTAAACTTTCGCCCAGGAAATCTCGCCGGGGACGTACAGGCGGGTCTTCGCTTCGTGCGTCACGTCGCCGCCGATGCAAAACGCCTGCGCCGGCTTGCTTCTCGTGTAGCGGATCCTTCCTTTCTGGGGCTTGGAACCGGCCAACTCGCCGTTCACGTACAAATTCATGCTCGTGCCGTCGTATGTTCCGAAAAGCGTGGTTTCACCCCCCGCCGCGGCATCGTACGGGACCTCGACGCGCTCGTATTTCCCGGCGAAGAACACGATGAAGAGGAGCGTTTTCTTCTGCGGCGTGTACTCAAATCCCAGCCCGCCGCTTTCCGTGTTTCCGAAAATGCAGACGGTTTCCTTGCGGTCCGCCGGCAAATCGAGGCGGAACTTCACGGCAAGCGTCACTTCCGCGCGCAGGGCCTGGTAGTTTCCGCCCTTGACCGGCACGTGGAACGCGTCCTCTTTGCCGTCGAGCTTCACCGAAGCGTCCAGGAACTGCGGGTTTCCGAACGTTTTCACCGCCGAGGTGTACCGCGGGTCGGCCGGGTCGTTTTTCGCGCCCTCTTTCGAGAAACTCACGTCGAGGAAGTCCGCTTTCGGCTTCATCCCGGTCCGGTCGATCGAGGCGGGGGCGGGTTTCGTCTCGAATTCGGTTTCGACGAAGTCAGCGGTCGTTTTGCAGTAGCAGTTTTGAGCGTAAATTCTGGCGCGGTATTTCGTCCCGCTGCGCAGGCAGCCGACATTCCCTTTGCACGTCGGCGCGGGATTTTTCATGAAGAAGTCCGACCAGATGAACTCCGTGCAGTCGGGGACCCACTGGTTTTCTTTCTCCTGGAGACGTTCCAGCTCGACGCGGTAGCACGTGAGGCACTCGGCGTCGCCGGCCTGGGTGAACTCAAACGTGGCGCCGTTTTCGGTCGTTTCCAGGACCGCCGCCTTTTTCTCCGCCGGCCAGAACGGCTCTTTCGCCAGATCGATCCGCTTGTTCGTGTAAACGTACTTTTCAATATTGGACGGATCGACGATCAAATATTCACGGTCGTGGAACGAATCGCTGATCACGTCGTACAGCCGGATCCGGATCGTGAAGTCGCGATGCACCTCGAAAATGAGGAACGTGCCGGCCTGACCGGGCTGAACCATTTCGTGGTGGTAGTCGTTCACCTCGTCGTAGTAGTAGAGGCCGTAGTAGCTCAGCGACCCGGTCCCGATCGCGTTGAAATTCCCCTGCCACATCACGCGCGGGTCGATCGACGGGGCGTGCGAATGCCCGGAAATGTGAACGACCTGTGGGTACTGCTCGATCGTTTCCTTCAAATCGTGGACTCCCGCCGGGAACGAGCCGGGAAGGTTCCAGCTCCCCCAGACCGTCGAGTGGACGTGGTAGTGCTGAACGACGAAGACCGGACGCTTCGGATCGTCGGCGCACGCGGCGGCCAGTTCCTTTTTGAACCAGTCCAGCGCGTACACGTAGTCGTTTTCGGCGCACGTTCCGCGTTCGGGCGAGATCGTGATGAAGTGGAACCCGTTGATCACCTGGTGATTATTCGACGGGGTTTCGAAAGTTTTCTCCCAGAGCTCGCGGTTTCCGCCGTAAAACTCGTGGTTCCCCATGCAAAGGACACGCTTCGTTTCCGGCTTCAGATTTTCGTCCATCAACCGGCGGAACGGGCCGATCTCTGTGATCAGTCCGTGGTTGGAGAAGTCGCCCGCGACGGCCATCGCGTCGAAACGATCGTACGGCTGGGACGCGCTGTAGGAGTTCATGAATTGCATCATTTTCGCAAAACGGACTCTTTGCGCGGACTGGTCATTGTGCGACTGGTCGAAATGCACGTCACTGCAAGCGGCAAAACGCAGAATGACGTCCGAGTTTTTGTCCTGCGCGAAAAGGACGGAAGGAATGCAAAGGGCCAGGACGGAAGAACCAAGAAACTGACGGCGGGAAATGTTCACGGGAAAATCCTTTCTCAATCAGAAAAATGAAATCAGGGATGAAAATTTTAGGTCTTTATGGGACATTAAAGGAGCAATGGGACCAAGCTCCCGATTTTCAGGAGTCTGGTCCCATTTCTTCCGTTTTTTCTATTTGGCAAGCACGGGGTCGGCCGCCTGATTCGTTCCGATCTCCAGCCCCTCCATGACTTCCACCAATGGATGAGTTTCGGACTGGTTTTCGTTCCGTTCGTTCCAGGCCTGCAAAACGTCCTCGGGCAAAACCGCCATCATGGCGGCCGCAGTGACCACACGTCTGGCAAAATCCGTAGCCTCTTCATCGTTCAGGCCAAGATTTTTTGCTTTTACTATGACTTGAGCGTAGTTCATCATAATGGAATCCTTTCCTCTTAAATTTCGTGTATCATTAAAATCATGAACTGGGTACTACAAACAAACCTTTCGGGGTAAACCTCCAGCGAGAGGCGAATCGGGCCTGGCCTCTAAACCCCACTTTGGGTCAAACCCTTCCAATTCATAATCCATCATAATTATTATATAATCGAAAACATTAAAAAAGAAGGGGGGGAGGGGAGTTTTTTTCCAAAAAAACAGAAAAAACCCCTTGAAAGTTCCAGGGGAATCATGTAAAATGAAGAAAAAATTCCAACCCTTTAATTTAGGAGGTCATCCATGAAGAAACTGTTCCCCGCCCTCATTTGCCTGTTTTCTTTATTTTGCACGGCGTTTGCGCTGGCTGAGGACGATTCACTCCCGCTGAACCAGCGTCAGGCGAAACCCTCGCCGAAGTGGGTCACGGAAGGGGTCATTTACCAGATCAACCCGCGTGCCTTCACTCCGGAAGGAACGCTCAAGGCCGCCGAGAAGAAACTCCCGGATCTGGCCGATCTCGGTGTCACGATCGTTTACCTCTGCCCGGTCTTTGTGGCGGACGACGACATGAACCGGGACTTCTGGAGCCCGCGTCAGAAAGCCTCGAAAATGGAAAGCCCGCTGAATCCCTACCGGATGAAGGACTTTTACCACGTCGATCCGGAATACGGAACCGACGCGGACCTGAAGGATTACGTGGCCGCGGCTCATAAACTCGGCCTGAAGGTCATGCTCGACATGGTGTTCTTCCACTGCGGCCCGACCGCGGTTTTGATCGACAAAAACCCCAATTTCGTGAACCGCGACAAAGACGGGAAGATCATCACCGGGGCGTGGAAGTACCCGACCCTGAATTACGGGTGCCCCGAGCTGCGCGAGTATCTGCACCAGAACATGGAAATGTGGGTCCGTGACTACGGCGTCGATGGTTTCCGCATGGACGTTGGGGACCGCATCCCGCTCGATTTCTGGGAAGACGCCCGCGTGCGGCTCGAAAAGATCAACCCGGAGGTGGGAATGCTCTCGGAAGGGACGCGCATGCCGGACCAGCTCAAGGCGTTTGACCTCGATTACGGTTTCCCGCAGGCCAGCACGCTGCGCAAAATCATGGACCACGGCCTCTCCGCCAAGGAATTCAGCAAGCTGAAACTTTTGTTCAAGAGCAATCGTCCGATCGGAGGCGACCGCGTGATCCATTACGTCGAAAACCACGACCTGAGCAACGACGACTACGAAAACCGCAGCGAAAAGCGCTGGGGCGAAAAAGGCATGAACGCGATGCTGGCCCTCATTTTCACGATGGACGGCACGCCGATGCTCTACTGCGGCCAGGAAGTCTGCGACAAAAACCGCCACTCGATTTTCGGATCCAAATTCGGCTGCAAAGTCGATTGGGCCAACGGCTCCACGGACGAAGGAAAACGCCGTCAGGAACTCATCCGTACTCTGGCGAAAATGCGTAAAGACCGCCCGGAAATGACCGCCGGCGAGATCGTTTGGCTCGAAAACTCGAGCGACGCCGACGTGATCACGTTCCTGCGCAAGCTGGGCGACCGTCAGACGCTTGTCGTGATCAACGTGAGGAACAAAGCGGTCCCGGTCGACGTGACGCTTCCCGACGGGAGCCAGAAGCACTTCGATCTGGCGGAGTACCAGTTCGTGATCGAATGAACCCCCTTTTCAGCCGCACCCAGCTCCACCCAACCACCTTTGAACGAGGCCCTCAGATGAAAAATATTTTACTCACCAACGACGACGGAATCTTCAGCCCCGGCCTGGCGGCGCTTTACCGGGAACTGACCCGGCTGGGGAAGGTCTGGGTGGTGGCTCCCGCGGCGGAACAGAGCGGTGTGGCGCAGTCCGTCACGTTTCGGATCCCGCTGCTCGTCAAAGACGTTTTCGTCGGCGGCGAGCGCTGGGGCTGGGGCGTGGAAGGGACTCCGACCGACTGCGTGAAAGTCGGCGTGAACGTGGTCTGCCCAGAAAAACCCGATCTGGTCGTCAGCGGGATCAACTGGGGCCAGAACTGCGGGACGAATATTTTGTACTCCGGCACGCTCGGGGCCGCGTTTGAGGGGGGGCTTTACCACATTCCCTCGTTTGCGGTCTCGATCCAGGACGATAAAGCCCCGAATTTCAACCGTGCGGCCGCGCTGGCCGTGGGGATCATCGAGCAGATCTTCGCCAAAATCCAGGAGGAACCGGCGATTCCCGACCCGTGCGGGAACCCGGACGCGCGGATCTTCAACATTAATATTTCCCGCGAGGCGGTGAAGGAGGAAAAGCCGGAAATCGTCATCGCCCCGATGGACACGACGCCGTACGCGACGGGAATGGCCGCCTGCTCGGACACTTTCGGGCGGATGTACTACTGGCTGACGCCGAATCCACGGGATCACCGCCCCGACTGCCCGACCGACATGAACGAGCTGGGGGCCGGGAAAATCGTCATCACGCCGCTGCGCCTTGACGTGACGTACACCGAGTACATGAACACGCTCCGCGGCTGGGATCTGGAAGCGCGCGAGGCCTCGTCCCCGATGCAGACCGGCGATTTTCCGAACGTCCCGGCTTTCAGCATGAGGACCACGAAAAAGTACGACCCGGAACGCGAAGCGTGACGTTTTTTTAGTTTTCAGTTTTCAGTTCCCAGTTTTCAGTTTTCCCTTCCAAAATGAATCGACGTGATTTTCTGCAAAACGCCGTCACGCTCAGCGCCGCGGCTTCTGTGAACGTGGTCCGTTCCGAGGACGCTCCCCCGGCCGAGTCGAAACCGCCGCAGGTCTTCCGGCGTCCATTCAAAGGCGGGCTTTCCCTTCCGTCGCTGGGCTACGGGATCTTCCGGATGCCGACCGACGAGAAAATCTCCCAGGAACTGGTTGATATTGCGATGGCGTCCGGCGTGAACTACTTCGACACGGCATACACGTACCTCGGCGGCCACGCGGAAGAGCTCTGCGCCCGTACGCTCGCCAAGTACCCGCGCGAGTCGTATTTCTTCGCGACGAAAATGCCGCCGTTCATGGCCAAAGACCCGGACGGTCTGGTCCGGATCTTCGACGACCAGCTCAAGAAAAGCAACGTGGAGTACTTCGACTTTTACCTTCTGCACAATCTGCAGATCAACTCCTGGGCCGACGCGAAACGCCTCGGGATGGTCGATTTTCTCCAAAAGAAAAAGGATGAAGGCAAGATCCGGAACCTCGGCTTTTCGTTCCACGACGTGCCGCCCGTTCTGGAAGAGATCGCCGATTTCCACGCGTGGGATTTCGCCCTAATTCAGCTGAACTACTTCGACTGGATCCCGTACCACTGCAACGAGCAGTACGAGATCCTGCGCAAACGGAACATTCCGATCATGGTCATGGAGCCGCTTCGGGGCGGGCTCTTGGCGGACCTCGGCGAGAAAGGGAACGAAGTCTTCAAAAAGGCCGATCCGAACGCGAGCGTCGCGTCCTGGGCGTTCCGTTTCGTCGCGTCGCTTCCCGGCGTCGTGACGGTTTTGAGCGGCATGGCCTGCAAGGAGCACCTGCTCGAGAACATTCAGACGTTTTCCGATTTTCACCCGCTGACGGACGCGGACCGCGAGACGATCCGGCTGGCGCTGGAAGCGTACGGCGCGTCCGGAACGATCCCCTGCACCGACTGCAAGTACTGCATTCCGTGCCCGCTGGAGATCAATATTCCTTCGGTCTTTGCGCTGTACAATTACTTCAAGAGGACCGAAAACGAGCGCCAGCGCACGCCCGGGACCCGCCAGGCCGAGCAGGAGGCGCTCCATCAGGCGGCCCTTTGCGTTTCGTGCAAGCAGTGCCTCCCGAAATGCCCGCAGAAAATCAATATTCCCGCGATGCACCGCAAAGTGGTCGAGGAAGGAATGAAGCGGAACGTTTGATTTTCCTCCCCGGCCCTCCTGATTCCCCGCGGCTCTTTACTCCTGGAAAGGATCGGTTCGTTCCCATGAAGCGCTTTTTTCTCCTCATTCTGTTTTTCG
This sequence comes from Thermoguttaceae bacterium, assembly GCA_017447865.1. Lineage (GTDB taxonomy): Bacteria > Planctomycetota > Planctomycetia > Pirellulales > Thermoguttaceae > RGIG3701. The sequence goes on from JAFSMO010000011.1 coordinate 46,585, forward strand.
TTCTGACGGTTTCCGTCCACGCGCAGACGCTGGAAAAATTTCTTTCGGAGCCGTACATTCCGCCGGTCACCACGCCCGTGAAGGGGTTCAACGTTTACGGCGGGGAGTGGGTCCTGAAGGACGGCGTTCTGACCGGCCCGGCGGGGTCCGGGTTTCGCCTCACGAAGAAGGACCTGAAAACCGATTCGGTCGTTTTCTCCGCTGAGGTTTTTCTCGAAAAGGGGAAGCGCGGAAACGCCGCCCTCGTGACCAACTGCGCCCGGGAGGGAATCGGCGCGGACGCTTTCGACGGCTACGAGTTTGCCCTCTACGCGGACGGCCAGTACGTGATGCTCGGTCGCCACGAGCAGAACTTCCGGACGCTGACCACCGCCAAATGCGCCATTCCGGAAGACGAGTGGATCCAGGTGAAAGCCGTGACCCGTAAAACCGAGGCGGGAAACGTCCTTTCATTCTTCGTGAACGGGCGGAAAGCCGCGGAAGTCACCGACCCGACGCCGCTTCCCGCCGGGAGCATTTCGCTCCGGCCGTGGCAGAGGACCGCTTTGTACCGGAATCTGGCTTTTGGCGCGGGGGAGGAACTCGTTTCAATTCCACTTGAATCGGCCCAGACCGCCCCGTCCCCGACTTTCCCCGAGACGCTGCGCACGGAGGACCTTCCGCCCATTCTGGTCGTGAGCCGCTGCGACTTTGCGCGTCCGCCGGCGGTCGGTCAGGATTTTTGGGCCGCGAAGGTCCAGAAACCCGGCTGCGCTCTGCGGATCCTGTATCCGGCCGAGCCAAAGCGGAAGGTCAAGACGATTTTCGAGGATCCCAACGGCACGATTTACGACGCGAATCTTTCGTTCGACGCGAAAACGGTCTTTTTCGCCTACGCCCCGCAGGGGGGGAACCAGTGGAAAATCTTCCGCATCGGGATCGACGGGACCGGCCTGAAGCAGTTGACGTTCGGCGACTTTTACGATTTCAGCCCCGCCGAGCTTCCAAACGGCCAGATCGTTTTCGTCTCGTCCCGCCGCGGCGGTTTCACCGTCTGCCAGCCCGGGCCGACTTCGAACCTTTACAAAATGAACGCGGACGGGTCCGACATTCAGTGCATCAGCATGAACACGCTCTCGGACTTCAACCCCCAGGTCCTTCCGGACGGGAGGATTTTGTTCACGCGCTGGGAGTACGTGGACCGGGATTTGACCTACAGGCAGTCGCTCTGGACGGAAAACCCGGACGGGACGAGCTACCAGCTTTTCTTCGGGAACACGGTGCGCAGCTGCGGGTCCTTCCTTCAGGCGCGGCCGCTTCCCGGGTCCAGCACGCAGCTGATCGCGTCGTTCACTTCCCACCACGGTTTCCCCCAGGGCGCCATCGGGCTGATCGACTCCAGTTTCGGCCGTGAAGCGCCGGAAGGGGTGGGCTACGAGTACGTCACGAAAGAGCTGGCGCCGATCCACGACCGGTTCTGCCCGTGGGCGTACAGGGACCCGTTCCCGATCAGCGCCGACCGGTTTCTCTGCGCTTACGGCTCGGAGCGGAACGGCTCGACCCGCTACCGGCTTTACGCGCTGAACCGGGACGGCGAGAAACGCCTGATTTTTGAGGATCCCGACCCGGCCCGTGGGATCTACTGCCCGCTGGCGGTCCGGGAAACGCCGCGCCCGCGTGAGGTTTCGTCCGTGATCACGGACCCACAGAAATCGACCGGAACGCTTTTGCTCGTGAACGTTTACGAGGGTCTGGCGCCGTTTGTAAAGCCGGGCCAGGTCGCGAAACTCCGCATCATGGAGCAGGTGCGCAAATCGGAGGACCTTTCGGGCCGAGCGTACGACCAGTCGCCGCTGATGAGCGGGGCGACGTACTACGCGAAGCGGTGCTGGGGGGAAGTCCCGGTCGAAAAAGACGGCTCCGCCCATTTTGAAGTGCCCGCCCTGCGCGAGATCTACTTGCAGGCGCTCGATTCCCAGGGGCGCGAGCTTCAGCGCATGACGTCCGCCCTGCAGGTGATGCCCGGGGAGGTCCAGAGCTGCGTCGGGTGCCACGAGGACCGGCAAAAAACGCCGCTTTCGCTCTCGCGGGGAGTTCAGCCGCTGGCCGCCCGCCGCGCGCCGGACGTTCCGAAACTCCCGGACTGGTGGAGCAAAATCGAGCCGACGAACGAAAAGCTCGACCCGAAAATCATCAATTACTGCACGCTCGTGCAGCCGGTCTGGGACCGTTACTGCGTCGAGTGTCACAGCGGTCTGAATCCTGCCGGCGGGTGCGACCTGACCGGCGACAAAACCCGGTTTTTCTGCGAGTCTTACGATTCGCTCGTTTTCCGCTCACGCTCTTACCGCCAGCACGACATGCAGACGGGCCGAATGCTTCCCGAGGAGGCGAAGCGGGAAAAGCCGCTCGTGCATTTCTATTGGCTCCTCTGGACGCCGTCGGGCGTGAACGATCCGCTCGAGGCCGGGATCGTGGCGAGCCGCCTGGAAGAATATTTGACCAGGGAGCACTGCGGGCAGGAGATCCCGCTCGAAGACCGCCAGCGTGTTTTCGTCTGGGTGGACGCCAATATTCCGTACTACGCCACCTACGCGAACAGTCGGCCGGACTCTGCCGGAAAGCGCGATCTGTTCGACTGCGAGCCGTTCCGGACCGACTTTTTTGAGGTCTGGAACCGCCGCTGCGCCGAGTGCCACAAAGAGTTTCCTTTCAACGACGCGCCGAGCGGCCCCTCCAACCCGACGACGAACTGGTCCGGACGTTTTGGCTGGGTGAATTTCACGCATCCGGAACACTCGCCGGCCCTGACCGCGCACCGCCCTGCTCCGTTGGGCCGTGGGATCCAAACCGAAAAGGGGTTTTTGTTTGAAACGGACGCGGATCCGGACTACCAGAAACTCCTCCGCGCCATCCGGGCCGGAAGCGCCGCGATGTATGCCAATCCCCGCGCCGACATGCCGGGCTTCCGAAACGCCAAGGCCGAGGATTGACGAAGTTCGGGCTGGACGGTCCGTCTCAGAGTTCGCGTCCAGCCCGCCGCAAAATCCAGCGATTATAGGCCCCGCGGATTTGGCGGATCAGGCGGATTAAGGCGGATTTTGATTTTTAGTAAATCGGTTGTAGAGCTTGACTGGCTACTGGCAAATCTACTTCCGTTTAAAAAGTTAAAACATCTGATGGATTTCTACAATCGCGTTTTGGACCGATTTTGTTGGGTTGCCCATCAATTCATTCAGTTTCTTTTTTTGTGCGACGGTCAGAAGTGTTTTGACCTGAGCAAGCATTTCCTCTTTGAGTTTTTTCGCTTTTTCAGAAAGGGAACTTCGGACTTCGACCGCTTTCTCATTTTCGCTGAAATTTCCCCTGAATTCATCGCACACTTCGTCATATTGGTCATCGTCCAATGGCGACTTTCGGAGGACAAGATAGAGCTGTTCGTCGCACATCGCCTCGTAATCCACGTATCCGCGGCGCAATTCTTCAAGTTCCGGATCGAATTTCTCTGCAAGCGCGTGAAGTTTCCGTTTCTGTTCCCTGGAAAGGTCAAGCGCCTCGAACATGGTTACGTCCCAAAATGGAAATTTAGAAGGAAGCAGCATGATTTGCATTTCCTGAAACTGCCTTTTTTGTTCAGGGTTCATCGCTCTTCTCGCAGTCTTCGAAATCAGTTCCCTCCGATATTTGCCGTATTCTCTTAAAAGCTGAATGTACAATGCTCTCTTTTGGGGAGACAGCTTTTCAAAATACGGGTCGTCTGGTGCTTCAAGCGCTTTCATTTGCTGACTCAAATCTTTAAGATGTGCGTCCTGGTAGCAAACACACTGGATGAAAGAACTGATACACATCCAGCAGGGTATTTCGGCGAAAAGCTCACATCCGCACGGAGATGGTTCCATTTCGAACCACAAGCTATGCGGGTCCATCATGTCCATCAGGCGGCTTTGGTCTTTTTCCCGAAGTACCTCTGATTCATGGGTTTTGACCGCTGTGGTCCAGTTATCGTCCGACTGGGCATTAACATTTTGAATATTGGTCGCAATAAAAAGCACCAATATGACAAAACTTCGGAACTTTGTCATTTTCAACCATCTCCTTTGAAACTTTTGATTGGTTGTACTCTTTTAGAGTAATTAAATCCAGGTGACCTCTAAAAACTTTGGTTTTAAAAGAAGTTACCCAACGACAAAATGTATCATAACATAAGAAAAATGGGTTGTCAATGAGTTTTAGGTGGGGGGGGTAATTTCTTGAAATTTTTCCAAAAAAAGTGCAGATTTTTTGGTTTAGAGAATTAAGACCACTTGAATCAGTGACAAATTTTAGAAAGGTTAGATTGTTTTTTAAATCCGCCTTAATCCGCCTGATCCGCCTAATCCGCGGGGCCTATAATCGCTGGATTTGGCAGTGAGCCGGGCGTGAACTTTGGGTCAGACCCATTTTCACGCCCAGTTCACAAGTTGGTCAGGAGCGAAAAATCGTTTTTTTATTCTTCTGATTCTTTTTCACTCCGCGGATTGCGCAGGTAGTAGAGCCGGCCGTCCTCCGCGCCGATCACCAGGTCGGGCACGCCGTCGGCGTTGAAATCGACCGGGGTCGGGCTGGTCGAGTGATTGCTCAGGCGCGCGCCGTCCATCGGGCCGAGGTTTTTGAAGTAGTATTTCCCGTTTTCGGCCTTGATCTGCCGCAGGAAATCGGCGTTTTTGCCGTTCACGACCACGTCCATTTTCCCGTCGCCGTCCCAGTCCACGACGCAGATCTTCCGCCGCCCGCTTCCGCCGGCCCGGTTCCCGTTCAGGCGCATCGGGTCGCCGTTTTCCCAGCAGAAGATCCGCTGCGGGGCCTTGAGTTTCAGACTTCCGTCCGCGTCACGGAAACGCTCGAAGAACGCGAAGTACCCCTCCTGATCGAGCATGCAGAGGTCCATCAGTCCGTCGGCGTTCCAGTCCACCATGACCGGCGTGGTGCGCCACTGCGTCAGGAGTTTCTTCCCTTCCGGCTCCATCCAGCCCCACGCCAGGCGCGGCTGCGGGCCGTCCCATTCCACTTCCACGTCCTGCGGAGCGGCAAATTTCGGCCCGGTTTTCGTCCCGACGTTTTTGAACCACGCGGGTTTCCCCCAGATGTGGCTCCACATAATATCGAGCAGACCGTCGCCGTCCCAGTCCGCCACGGTGAGCGTCGTGTAGCCCCATTTTTCCTCGATCGGGCCCTGGATCGAGCCGTTCGGACGCGCGATGATGTGCGCCACTTTTCCGTCGGCCTTCACGTAAACCGGCCTGGCCCATTTCGGGAACTCCTCGCCCGGTTTTGAGAGGTTTTCGAAGAACATGATGTAGCCGGCCGAGGTCCCGCAGACCAGATCAAGCGCTCCGTCGCCGTTCAGGTCCGCGCAGGCGGGGGTCACCAGCGCGCCGGCCTTCAGCTCGTACGCTTCCTGCTGGAAGTAAAGCGGGGCCTTGAAAAGCGGAACGTTCACCTCTTTCACCTTCCCGTTCACGCCGTCGGGGAGCGCCTTTTTGTAGAACTTTCCCGTGTTTTCGAGCAGCGCGACGCGACCGTCTTCGTCCCCGCACAAAATGTCGGTCTTCCCGTCTTTGGTCCAGTCGAACAAGACCGGCGTCATCATCGCGAGATCCATGCGCAGGATCTCACCGTTTTCGTCCTCAAGCAGGACCCCGGGGGCGTATTCCGGTTTCTGGCGGGTCCCGACGTTTTCGAAGTACGTGAATTTGTCGCGGAACTCGCCGCAAAGCAGATCCAGATCGCCGTCGCCGTCCAGGTCCTCAAAACTCGGCGAGGGCCAGCCGTAAGTGAGGGCCGTGTTCCCGTTCACGTCGGCCAGAAGGACGGGGGTTTCGTATTTCGGTTCCTCGTTCGTCCCGGAATTGCGGACGATGTACACGGCGCCGAGCGTCGGCTGATTCTTCCAGACGCCGTTTTCGTCCCAGGCGTCGTCCCAGCCGTAGGGTTTCCAATCGTCGATCCCGATCGCGAGGTCCAGAACGCCGTCGCCGTCAAAATCGACGTACTTCCACATGTTGCCGCGGATGCCGTTCGGGTGGACGTTTCGCGGAAGCGGAAGCGGGACCGGAGAGTTCAGGCCCGTCTTTCCGAAATCGGGGTACTCGGCGTTCATGCAAAGGACCCTGGTCTTCCCATCGACGAAACTCGCCTGGACGTTAATACTCCCCTGGCTCAGCTTCTCCCCCGGCCTGAAAACCGGCATGAACTGGTTCGGGATCGGCTCGCTTTCAGCCGGACGGACGCCCAGACCGGTTTTTCCTTCGGGAATCCCGGGATTCATGAACCGGAACGTTCCGTTGTACGGGCCGCACTCGCACGAAAGGACGAGGTCCACGTTTCCGTCGCCGTCGCAGTCCATCGGGACGGGCCAGACCCAAAGACCAACCGCCAAATCATCGATCAGGCCCGGATTGTTGTAGAGCATCCGGATCGCGCGGACCTCGAGCGGTTTCGGCAGGTTCCACTGGATCGGCGAATCGGCGAAAAGGAGCTGGGTCCCGGTCCAGCCGTTCTGGGGGATCGTGACGTTTTCGCCCTTTTTCAGGGTGCGCGAGTAGGCCTTCATCGACGTTTTGCCGCCGTCGGTGTAGTAGTAGGAGTTTTCGCTGCGCAAGACCCACGGAAGGGGGAGTTCGAAGTGGTTCCCGGAAGCCAGGACGGCAAAAACCGTGACGTCGGCTTTGGCGGTCACTTCGACGGCCCCGGCCTCACCGCCGCCGAATTTGGTGAAGTAAACGCCGTGGAGTTCCTTCGGAACGTTTTGCCAGACGTACGCCCGGTTTGAGTACGCCAGCTCGCCGTTCCCGAGGACGCCCTTTTCGCAGTTTTGGCCGCAAATCAGGAGGAGGTCGTTTTCGAAGGTGAAATCACCCGCCGACGCTGCGGAGCAAAGCAGGCTGAAAGTCAAAAAAAGGAGGAAGGAGGGGAGGAGCTTTTGCATTTTGAGGGTTCCTTAAAAAAGTGATTTGAAGGGACGGCGATTCTTTAATTATGAATTTTGAATTATGAATTATGGGTCAGGTGCAAGCATAAAGCCCCCACCTAAGTGCAAGCATAAAGCCCCCACCCGTTGACAAAATTTTGGCGTTCAGTTATACTGGAATTTTTCAAAATTTTGTTTTTGGAGTGGTTGATTTATGA
>JAFSMO010000012.1 GCA_017447865.1 Thermoguttaceae bacterium
ATCGTCGTCATCATCGTCATCGTCTCCACTGGAGTTGTTCACGATGAACCACTGTGAAGAATTGTTTCTCACAGTCCAATCGAGCTTGTAGGCCGTCGCGCCTTCGGCATTCTCGCTGCCGACCAGGTTGCTCTTCGGACTTGGAAGTGCCCAGTAAAGCCCTTCCGCGCCAAAGAAGAAGCCATCGTTTTCGTAATGACCACCCGAGTAGTCATTAGCGGTCTGGACGTCCCAGATCTGGGCATCGCTGATTTGAGCGAACGCCCGGGTGCAGCAGATGCTCAGTCCCATGAGCACGATTGCCGCCACGAAAGTTTTCAATGTGTTGTGTTGCATTGTTTTCCACCTCGGATTACAATTGCTTCGAGAACCGCCAGTTCCTAAAACCTCTCAGTTTCGCCTTCCTACACTGGAAAACTCCACTGAAAGCCAGAATGGGATTCTCGAACTAGTCCCAATATTTTCTGGTTATGTATTTTATATCGGTAAGAATGATTTCACTAATTGAATCAATTTGGTAAACTTTGAGGATTTTTTCGGTTTTTTTGCTTTTTCCGATTATTACGGCGTGAAAATGGGAGGTTTGAGAGAGATGGGTGGAAATTTTTCTCGAAGTTTTTTGTGCACGAGGGAAATATTGGATTAAAGCGAAAAGAAAACTTCCAAAATCCAATGTTTAAGCTGGCTGGACTTATTTTCTCACGAAAATCGCCAAAAAGAACGGGCCGCCAAGAAGGGCCGTGAGGATTCCGACCGGGATTTCATCCGGGAAAATCACGGTTCGCGCGAAAGAATCGCACAGTATTAATAGAATTGCCCCACCGAGAAAGACCGCGGGGATCAGGATCACGTGCCGCGCCCCGACGAGCCGCCGCATGATGTGCGGGACCATCAGCCCCAGGAATCCGATCGGGCCGCAGACCGAAACGATGGCCGCGACCATGAATGAAGAGGTGACCAGCAGAAGCGTTTGGACCCGTGAAACGGCGACTCCGCGCGCTTGTGCGAGTTCTTCCCCCATGCAGAAAAGATCCAGCTCGCGGCTGTGCCACGCAAGAATTCCGCCGGCCGCAAGGACCCACGGCAAAAGCGTCAGAACGGGGACATACCCGCCTCCGCCGTCCAGGCCGCCCATCGTCCAACGGAGCATCCGCACGGTCTGCGTCGGGTCGCAGAGGTACTGCAAAAGCATGATGAGGCTTGAGCAGAGGAAACTGACCGCCACGCCGGCGAGCAGGACGTCCGTGGGGCTGGTCCGCCGGGAAACGCGCACAAGGGTGAAGATCAGCGCAAGCGACGTCAGCGCCCCGAAAAACGCGGCAAAAACGAGCGGCGAGATCGCGGGGATCGGGTTCAGCGGGATCGCCGCCCCCGGGGCCAGAGCGAGCAGAAGCGTCGCGCCGAGCGCCGCCCCGCTGGCGGTTCCGAGCGTGAACGGCGTGGCCAGAGGATTCCGGAAAAGGGCCTGAAACGTCAGCCCGGCCAGCGCCAGCCCGCCGCCGGTCAAAAGGGCGCAAAGCACCCTCGGGACGCGGAGCTGCCAAAAGACCCACGGCTCCACGGCCTGCCCGATGAACGGCACTGCAGTGACGACCGCCAGGAACATTAATATTAAAAGGAATAAAGCGCGCATGATGTAAAGTTTAGCAGAGTTTTCTTTTTTTTCAAGGGGTGGGGGGTTGCAGCGGCGCGGGTTTTGTGGTAAACTGAAAAAGTCATGTTTACGGGGACGACGCTTCCAGCGTCGTCAATTCGGCCGCACCAATTAAAGCCTCCCCTGAAAGGGGAGGTGGCCCGCAGGGCCGGAGGGGTTCGGAAACGGGGGAAAATCCGTCCTTTGGTCGGAACCCCCCAGTCTCGCTGCGCGAGCCAGCCCCCCTTTCAGGGGGGCCTTTAAATGACGTTTCCAGCGTCGTCCCCCAAAGTTTTTTGATGCGTACAAAACGCCGCCCTCCAAATCCGAAAGGTTTTTCGATGAAACATTTCCTCACCCTCTTTTTTCTGTTAGTCACCATTCCGCTTTATGCGCAGGAAGTTTACGACGTGGTGGTTTACGGCGGGTCCAGCGCGGGCGTTTCCGCAGCGGTTCAGGCCCGGCGTATGGGCCACACGGCCGTGATCGTCTGCCCCGACGTGCATCTTGGCGGCCTTTCCTCCGCGGGCCTGGGCGCGACCGATTCGGGCGACCGCTCCGTCATCGGCGGCATCGCCCATGAATTTTACCACCGGCTTTGGGTCCACTACCAGAAGCCCGAGTCGTGGAACTGGACCCGGATCCCGAACCTGGGAATGCCGGGCCAGGGGGGCCGCGGGTTCGATAATCAGGACGAAAGCGCGTGGGTTTTCGAGCCGCACGTCGCGGAAATGATCTTCGACCAGTTCGTGAAGGAAAACGAGATTCCGGTCTTCCGCGGCCGGTACCTCGACCGCATGAAGAAAGACTGCGTGACCAAAGAGGGCGCGAAAATCACCGCGATCCGCATGACGAACGGTGAGATCTACTGCGGCAAAATGTTCATCGACGCGACCTACGAGGGGGACCTGATGGCCGCCGCGGGCGTCAGTTACACGCTGGGGCGCGAGTCGAACGACCAGTACGGCGAGACGCTCAACGGCGTGCAGGTGGCGCAGGCTCGTTTCCATCAGTTCGCTCCGCCGCATGAAGTCGATCCGTACGTCATCCCGGGCAAACCGGAAAGCGGGCTTTTGCCGTACATCAACGAGACCGTGGACGAAGATGGAACCGGGGACGCGAGGATCCAGGCGTACTGCTACCGGCTCTGCATGACGCGCGTGCCGGAAAACCGCGTTCCGTTCCCCAAGCCGGAAAATTACGACCCGAAGAACTACGAGCTGTTCCTGCGCTCGGTCGAGGCGGGGCAGAGGTTCCTGATGATCCTTTCCCAGATGCCGAACGGCAAGACCGACACGAATAACGGCGGGCCGTTCTCGCACGACTTCATCGGGCAGAACTACGACTACATCGAGGCCGACGACGCCGAGCGTGAGCGCATTTGCAAGGCGCACGAGGACTGGCAGATGGGCCTGATGTGGACGCTCCAGCACGACCCGCGCATCCCGGCAGACGTTCAGAAAGCGTACTCCGACCTGGGGCTTTCGAAGGATGAATTCCCCGACACGCACCACATCGGGCATAAAATTTACGTCCGCGAGGGGCGCCGCATGGTGAGCGATTTCGTGCACACGGAGCTGCACTGCTGCCGCATCACGCCCGTGGAGCGCCCGATCGGATTCGGCTCGTACAACATGGACTCGCACCACTGCCAGCGGTACGTGAAAAAGACCGCCGACGGCCGGGCGGTCGTCTGGAATGAGGGCGACGTGGAAGTCAGTCCGGGCGGCGCGTACCCGATCGACTTTGGAACGATCCTTCCGAAAAAGAGCGAGTGCGTGAACCTCCTCGTGCCGGTCTGCGTTTCCAGCTCGCACATCGCGTACGGCTCGATCCGCATGGAGCCGGTCTTCATGATCCTCGGCCAGAGTGCCGCGACGGCCGCCTGTTTCGCGATCGAGGACGGGAAAGACGTTCAGGACGTTGATTACGAGAAACTCGCCGCCCGCTTGCGCGCCGACAAACAGGTGATCGAAAAAGAGCTCCGGCCGGCGAAGTACCACATGCAACTCGGCAAACTGGCGGGGATCGTCGTGGACGACGAGGACGCGGAACTCACTGGGGACTGGAAGTTCAACGACGTGGTTTTCCCGCGCCTTGGGAAAGGCTACCACCACTCCGACGGCGTGAAGGACGGCTCGCTGAAGGCGGTCTTTACGCTGGAAGTTCCGGAAGCGGGAAACTACGAGGTGCGCCTGATCTACCCGACGAACCCGAACCGCGCGACGAACGTTCCGGTGGAAGTCGCCACGGCGGACGGCGTGAAGAGTTTCAAAGTGAATCAGAAGGAGCAGTCGGCCCCGCCGTTTGAGGTCCTTGGGACGTTCCGCTTCGAGAAAGGCCCCGCGACCGTCACGCTGACGAATCAGGGCGTGGACGGTTACGTCCTGGTGGACGGCGTGCAGATGATCAGGAAGTGATCGGGATTGGATCGCCAAATTGTCACCGCTTCAGAATCGTGGATCCTGAAGCGTTTTTTTCATTTTAAAGCCCTTTACGGACGAAAAACCCGCAGCCGCCCGTTCCCACCACGAGTTCCTCGGGGTCGAACGGGTTGAACGCGGCGCACTCGGCGCGCAGGGTCGGCAGTCCGTCGGAGAGGCTCCGCCACGTTTTCCCGTCGTCGGTCGAGACTTTCACCGGCTCGCACCAGATGTGGTCGTGGAACGGATGATCGGCGAAAACGAGTACGATCGTTTCCGGCTTTTCCGGATGAGCCACCGGGCAGACCGCACACGCGTGCGTCGGATCGTCGTACAGTTTGGTCCATCGGGCGTCTTCCGGCTGGCTCGGGTCGTATCGCCAGAGGCCCCCTTCGCGGGTTTGCCAGGCGGCGTGGAACGGCGTGTGCAGGACCCGACCGCGCGCATCGACGCAAATTCTTCCCGCGACTTTAGGCCCGCCGACGTACGTGAAATCTTTCCCGTTCCGGGTGAACCAAAGCCCCGTTTTTCCCGAGACGTAAAACGTTTTTTCTTTGCCGGGCACGGGCGCGATCCAGCCGAACGAGTCGGAATCGCTCACCATTTCCCACTTCTGGCCGCCGTCTTTCGTCCGGAAAATCTTCCCACCGAAAATGACCCAGACGCGGGCCGAGTCGCTCGGCGAGACGAAAACCCCCGTGGCCACGCAGGATTTTCCGTCCGGCAGACCGCTTCCCTCGACCGCGAGCGGCTCCCACGGGCCGGGCTGGTTCAGGCCGCCTTTCAGGACGTTTCCGGAGTTCCCGCCCTGGCCGGTGGTCACGTAAACCGTGCCGTCTTTAGAGAAGCACGCGTCGTTTCCGCCGCCCCACGGCTGGGGTTTCTGGCCGTGGTACGACCACGATTTCATAAAGTCGTTGGACTCCCAGCACTTTCCCGCGTCCATCGCCATGAGCACGGAGCGCCCCTCATGGTACGGGTCGAACCGGAACGCCATGGTGCAGAGGCCCGAGTAGCCGCGCCCTTTCCACGTCCAGTCCGTGCCGTCGGGGACCTGCTCGCTGGTGAGGTCTTTCCACGTCTCGCCGCCGTCTGCCGAGGCGAAGATCGTTTCGGCTCCCGCGCCGTAAACTTCATTTTCGTTTTTCGGGTTGACGCTCAAAACCGTCACGCCGTAACCGCTCGGGTACGCGATTTTAACGGGCCGCTTCACGCCGTTCATTTCGTGGGCCAGAATGACGCGCCACGACTTCCCGCCGTCATCCGAGCGGTAAAATTTGGCCCCGTTCCAGGCCGAGTCGTTCGTGTACAGAACGTCCGGGTTGGACGGCGCGACGCAAAACGCCTTGAACCGGGCCGTGAGGTTTGGGTTGGCCGTGGCGTGGATCTTCAGGCCCTCATTGCACGCGAACCAGGTTTTTCCGCCGTCGGTCGTTTTGAAAATTCCGCCCGGGAGACACTGCGCCGGGCTTCCGTCTTCGCTCTTCTGCGGGCAGGAATTCAGGCTGGCCCACAAAATCTTTGGGTCGGTCGGATGCGCGGCGACCCGTTCCACGACTCCGTGCGGAAGGCCCTCGGAGGCTTTCGACCAGGTTTTCCCGCCATCCGCGCTCCGGAAGATCCCGAGGTCAGAAACCGCCGCGAAAAGGATCTTCGAGGAACCCGCCGCGAAGGTCGCGCTCACAATATTCCGGTCGAGTTTCGACGCCATTTCCCAGTTTTCGCCGCCGTCGTGACTTTCCCAGACCGCGCCCCAGAGCGGCTTCCCGGCGCTTGCGTTCCAGCGTCGGCTCGAGCCGCCAAACGCGAAAAGGTGGTTTTCGTCGTTGGGGTCGAAAAGGACTTTTTCGATCGGTGCGCTGTAGGCGTACTCGGCAATTTGCGGGAAACCGCTGCGCTTTTCGACCCAGGTTTTCCCGCCGTCGGTGCTTTTGTACGGGCCGCTCATGGTCCCCGCCCAGACCGTCTGCGGGTCCGATGGGTGGAAAGTCGTGTCGCCGATCTCGACGGCGTAAAGCCCGAAAACCGGCTCCCACGTTTCGCCGCGGTCGTGCGAGAGGCCGATGCTCAGCATGTCGCCGCCGACCAAAATGTGATTCGAGTCGAACGGCGAGACTTCCACGGAGGTCATCCACCCGCCGCAGCCGGGTTCCTTGACGGGCCGCCACCCGTTCGGGTCTGACGTGGCCCGCGTCTGCGCCAGAACCAGCGGCGCCGCCGCCAGCAAGAGGAAAAGGGAAAAAAGCGTGGTGAGTTTTTTCATGGCATTTCGTTTAATTGCTTGATGGGAAGCACGGCCGGAAAGGGAAGTTCCGGGTGCGGGATCCGTAAAAAGGACGTTTCAAAAGTGGTTTCCAGCCAGTCGCTGGCGAGAAAATCGGCGGTCGTTCCGTCGAAAAGGAGTTTTCCCGACTTCAAGGTCAGGATCCGGTTCGCGTTTTGGACCGCCTCGTTGATCTCATGCGTGATGAAAAGGATGGTCTTTTCCTCCTCGCGATTCAGCTGATGGAGCAAAGCGAAAATTTCCGCCCGGTTTCGGTAGTCCATCTGGGAAAACGCTTCGTCGAGGAGCAAAATCTCCCCGTTCTGCGCTAGGGCGCCGGCCAGCCAGACGCGCTGAAGCTCGCCGCCGGAAAGGGTCGAAAGGGGCCGGTCCGCGAAATCGCTGAGGCCGGTCTGCGCCAGGACCTTTTCGCAGAGAGCACGGTCGGCCGAGGTCAGAACGTTCCAAGGCGACTGATGCGCGTAGCGGGCCGCCTCGATGAACTGCCGGACCGTGAACGGAAAACTTTGCGTCTGGATCTGCGGCACGTACACGATTTTCTGCGCCAGTTCCCGGGCCGAGAGTTCCGCCAGGTCCCGCCCTTCGAGCGTCGCCCGGAAGGACGTTTCCGCGGGCAAAAGCCGCATGATGCACTTCAGCAGCGTGGACTTTCCCGCCCCGTTTTGGCCGAGCAGGGCCGCAACTTCCCCCTTCCGAAGCGTGAAACCGACTCCCGAAAGGATCGTTTTCCCGCCCCGGACGCAGGTCAAATCGGAAATTTCAAAAAATGGTTGATCCATTGCTTTTTCATCCATTCATCTATTCCTAAAGCACCAAATCCAGCGAAGTTCGACCCGAAAAAGGCCCCGCGGATGAAGCGGATTAAGCGGATCAAGGCGGATTTTTTTTTAAATATTGAATTGAATCCTCCAAAGGGGCGCGAACACTCAAAAACCTCAATGATTAAAAATTAAAATCTTTTAAAATCCAATCCGCCTCAACCCGCTTAATCCGCTTGATCCGCGGGGCCTTATTCGGCCGGCGAGTTCTTGCTGATTTGGTGTTTAGCGTGAGGACTCAATCCTTTCCCTTACGGATCTCCGCCCCTTCTTCCTTTTCGATCTTCCCGAGGATCTCGCTTTTGGCCGATTCCAGGATCAGGACCGCGCCTTTGCCGAGTTTCAGGTCAAAAATCCGCGCGTCGCCGGTGACGCGGACCGTTCCCGACTCGACCGTGAGCGAAATGGCGGACTCCCACTTTCCCGTCAGGAGCAGCGTTCCGGCGCCGAGTTTCGTCAGGCGGCCGTTCCGGAACGGGATCAGGGCGGAGGAAATTGTCAGAACGTCCCCGGCTTCGGGAACGTCGAACGTCCCGCTCTCGTGGTTGACGGAGGAGCCGTCGCCGCGGAAAGAAATCCGGGCCGCCGAAATCTCCGATTTCCCGTACGACGTCACGCGCCCAGCGAAGCAGAAGTTTCCGATCTCGGGGGTCCCGGGGTCCTGCGGGGCGCTGGTGATCGTTCCGGCCGCCATTTCTACGGGGCCGAGATTCACGTGCGTGCCGGACGGCGCTTCCACCCGGGCGGAATGGATCCCCAAAACGGCGGGAAGCGTGCGGCGTTCGAACGTCCAGATCCCCAGCGCGTTCCGGGCGTTGAATTTCAGCGTTGAGCCGGGCCGCAGGTAAATATTCCCCGTGCGGACCTCGGAGCTTTCGTTTTTCTCCCCGCCCAGGATGAGCGTCCCGGCCTGAACGTCCAGATTCTCGCCGAGGTTCAGCACTCCGCCGCGCAGATCGAGCGTTCCGGCTCCGGCTTTCACGAGGGTCCCGGTCGATTTTTCATCCAGTTTTTCGTGGCAGTGGGCGCAGCTTTCCCCGCCCTCCTGGTCGCACGGCACGGAGTTGATCGGCCAATAGACCGACGTGGTGGTTTTCTCCGCCGTGTTCAGCGTGTTGCGCGTCCCCTGGGTCAGGGCGATGGTTTGCATCAGGTCCAGGTTTCCGCCTTCCAAAAAGATCTGGCCGCAGTTCAGGACCAGGTCGTTTTCCACGGTTTCTTTCGGTGTGATGTGCGTCTCCGCCTCCACGATGATCACGGGGAGGTCTTTCTTCGCGCGGAGTTCCGGGTGCTCGTTCCGATGGACCATTCCGATCGCCTTGATGGCGGATTTCACGCGGTCGCTCAGGTTCGGCGTGGGATTCGGCGAAATGCGGATGAAGCCCAGCTCCTTGAAGTGGTACGACTCGTGCATCCCGATGCCGCCCGTGTGGTAGAGCGGCGTGAGGGGGACGCCGGCGTTCATTTTTTCTTTCAGTTCGTCGAGGTACTGCGTGTAAACGTCCCGCGGAAGGGCGCCGTGCTCGTGGCAGACGGCCGCCGCCATGCCGACCACTTCGCCGAGCATCCCGAGGGTACGCATCACGCGGACTGCCGCAAACGCCACGTGGGACGTGCTGATGTGCCGCCCGGCCAGGAAAAGATTTTCGCAGTCCCTCGCGTACAGGCACCGGTACGGAACGGCGTAAGGCTCGCCGAAACCCCGGTGGTAGGCGCAAGACCGGAACGGCTCGCCGAATTTCGCCTCATTGGCCGGATCCGGGAAATGGAGGTCAATGTCCCACGTGATCGTGGCGGTCTGGTCCGGGTACGCGACGTGATTTTCCAGATCGTTCTGCGTCAGCACGTGGTCGCCGACCGTTCTGTAGCTCTCGCGTTTCCCGCCGATCGGCGAGACCCAGTCCAGCTCGTCGTACTCGAATTCGGCCTTTCGCAGCGAGTGGTTCTTCACGAAATTCCAGTTTGAGAAAATGCTCAGCAGGCCGTAGTCGCGAATGTACTCGGTCTCGTCGGCCATGTCGCGGTACTGGCCCGCCTCCTGCTCCCAGTCGCCGCCGCGAATGTAATAAACGGAGCCTTCGTCGAACGGGATCGCCCAGTCGATGTCCGGAAACGGCGCGGGCGTTTCGCGTTTGCGGGCGTACCAGAGGACCGAGTGCCCCATGACCTGCCGGTCCGCTTCGACGGGCGCGTTGATCTCGTTGAATTTGCTGCGTGCCTCGCGGCCGTACATCACCTCGCAGCCGGCCATTCGGGCGAGCACCGCGTCACCCGTCGCGTCCACGAAAAGCGGCGCGGTGAAACGGGTCTCCGCCCCCGTGTGCGTGTTTCGGGAAAGGACCGCCTTGATCCGTTTCGGACGCTCGGGGTCCATTTCCAGCGCGTACACGTGCTCACGCAGGAGGAGCCTGCACCCGGTATTTGGACGGCGAAAAAGGATTTCTTTGCGCGCGTCTTCGTAAAACTCCGCGGAGTACGTCCCGCCGGAGCCGTGCAGCGGCTGGATCTCGTAAACCAGGTTTCCGAGCATCGGGTACGGCGCGATGTGGATGCGGCCGCCCAGACTCACGCGGACCTCGGAACTGTTGCAGCCGCCCAGAACGTCGCGGTCCTGCAGGAGCAAAACCTTCAGACCGAGCCGGGCCGCGGCCATGGAGGAGCAAATGCCGGACATTCCGCCGCCGACCACGATCAGGTCGTAGGATTCCTCCGCGTTTTTCAGCGTGATCCCGGTCTTCGCGCGGCGGAAGGCGTCCACCGCCTGCGGGTCGTTCGGAGGCGTGAACGCCGCGTCGGTCGTGAAGTAAAGCGCGTCGCACCGGCCGTTGAACCCGGTCAGGTCGTGCAGCCGAATTTCCGGAGTCAGATTTTCGTCCGTGATCTGAACGGTCCCGGCCTTCTGCCACGCCCACTGCTCGCCGTTCGTGCCGAGGGTTTCCGAAAGGGCCTTTTCCCCGACGATGATCTGAAACTTCCCGGCGGGCGTTCCGCGGTGCCAGACCGCCGTCCAGTCGCGGGTCCGTGCCCAGACCGTGTACGTTCCCGGCTCGTAAAACCGGGCTTTCGTCACGCAGTCCGCCACGGGTTTGCCGTAGCCGTGCGCCATCACGTACGAGGAGCCGAGCTGCTGCATGGAATGCGGATCCACGACCCACCCCCCGAGCGTCTTGAAGGACTCGCACTCAACGAAAAAGTCTGCCGCGGAAACGACGCTGGCGGCGAAAAGGAGCAAAATGGCAAAAAAAACTCGGCGCATTTTCTTTTAATTATGAATTATGAATGATGAATTATGAATTCGGAGGGACGGCGGCTACCGTCCGCGGCCGGCCCGGCCGCGCAATCCCGTTAGGGATTGAATGTTAATAGCCGTGGGTGAAACCCACGGAATGCGGGGACGTGGCAGGCGAGCGGGGCCTTTGGAGTGCGGCAATACAGAAGCCGAAGGCTTCCTTTGCCGCTTTCACTTAGCGGCCGAAAAACGTGGCGGTGAAAAAGGTTTTTCGCGTGGGGAACGTCCAGCGCGGTTCCGCGGCAAACGCCTCTGCGAGGCGGTATTGCCGCAAGGGAAAGCGATGAAGGTCGCTTGCGCGACTGTATCATCGCACTCCGAAAATCACCGGATCACCACGTACCCGAGCGGCTTGACCGTTTTGCCCTCGAACTCGAAATCCGCGTCGGAGTAGTTGCAGACGATCCGCGTGCCGTTCGAGAACGTCGAGCAGAAAACGTTCGGCGCGATCTCGGCGTGCTCGTCGAGCGTTTCGTACTGCAGATCCTTCATCGACTCGAACTGGTCGTAGCCTCTCTTGATGGCGGTGACGGATTCGCGCAGTTCCTCGTCGGTCGCGCAGCCGATGTCCGCGTCGCCCATCCAGTTATTGCCGCTCGACTTGAATTTGCTGTAGAAGTAGAACATCGGGCGGCCGCCGTACTCGACCAGCTTCAACTGCGTGACGGGGTCTTTGATCGTGAAGTTCGTCGTGGCGCAGAACGGATTATTCAGCACGAATCCGTTGTACACGATGTGCCAGAACGGGACGTGCTTCTCGATCAGGGCCGGGTACTTGTTTCCCGGATTGAAGAAACTGATGTAGAGCGAGTAATCCAGATTGGAAATGGCGTAGTCGAAGCCCCCTTCCGAGCCCATGCCGCCGAGGTCCTTCTGGGTCTTGGCGAAGATCTCGCGGGTCCAGCGGGCGAAGTCCTCTTTCGTGGCCGGGTGGTCCTTGCTGTGGCAGGTGCGCGGATTCACGGTCGAATAGACGTCGATGTAATGGATCCCGCGGAAGCCGCAGGCGGCGATGGCGGGGAAGTCCTCGTTCGGGAAACGCTTGAACATGCACTCGGGGCACGTCTCGTACATCGCACCGCCGCCCCACGTCGTGTACGTGTTGGGCGAGCCGTCCTTTTTGCGGAGCAGGTAGTTTTCATCCCAGCGGTTGGCCAGGTGCGAAACGCTGTAGGCGTCGGAGTAATTCGTGTGGGCCACGACCTGGAAGCCTTGCGACTGCGCGTAGGCGATCGCCTCTTTCAGCTTCGCGTCGCCGCCCAGACGCGGATCGGCCGGGAAGATCTGGGGCCAGCGTCCGTCATGCCCGCCGATGTTCCAGCCGACGAGGCAAAACTCGGCCTGGTTGACGCCCTGACGCTTAAATTCATCGACGATCTGCTTGAAGCGGTCGAACGTGATCGCGACGTGCATCTCCGGCTCGGTCTCGGCCGTCTGTTCCTTCACCGGGGACGGGACCGGCTTCCAGCCCATGCGAACACGGACTTCCATCGCGCCCGCGGCGTATTTCAGCTCGGGCCGGTCCGTCACTTTTTCCTTCAGCGGCCGGATCGTGCCGTTAGCCTGCTGGAACTGACGGTAAACCTTTGCCATGTCAGCGTAGGTCGCGGTCTGCGGGAGGAGGTGGAACTCGATCCCAATGTCCGAGTAAACCACGTCGTTCACCAGGTTGGTCAGATCGTAGAGCGGGAAGACGCGGTACACGCCGTCTTTCAGGTCTGCCACCTGTCTGGACTCGTAGCGCAGGCCGGTCAGAATGACGCTCATGGCGCCGCGCGGGGTTTTGACTCCGAAGGTCGGCATCACGACCGCGCTGTTGGTGTAGCGCCCGTTTTCACGTTCCTGGAACGTTCCGTACATTCCCGAGCAGAAGACATAAAAACCTTCCTCGCCGGCCTTTGCGGTCGCCCAGGGGTGGTGGACTTCGATGGTCTGCGTTCCGGCGGGGACCTCCGAGGCGGGGATGGTCAAAAACTGAACGTTTCCTTTTTGTTCCAGCTTGAACTCCCGCGTCTGGTCGGGCGTTCCGCTCTTGAAATGAAAAACGGCCTGAACCGATTCGGGGCCTTGAATGACGGCTTCGTCCGCAGCGGCAAAAGACGCGCAGAGCAAAAGGGCGAGCATGAGGAAAAACTTTTTCATGGTTGGAATCCTTAGGGAGAAATTATGAATTATGAATTATGAATTGGAAGCGGGGAGAAGCCGGAAATGAAAGGCGGTAATGGAGCGCGAAGCGCGGAATTACGCGTTGGGAGGAATCGCTGAAACGTCTCTGCGAGCGGGGCAGTGGTGACCCTGAAAATGTTCGGCTAAACACGGCGTTTTTCCACCCTCCGGGAGGAAAAAACTCTCCCGTAAAGAGTGAGACGCCGCGGAGGGAGGAACATTTTGGAAATTGTTCCTCCCCCGGAGCCCCCTCTTTCAAAAACTTTTTAATAATTAATCATTTTATTTCAGATCGCACCCTTCCAGGCAGTCTTCCGGCCAGTCGGTCGCGAAGGACTGGACGCCCAGATCGAGCAGCTTCCGGTAAACCTCGGGTTTGTTCCCCTCGGTCCAGGTCAGGACCTGGAAAATGCAGCCGTGGGACTTGATCTGCTCGCCAGCCTTGCGCAGAAATTCCGTGCTGGGCGTGAACGGGTCTTCTTTGGTGAGGTCCGTCTTGATGTGGATCTGCACGATGTCCACGTCTTTGAAGCCGTTCTTTTCCAGATTGTCGAGCTGGCGCTGGATCGCGGCTTCCGCTTCCGCCGGGTCATTGATCCCGAACCAGTGCAGCCAGTTGATCGCCTTGGCCTGCGGAGCCATCTGCTTCCAGCGCGGGATCAGGGGGTAGTTCGACGTGGCGAAGATGATCTGGTTCTGCACGCCGTACTTTGCGGAAAGCTCGGCGAGGAGTTCCGGAGACGCGCCCTTTTCATCGACGTAAAGGAGACGTTCCGGGCGGTACTTCATCGCGGCAAAAACCGCTTCGATCGTCGTGATCCTGTAGCTGGCGTATTCCGGGCCGAGGTACGAGCCGACGTCCACGTCCTTGATCTCGTCCCAGTTCAGGTCACGGATCGATTTTGCTTTGAGTTCGTCCGACATTCCGCGGCCCAGACGCTTCAGATTGTCGTCGTGGAAGGCGATCGCCACGCCGTCTTTCGTCAGGCGGCAGTCGGCTTCCGGAATGGCACCTTTGGACCAGCACCAGAGGAATGTTTCCAACGCATTGTCTGGCCGGATGTTTCCGCCGCCGCGGTGGAACTGGATCAGGACCGCCTTGGGCCCGCCTTCATGCGGAGGCGCGAACGGGTCGGCGTTTTCCTGAGCGCTGGCGGTGAAAGACGCGAGCAGAGTAAAGAGGGAGAGAGTAAGAACGGGAAGGAATTTGGTGTGTTTCATGAGCGTTTGTGGGGGGTTAAAGGAACAAAATGGAAGGTGGGAAACGACGTTTTAATTAGGAATGCGTAATGCGTAATTGACGCTTCGCGTAACGCTGCTTTCAGAAAGACTTCGACCCTCAAAAGCCGAAGGCTTTTTTAATTACGCATTACGCATTACGAATTCCTAATTGCAAAGCTCGATCGCCTTCGCCACGCCGTCCATCGTTGCTTCTTCGGCCTCGGCCTGCGGTGGGAATCCGAGGCGGGAAAGCGCGGCGGAGGTCAGCGGGCTGATGCTCACCAGCTTCGTCTTTTTCAGCGCATCGCCGAACAGACGGACGGCAGAGGCCGCGATCGCGGAACTCGTGATCGTCACCCAGTCGATCTGACTTTTCTCCATTTTACTCCAAATTTCAGAATCCCACAAGGGGGAGTCCCGGGTCACGTCCTCGCTCGTGTACGCGACCGCCTGCGTGACGCTCCCGCCGGTCTCCCGAAGCGTTTCGGCAAGCACTTCTCGCCCGCGGCTGGCACGGATCAAAAGAAACCGAGCGCCGTTTTTTGCGTCGGGAACCAGACCCTCGGCAAGATTTTCCGCCCGGTAAATTTCCGGGACGAAATCGGTCGGAAGCCCCGCCTCTTCCAGCGCCCGGGAGGTTCCCGGACCGATCGACGCGAATTTGAGCGTTTTCGGTGGCCAAAGATCATGCGCGAGCAGTCGGTTCCGAAACGCCTCCACGCCGTTTGCGCTGGAGAAAACGACCCACTCAAATTCCACCAGTCGGTGAAGTTCCGCGTCGAGCGCCGCATAGGAATCCGCCGGCGGCCCGATCGCAATGACGGGCTGAAACAGAACGTTCCATCCCCGAGCGCGCAGCAGCGTTTCCAGCTCCTGGGCCTGGCCCTGGGGACGGGTCACGAGAATCGTCAAAGGTTGATTTTGCATTTGGTTTTGTTGAATTAATGAGGGAAAGGGAGAAATGGGACCCGGACGTTTGAAACCCGTTTTCCCATTTCTCCCGTGACTTTATGTTTCTCTCGTGTAACCGCGAGGGTTCAGGAGTTTAGAACATGAACGCTCCACTAATACCACCGGAGAAACCTTTGTCTTTCGCGCCGCCGTCTTTGACCCAGTCGTAACGAACTTCCGGACGAATCATCAGGTGCTCGTTCACGTTGTACTTGACGCCGAACGTGAGTTCCGTGTGATCGATTTTTTCATCTCCAACCTTGTCACGGGCCCACTCGAAGCGGGTGATCGCTTCAATATTGTCGCAGACCTTGTACTTGAGGTAGTTAGCGATCCCGAAGAAGTCGCCGGCCAGTTCATCGGCTTCCTTATCATACACGGAGCCGTAACAGGTCTCGAACACATACTGCGTACGGCAGTCGATGTCCCAGGTCGCGATGATGCTGTGGAGGTACTGGTTGGCTTTCGCGTAATCTTCATCGACCAGACGGCCGAGGTATCCCTCGTAGGAAATGGCCAAGCGATCGGTCCACTGGAATTTCGCTCCGAAGATGAAGCCGTAATTGTCGTCGGCTTCCCAGCTGTTATTGGCGCCGAACGTCAGACCGCCGTTGAGCGAGAAACGTTCGGAAACGTCCCACGTTGCCAACGCGCCGGAGAAAATCAAAGGCTCGTGCAAGTGGATGTAAGAGGTCGTATTCAGGTCACGGACCGGACCAACAGCAGATTCGTAACCGAACGGGGAAGCGAATTTACCGAATTTGACCGACAGGTTGTCAATGCCAACGGACCCGTAAGCTTCATAGATGCTCATTCCGTAGCCGTCGCCGCTTACGCCCCATTTGCCGTCGAAACCGTCGTCGGCGAACTGGGCGTGTTCCGTACCGAAGAGGGCCGTCACGTTGTAGCCCCAGTCAAAACCGCCGTTGCGGTAGGTGTCAAGTTTACGTTCTGCAAAGAGAACGGTCTGGTTCACGGCCAGGCTCGGATCGTTCCAGCGATAGAAGCCATCGTACCAGGACGCATAGATGTAGCCGCCGAAATTGAACTGGCTTGCACCGTCGTCGTAGTAGTAGAATTCCGGCGTTTCGGTCACTGCCTGTGGGGCGGTGACTTCGGTGGTTTCGTCTGCCACCTGTTTCACGACCTGGGCGTTAGCCCTTTCAGTCATGGGAGTGGGGTTAAGAAGAACGGAATCGGCCGCCGAGGCCATCGTTCCCCAAACCAGAGCCGCTGCTGCGAAGCTCGCAAAAGTGAAAAATCCTTTTTTCATTTTTTGGATCCTTGTAATAAAGTTTACTGATTGTAATGAGACTGCTCACAATTAGGTCTCGGTTATATATTTCGACTGTAAGTTTTTTCATTTTTAAGATTTTGGAAGCGATTTTAAGGGATTTTTGGCTTTTTCTTTGAGTGCCAGCCGTACAACCGGAATAACCAGAAAAGACTATCTATTTTGTTTAATTTGACATTGTTGAGAAGTTTTCCAGAAATATGAGAAATGCGTCATTTTAACGGGTTTTTCGGAAGGGGAAGCCGCGGCCAGACCTGACAGACTATAAAGTTTACGCCGCGGAGGAAATTTCCAGCCGCGGCGCTGCCCAACTTCATTTACAAGGATGTCTCTTTTTCCTTCGATCTCCCGCAAAACCGTCAGGTTAAGGGTTTAGAAGATAAAGGCGCCGCCAATTCCGCCGGAGAAGCCTTTGTCTTTCTCGCCTTCCTCTTTAACCCAGTCGTAACGAACTTCGGGGCGGAGCATCAGGTGCTCATTCACGTTGTATTTGATGCCGAAGGTGACTTCTTTGTAGTCGTTTTTACCTTCCTGGAGGTTTTCTCTGACCCATTCGACACGGGTGATCGCCTGCATCTTGTCGGTGAGCTGGTAGGTGAGGTATTCCGCGATTCCGAAGTAGTCTTTAGCAAGGTCATCCGCTTCAAGGTCGTACCAGGAACCATAGTTTGTAACGATGGCGCAGTTCAGTCTGCAAGAGACGTCCCAGCTGACGATGATGCAGTGTTCGTACTGGTTGGCTTTCGGGTATTCTTCAGTAACTACACGGTTGATCATCCCTTGATAGGAGACCGACAGACGCTCGGTGAGGTCGTAGCTCGCGCCAAAGAGGAAGCCGTAATTGTCGTCGATATCGTAGCTGTTGCTGTCGCCCGTCGTAATACCGCCGGTGAGCGCGAAGCGATCGGAGACCTGCCACTCTGCAAGGACGCCGGTGTGGTGCGCCGGTTCGCGTTCGTACATGTACGAGGTGGAGTTGAGATCACGTTCGATCCCGACCGGGGATTCGTAACCGATCGGGGTCCCGAATTTACCGATTTTCAAGGTAAGATTCTCCCAGCCGAGTGAAGTGTAGATCTGGTTGAGGCTGGCGCCGTAACCGTCACCGCTTACTCCCCATTTGCCGTCGAACCCGTCATCAACGCACTGCCCGTGCTCGGTTCCGTAGATAAACTCAACATAGTACCCCCAGTCAAAACCGTACTTGGACGTGTCAAGCTCGCGACCGGCAAAGAGGCAGGTCTGATTCACGGCCATGCTGTTCGGGTCGTTCATGCGGTAAAAACCGTCGTACCAACTCGAATAGATGAAGCCGCCGAATTTGAACTGGCTTTCTTCCTCTTCGAAATACAGTTGTGGCTCATCGACCACTGCCTGAGGAGCCGCCGCCTCGGTGGTTTCCTCTGCCGCCTTTTGTTCGGCCTGAGCGTCCGCTCTGTCCGACATGGGCGTAGGTTGAAGAAGAACGGAATCCGCTGCGGAGGCAATCGTCCCCCACACCATGACAGCTGCCATGAAACTCGCAAAAGTGAAAAATCCTTTTTTCATTTTTGAGATCCTTATGTTAAATTTTGCTGGTTGTAATAATGCTACTGGAAAATCAATCCCGGTTATATATTTCGATTATACATATTTTAATTTTTAAGATTTTCGAAGCGATTTCGGCGGTTTTAATGGATTTTCTTCGACTGCTGGCCGTACATTCGGAATAATGGGAACAGATTGCCTGACCCGCATATTTTAACAGTGTGGAGTGTGGAGGGTGGAGTGTGGAGTTGACGCTGGCGCGTAATGTTGGTTTCAGAAAGAGTTCGTCCCATAAAAAGCCGAAGGCTTTTCCAACTCCACACTCCACACTCCACACTGTTCGCAGGGGGCCTTTCCAATTTTCGGAATTCGTGTATAATAATGAACGTTCTGAAACTTGTGTTTTTATTAATAGGTGTAAAGGTAAAATCATGTCTCTTCCAAAAATTGTCATCGTAGGGCGTCCGAACGTCGGAAAGTCCAGCATTTTTAATTGGCTTTGCGGCCGAAGAATGGCCATCGTGGACCCGACCGCCGGCGTGACGCGCGACTGGATGAGCGCCGACGTTGAGGCCGAAACCAGCGAGGGCGTTCCGTTCCAGTTCACCCTGATCGACACGGGCGGGATGGGAAACATCGATTCCGACAATTTGACGGACGACGTGGAGCACCAGATCGAGACGGCCGTGCAGATGGCCGACATGATTTTGTTCGTCGTGGACGCCAGGGAGGGGGTCGTCTCACTGGACGAGCACGTCGTGAACCGTCTGCGGAGCCTGCGCGTCCCGGTCCTGTGCGTCGTGAACAAGACCGACCACCCCGGCATGGTGAACAACGCGAACGATTTCTACGCCTTTGGCTGGGAACTGTTGGCGGTCAGCGCGAAGGAAAACCGTGGGCGCGGCGAACTGCTGGACCTCATTTACGAGAAACTCCCGGAAGAGTCCCGCGTTCCGGACGAGCCGGAAGAATCGATCGCCGACATGATGAAGATCGCGATCGTCGGGCGGCGCAACGTCGGAAAGAGCACGTTCGTGAACACGCTGGTGAATTTCCCGCGCATGATCGTTTCCAACGTGGCGGGGACCACACGTGACAGTGTGAACGTGAAGTTTGAACTCGACGGCAAGTCGTTCATCGCGGTCGATACGCCGGGCTTCCGCCGCCGCGTGAGTGTGAAAACGAACATCGACTACTACGGCACGCACCGCGCCCAGCGAAGCATCCGGTTCGCGGACGTCACGCTGATGTTCTTCGACGCCTCGGCCCAGATCAGCAAGGTCGACAAGCAACTCGTCGGGTACATCATGGAGCAGAACAAACCGTGCATTTTCGTCGTGAACAAGTGGGACCTGATGCGTGAGCACATGCCGACCGAGGTCTGGGCGGACTACCTGCGCGACACGTTCCCGACGATGTGGCACGTCCCGATCGCCTTCATCACCGGGCAGACGGGCAAGAACGTGAAGCTGCTGCTTCACCACGCGATGATGCTTTACAAGCAGGCGAGCACCCGTGTCTCGACGAGCCGGCTGAATCGTCTGGTTCGGGCCGCGCTGACGTACAACCCGCCGCCGCTTTATCGCCTGAGCCGGCCGAAAATCTACTACGCCACGCAGGTCGGGATCCTTCCGCCGACGGTGGTCCTGTTCTGCAACAATCCGGAAATGTTCCCGCCGACGTACCGCCGCTACCTGCTGAGCGTCCTGCGGGACCAGCTCGATTACGGCGAAGTGCCGATCAAACTGTACTTCCGCAAGCGTGAGAAGGACGACGCCCGCGACGACATCGACTCGAAGCTGGGCGAAACCGAGCGTCAGGCGAAGCTGGAGGCCGCCGAGGAAGCGAAGCGGCAGGAACTGGAAGAGTGGAGCGCTGCGCAGGAGTACTACGCGAACAAGATCCAGGCCGAGCTGGCCGCGCTGAACAAAGAAGACGAGGAACTGCTCAAGGCGGACGGGAACGCGGAATTCCTGGCCGACTTGGAATCCCCGAACGATGAGGAGGAGCTCGCGTCGATGGGCTTCGAGGACGAAGACGGCGCTTTCGATGATGAGGCCGATTTCGACCTTTCCGACGAAACGTTCCGGAATATGAAGGGGAGCGTGTTCGTTTTCGAGGACGAGCCACTGCCCGAGGAGCCGAAGAAAAAGAAGAAACCGGCCCCGAAGGGGAAGGGAAAAAAGAAAAAGTAGATTTGGAGTGCGATGATACAGTCGCGCAAGCGACCTTCATCGCTTTCCCTTGCGGCAATACCGCCTCGCAGAGGCGTTTGCCGCGGAAGCGCGCTGGACGTTCCCCACGTGAAAATTCGTTTTTGATCGCAAATTTTTTCGGTCGCCAAGTGAAAGCGGCAAATGAAGCCTTCGGCTTCTGTATTGCCGCACTCCGAATAGAGGTGCCCCGAAGGGGCGGAGGGGTTCCGATGCGGGGGAAAGTCCGTCCTTTGGCCTGAACCCCCCAGTTTACAGTGGGCAAAAAGCCCACCGCTCGCCGGCAGCCCCCTTTCAGGTGGGCCTTTAAATTAATTACTCAGGAAATTTTCTGAAATTTTTAAAATTTTTTCTTTTTTAAAGTTGCGAAACGGCGATTCTCGTATATACTATAAAGTTAAGAATGATTAAAAGTTTATGGCCATATTTTCCTGAAAGGTCCCAAATGCTCAAATCCTCCGTGAGTTTTCGTATGTTTTCGCCCGTGGGTGCCCTGGCGATGCTGCTCGCGTTTTGCTTTGCGGCGTCTGCGTCGGCGGAAGTGGTCAGTTTTTTTAATGATTTTACCGCCGGGCATAAATCCGCGACTTCTTTTCGCGAAGACAATACCAAAGCCAGCCTGGCTCCGTACTTTTACAATTTCGCTTATTTTGACGGCGGCGGCAGTAACCTCCGTTACGGCACGGGCGATGACGGTTACATTGAACTGGCGGCTGCTTATGGTCAGTCCGTGACGTTCCAGATCACCGCGAATTCCATCCTTTCCACCGCGAAATGCTTTGACCTGACTGCCGGCGATCTCGTTTACGAAGCCTATTATGCCTGCGACTGGACCGGTACCGGCGCGGGCGGCTATCATCATGGAACCAATATCAACAACAACCAGATGCGTTTGTTGTATCATCCGGGCTACACCAATGGGGCGTTTCGTATCGAGGGCCAGTATGGAACGTGTTCCAACCAGAATATCGGCTTTACCCCGCCTGTGGCCGCGGATAAATACACCATGATGAAGGTGACGGTCCATCGTGACGAAGACGCGGGCAATTATGTTTTCAAAACCGAGTTTGGTTTGGCAACCGACCCGGAAACGGGGGGACAGGGGAGTTATACCTACTCCTACACGCACACGTGCCCGATCGCCACGATCGACGCGGACGGCGGCATCAAATCGATCGGTCCTTATGCATACCACAATGCCAACAACCGGGTCACCAATATTAAACTGAACGCTCCTTTTGGAGGTAAAGCGCTTGAAACGGTCACAGATATAAATAATGCACGGGATTACTTCATCGAAACCGACAAACCGGTCCATTGGTATAAGTTCGACGGCCCGGAAACCCAGATCGTCAAGGACTACGGTTCCAACCCGAAAGACGGCACGTCTGAGAACGTCAACATGTCCTCGATCCACGACTTGAATCCGATCGGGGAATTCAGCGGCAGTGCGTCCAAGGTGACGATTTCCAACGCGGAAACGATCGTCGGTCCGTGGACGGCGGAATTCCTGCTCAATTCGGCAAGAATCACGTCGTGGCTGAGTCTGCTTACCGGCGGGAATTATTCCCTGCGTCTGGGGCAATACAGTGGTCTGGTTCCCGGATATACCCATTTCGGCGTTAAAGATTATAATTTTTTGGCCCTGGATGGCAGCGCTTACGATACCCCCATTTCCCAGAACGAGTGGCATCATGTCACTTATGTTAATGACGGGGAAAACATGCTGTTCTATCTGGACGGCAGTCTGGTCGGTACCAGTAATGAAGAACTCATTCCGCTGACATTCAACAATATCGGCAGCGGCGGTGAATTTGCCGGGGCGATCGATTACGTCGCTCTGTACGACTATGCATTGAACCCGACCCAGATTTGGAACCACGCGAATCCGGTGCCGGAACCGGCGGCGTGGGCAATGCTCCTGTTCGGCGCGGCCGGTCTGCTCTGCCTGAGCAAGAGGAAGGCGGTGGCAGTCAGGAGTTAGGAGTCAGGAATCAGGAGTTACGGGGACGGCGCGGATTGTGTCGTCCCCGCGTCTTTTTCTTGTGTATTTTGAAAATTTTTTTTCTTTTTTTGACTTTTTTTCAAAATTTTCTGTAAATTTTGGAAATCGGTGTATAATAATAACATAATGATATGGTTAAAAGCAGATGGGTTTCGGCCCGATCTGAGAGACAAAATACTTTTTCCGATGTTTCCAACTGAGGATACAAGATGAAGAACACCTTTGTAAACAGCGCGATTCGTATCTCTTTCCTGCTCGGCGCATTGATTATGGGGAGCGTTGCCTGCCAGGCGGGCACGGTCATGTCGCTGACCAAGATCACAAACGAAAGTGACGTCTTTTCCAACGTCCCGAACGCCGTCAGCGCCAAGTACGCCATCAACTACGGCGGAATATCGGTCGGCGGCCCCATCGACGGCGTAACGTTCGTCAATAAAGGCGGGTCGAGTTACTATACCGCATATTCTTACACCGATGCGGATAATAACGTCGTTTATTACGGGTACAACACCCCTCAGCAGTCTTTTACCTCCCGGAACAAGTCGGGGATGACCAACCATTCGTCCTCTGGTTATGCCGGCACTGGAATCACAGAACTGGATAATCTTCTGAAGACCATGTTATATAATGGCGGCCAGCCGCAAAATAGCGAGTCGGTTGTGTCGTTCGGCAATCTGGAAGCTGGGAAAACATACACGGCCAGATTTTTAACGCGCTCCTGGAGCACATCGACCGTGGAACGTCAGCATACGTTTAGCATTGATTTAAACGCCGACGGCGTTCGTGAAGAGTTTTACTCCAATGTTACCGGAAGTAATGTTACAGGTCAGCTCGTCAGCGAAGACCAGCCATTTGCCGGTGAAGCCTACACAGGCGCGTATGCGGTCGATTATACATTTACCGCTCAAAGTAATACGGCGTCCATTTTCCTCCGTTTCGATGGAACGACCAACCACGCCTGGCACAATTACGGCGTCATGCTCATCGAAACGAATGCGGAGCAGGTCAAGCCGACCACTCCGACGCTCTATAACGGCAGTTTCGAGGCGGACAAGTGGACCCTTGTGAATAATGGCGATAACGGCCATGGCTATTTGGACGGAAGCAATACCGGTATCATTTCGGGCTGGCAGTTCACCAACCTGACCAATACGGCCATGCGCGCCGGTCTGGCGTGGGTCGGCGGCCCGTGCAAGGACTTCATCGGGACTCAAACCCCGCCGGACGGAAACCAGCTCGCCTGGATCCAGAGCGGAAGCGATGTGGACTCACGTTTGTACCAGAACGTTTACGGCTTTAATCCCGCGGACAAAGACACGGTGTACCGCGTTTCGATGGACCTGGGCGGAAGAACCGCGACCGGGAACCCGTTAGCCTCGGTCTTTATCGGGGCGGATCAGGCCACTGAGGGCACGTATATCAACTCCAAGGAAGTTACGAAGGGTAAATTTAAGGAATACGGCGCGGTCTTCGTTCCGAATTCCGACATGCAGACGATCGCCATCCGCAACATGACCAGCGGCGATACGTCCTTGCTGGTGGATAACGTCCAGCTGAACGCGTACAGCATGCAGACGTTCTTCAGTGACAATTATCACGTCAAAGCCAACGCAACGGGTCCCAATATCAGCGGGCCGTCCAACAACGACGAGGACGACCGTTTCGGCGGCATTCTGGGCTTAAAGAAATATAAGATCGGCGTCGTGGGCAATGAACAGGCCCAGGTCGGAAGCAACGACTACAGCGGAAAATGCAAAGGGGCTTTGTTCTTCGCGACCAAGTCGGACCGGACGATGAGCCACATTTCGCCGGATTATAACTTCGCCAACGTCGGCGCCATGTCGGCTGCGGATGAGGGCGGAAGAATGTACGACATCAGCTTCCGCGTCGCGCCGCAGTTTGACGAGGCCGCGGACTCTTCCAACTGGGCGGCGATCCTGTTCGGTATGACCGAAGGAAAACAAACCACCGCCAACGTGAACAACGGGGACGGCGTTGGGATCCTGTTCCGCAGAAACGGCGGGATCCAGGTTTTTGACCGTGGTTCCTGTATCGTGGATAAAGGCGCGGGAACGTTTGCTACGGACGCAGATGGTTGGGCGGATGTGCAGGTGGTCTATTACGTGCCCGCTTTTGACGGAACGTCGCAGGTCGAAGGCAGCCTGTACGTGAACGGTCAATTCGTAACGTCATTCCTGACGTCGAAAGGTTTTAACGGCAACTACATCCAGATGGAAGGTTACTCTGCCACTTCAAGCTATTATCGCAGCCTGTTTGACGACTTCGTGGTCAAATCCTCCGCGGAACTGAATTACGAAGTTTCCCGGATCCAGGACCCGAGCCGCGACTGGTCAACAAACGACAAAGACAAGATGAGCGACATCGTCTTTGACGCGCCGAATGTTACTGAGGGCTCGGATATGAACCACACCGGCGCCCTGAACATGGAAGTCGATACGACGCTCGACATCGGGCCCGAACTGTCGCTCACCCAGTCCGGCGGGATCTCCGGCGATCACAATTTGACCAAGACCGGCGAAGGCAAGTTCATCGTGGATGCGACGGAAAAGCCGACCCAGCTCGGTAGTCTGATCGTTTCCGAAGGGGATTTTGACCTGGAAGGCACGCTGACGGGCGACGTCGAGATGAAGCCCGGCACGACGTTCTCCCCCGGAATTGACGTCGGACCGGCAATCGTCGAAGGCGAATTCAAAGCGGGCGAGAACGCGACGCTCCTCTTCGAACGGGATTCGACCGGGGTGGACTCGCTGACCGCCAGTCTGTTTGACATTGACGACGGTGCGATCATCGAGTTGGCCCTTGGCGAGTTCATGGCGGGCGCGACGATCGACCTGATTACCAATTCGTCAGAAAACGGGTTTACGGAAGAGCAGGGAACTCCGGAGTTCTGGAAGAGCCTTTTGGCGGAAGACCTGCCGCATTATATGGATCTGCGCGTGCTTGACAATAGCATCGTCCAACTGACGGTTGACGGAAACGCCATCCCCGAACCGGCGACGTGGGCGCTGCTCCTGCTCGGCGCGGCCGGCCTGCTTTACGCCCGGAAAAGAAAATAAGTAAGAATTCCCTACATTCCAGGGGGGATGTATTTGGAACGCGGTGAAACGTCGCTCAGGCGGCCTTCACCGCTTTTTTCATTCCCGACTCCCTCATTCAAATTCATAATTCATAATTCTTAATTCTTAATTGGCCCTTCCCCCTCCCCGTTGAACTTTTTTGATTTCTTTGTATAATTAAAGCGAGACTGAAACGTTTCGCTTTTTTTCATTTTGGGTTAAAGATCAAAGGGCAAACAAATGGCTGACTCTTCCAAAACCATGGCCGCTCTGGAACAGGCGGTTTCGGAAAAACTTCTCACGGAATCCGCGCTGGAAAATATTCGTCTCTGGCTTACCGCGCCGCAGTACGCGAAGTACGTCCCGACGATCGAAAAGCTCGTGGCGGACGGCGAGTGGAAAGCGCTGGACGACGCGTTCTGGACGGTCATTCCGTTTGGGACCGGCGGCCGCCGCGGCAAGATGTTCCCCGTGGGGACCAACGCGATCAACGACGTGACGATCGGCGAAAGCGCGCAGGGCCTGGCGACGTACGTCCTCGATTTTCTGAAGTCCACCGGCGCCGCTCATCGGCCCTCCTGCGCCATCGCGTACGACACGCGGCACCGCTCCCGCGATTTTGCGGAACTCTGCGCCGGGATCATGGTCGCCAACGGGTTCAAAGTCTGGTTCCTCGACGGCTACCGCAGCACGCCGGAAATGAGCTTCATGGTCCGCTACAAGAAATGCGACTGCGGCATCATGGTCACCGCCAGCCACAATCCGCCGAGCGATAACGCGGTGAAAGTTTACTGGTCCACCGGCGGCCAGGTCCTTCCGCCCCACGACGCGGCCATCATCGAAAACGTCATGACGCTGCGCGAGGTCAAAACCTCCGATTTTGCCCAGGCCCTTGCGGCAGGCGACGTGGAGTACTGCCAGGACGAAGTCGATAAAGCGTTCATCGACGCGGTGCTTGCCGTGAGCGTAGACGGTCCGCGCGACCTGAACGTCATTTACTCCCCGCTCCACGGCGTGGGAACGAGCTGCGTTCTGCCGGCGCTGGCGGGCGCGGGCTTCCAAAACGTTCAGCTTTTCGGCCCTCACGCGGAACCGTCGGGCGATTTCCCGAACGTTCCGAATCACGTCTCCAACCCGGAAAATCCGGCCGTTTTCGATCTGATCATCGACGAGGCGAAACGTCAGGGGAATATTGACCTGATTCTCGCGACCGACCCCGACTCGGACCGCCTGGGCGTCGCGGCCCCGCTGACGCTCGATCCGGGCGCGGAGTGGAAGACGCTCACCGGGAACCAGATCGGCTCCCTCATGGCGGAGTACCTCCTCGCCGAGCTTCAAGCCGCTGGTAAACTCACGCCGGAGCATTACGTCGTGGAGACGCTCGTGACCACGCCGCTTCTGAAGAAGATCGCCGACTCGTACGGCATCCGCACGATCCGCGACCTGCTCGTCGGGTTCAAGTACATCGGCGGCGCGATCGAGGAAAACGACCCGGCCAAATACGTGCTCGGGATGGAGGAGTCGTACGGCTTCCTCGTTGGGACGCACGCCCGTGACAAAGACGCGGCGGTCGCGGCGATGGTCTTCTGCGAGATGGCCGCCAAGGCGAAGACGGAGGGGAAAACCGTTCATCAGAAGCTCGACGAGATTTACGCCAGGTACGGGAAATTTGCCGAGAAAGCGTTTTCCGTCGCGATGCTCGGCTCGGACGGCATGGCCAAAATGAACGCCCTGATGGCCGGTTTCCAGAACGACCCGCCGAAGGCCCTGGCCGGGCTGGACGTGGTTTCGGCCGACGATTACGAGCACGGCACGACGCTGAACGTTCAGACGGGCGAGCGCACGCCGCTGGCTGGCCCGAAGGGGAAACTCGTGATCCTTCATCTTTCGGCCGAGGGGAATTACGTCGCGGTGCGTCCGAGCGGCACGGAGCCGAAGGTGAAGTTTTATCTCTTTGCGAGTCTTCCGCCGGGGGTGGAGGGCGACGTGTTTGAGAGATTGGACGCGCTGGAAGCGGCACTGAAAAAATAAAAAAATAAACCCCCAAGTCATTTAAAAGCTCAAAAAGTTTTTGAAAGAGGGGGTCCCGGGGGAGGAACAATTTTCAAAATGTTCCTCCCTCCGCGGCGGCTCCGTCTTTACGGGCGAGCCTTTTTTCTCCCGCAGGGTGAAAAAAGCGAGGGCGTTTACCCGAAAGCCCCCAGCCCGTTTAACCCTTCCTCAATTCCCACCTCCTGATTCCCATGAAACCTTCCTTTTTTCTTTCGTTTGCTTTGCTTTTTCTCACCGTTCTGGCGCAGGCGCAGGACGTTCAGCACCTCACGTTCACCGATTCAGGCGAGGCGCTGATCAACCCGCAGATGGGCTGGACGATGCACTTTTACTCCAACGCGCCGGTCAATTACGGCTCGAAGCTGGAACCGTCCGATTCGCTCGAGTGGTTCGAGGGGTGCTCGACCGTGTACCTGCGCATTCCGTGGGCGTACATGGAGCCGGAGGAGGGGAAATTCAACTGGGCGATCCTCGACACGCCGGCACAGCGGTGGATCGCTGCCGGGAAAAAGGTCGCGCTGAGGCTCACCACGTCCGAAAGCTGGCTCGAGTACGCCACGCCCAAGTGGGTTTTCGACGCCGGGGCGAAAGGGATCCGCTTCTCGTGGGCGAAGCGCGGCCCGGACGAAAACGGCAATCTCGTGGACCCGGTTTTTGACGATCCTGTTTACCTCGAAAAACTCGAAAACTTCCTCATGGCCGCCGGGAAGCGCTACGCGGGAAACCCGAATATCGCGTTCATCGACGTCGGGACCTTCGGCCTCTGGGGTGAGGGCCACACCGGGTTCAGCTCGCACCTGACGCCGGAAGAAACCGTCCGGGTCGTCAAGATCCACATCGACCTCCACCTGAAGGCGTTTCCCGGGACGCTTCTGTGTATCAGTGACGACGTGGACGGCGCCGAGAACCAGTCGGGCAACTACCCCGCGACCGATTACGCCCGGTCGAAAGGCGTTTCCCTGCGCGACGACAGCATTCTGGTTCAGAACCCGCCAAGGTCGTGGTTCCACGCCGACATGGCGGACCGTTTCTGGCGTGAGCTTCCGGTCATCGTGGAGCACGAGCACTACGGCGGCTCCAAAACGAGAGGCGCGTGGGATTCCGACCTGCTCGAAAAGTCCGTCGAGGAGTATCACGCCGCCTACATGTCGATCCACTGGTGGCCCCAGCAGGAGTGGGAAGAGTGCAAAGACGCGATCCGCCGCATTAACTTGCGCCTCGGCTACCGGATCCAGCTCCGCGAGATGGACCTCCCCAAAACGGTCGAGATCGGCAAGCCGTTCCGCGTGAAAAGCGTCTGGGCGAATGCCGGCGTGGCGCCGTGCTACCCCGGCGGGTTCATGGCCCTGACCCTGAAAGACGAGAAAGGCGGCATCGTCGCGGTCCTTTCCGACGAGACGCTCGACTTCCGCACGCTTGCGGTCGGCCCGAAGGAAGCGATCCCCGTGACGGCGCACGAGTCGGAATTCCGCGCGGGCTTTATTGCGCCGACGACCCGGCCGGGCACGTACGACGTTTACGTCTCGGTGGGCCAGCGCGACGGAACGCCGGTTTTGGCCCTTCCACTTCCCGGCGACGATGGTCAGCGCCGCTACAAAATCGGGCAGATGGAACTGAA
The DNA here is from genome assembly GCA_017447865.1 of Thermoguttaceae bacterium. Taxonomy (GTDB): domain Bacteria; phylum Planctomycetota; class Planctomycetia; order Pirellulales; family Thermoguttaceae; genus RGIG3701. The sequence continues at coordinate 28,572 of JAFSMO010000012.1, forward strand.
ATGAACGCGGAAAAGGGGGCGGGGACAAAAATATTCCCACCCCCTATTGACAGAATTTTTATTTCTGGTATATTATAGGCCATAATCAACCGCCACTGTAGCTCAATAGGCAGAGCACAGCTTTCGTAAAGCTGGGGTTAAGGGTTCGATTCCCCTCAGTGGCTTTTTTCGTAAATTAAATCGTAATTGAATTCATGGCAAGGGGATGTTCTATGTTGGAGCAGGCCCCTCTTTGAGTTTAGGGACTTGTTAAGGAGGAGAAAGTCGCATGGCTTTGGGACAGGATTTCGATTTGAAACAGATGGTTCTGTTGAACTGTTCGTTTGGACCGCAGGAAATCGCGCGCATCAACCGCTGCATTTCCTCCAAATACGCGAATTTCCGCATTTTCCATGAAGCGGTCAATGAGCTTGAATCTCACGAGGACGAACAGAGTCCGGCCGGTATGGTCCGCCTGGGCGTTTGCCTCTACCTGCTCGGCAAGTACCGCCGCAGCCTCACCGTTCTTCAGCATGGCGACGGCGGCGCGCTCGCTCATTTCTACATGGCCAAAGACCAGTTTGCTCTGAAAAACTACGACGAAGCTGAAAAAGAATACGCGCTGGCCCGCACGGCCGGATATTCCGCGGACGACTGCGCTCTGGGGATCGTCGAAGCCCGCCGTTCTGCCGGCAAAGTTCAGGAAGCCCTGAATCTCCTCAACGAGCTGAGCGGCTCGGTCCAGCAAACTGCTGAATATTTGTACCAGCGTGGAATCACCGCGATGGTCAGCGGCGGCACCAGCGACGAAGTCGGCAACTGGTTCTCCCGTGCGGTCGATACGGACCCGATGCACCCGGGCGCGCTTTTCGGCCTGGCGATGGAAAACGACCGCCGCGGAAATGACGACGAAGCGCTGGAACTTTACAAACGCGCAGCGGCCCAGTTCCCGTCCCACGTCGGCTCTTTGATCAACCTCGGCATCATGTACGAGGACCGCGGTGAAAACGATCTGGCGGTCCAGTGCTACGAACGCATTCTGGATGCTTACCCGGAAAACGAGTACGCCCGTCTGTACCTCAAAGACGCGCAGGCGTCGAGTCAGACCCAGGAAGACGTCGTTCCGCATAATCCGACGCAGCAGATCCTCCGCACGCGGGTCGCCGACTTCGAACTTTCGGCTCGTGCCCGCAACTGCCTGCAGCAGATGGGAGTTCAGACGCTCAACGATCTTTGCAGTTACACCGAGGCGGAGCTTCTTTCGAGCAAGAACTTCGGCGAAACGAGTCTGGAAGAAATCAAACAGATGCTTGCGTCCCGTGGTCTCCAGCTGGGGCAGACGAGCGCCAAGACCCCGATTCAGGATTTTCCGGAAGTGGACAGTTCGATCGACCGGGAAATTCTCGACAAACCGATCGCCTCGATGGGATTTTCGGTTCGTGCGCGTAAGTGCATGAGCCGCAGCGGGATCACGACGCTGGGTGATCTGATTCGCAAAACGGCCGACGAGCTTCTTCAGTACAAGAACTTCGGCGTGACGAGTCTGGCGGAAGTCCGCGACAAACTCGAGACCTACGGCCTTCGTCTGCATGGCGAATGATCACCCGGGACCGTTTCCCATCAACCCTTTGAAAATCGCGTAAATCCACGTTCCCCTTGCAAGCAGAGAATTAATGAAAGTCAAGTTCGAACTCCAAAATCTCGATTCGACGACCAAAGCCCGGGCCGGGATTTTGCACACTCCGCATGGGGACGTGCCTACGCCGATCTTCATGGCGGTCGGGACGGCTGGCTCGGTCAAGGGGATCGAATTGCGGCTTCTGGAAGAAACGGGCGTCCGGATCATTCTGGGGAACACGTACCACCTCGCGCTGCGTCCGGGAGAGGGACTCATCAAGCAGCTCGGCGGTCTGCATAAATTCACCGGCTGGCGCGGCCCGATGCTGACGGACAGTGGTGGTTTTCAGGTCTTTTCGCTGGCTCAAAGGACCAAAATCACTGAGGAAGGCGCGAGATTCCAGTCCCACATCGACGGGCGCCGGATGATGTTCAGCCCGGAACGGTCGATCGAGATCCAGGAAGCGCTGGGCAGCGACATCGCGATGTGCATGGACCACGTGCTCGGCCTTCCGAACACGGACAAAAAGATCTATGACGCGATGAGCCGCACCGTCCGCTGGGCCCAACGCTGCAAGGAATTCGCCTCGCGGGAGGACCAGTCCCTCTTCGGAATCGTCCAGGGCGGCCTGAACCGGGACTTCCGTCTTGAGTGCGTCGAGCGTCTGACGGCGATGGATTTTGAGGGCTACGCGGTTGGCGGATTAAGCGTCGGTGAGCCGCCGGAGATGATGTACGCGACCATGGACTACACGGTCGAGGCGCTTCCGCAGGACAAACCCCGCTACCTGATGGGGGTCGGTACTCCGGCCGATCTTCTGGAAGGGATCGAGCGCGGGATCGACATGTTCGACTGCGTGATGCCGACGCGCAACGGGCGCAATGCGATGGCGTTCACGGCCCACGGCAGAATGCGGCTTCGGAATTTTAAGTACTTTGACGACGAGCGGCCTCTTGAGGAGGACTGCCCGTGCCCGGCCTGCAAACGGAGCAGGGCGTATTTGCGTCACCTTTTCATTGCGCGGGAGATACTTGGTCCCATCCTGCTTTCGATCCACAATATTACGTACTACGAGCGCCTTATTGCGCAGGCCCGCGCGGCGATTTTGGCCAACCGGTTCGAAGCGTTCAAGCGCGAGTGCTACGAAGGATGGGCGGAAGAGAATGAATAATGAATAACGAATAACGAATAATGAAAGGCGGTAATGGAGGCCGAAGGCCGGAATTCCGCGTAAGGAAGATTTTCTCATTATTCGTTATTCGTTATTCATTATTCATTTTGAAATATTTTCCCAATTTTTCCACAAAAACCGCAAAAAACCCCCTAGTCCCCCTTGATGATTTTTCAATTTCGTTTTATTATATGATATTTAATAAAGAGTTTTTTCTTGAACCATAGACAAACAGGAAGAAAATGATGAACACGATGCTTTTGTTGGCTCAGGTCAGTGATGCGGCTGGGGCGGGTACACCGTCGGCGCAGAATCCGTTAATGCAGATGATTCTCTGGCTGGTCATCATTTTTGGTTTTATGTGGTTCTTCATGATCCTTCCCCAGCAGAGGGAGCGCCGCCAGCGCCAGCAGATGTGGGATTCCATCAAGGTTTACGACAAAATCGTGACCGCCGGCGGCATCCACGGCGTCGTGACGCAGATCAATAAGGACGAAGGAACTCTGATCCTGCGCATCGACGAAAGCAACAACACAAAAATCAAACTCGAGATCAGCTGCGTCGCGATCGTTGAATCGGCGGACAGCGATAAGAAAGACGATAAATAAACTGATAATTTAAAATAGTTCGTTTCAAAAAAGGATTTACGAATGATCGGATTGTTGATTTTCATTATTCTGGTTGTGATTCCGTTTGGTCTCGCGGCTTTTTTCTCAAGATCGTGGAACATGCCAAACCATTTCTGGCGTTTTGGCTGGTCCCTGTTTTCGCTCGCTCTTGGTCTCCTGGTTCTGGTCAGCAGCTACCTCAATAACTGGGAAAACGTGAAGAAGGGTATCGACCTCGCCGGTGGTACGATCCTTCACTACCAGATCATGGAAACGACCAACGTCGATTCCAACGAGCTGGCCTCCGCTTTGAAAAAGCGTATCGACCCGGACGGCATGGCCAACGTGACCATTCGTACGCTGGGCGTCAAGAAAGACCAGATCGAAATGATCGTTCCGAACACGGACGAATCCCAGGTCGACATGCTGAAGCAGAAGATCGGGAAGATCGGCTCGCTCGAGTTCCGCATCACGGCCAACACTGCCGACAACCAGGACGTCATCACGCTGGCTGAAGGCAACGAGGACGAGAAAATCTACCTCACCAACGACAAAACGAAGCCGGATGCCTGGTGGGTCCCGGTTCAGGTCGGAAACGAAGATAACTTCGTGAGAGAAGACCTCTCCGACGTTGGCAAAACCACCCGTTACATCACCCGCTGGGTGAAGAGCAACCGCGGCTCGAATGGTCAGATCATCGACCCGAAGAAACCGGCCATCGAAGTCCTCGTCGTCAACGATATGTTCGACGTGGAAGGGAAGTACCTCTCCAACGCTTCGAGCGGGATCGAGAATAACGGTCAGCCGATCGTGCAGTTCTCCTTCAACGCGGACGGCGCCCGTCGTATGGGCCACCTGACCGGCGAAAACTGCCCAGTCAAAGATCCGGGTTCTCCGGATGGCCGCCGCACCCGTCAGCTTGGAATCATCCTCGACGGCTGCATCGTCAGCGCGCCGAGCATTCAGTCCCGCATCTCTGACAATGGTCAGATCACGGGCATTAAGACCCGTGAGGAAGTGGACCTTCTGGTGGACGTGCTGAAAGCCGGTCGTTTGCCGGCCACTTTGAGCCCGGAACCGATCAGCGAAATGACGACCGGAGCCCAGCTCGGTGCCGATACGATCCAGCGTGCGCAGTACGCGATGTTCTTCTCCATTTTGATCGTCATGGGGATCATGCTTTACTACTACCGGTTCTCCGGCGTGGTTGCGGTGATTTCCCTCCTCCTGCTCGTTTTGCTCACGTTCACCTTCATGGTGTTGTTCAACGCGGCCTTTACGCTGCCTGGTCTTGCCGGTTTCGTGTTGACGATCGGTATGGTGGTGGACGCCAACATTCTGATTTACGAGCGTATGCGTGAAGAAACCGACGAAGGAAACAGCGTGGCGATCGCCGTCCGTAACGGTTTCAGCAAAGCCCTCACGGCCATTATTGACTCCAACATCACGACCGCCCTGGTCGGTGTGATCCTGTTCATGATCGGTACGGAAGAGATTCGCGGTTTCGCCATCATCCTTCTGTTCGGTATCGCGATTTCCATGTTCAGTATCATTTACGTCGGCCGTGGGATCTTCGATGCCGCCATCAAACTTGGCATTCTGAAGAAGATCAACATGCGCCGCATTTTCAAAAAGACCTCCATTCCTTTCATGAAGTACGGCAAGAAAACCCTTACGTTTGGCGCCATCTGCATGATCGCGTGCGTCCTGCTCGTCGTGGCTCGTACGCACGGAGTCGCGGGCGCGTCCTCGCTGCTCGACATTGACTTCCTCGGCGGTATGAACGTTCAGGTCCTCTTCACCGAGGCGCAGGAAGGCGAAGACGCCATTCGCGCGGACCTCCGCAAGCAGGACGAACAGTTCTCCGACGTCGTGGTCACGGACGTTACGCTCAAGACCGACGAAGCTCAGGGCTTGCTGAAGAGACGTTACAACATCATCACGCCGATGCCGAAACAGGAGGCCGTCGAGGGTGAAAGCGATGAAAACGAAACGACCCGCGCGATTGCCGAATTCAAGGATGCTCTTAATAACGCATTCCCGGGCAAAATCGCCACGCGTCAGATCGAGTTTGAAATTCTGACCCCGGCCGCTGAACCCGCTGCGGAAACCCCGGCTCCGTTGGAAACCACCCCGGCAGAAACCGCTCCGGCTGCTGAACCCGCTCCGGCGGAAGCCCCGGTCGCTGAACCTGCTCCGGCAGAAGCCCCGGCTGCTGAACCCGCTCCGGCGGAAGCTCCGGCTGCTGAACCCGCTCCGGCGGAAGCCCCGGCCGCTGAACCTGCTCCGGCAGAAGCCCCGGCTGCAGAAGCCGCTCCGGCTGAAGCTCCGGCTGCTGACGCTGCTCCGGCAGAAGCCCCGGCTGCTGAACCCGCTCCGGCGGAAGCCCCGGCTGCTGAACCCGCTCCGGCGGAAGCCCCGGCTGCTGACGCTGCTCCGGCTGAAAACGCTACGACCTACTTCACCAGCCCGATGCACGAGATGCTGGTCCTGAACCTTCTGGCTCAGGCGGAAGCCGCTGCTGAAGAGAACGCGGTGAACTACGAATCGATCCCGGCTGACATGATTACCGTGAAAGTCACGTTCCCGGCGGAAAAGCATAATTTCGACTACATGAAGAGCTTCGTGGAAGACCAGCTGAACAAGCAGGGCCTCGGCCACACGGCCTTCAAAGTCACCAATGTGGACAAAACGGTCATGGTTTCTGCGGAAGAAGCCATCGAACGTGATGTCTGGCTCGTTCACGTCCAGATGAGCGCTGAGGATGCCCAGAAGTTCTTCGCCACGATGAAGGAGTCGATCGACAAAGAACTCCTCTTCCCGGCGGCGAGCACGGTCGGAAGCGCGGTCGCGAGCAACATGTGCTGGCAGGGCGCGGTCTCCATGATCGTGAGCCTCATCGGAATCATCGTTTACATTTGGTTCCGGTTCAAGAAGCTGAGCTTCGGTATCGCCTCCACCACGGGTTTGATCCACAACATCGGGATCGCCCTGATGCTGGTCGTTCTGAGCACCTGGCTGGCTTCCTCGCTGGGATTCCTGCTTGTGAACGATTTCAAAATCAGCCTGACGCTGCTGGCGGCGTTCCTGACGTTGATCGGGTACTCGCTGAACGATACGATCGTCGTGTTCGACCGTATTCGTGAAAACCGCGGCAAAGGCCAGCCGCTGACGAAGGAAATCATCAACAGCAGTCTGAACAGCACGTTGGCCCGTACGGTCATGACCTCCATCACGACGTTCATCGTGGCGTTGGCTCTATACATTTTCGGCGGCGAATCGATCCACGGTTTCGCGTTCGTCATGACGATCGGCGTCGTGGTCGGTACGTACTCCACGATCTTCATCGCGACCCCGATCCTGTACATGCTCGCCAATAAAGTCTTCAAAGACGACATGAAGGACGACGAAGAAGAGGAAGCGTGATAAACGTCTGAATCCGATATGAGAAAGAAGGCCTCGTATTACGCGGGGCCTTTTTTTGTAGCCGATCCCCGAAAATTTCCCCGATGAAGAAGATTTTTTTGAAAAAATGCCCCATTAGGTCTTGACTTTTTCACGAAACGGGTTAAAATGTTTTTTAGTACCTGAAAGGGAGATCACAGCAATGGCGCTGGTTCTTCGTTTCAGGTTTTTTTCTTGTATGAACCGGAAAATCTCTCGTTCCGGCTCCGTATCGGCGCAATGACGCGGCGGCTCAAACCTTGATTTTTAAAGTGTTTTTTTGAGCATTTTTGTTTTTTTGCGCGGGTACGGTCTTTTCTATGGGAATCTGCCGGACTCTGCGCGCCCCTTTTCAATTTGAGGAGATTGAATCCATGACTGCAGAACCAACTAAAAGAGTAAAGCGTTTCCGCTGGATCGGAATGTTTGCCATTCTGGTCGTTTTCAGCGTGTGGGGACTTTTCACCACGGAACCGCGCGATTTGACCTACAGCCCCGACGGTGCGGTTTATACCGACGCCGAGGCGGAGTCCGCCGTGAACATTAACTTCGCCGACGTTGCGTGGATGATCACCGCGTCCGGCCTGGTGATGCTCATGACCCCGGGGCTTTCCCTCTTCTACGGAGGAATGGTCCGGCCGAAAAACGTCATTTCGACGATGGTCCAGAGCATCGTTTCCATCGGGCTCGTCTCGGTGATTTGGGTCGTGATCGGCTTCAGCCTCGCGTTCGGTGACTCGTGGCACGGCCTGATCGGGAACCCGTTCCAGTTCTTCATGTTCCAGAACGTCGGCGCGAGCCCGAACGGGATCGGCTCGGCGGTAAAGATCGCGGATTACGTCCCGGTCCAGAAGACGGAAACCGGCTGGGTGAAGGCGGAAGGCGTGGACCTGACGAAGCTCGAGGACGGCAAGAGCGCCTACGCGGCCCCGGCGGCGGAGATCGCGGCGGACGGCACGTTCTCGGACGAAGTGGTGATTACCGCCACGAAAAAGGGTGCGTCGTTCATCAACTACGCGGTGATGGGCCTCACGATCCCGCTCGTTCTTTACGCTCTTTTCCAGATGAAATTCGCGATCATCACGCCGGCCCTGATCACCGGGTCGTTCGCGGAGAGGATCCACTTTTCCGGTTTCCTGGTTTTCATGGCCCTTTTCACGCTTTTCGTTTACGCGCCGCTGGCGCACTGGACGTGGCATCCGGACGGGCTTCTGGCGTGGATGGGCGTTCACGACTTCGCGGGCGGGATCGTGGTTCACGCCTCGTCGGGCGTCGCAGCGCTTGCGGGCGCTCTGTACCTCGGACGGCGTGTGGAACCGGGTGAGCACTCCCCGGCGAACATTCCGCTCGTTCTGCTCGGCGCGTGCCTCCTCTGGTTCGGGTGGTTCGGATTCAACGGCGGCTCGTTCCTCTGCGCGGACGCCGGCGCGGCCAAGGCGTTTCTGAACACGAACACGGCCTCGGCGGCCGCGATGCTGACCTGGTTCCTCTGGGACGCCGTTTTGGGACGCAAGCCCTCGGCCATGGGCGTGGCAGTCGGCGCCGTCGCGGGTCTGGTCGGGATTACCCCCTGCGCGGGCTGGGTGACGGTCGGGACTTCGCTCTTCATCGGGACGTTCATCGCGCTGGTCTGCAACACGATGGTCCACTGGCGGGCGCACCACCCGAACATCGACGACGCGCTGGACGTTTTCTCGACCCACGGCGTCGGTGGGATCGTCGGAACCATCCTGACCGGCCTTTTCGTCGGCGTGATGGTCGAGCACGGCGGAGCGACGGCGTTCTGGATGCACGTTCTGGGCGTCGTGATCGTTTTCGTGTACACGTTCGTCGTTTCGCTGATCCTGTACTGGGTGACGGACTGCCTGGTCCATCTGCGTGTCTCGACGGCGCACGAACGTGAGGGCCTCGACCGGAGCCAGCACGGTGAGCACTACGCCATCATGTACGAGGATGACGAGCATGAACTGCGCGAGTGCCAGGAAGTGAAGGGGTAAAATAAAGGCCCCCTCAGTGAGGGGGGCTTTAAATTTAAAGGCCCCCCTGAAAGGGGGGCTGGCTCGCGCAGCGAGACTGGGGGGTTCGACCAAAGGACGGACTTTCCTCCCGTTTCAGAACCCCTCCACCACCTGCGGTGGTCCCCCTCCCCTTTCAGGGGAGGCTTTAAATGCCTTTTCTTTTTTTCTTCGTGCCCCTTGCACTTTTCAAAATTTCTGCTAAATTAAAGGAAAATCGTGACCTTCGCGTCATTTCCCTCCACTTCCTTTTTTTCTTCTTAAACTCCCATGAAACGATTTTTCCTTTCCGCGCTCGCGCTCCTTTTTCTGCTGACGGCCACCCTTTGGGCCGGGGAAAAGCGGCCGGTCCTCATCATCAACGAGGATAACGACCACTACTTCAAGCAAACGGCGGACCTCATGACGCTCGAAGCGCTGCAGGCGTACATCGACCGGATGAAGGACTCGCACGTCACGCACTTTTTCATGTGCCCGCAGGGGCAGAGGACGAGCTACGACTCGAAGGTCCACGAGCGCATCTGGGACGGAATGGCCGACGGCTCGCCCGTGAATTACGGTCCGGGTGAGGACGGAAAACGCTGGACCTCCAACTGCAAAAAACTCTTCGAAATGGGGATCGACCCATACACGGTCTGGATCGACCGGTGCCGCGAGGACGGGATCTCGCCGTGGATCTCGATGCGGATGAACGACGTGCATTTCGTCAACCGGAAGAACTATTTCCGGAATTTCAACTTCTGGCGCGAGCACCCGGAGCTTTGGCGCGTGCCGGACTCCAAGCTGACGAACTGGACCGACTGTGCGTTCAACTACGCGAAAAAGGGGGCGTACGACTTTTACATGGCGTGCGCCGTCGAGCTTCTGGAACGCTACGACGCGGACGGCTTCGAGATGGACTGGATGCGGTTTTGCCTGCACCTGACTCCGAAGAAGGAAGTCGAGGAGGCGCATTTTCTGACCCAGTTCGTGCGTGACGTGAAGGCGAAAGCGCTCGAAATGGAAAAGGTCCGCGGGCATAAGATCCTCATTTCGGTCCGCGTTCCGGCGACTCCGCAGGCCTCGGCGGCGCTTGGAATGGATGCCGTGGCGTGGGCGAAAGAAGGGCTGATCGACCAGATCGTCGCGTCCTGCTTCTTCTCGTCGAGCGACTTTGATATTCCGGCGTCCGACTGGAAAAAAGCGGTCGGAAACCCCGATTTCCCGGTTTTCGCCGCCACGGACGACGGCGTCTCGTGCGGGAACGGCGTCTCGCGGACCCCGCTTTCTTACGAAATGTACGACGGCTGGGCGACGAACATGTACGCGAACGGCGCGGACGGGCTTTACCTCTTTAACCTGGTTTACCGGCCGGCCATTTTCGAGCATCTGATCAAGCTTGGTTTCGCCCCGGATGAGATCGTGAACTTCCCGCGCCGTCACGTCGTTTCGTGGCGCGACTACATGGCAACGTACGGCAAGCCGGAACTGGATCCGGAAAGGCAGCTTCCCAAAACGCTCGACGCGCCGGCGGAGCTGAAAGTGCAGTTTGGCCGAAAGCCGATCGTTCCCGGAGCGTTTTACATCACGGCGGGTTTCTTCGAGGGTGAAGGGCTGAACGACGCGGAATTTCAGGTCCAGCTCAACGGCTCCGACGCGCTGGAAGCCCAGGAACTTTCGGCCCCGGAGAGCTTTGGGAGGATGAAGCGGGCGATTCGTTTCCGCGTTCCAGCTGAAGCCGTTCGCGATGGGATCAATGACGTGCGAGTGACCCAGAAAACCGGCCCGGCCCAGAAACTCGGCTGGGTCGAGATGGAGTTCCAGCCGGAATGAAATTAAGAAAAGAGGGGACGGAAAGCCTGAGAGCGTTTCGGTCCCTTCGTTCTTTCGGGGCCATTACTGGCCCCGCTCGCCAAAAAAAATACGGGGTCATTACTGACCCCGCTCGCATTTTTACGGGGTCATTACTGACCCCGCTCGCCAAATAATACGGGATCATTACTGGCCCAGTTCGCCCAAAAAATACGGGGTCATTACTGACCCCGCTCGCCAAAAAAGAATCACTTCACCAACGGCGCGATCTTTTCCGCCCAGCGCTCGTAGCCCGGTTTCTGCAGGTGCACGAGGTCCGGCGTCATGACCGAAGTGTCGAGTTTTCCTTCAGGGGTCAGGAAGCACGACGAAAGGTCAAGAATCGTCACGTAGTCCAGGTCTTTCACGCACTTTTCGATCTCCGCGTTGATCGCTTCGCGCTTCGGATTATTGCCGTTCAGGTCGTCGGCGCCCCACGGGAATACTTTCTGGACGTAAACCTTCATCTCCGGGAATTTCGCGTGCAGGATCTCGCAGATCTTGCGGTTTCCCAGACCAATATTTTCCGGCGTGCTGCTCCGACTGTTGTTCACGCCGATCAGCAGGAACGCGCGAGTCGGCTTTACGTTCGAGAAATCGTAGTGTTCGAGCCGCCAAATGACGTTTTCGGTGCGGTCCCAGCCGATCCCGAGGTTAATGGCCGTCGTGCCCTCGAACAGTTTATTCCAGACTTCCGCGCCGTTTCCTTCCCAGTAGTGCGTGATCGAATCGCCGATCATCAGGACGTCCACGTTCCCCTGCTTCAAAATCTCGTTTTTCGCGTTGAACCGGCCCATCTCACGCGGGTAGCCGACGCATTCCGGCACCTCGGCGGGGATGGGGCCAAGGACCTTTTCGATTTCCGGCTCGATGGCGGCCGCCCAGCGCTCGTAACCCTCCGCGTTCGGGTGGAGGTAGTCCGGCATGAGGCTCGCCGGGAGCGTACCGTCCTCGTTCAGGAAACACTTCGCCAGGCTCATTCGCACGACGCGCGGGTCCGAATCGAAACGGCCTTCCAGATTCTGGTTGATCCCATCGACTTTCACCCGCTGTGCGTCGGTCGGATTGGCGGAACGCGGGAAAACGTCGAGGAGCAGGATCTTCGCTTCCGGGAATTTTTCCTCCAGGACGCGGACGACTTCCTCGATCCCGCCGGCGGTTTCCTCCGGAGTGTTGCGATTATTCGTCCCGATCATCACGACGATCATTTTCGGGGCGATCTTCTCCAGCGGCGTGTTTTCGAGCCGCCACAGAACGTGGGTCGTGCGGTCGCCGCCGATGCCGAAATTGTAGGCGCGGCGCGTGCCGTAGTACTTCTTCCAGACTTCCTTGCCGGCCCCTTCCCAGCCGTGGGTGATGGAGTCGCCGACGAACATCAGGTCGATCGGAAACGCTTTTTCGTTTCGGGCGATGGCATTGATCCAGGCCGCCTGCTGCTGGAAGCGCGGAATGTTGCGGTCGGCGGGGATCGTTGCGGGATTCACCGCCTCCTCAGTCGCCTGAGCGAACAGCGAGCCGGAGCACAAAACCAGGGTGAGGGCGAAGAGCGCAAAAACGCGCTTGAATGAGGTGAGCATGAATTTTCTCCTTGAAGGTTGGAACGTAGGGAAATGATGAAATGGGCCTGAACCAGAGTTCACGTCCGGCCCGCTGCAAACTCCAGCGACTATAGGCCCCGCGGATCAGGCGGATCGGGCGGATTCAGGCGGATTTTTTTAAATATTAAATTGAATCACCCAAACCGTGCGCGAACACTCAAAAGACCCAATGATTTAAAATTTAAAAATTTTTAAAATCCAATCCGCTTAAATCCGCCTCATCCGCCCAATCCGCGGGGCCTATTGCGGCATCGGGCGTTTTCGGTGAGTCGAAGTTTCGCGTACGCGGGATTTTGCGAGTTTTTCTTTTGTGATTTGGCCCTTGGGTTCGATTCAGACGCTGAACTTGATGTGCAGGCAGTCGCCGTCCTGGATCTTGTAACCTTTCATTTCGCTGTGGGCCAGACCGGCGGCTTTGACCGCGCTTTCCGAGCCGAGGCGGATCAGGTCCGCGACCGAAATGACCTCCGCCCGAATGAACCCGCGCGCCAGGTCGGTATGGATCGAGCCGGCTGCGTCCAGGGCCGTGCCGCCTTTGCGCAGGATCCAGGTCCGGACCTCATCTTCGCCGGCGGTGAAAAAGACCATCTGGCCGGAAACGTCCATCATCGTCGTGATGATCTCGTCGCGCTCGACCGTTTTCAGGCCCATTTCTTCGATGAGCATTTGGCCCTCTTCCGGGGACATGGTGGAGAGCTCGCGCATGAGCGAGACGGGCGCCGCCAGAACGCGGATCTTGTCGCCGAGCATCCCAACGAAACGGTCGTAGTCCTGCTCATCGTCGGCCGTGTTCACGAGCACCATGCACGATTTGTGCGTGAAAAGACGGAACGACGAGAGACAGTGCAGTTCATCCGCGTCCAGCGCACTGGCCGGGACGGGGTTTCCGGACTCCAGCCCGGCGTTGATTTTCTCCAGCGTGTCCAGCTCGAACTGGACTTTTTCTTTTTCTTCCTTCGGGAGCGGCCGCTTGTGCGTCTCCTTCACGCGGGCGATGCGGCGCTGGACCAGGTCCATGTCGGCAAAAAGCAGATCCTCGTAGAATTTGCGGTACTCCTCCTTGGGATCGGCCCCGCCGTAACCCGCGACGACCAGAACGAGCGAGTCGGCCTCACGGATCGAGGCGAGTTTGGCGGCGTTTCCTTCCTGATCCCGGCTCAGCCCCGGCGTGTCGGTCACTTCGATCAGCGCGTGAGTGACTTTTTTCGGCTTGAAAATCTTCGCGAGTTCGTCGAGCCTCACGTCCGGAATGGCGGCCATGGCGCTTTGCCCCACGTGCGATTTGGACGGATCCGCCTCAACGCCCGTCAGCCACTGAAAAAGGGAGCTTTTCCCGGAACCCTGGTAACCTGCAAGACCAATTTTCATTTTTATGTTTCCTGAAGTGCTGAGTGTCAACGAAATAAAATGGAACTCTTTCCATTAATTATAACAGATTTTTCGGAGTTGAAAAGGCCCCGTCCGGTCATTCAGTTTCCAGCTAAACCCCAAAACCGCCTGATCAGCGGGGCCTTGTTCTGGTGAACTCTTCAACGGATCAGGTGCTTTAGGAGTGGGCTTTAACCCGACCGGCGGGATGTTCTGACCGTAATTTTCCCGGAAATTTTTTCGTCTCCCCCTTGAAATTCCCTCTTTTTTGGTGTAAAATAGAAGAAGTGGGAAATTTAAGAGCTTTTTGCCGAAAATGAGGATTTTTATGGAACTTCTGCAATTTCTGACTCTTGTTGGACTGGGGATTATTATCGCGGTGCTCGTGCAGGCGAAGGAAGCGATCTGCCAGAAACTTGACGAGATCTCGCTGAATCTTTCCGGTAAAACCTCGGAGCGGAAGGAAAAGTCCGGGGCGGCCTCGATTCCGGGGCAGATCGGCCAGAAACTCGCTGAGGTCCAGAATAAAATCCAGGAAAAAATCCAGGCGGGAAGCCCTTCCGCCGAGTCAAATATCACGCCCGAGCCTGCAGCAGAGGCGAAACCTGAACGTGAGCTTCCGCCCGTATTTGTGCCGAAAACCGAGGCCAAGCCGGAAACTGCGCCGGAGTCGGAACCCGCTTCCGAGCCGAAGCCGGAGTTGCAGTGGAAACCCTTCCCCGTGGAGCAACCCAAGGCCAAATGGGATTTCAAAGCGTCGCCCGCGTGGAACTGGTTCTGGTACGGTCAGGAGGAACTGGAACCGGACGCGAATCGGGAGTTCCTCGCCGCCTCGAACTGGCTCATCCGTTTCGGGATGCTGGTCCTGGTGCTCGGGCTGGGCTTTTTTGTGAAGTATTCGATCGACCGCGGCTGGCTGGGGCCTGAAATGCGGATCCTCGGAACGACCGTCCTCGGTCTGGGAATGTACGCGGCCGGGATCAAGTTCTGGCACACGAAGATGAACCTCCTCGGCCAGGCCCTGATGGCGGGAAGCGCGTGTGTTTTGTACTTCTCGGCGTTTGGCGCGACGGAACTTTACCACCTGATCCCGCGCGGGATGGGCTTCAACTGGTGCATTGCTGTCACGCTCCTGCTGGTTGTTACGGCGCTGCGCTGGAACAGTCGGCTGGTGGCGGTTCTGGGGACGCTGGGTGCGTACCTGACGCCGGTTTTGTTCCCGTTTATTCTCAAGGACCAGATGCAGCTGATGCTCTACCTCGCGCTTCCGGCCATTGGAATTTTGACGGTCCGGCGTTTCCGGGAGTGGGTTTTGCCGCTCTGGATCGCGTTTGTGGGGACGTTCGCATTTATGACCTGGGTGGCTGTTCCGTCGGACTGGAACGATATTTCGCCCGACAAATTAGGACCGAATATTTGGGGACTCCAGGTTCAGATCGTTTCGATCCTCTTTTTCATGTGCGTTTTCCATCTCGCGGCTCAGCGGCGGATCCGGAATCTGGTCACGGCTGCAACGCCTGGCGACCTGGTGCTCGCGGCCTTGAACGGCTTTTTGTTCCTCTGGTTTCTTACGGGCTCGCTTGGCTTTTTGCCTTTGATTCCCGTGAAACTTTATGGTTTGCCGGAGTTGAACGTGCAAATGGCGTGGCTCGGGATCCCTGCCGCCGGATATTTGCTCGCAGGGGCCCTGCTGAAGAAAACGCCTGAAAATCATACATTCCGCGCGATGAATTGCCTGTTGGCTTTTTTGGCGCTTGCAATCGGTTTTTCGAATATTTTGTATTTGAACATGTTCGTTCCGTCGGTGCTCCTGCTGCTTTGCATCCCGTTCCACAGCGCGTGCCAGAAGATCCCGAGCAACACGGCGGTCCAGGTCGTGCGCTTTTTCGGGAGTCTGCTCGCGATCTGCATTTTGTGCGCCACCGTTTTCAGCCCGGAATACATGCTGAAAGACCCGGGATTTTTGGACCGGTTCCTGCGCGCGGGCCTTCCGGGAGTGAGCCTCATTTTCCTGGCGCTCAGCGTGTACGGGGTGCGGGATTTCCAAACGCTTAAAAACTCCCGGGAATTCCTCTGGTTCTTCGGCGTTCTGGCGGCTTTGCAGCTTTTCGCCTGGCTGACGATCGAGACGTGGGTGAGCGCGGGCAATTACCTCCCCTCCATGCGGCAGGGCGCACTTTCCATCGCGTGGACGCTCTTCGCGCTGGGGCTTTTGCTCTTTGGACTGAAGTGCAAAGTCCGGGCCTCGCGTCTGGCGGCGCTCGGTTTGTTCGGCGTGACGATCTGGAAGATCTTTTTCATCGACCTGGCCGCGCTGGAGCAGATCTACAGGATCTGTGCGTTCGTGGCGCTCGGCCTGCTGATCCTCGCCGGTGGCGTCATTTACTTGCGCTGCGAAATGCGAAAAAAGTGAGGAGTGAGGAGTTAGGAGTTGGGAGTGGAAATGGAAGGCGGTAATGGAGGCTGAAGACCGAAATTACGCGCCTTCTCAGGTTTGAACTCTTTCTGCGGCCAACGTTACGCGAAGCGTCCACTCCACCCCCCACCCTCCACCTTCCAAACTATTTTGAACTTTTTCTAAAATTTTTTAAAAATTTCTCCTTTCCCCCCTTGCAAAATTCTCTCGATGCGCTATAATAACAAAACACTACTAAAAAAGTAAACATTAAAAACTACCAAAAAAGGAGAGAATCATGGGTAAGATTTACAATTCGGTTCTGGAAAAGATCGGCAACACGCCGCTGGTTCGGATCAACAAGCTGAATGACGGCGGGGCGGAGGTCCTGGTCAAGGTCGAGTTCTTCAATCCGGGGAGCTCGGTCAAAGACCGTATCGCGCTGGCGATGATCGAGGCGGCGGAGGCGGACGGGACGCTGAAGCCTGGCGCGCTCATCATCGAGCCGACGAGCGGGAACACGGGGATCGGTCTGGCGCTGGCCGCGGCGGTGAAGGGCTACCACCTCATCCTCACGATGCCCGAAACGATGAGCATCGAGCGGCGCAAGCTGGCCAAGGCGTTCGGAGCGGAAATCGTTCTGACCGAAGGCGCGAAGGGGATGAAGGGCGCGATCGAAAAGGCGATCGAGCTCCGTGACTCGAATCCGGGCGCATGGATCCCGCAGCAGTTTGAAAACCCGGCCAACCCGGCGTACCACTTTGCAACCACCGGTCCGGAAATCTGGGCGGATACGGACGGGAAAGTCGATGCGCTGGTCGGAGGCGTCGGAACGGGCGGAACGCTGACCGGAACGGGAAAATTCCTCCGTGAACAGAATCCGGACGTGAAGATCTTCGCGGTGGAACCGGACACCAGCCCGGTCCTGTCCGGCGGAAAACCGGGGCCGCACAAGATCCAGGGGATCGGCGCGGGCTTCGTTCCGAAAGTCATGGACCTTTCGATCGTCACGGAAGTGATCCAGGTGAAGAGCGAAGACGCGGGCGCAACGGCTCGCGCAGCGGCGGCCAAAGAAGGGCTCCTCATCGGCATTTCGTCCGGCGCGGCGCTCTACGCGGCTCTGCAGCTGGCCAAACGTCCGGAATTTGCCGGAAAACGCATCGTCGCGGTGCTTCCCGACACGGGCGAGCGTTATTTGTCCACGTGGCTTTTTGAGTAATGAATTCAGTGGAATGATTCACGGAAAGGGGGGTGGATTTTATGCCATACCATTTTGAAACGCTTGCCATTCACGCGGGTCAGGTTCCAGACCCGGCAACTCAGTCCTTTGCGGTGCCGATTTACCGAACGACCGCTTTCGCGTTCCGTGATTCCCAGCACGGCGCCGACCTTTTCGGGCTGAAAGAGTCCGGAAATATTTACGCCCGGCTCATGAACCCGACGAACGACGTGCTGGAGCGGCGTCTGGCGGCGCTCGACGGAGGGAAAGCCGCTCTGACGTTTGCTTCGGGCACGGCCGCGATCTACTTCACGATCACGAACATCGCGGCGCTCGGCGATGAGATCGTCTCGGCGAACAATTTGTACGGCGGGACGTTCACCCAGTTCGACGCGATCCTGCCCCAGCAGGGGATCACCGTCCGGTTCACGCCGGTGAACGATTTCGAGGCGGTCGAGGCCGCCATCAACGACAAAACGCGGGCGATCTACGTCGAAATGGTCGGAAACCCGGGGCTGGAAGTCGCGGACGTGGAAGGCTACTCAGCCATCGCGCGGCGCCATCACCTTCCGCTGATCGTGGACGCGACGTTCACGACTCCGGCGCTTTGTCGTCCGATCGAGCACGGCGCGAACATCGTGATCCATTCCCTCTCGAAGTGGATCGACGGCCACGGGACCGGGATCGGCGGCATCGTGATCGACGCGGGAAATTTCGACTGGACCGACCCGAAATTCACGCTTTATAACGAGCCGGACCGCGGCTACCACGGCCTGCGTTTCGCGCACGATTTAGGCGACCTGAACGCGCTGGCGTTCATCCTGCGGCTTCGGATCGTCGGCCTGCGCAATCAGGGCGCGACCCTTTCACCGGACGCGGCCTGGACGTTCCTTCAGGGGGTCCAGTCGCTGCCGCTGCGGATGAAGAAGCACAGCGAAAACGCTCTGGCGATCGCGAAGTTTCTGCAGAACCACCCGAAAGTGGCGTGGGTCCACTACCCGTCGCTGAGCCACCCGGAACTGGCGGCAAAATACCTGCCGGACGGCTCGGGAGGAATGGTCGTTTTCGGCGTTCAGGGCGGCGCGAAAGCGGCGCGTGAACTGGTGGACCGCGTGAAGATCTTCACGATTCTGGCGAACGTCGGCGATTCCAAGAGCCTGATCATTCACCCCGCCAGCACCACGCACTCGCAGCTCAGCGAGGAGGACCAGCGCGCGGCTGGGCTTCCGCCGGAACTCATTCGGCTTTCGATCGGGCTGGAGCACGTCGATGATTTGATCGAAGCGCTCAAGGAGGCGTTGGGTTAATTCGTTTTGCCTGTTGGACGAATGATTGGAGGACCGTTTTTCGGAACGGCCCTCCTTTTCTTTTTGGGGGGGCTTCTTTTTCTGATCCTTGCTTTTCTCTCTAAAATGGATCAGACGTTTTACTCTCTCAAACTCAGGAAAGGACCCAAAATGAACCCAATCATCGAAAAGATCCGGGCGCGTCAGATCCTCGACAGTCGGGGGCTTCCGACCGTCGAAGTCGAAGTTTTTCTCAAAGACGGAACCATCGGTTTGGCCTCGGTGCCGAGCGGTTTGAGCCGGGGCGGGAACGAGGCGTGCGAGCTGCGCGACGGGATCCGGGATTTTTATGCCGGGAAGAGCGTCTGGCAGGCGGTGCATAACGTGAACAAAATTCTGAGCGACGAGCTGAAAGGGCTGGACGTCCGGAACCAGCGCAGGATCGACGAGGTGATGCTCGCGGCCGACGGCACGCCCGATAAACGAAACCTGGGCGCCAACGCGATCCTGGGGGTTTCTCTGGCTTGTGCCAGGGCGGCGGCCAGTGCGCTGAACATCCCGCTTTTCCGCTACCTCGGCGGGATTTTCCCCTCTCAAATGCCCACCCCGATGGTGAACGTTCTGAATGGCGGGGTCCACGCGGATAATTCGCTCGATGTGCAGGCTTTCATGCTCGTCCCACAGAATTTCCGAAGCTTCAGCGAGGCCCTGCGCGCGGTCTGCGAAACTTTTTACGCCCTGAAAACGCTCCTGCACGAGAAAAACCTTTCGACGAACGTCGGCGATGAAGGCGGTTTCGCCCCGCAAATTTCGAGTCACGAGCAGGTTTTCGAGATCCTGGTCCAGGCGATTCGCGGAGCGGGGTACACGCCCGGCGAGCAGATGAGCCTCGCCATTGACGTCGCGGCCAGCGAACTGTACCGGGACGGAAAATATTGCCTCGGTGGGCAGGAATTCACGGCCCAGGAACTGACCGATCTGTACGAGATCTGGACGAAAAATTTCCCGATCTGCTCGATCGAGGACGGGCTGGACCAGAACGATTGGGGCGGCTGGTTCTTCCTCTCGGAACGGCTCGGCGGTTCGGTCCAGATCGTCGGCGACGACCTCTTCTGCACGAACGAGGCGCTCCTGAGGCACGGCATTCAGAAAAGCGCGGCCAACGCGATTCTCATCAAGCCGAACCAGGTCGGGACGCTGAGCGAAACGTTCAACACGATCCAGCTCGCGAAAAAGCACGGGATCCGGACGATCATCAGCCACCGCAGCGGCGAGACGACCGACTCGTTCATTTCGGACCTTGCCGTGGCGGTTCAGGCCGATTTCATCAAGTCGGGAAGCGTTTCGCGCACGGAGCGGACCTCAAAGTACAATCAGCTCCTCCGTATTGAACAGAAACTCATGCAGGGCTCGGCGGTCCTGGAGAGGGAAGGGGACCCGGTCGAGGCATGAAAATGAGCGTGAAACGGGTCGTAATATTTAATTTTTCGTGAACAGATGGTAATTTGGGCGTTTTTCTCAAAGATTCCTTCTTCATTATTGGTTTTTTTTGGGGGGGGGGTATTTTATTTTTTCGCAGGTTAGGTTATAATGTGTATATTATAATGCGGGAATAGATTTTTTCTGGAAGGAAATTTGGCTCCCTTTTCGTTTTCATTACGAGCTGAATTCCATTTGGATCAAATGGTCCCGCTTACTTCTCACAGGAGAATTTAAAAATGTATGAACGTTTTACCGACCGTGCGCGCAAAGTCCTGCAGCTTGCCAATCAGGAAGCCCAGCGTTTGAACCACGAGTACATTGGCACGGAACACATCCTGCTGGGCCTCGTGAAAGAAGGAAGTGGGGTGGCGTCAAACGTCCTGAAAAACCTGGACGTTGATTTGACCAAAATCCGCCGCGAAGTGGAAAAACTCGTCAATCAAGGGACCGATATGATCGCGATGGGGAAACTCCCACAGACCCCGCGCGCTAAAAAAGCAATCGAATACGCGATGGATGAAGCGCGTAATCTCGGTCATACGTACGTGGGAACGGAGCACCTGCTCCTCGGTTTGCTGCGCGAGGAAGAAGGAATTGCCGCGCAGGTATTGATGAATCTGGGCCTTCGTCTGGATTCGGTTCGTGAGGAAATTCTCGAGTTGATCGGGAATGGAAAAGACAATTCGGAATCCGGCTCCAGTTCATCGCAGAAGGCGCAGCCTGTTGGCGCGTCGGAATCGGAAGTGATCAAGCCGACGAATTCCAAGTCGAAGACCCCCGCGCTCGACAGTTTTGGGCGTGACCTGACGGAACTTTGCCGCCAGGGGAAGCTCGATCCGGTGATCGGCCGCGACAAGGAAATCGAGCGTGCGGTTCAGATTCTCGGCCGCCGCACGAAGAACAATCCGGTGCTTCTGGGAGAAGCGGGCGTCGGAAAAACCGCGATCGTCGAAGGGCTCGCCCAGTACATCGTCTCGGGAAACGTGCCGGAGCTTCTGATTGAGAAGCGGCTGGTCGTGCTTGACCTCGCGATGATGGTCGCCGGGACCAAGTACCGCGGCCAGTTCGAGGAACGCATCAAGGCCGTGATGAACGAAGTCAAGCGGGCCGGAAACGTCATTCTGTTCATCGACGAGCTGCATACACTGGTCGGCGCGGGTGGTGCGGAAGGCGCGATCGATGCGGCAAACGTCCTGAAGCCGGCGCTTTCACGCGGTGAGATTCAGTGCATTGGCGCGACGACGCTCGACGAGTACCGCAAGTACATCGAAAAGGATAATGCGTTGGAACGCCGTTTCCAGCAGATCATCGTGGACCCGCCGAGCAAGGACGTGACCGTCCAGATCCTCAAAGGTCTGCGTGACCGCTACGAGGAACACCATCATGTGACCTTCACGGATGAGGCGCTCGTCGCGGCGGTAGAACTTTCGGACCGCTACATTACGGGCCGATGCCACCCGGACAAAGCGATCGACGTGATCGACGAAGCCGGTTCGAGTGTTCACCTCAAGTCGATGACTCGTCCGCCGGATCTGAAAGAAATCGACGAGGAACTGGAACGTTTGATCCAGGTCAAGGAAGGGGCCGTGGCGGACCAGAATTTCGAGGCGGCGGCGCGTTTGCGCGACGAAATCGATAAACTGCACAAGAAAAAAGAGGACGTGACCAACGAGTGGCGTGAAAAGACCCGTGCGAATAAAGGCGTGGTCAATGAAGAAATCATCGCGGAAGTCGTGGCGCGAATGACGGGGATCCCGGTCACCCGCGTTTCGACGGAAGACTCCGAGCGCCTGATGCACATGGAAGAGGAACTTCACAAACGTGTCGTCAGTCAGGATGAAGCCGTCCGCAAGATCTCTGAAGCGGTTCGCCGCAGCCGGGCGGGCCTGAAAGACCCGAAACGGCCGGTTGGGTGCTTCCTCTTCGCGGGACCCACGGGCGTTGGAAAGACGCTGCTCGCCAAGACCCTCACCGAGTTCATGTTCGGGAATGAGGACGCGCTGATCCAGCTCGATATGAGCGAGTACATGGAGAAGATCAACGTCTCGCGCCTGATCGGAGCCGCTCCGGGTTACGTCGGCTACGAGGAAGGCGGTCAGCTGACCGAGAAAGTCCGCCGCCGTCCGTACTCGGTGGTCCTGTTCGACGAAATCGAAAAGGCGCATCCGGACGTCTTTAACATGCTGCTCCAGGTGATGGAAGAAGGCCGGCTGACCGACAGCTTCGGGAGGAACGTCGATTTCCGCAACACGATCGTCATCATGACGACCAACGCCGGCGCGTCTGCGATCAAGAACGAATCCACGTTTGGCTTCCAGACGAGTGAAACCGACGCGTCGTACGAGCAGATGAAATCGCGTGTGAAGGACGAGATCGAGAAGAGCTTCCGCCCGGAATTCCTCGGACGTCTGGACGAACTGATCGTGTTCCAGTACCTCACGAAGACGGACTTCGAGCACATCGTCGATTTCGAGATCGCCAAGATCTGCAAGCGTCTCAAGGAGCATGGCTACGACGTGACGCTGACGGACGCCGCCCGCTCGCTTCTGATCAAGCGCGGCAGTGACGAAGATTTTGGTGCCCGACCGCTTCGCCGTGCGATTGAAAGCAACGTGGAAAATCCGCTCGCGGAAGATATTCTGCGCGGCAAATTCCGCGGAATGGACCAGATTTCGATCGAGACGGAAATGCGCGGAGGCAGAGAGGACTTCGTGTTCATCGGAAGCAAGTCGGAGTAATTCCTGAATCATGAATTTATTTCAGATTTACATCGCGTTTACCCCACTGGCACTTTATTTTGTGCTGGTGGGGTTGATGAATATGACGGGCCGGCCTTTTCTTGTGACTGGACTGCGGGACCAGATCGTGCTTTTTTTGGCCCTTTTTGGACTCGTGGCGGTTGGACCGATGCAGCTTTTCTTCCCGGTGAACGCTTCGTGGAGTTACGGCCCCTGGGTCTGGCTCCTGCTCATCGGGATTTACGCTTCCTGCTGCTTGCTTTACCTTCTTTTTCAGCGTCCGTCGATCAATCTTTACAACGTGACGATGACGGAATTTCGTCCGTTCATTTCGGATTTGGCGGTGGACTGTGACCCGAACGCGCGGCTGGCCGGCGATACGGTCTGCATGCCGACGTTGGGGATTCAGTTTTATTTCGATTCCAACCCGGTACTTCGGACGATTTCGCTTATTTCGGCGGGGCCGAACCAGGACTGGGGCGGTTGGGACCGGTTTCGCAAATCGCTCATGGAAGGCCTGAAATCTCAAAGCCAGACGTTCGCGCCGAAGTATGTGGTGGGAATCAGTTTTCTTCTTCTTGGTCTGGCGATGCTCGTCGCCCTCCACGCGCTCATCTGGCTTGATTCGGCCTCATTTTTGAAGGCGATCCCCGACTTTTTGAGGATTTGACGCGAATTTCCACGTGAAATCGACCGCAGTAAACCTTTTACCCTCCATAAATCATCATGAAGAAAATCTTTCCCGTTCTGTTTTTCTCCCTCTGCGTTTCGTTTGCTCTGATGCTTCACGCGGCGGAGACTTCCCAAACCATTGAAGTGGGCCGCGTCATTGATAAAGAGGCGATTTCTGGCCAGACGCCGGACGTTTCTTCCGGCGCGTTCACCGTCGCGATGCGTTTCCGTCCCCTGGGGCAGGGCGTCGAGGAATTTTCCGGCCGGGGAATGCTTTTCTCCGTGGCGAGCGGCTACTACGAAGGTTTCCGGGCCCACTACGGAAACGCCGCGCAGGACGTCATTTTCGAGATCGGGATCCCGGAGGTCCGCCACTCGATTTCCACTCGTACACGGACTTCCGCGCCGCTCGGCGTTCTGAGCGATCTGGTCTGCACGTACGACGGCGCTGAGATGAAAATTTACCTGAACGGCGAGGAGGCCGCAAGCCAGGCCACCGACGTGAAGATCGAAACAAAAAATGCCCCGCTGCGCGTTGGTTACGTGAATTACGGGATCGGCTCGACGAAAATGTTCGTGGAAAACGTCGAGTTTGCCGACCATGCGTTCACGCTGGAGGAAGTTCAGACCCGATTCGCGAAGCACCCGGCCGGGGAGGTCCGCAAGATCGCGATGATGAAGAAATTCAAGATCGCGGGAAACGCCGTGAATCTCGATCTGGAGCAGGAAGCGCTGGACTTTTTTGTCGGCCTGGAGGATCTCACCGAGTCGTCGCGGACCGCCGCTCTGGACGCACGCTGGCAGCTGCTCATGGCGCGCAAAGAGTTCAAAGAGGCGGAGCCGCTGCTCCTCGCCAAGGCGGAAACGCTGAAAAAGCCGGTCCCGGAAGACGAGACGCTCCCGCAGCAGAACGTCCGCATGAGTACGCTCTTTGACGTGCTGGAAGCGTTGGACGCGCTGGCGGAGAACGGCTCCGAAAAGTGCCGGGCCATGGCCGCGAGCCTGCGCGAAATGTTCCCGACCGATGCCGCGTATCTCGTGAAGATCCATGCGCTGGACGATCAAATGCGCGCCCGCACGCTGGCCGTGGAGGAGGATTCGCTCGCCAAACTGGCCGAGTTGAAGAAAAGCGCGCAAAATGCGGACGCGGTGAAGCTTTACCTCGTGCCGACGGCTTCCGGCGAGCAGGCTGGCGACCAGCCCGACGGCTCGAAGGCGCGGCCGTTTACGTCGTTCAAGGCGGCGTTCGAGGTGGCGCTCGCGCTTCAGGCGGAGGGAAAATCGGTCGTCATTTTCGCGGCCGACGGCGAATATTTCGTCCCGGAAGGGGTTTTGGCCCGGAACGAAAAAATGCCGGAAACCTCCGCGACGATCCGGCTGCGGGCGCTGAAAGGCGCGAAACCGGTCTTTACCGGAGGCGTGACGCTCAAAAACTTCCAGAAAGTCACCGACGCGCAGGTCCTCGGGCGTTTCCAGCCCGCCGTGCGTGAAAAAGTCCTCGTTTGCGATCTGAAGGCGCTGGGGATCACCGACTTTGGCACGATGAACCCGCGCGGTTACGGCTCGATCGATAAACCGTGGACCGATCTGTTCGTGAACGGGAAGGCGATGGAACTGGCCCGCTGGCCGAACCGGGGGGACGAGGATCTGAAAATCGGCGAGGTCGTGCCTGGCCCCAACGCGCAAATGGAGCCGCCGCACGTGAAGACCGACTCGGAAACGTTCCACTACGATTTTGACCGTCCGGACGGCTGGAAGATCGACGAAGATTTCGACGCGTACGCCTACGGCCTCTGGGAGTGGGAATGGGCCGCGAATACGGTGAAAGTCAAGCAGATCGACCGGGAAAACAAAACGATCCAGGTCGCCCGCAAGAATCTCCGCGACCGCTACACGTTCCACTTTCTGAACATTCTGGAGGAACTGGACGCTCCGGGCGAGTACTTCATCGACCGCGCGAACGGGCTGGTTTACTTCTACCCGCCGGAGGGGCTGGACCTGAACGCCGCCGTCATTGAGTTCCCGGTCCTGAATTCCGAATTCCTGAACCTGAAAAACCAGAAGAACATCTGGTTCGACGGCCTGACGTTCCAGACCGCGCGCGGCACGGCAGTGCGTCTGGAGGGGTGCGAGCACGTCGCCTTCACGAATTGCACCCTGCAGCAGTTCGGCTGTACGGCCCTGATCGTCCGCGGCGGCAAGTACTGCGGGATCTTCGACTCGGAAGTCCGGAACGTCGGCGCCTGCGGCGTCCAGCTTTTCGGCGGAAACCGCGACACTCTGGAGCATTGCGGTCACGCCATGATCAATAACGTGATCAGCGATTTCAGCCGGATCGACCGCGCGTACGCCCCGGCCGCCCACGTGATCGGTGTCGGAATGGCCTGCACGCAGAATCTGATGTACGACTCGCCGCACCACGCGATCCGTGCCGAAGGAAACGACCTTTTGATCGCCCGGAACGAAGTGCACAGCGTCGTGTACGAGTTCAGCGACCAGAGCGGGATCGACGTTTACTGCGATCCGACCTACCGCGGAATGGTGATCGACCAGAATCTCTGGCACCACATTGGCTCCTCGTTCGCGCTCTGCGGCCAGGCGGGGATCCGGCTTGACGATTCCATCTCTGGCGTGGTCATGACCGAAAACCTCTTTTACCGCTCCTCCGGTGGGGCCTTCGGCGGGATCCAGATCCACGGCGGGAAGGACAATCTGATCGCGCGGAACTTCTTCGCCGACTGCACGCTTGGGATCAGTTTCACCGCGTGGCGGAACGGCCGGTACGAGAAATTCTACACGGAAATGTACCCCCAGCACGTGAAGTTTTATCAGGACTTGGGCGTTTATCCGTTCATGGAGACCATCACGGAAACGTTCAACCGGAACTACGTTTACAGGAACGAGGTCCTGAACTGCGACCAGTTCGTTCGCGGCCAGAACACGGACAACATTTTCATGGCGAACACGGTGCGGACCTCCGCGGAGGCCCCGGCGTCTGAGGATCCTCTGACCGTGCGCGCGTGGCTTGGGAAGGTTTCGGGGCGTGATCTTTCGAAGATCGGGAACCAGCCGAACCGTTTGTTCCCGCGTGGGCGTGAGGACGTGGGGGATGAGATTTCGCCGAATTTCTTTGGGGCGAAATAAAAACCAGAATATTTAAAAGATCAAAAAGTTTTTGAAAGAGGGGGTCCCGGGGGAGGAACAATTTTCAAAATGTTCCTCCCTCCGCGGGGCCTAAACTCTTTACGGGCGAGACTTTTTTCTCCCGCAGGGTGAAAAAAGCGAGGGCGTTTACCCGAAAATCTAATCAACCCATCTCCTGATCAAAAAGTTTTTGAAAGAGGGGGTCCCGGGGGAGGAACAATTTTCAAAATGTTCCTCCCTCCGCGGGGTCTAAAATTTTTACGGGCGAGACTTTTTTCTCCCGCAGGGTGAAAAAAGCGAGGGCGTTTACCCGAACCTCCCAGACTCTCACATCACGATCCGGTTCACTGCGTCAAGGAACGCCAAAATGCTCGCCTCGATCGAGTCGGTGGAGAGGCCCTGGCCGCGGTACTCACGATCGTTGAAGCTGATCGTAACGTCCACTTTACCCTGCGCGTCATGGCCGACCGTCACGCTATGGACGCGGTACTCTTTGCAGGTCAGCGCCAGGCCGGTGAGCTTGCAGATCGCCAGGAAAATGCCGTCGATCGGGCCGTCGCCGGTCGTCGTTTCGCTCTCGGTCTCCACGAAGAAATCCCCGTGGCTGAGCTTGATGCTCGTGACCGGTTTTTTGCCCGTGCCGCTCGCGCTGGAGTAGGATTCCAGCTTCCAGCTGTACTTCGTCGTTTCCTTCACCAGAACGCGCTGGACGAGCGACTGAATGTCGGCGTCGTAAATCTCTTTTTTGCGGTCGGTCAGGACTTTGAACTCTTCGAACAGTTTGTTCAGCTGCTCCGGCGTGAGCGTGTAGCCCAGCTGGTTCACTTTATCGTTCAGGGCGGCGCGGCCGCTGTGCTTTCCCAAAACCAGGTCGGTTTTCTGGAACCCGACGTCTTCGGGGCGCATGATCTCGTACGTCATGCAGTTCTTCAGCATGCCGTCCTGATGGATCCCCGACTCGTGCGCGAAGGCGTTGCGGCCGACGATCGCTTTGTTGCGCGGGACTTCCAGCCCGGTGATGCCCGAGACCAGCTGGCTGGCCGGGACGAGGCGGCGTGTGACGATCCCCGTCGAGGCGTGGAAAGCGTCGCGGCGCGTGTTCAGCGCCATGGTGATCTCCTCCAGCGAGCAGTTGCCCGCACGTTCGCCCAAGCCGTTGATGGTGCATTCGACCTGGCCGGCCCCGGCTTCCACCGCGGCGAGCGAGTTGGCCATCGCCAAGCCCAAGTCGTTGTGGCAGTGCACCGAAATGATCGCCTTTTCAATGTTCGGAACGGTCGTTTTCAGCGTGCGGATGTACTCGGCAAACTGGGCGGGGATCGCGTACCCCACCGTGTCGGGAATGTTCACCGTCGTCGCGCCGGCGTTGATGGCCACTTCAATGACCTGGCAGAGAAAATCGATTTCGGTCCGGCTTGCGTCCTCAGCGGAGAATTCGATGTTCGACGTCAACGCCGCGGCCTTGCGCACGAAGTGGTCCGTGTTTTCCAGGACCTGCTCTTTGGTCATGCGCAGTTTGTACTCGCGGTGGATCGGGCTCGTGGCGAGAAAGACGTGAATGCGGGGATTCTCGGCGTCCTTGATGGCGTCCCAGGCCGCTTCGATGTCGCGGTCCTTGCAGCGGGCCAGGGCGCAAACGCTGCTCCCCTTGACGACCTGGGCGATTTTGTGTACGGACTCAAAGTCACCGGGCGAAACGACCGGAAAACCGGCTTCGATGACGTCCACGCCGAGCGAGGAAAGCATCTGGGCGACTTCCAGTTTTTCCGGAATGTTCATGCTGGCGCCGGGGGACTGCTCGCCGTCGCGCAAGGTCGTGTCGAAAATGACGATTTTTCTGTCGGACATGGTTTTCTCCTGAAGGTTAAAAAAAGGAAAAGTTGAACTTGAAATTTCGGGAGTTCTCCGGGAAAGGCCCCGAGGAACGGGTAACAAAAAAACCGTAAAATCACGGCAGCGATTTTACGGTTTCTGAATTTTTATTCGGCTGTACAGTTCGATTTATCTGTCGCACGAATCCAAACCAAAACCATTCCAATCGCCGCTGAGCGGCCTGGTAAGGAGGAGGGTTTCGAATTGGATAAACAGCAAATCTTTCATAGTAAAGGGAATTTTAACATAAAATAAAAAACTGTCAAGGGGGGCAAGTAAAAATT
This sequence comes from Thermoguttaceae bacterium, assembly GCA_017447865.1. Taxonomy (GTDB): domain Bacteria; phylum Planctomycetota; class Planctomycetia; order Pirellulales; family Thermoguttaceae; genus RGIG3701. The sequence continues at coordinate 57,295 of JAFSMO010000012.1, forward strand.
AATTCGGCACTGCCAAAGCCCCCATCTTCAATTTATTCCATTTTAATTTTATTGCCGAGTATCGTCATAAAATCTTCGACTTCGGCCTGCGAAAGGATTTGACCATCATAACGGAGACACAATCGGATCTTTTTTGCGTAAACGAACGTACAAAAATTCATGAGAATATAAGGGCGAAGCGACAAACTGGCGTCAATCGTTTTTAAAACATTTTCCCCTATCACGATTTCTCCCAGCTCGTTTTTGGGCAAATGGGACTTGAATTTGCCGATATTGGAAAGAACAATTGACGGCACGCCATTATGAGCATCCAGACATTTCTGCAATATGCCTGCTTTTTTGGCCTTTGATAAGCTCCAGACAAATACGTACTTCTGGTCATGCCTTTTGAAATACTCCATATCCCGATGAATTCGCTGGAGAAATTTCGTCGGCTCACTGCTCAGTTGACGTTTGGTGTAATTAAAAAACAAGGCCGTGAAAATATTGGAAACCGGAATATTGGACTGTTCAATGGTACGAAGATTCGCCGGCAGCATGAGACAGGTTCTTTTCCGGTTAAAATCTTCACCATTTTTAGCCCGCCATTCATCGAGGGCAACAAGAATGTCCCTCATTAACAATTCATTGGTCAGTACTTTATGTTTTCTTGCTTTTAACTGATATTTCTTCGTGTCTTCAGGCGACATTTCCAAACTTGTCACATAGGGATACTTTTCCACCGGCACAGAAAGAGGAGGCAGTTCGTGGCGTTTAACCGGATTGTATATTTCCCTTGCAGCTTTATAGAACGTACAGAGTGTCATTGGAAGATTTTTGAGGAAAGATTTCCAATTCCAGTAAAACTTCCCACGATTCCGAAAGGACTCGATATCCAAATCCGGAAGCTGTTCATCCTGTGAATACAAGCCAACGTCTTTCGCGTAGAAAAACAGGAAATCCTCCAACATTCTGACTTCACTCACTCCATCGCAAATACTGTGATGGATCTGAAACAGGAACTTCGTTGTGCCTCGTTTTGCGGATTCAAAAACCCATAATCTTAACCCGGATTCCTGATAAATATTAATGGGCTTCAAAAAGGGGAATTGCTCCGGATTCTCACTTTCGCTCAACAAATCCTCGTTTTTCCATACAATTTCCGGCTGATTCTGGGACGCGACCCAATAAAATTCCTCTCCTCTTTTTTCAACTTTTTTGGTCAATAGCGGATGGCGTCCCGAGAGTCCCTTCAGGGCAGCCTCAATACTCTCGTGGGAGAAAGAACCTGTGAAACTGAACATACAGGAAGTATCTACCGGCTGAGCAGGATGTTCATCACGCAGCCAAAATTCTTCCATTAGTGCAAGCGGAGTGTTGTCGATATCATTTACGTCCATTGTTTGTCTGTTTCTCTTCTAAAGGTTCTTCTGGAGACTGAAAAAACGCTCTGATCAAAAATCCTCGTTTCCCTGGATTATCCTCAGCATCCGCGGCGAGAGGATCTTTCGCGTGTCATCGTCCACAAGACTGAAACGGTTCCCGTCGTTCGGCGTACTCAGGTAGTTCCACACCGAGTACGAAATGCCGAATTCTTTCAGGATCGAGATCATGTCGGCCATCCAGTTTTCCCGGTACTCGATCTTGCAGTGGCGGATCGTGCCGAACTCGCCGCACCAGAGGAGCTTCCCGGGATTCTTCCTCACGAACTCGATTGCCCCCCGCAGGCACGTGTACAGGAACCGCTTGTCCATCCGCTCCATGTTCGGGTACGGGTTTTGCGCCTCGTTGACGAAACGCTGGAAATCGCGGTACGGTTCGATGTCCGACGGCCACGCCATGTTCCGATTGTAGTACAGCGGCCCGCTCTGAAGGACCCCGCGCTGGTGCGTGAACTCGAACGGCCCGTACTGGTGGAACGTGTAGATCACGTTCGGGTCGTCGTAAAGCCGAAGCTGGGCGAGCGTGCCGGGACTGTTCCAGCACGTGCTCCCGATCACGACGGGCCGGGTCGGGTTCAGCTCGCGGATCGCCTTGAGCGTGCGTTCTGCCAGATCGTTCCACTTCTTCGGGTCCACGTTGCGCACTTCGTTGAGCAGCTCAAAAGCCAGGCCGGGAAAATCGGCGTAGCGCTTTTCAAACTCGATCCAGAGCGCGACGAAGCGGTCCTGAAGCCCTGCGTCGTCGAGAAGCTGGACTTTCTCTTCAATGTCGCAGTAGTTCCCGACCGCTTTGTGAAGATTCAGTACCAGATTAATGTGGTATTTCCCGCACCACCCGATGAAGCGGTCCAGGATCCTGAAAATCCGCTCGCGGTAAACGGGCAGGATCTCCGGGTGCTCGGGGTCGTACTCCTCGAAAACGATCTGGTCGAACCCGAGGCGGATGTGGTCCATGCCCATCCCGGCGATGTTCTTGACGTCCTCCTCGGTGATGTACCCCTCGAAGTGCTCAAAATCGCCGATGGAAAACTTGAGCCTCCACTTTTCGGGCAGGACGTTGAACCGCTTGTAGTTGGTGAGCCAACCACCGATCCCCATCCCGCGCTCGAACCCAACCCACGGCCGGGCCTTCAGCGGAGCGGCTTCGGCGTGAAGCGCATTTTCATTCTTTACCCCGGCGGCAGTCAGTGCGGCTAACGGAGCGGAAGCGATGAATGAACGGCGGGAGACGGCAGACATTGGGGGCTCCTATAAAAAAGTAAAAACGATATTAATTCAAAGCATAGAAGGTTTTTAACCCTTAATGAACTCAATGTTAAAAGAAAACCCCGCATTTTTACGGGGTTTAAGGCGTATATTATAGCCAAGGCGGGACTCGAACCCGCACGTCCTGAACAGACAGGGGATTTTAAATCCCCAGCGTCTACCATTCCGCCACTCGGCCAAATTTCCTTGTACACATTAGTTTAGCACTTTTTCGAGATTGCGCAAGGGGGGCCCTTGGCTTTTTTCTGTCTCCTGACGGTTTACTGGCAAACCCGTACGCAGTCCACCTCCATGAACGTACCGTCGATCGCGTCCGTCCCCCCCGACAAAACGGGGAAGATGAGGGAGAACAGACAAAAAAGCGTGAGGAATCGGCGCATTGAATCAGGAATTCCCGGTTAAAAATGGGGGTCGAAAAGCCACGCTAAAAATACCATTAGATATAATCCTGCGATGAGTGCTACTATGATGAGGCAGCCCCAAGTACAGCCTTTCTCCAGTTTCTTCTCGTTTGCCTTGCACTTCTCCAACTGACTTATAAGATCCTCGTCACCAGGTTTGAGTTGAAGCAATTCTTTCAGATGAGTAATTGCGTCACCGTACTGGAAACATTTCATTTCCATCTTGATGGAGTTCTCAAGCCAATGAATATTTCGAGTGCGGGCCTCCTCTTTTCGTTGAATCTCCAGTTTTTCAATGCAGGTTTTCCGAAGCATTTGGTAGTTTCGTTGATTCGGCTTGAGTTCCAGAAGCTCGTTCAGGTGGGCGACTGCATCCGCGTAATTGCCCGACTGGTACTCGTTGGTCACCAAATCTTCAAGCGTCTTGATCTTTTGGGGGAGGGCTTTCTCTGCCGCGATGCGTTCTGATTCAACGAGTTGTTCGATGGCACTTTGGGGAATGGCGTCATCGGAAATGGGTTTGGTCTTTGGTTCCTGAAACGCAGAATGCATGGCCTTCGCTGAAGCAAGAGCGTTGATGAACGCCCGGCAGGTCGGAAAACGGTTCGAGGATTTAAGGGCCAACGCTTTGTTCATGATGCGCTGGATCTCCAGAGGAAGAATTTGGGTGGCCTGAATGAACGTCGTGCCGGTCAGAAATTCCAGGGCGACAAGCGCCAGGGAGTACTCATCGGTCTGGGCCGTTTGCAGCTCGCCGTTTTTCTGCTCCGGGGCCATGTATTTATTCGTGCCAGAGAAGGAATATTGGTTCTGCGTGGCTTGTGTCTCCGTATGGAGGTTCGCCGCGATGTCGAAGTCAATGAGCCACGACGTCAACTTGTCTTTGCTCCCCGTAAACATCATGTTGCCAGGCTTTACATCGCGGTGAATGATGCCGTTTTCATGAACATAATCCAGAGCGTCCGCAATCGGGCGCAGAACGTCGCAAATCGTTTGGAGCGGCACACCGCCGTTTTCTTTGGGCTGATTTTTGAACCAGTCGGCATAAGACCCGCCGTTGGCGTACCCCATGACGATCAGGTAGCCGCAAGTCGGATCACGCTCAATGAGATAAATCGGGCAGACATTTTGGTGGTTCAGGCTTTGAATGAGCCGAAACTTTTCCAGAGTCTTTGCCTGCGTGCCTTCGTGGCCCCTGCGGTCAGGACGAAGGGTTTTCACGACGACTTTCCGGATCTCCACCCCGCCGCGGATCTCGGCCGCCAGCCAGACCTCGCCCATACCACCCCCGCCCAGGTATTTTTCAAGCCGGTAGTTTTGGTTCTCGCCGAGAAACTGTCCCTCCTTGAGTTCCGCAGCAGAGGGCTGAAAATCCGAATCGATCGTCTGGGAATTGTCTATCGTGTCCATGGTCATGACTCTTTGCAGAGGCCTGAAGAAGATTTTTCCAAAACTCTTTTTAATTCTAAAGAAAACCGGAATTTTTTCAAGGGGGGGAGAGAGAGATGCCCTTTCAATCAGAAATTCTTAACGCGTAATTCGTAATTATTGCGCCGCGTGACGCAGCTTCAGAAAGGCCTGAGCCTTTTTTAATTACGAATTACGCATTAATTTTTACTTGCTCTTGCTCGGTTTTGCGTCGAGGATCACGCCGGTCGGGCGCACGATGTCGGTCACGACCGGGCCCGTGACCAGGGTGGTCGCGTTCTTGGAAAGGTCGCAAACGTCAATTCGGATGAAGACTTTTCCCGGCACGCCCTCGGGGATCCGCCACGTATAGTGGCCTGTGTTTTCCAGCGGGAATTTCGTCATGGCGCGCCACGGCCCTTCGGTCGAGGACGACCAGGAAAGAAGCACCGGGTTGCTCCCGAGGTTCAAATCTTCGGCTCCCCACGTGATCTCCAGGTCGCCAAACTCCGCCTGAAGCTGGATCCCGTAGAGCTGAACGCGGGGATTGATCCGGTCCAGCACCACGTCCATCTGCGGCATGGAACCGGACTGCGGGCGTTCCATCCCGACGCCGGCGCCGTTGAAGACGAGGATCTGGAAGCCGTACTTCCCGTCCGACTTGAGCGCCGCGTTCATCGGGCTGGTGCAGTCTTTATCTTCGGCCATGTAGGTCCAGGTCTGGCCGTCGTCCAGGGAGCCCCAAAGTTCTACGCGGCCCACGCCGGAAGGACCGACCATCGAAACGTCGTAATCGATCGAAAGGTTCGGGTCGTTCACGTATCGGATCTTGCTGTTCAGCCCTTCTTCCGCGGCGGAGTCCGCAAGGGTCAGGATCATGTCGTCCTCGCTCGCATCGGACGGGGAGTCATCGATCGAAATGGAGTCCAATTCTCCCGGATCGCTTCCATCTGTTTTGGGTTTGGCCGTCACGTGCTTCTGGTCTTTTTTGGTCTCTTCTGCAAGCTGGGCCGGATTCTGGAAAACGTCCAGCGGCTTCGAATTCGGGATTTTATAAACGGGCAGAGAAACGTCCGGAATGGAACTCTGGCCGCGGTCCTTCACCGAGAAAATGACCAGGTTCGGGTTTTGCGGCGTGGGGTTTGGATTGGTTCCAGACGAATTTGCGAGGCTCGACGCGCCTGCGGCCAGGGAACCGTCCGGATTTGGCGACCACTGCGGGCGGCCGTTTTGCATGGCAGGATTCAACGGATCCACCGTCGGCGGGTTTCCCGAGTTCGCCATTTGTTCGGGGGACCCGTTCATCAGCGAGTTGAGCGGTTTGCCGGTGGAGTTCACGATGACGCGCCAGGTCGGAGGGGCGGCAGCCCCGGGGGTTTCCACGCCCTGCTGATTCACGACCCGGACGGCGAACCAGAACTCGCCGTCGCTGGCCGTTGCGACCGGGAAATTCTTGTTCTGAAGCGTCTGGATCTTTTCTTTGCTCATGGTCTGGTACTGCTTCCACGTCATGCCATTATCGCGCGAGACGTAAAGGCGTACCTCCTTCAGCTGGTCCTGCGGAATGACCGAGAGGAAGTTTCCAAACGGAAGGTGAAACTCCCGCTTGTTGACCGGGAATGGAGCCGGAAGGTTTCCATTGGGCGTGGCCGAGGTAGAAATGAGCGAGTCGGAAATGATCATCCCGGTGCCTGGCGCAGACCCAGGAAGCGGCGTGCCGGCGATGGTGGATCCCGGCGTCGTGTTCGTCGGAGTGGTCGGAATGGTGTAAATCGGAGACGTGGGCTGCACCTGGGAACGCGAGCTTGGATTATAAACCGTGGAAGGCTGATTTTTGAGCGCGGGTGACGAGGTCGGATCCGGCTTGAGGCCCGAATTCGGCGTGGCGTAAGAAGTCCCGATCTGCGTCCAGCCATTGTTGGCCGTTCCCGGCTCACTGAATGCCGAAGGGGCTCCCTGAGCGGATTGGGCGGTGCTCTGTTTTTTGGACGAAGGGCGTAACCGCTGGAGGAATGACTTCGCGGAATCGTCATTTTGCGTTTGAGCCGTCACGTTTTCCGGAATTCCTCCGAGGACGGTCAGACCCAAGAGCAGGAGGCCCGCCCGGGTCCAGACACGGAGAGGAAACGGGTTTTTACGAATTGATTTTACGGTTTTATTTTTCGCGTTCATGACGGTCACTTTCCAGATGAATGGCTCGGTGTACTATTTCGGTACTCGAAATCTTTTATCGTCCCGCATTTCCTTTAAATTGGAAAAACTTTCAGAGACTCATTTATCTTACGCATCTTACCCGTTTTCTAAAATCGGAAAATTTCATTTTATCATTAAACTTTCAGTGAAGAACTGGCCGATAAAAAGAAAGTAGGAAAAATTTTAGTTTGTTTTTTCAGGGAGCACATACATGAACAGCCAGAACGACTCTGCTAAATTGACGGGCGGAAATGTTTCTGAATTGGAAATGGTTGGAACCATGCTTTTCGGCTCGATCACGGACGAAAGCGCGGAGAGTCAGCCTTACGCTCAAATGAAATCGGAAAAAAGCGGTCGGAAAGTGAACCTTGGCTCGCGCATCGCTCCGGAAACGAGCCGTCAGTGGGAAGCCGCGAAACCGGAGTCGGTTTTGAGTTCCCAGGACGCTTCCACGGTTTCAGAGTTTTTCCCGGACCGCCAGAATCCTGCTTCGATTTCGTCTCCGAATGGAAAGTCTGACCGAAAGGCTTCCGATTCGGAAACGCTGGGAGCCGTTCAACCTGCGTTTTCCTGGAAATCCTCGTGGGTGATGCGGGTTTACGGAGTCAGCATGATTTTCATGACGCTTTGCGTGGTGGTACTTGGCTGGCAGCTGTTCGTTGAGAAAAAAGGGGAACCGAAAGAAGCCGTTCCTGCAGTTTTCACTTCGCCTTCTGAAATGGTTCAAACGGACGCTCCGATGGTTCCAGTGATCGAAGAGCCGATGCTGGAAACCCCCGAAGGTGCTTTTGCCCCGATGCAGGTGGAAGACGCTTCCAAACTGGCGGATTCCAATCCGCTGCAGGCGATGCCCAATCTGCCGGACGTGAATATGACCGTTGGGCAAGGGATGAACGAAGCTCCGGTTTCTCAGGCTTACGGCGAGTCGGTGGCGATTGACGAAGAGTGCCCGGTGTTTAACGCCGAACTCGCGGGCATGGCTCCAAATTCGTCTTGCACTCCGGCTCCGGCCCCGACCTACACTCCAGCCCCGGCAGTCAAACCGGCTCCGGCTTACACTCCGGCTCCGGCAGTCAATCCGGCTCCGACCTACACTCCGGCCCCGGCTCCTGCTCCGGCAGTCAATCCGGCTCCGCACTACGCGGGAACGACGTGGAACGCGGGCGAATCGATGGATGAAGTGCCGGTCTTCAACAGTGAGATCAGCAATTTCAACGCCGCTCCGACGGCTCCTCAGATGGCTCCGACGGCTCCGCAGGTTGGCGCGATGGCCCCGATGCCGACGTCCCTTCCGCAGTACAACGCGCCGGAACAGTCTCCGCGCAAACTGACCCCTCCGACGGTTGGTCATACGGACCTGAACGCTCCGGTTTATTCCGAAGCACCGGCGGAAGAAGTTCCAACGTTCAACCCGAATCTGGGCGTCGATGGCGCTCTGCCGGTGAGTTACTATTGAGTTAAAACTTAAGGTTCTGATTCAAAACTAATGGGAGGGGTGGGAGTTGAACTCTCATTCCTCCCATTATTTTACGGAAAGGCAAACGAGTAAAACGATGGCGCTTTTTTACCTCCTGCTTGTGTTTTTTTTCTGCTTTGGAGCGTCGCTGGGGAGTTTCCTGAACGTCGTGATCTGGCGTCTGCCGAATAAAATGTCGCTTTCGTTTCCCGCGTCGCACTGCCCCAAATGCGGGCATCCAATCCGGCCGTGGCATAATATACCGGTGCTGGGCTGGCTGATCCTCCGCGGGAAGTGCTTCGACTGCCATGAACCCATTTCCGTCCGCTACCCGGTGGTGGAACTGATCGGCGGAGTTGGTACGCTGCTGATCGCGTTTCCGTATTTGGCGTCTTTGATTTTCCAGATGACGCAGGGTGAATCTTCCTCGTGGGAAATCTGGCTGAGTGTGGCGGCGAACCTCTGCATGTTCCTGACGTCGCTCGCGGCCGGGCTGATCCTCTGGGACCGGAACCGGATCCCGTTTCGGCTTTTCCTGCCGGCGATCGGGTTTTGGGTCTGGCTGATGCAAAACGACATGACGCTGATCCTGGTTTTGCCCGTGGTGTGCGTCCTGCTGACGTTCATCCCCCAGCGCCTGCGGCGGGGGTTCGCCATCCCCGTGCTCATCCTGGCGGTAGGTTGGCTTTTGAACCCGTTCATTTGTTGGCTTTAAATTCAAGATGGTGGTTCCAATTCACCTGACCCCCCAACTCCTAACTCCTAACTCAAATGAACCGTTCCCTTTTATCCCTCACCGCGTCCGAGCTTGAATCCTGGTTTGCGTCCCGCAAGCAGCCGAAATTCCGCGTCAGGCAGCTCAAGAAATGGCTCTGCACGCCGGGAATCACGGAGTTTGATCAAATGACGAACCTCCCGAAAGCCCTGCGCGACGCGCTGAGCGCCGAGTTTTCACTCCGCTCGATGCGGGTCGTGACGGTCCTGGGGACGGAAGCGGATCCGGCCGAGAAATTCCTGCTCGAGCTTGAGGACGGGAACCGGATCGAGGCGGTCATCCTGCATAATGAGCAGGGCCAGCACACGCTCTGCGCCAGCACCCAGGTCGGCTGCGCGATGCACTGCGCTTTCTGCGCCAGCGGTCTGGACGGGCTGGTCCGGAATCTGACGGCGGGCGAGATCCTGGAGCAGTTCCTCTTTGCCGCGGACCTGCTGCTCACACGCGGCCATCGTCTTTCCCACGCGGTGATCATGGGGATGGGGGAGCCGACAGCCAATCTGGACGCGCTGTTCCAGGCCCTCGCGCTCGTCACGTCGGACGACGGCCTGGGGATCGGGGCGCGAAAGATCACGATTTCGACCGTGGGGATCCCGCAGGGGATCGAGCGGATGGCCGAGCTGGCGCACCCGTACCACCTCGCCATTTCCCTGCACGCGCCGAACGACGAACTGCGCACGCAGATCATGCCCTCGAACCGGGGGATCGGGCTGACCTCCATCCTGCGAGCGGCCGATGCGTACTTTGAAAAGACCGGCCGCCGGGTGACGTACGAGTACATTCTGATCGCGGGCGTAAACGACTCGCTGGAAAACGCCCGGGAACTGGCCGGCCGGCTGCGGGGGCGGAACGCACTGGTGAATCTGATCCCGTTCAATCCCGTAGAGGGGCTTCCGTTCAAAACGCCGTCGGCGAATCAGGTCCAGCGTTTCGCACAGACTCTGGAATCGCTCGGCATCCAGATCGCGCTGCGCCACCGCAAAGGCGAGAAGATCAACGCCGCCTGCGGGCAATTACGGCGCTCTAAAAGTTAAAGGGAAAATCCGACGATTTCAGGATTTTAACGAAAACTTCTCTTGATAAAAAAGCGAAAATCGGGTAGAATTTAAGCAAAATACGTGGATTTAAAGCCAAAATTCCTTTTACCCGTCACGCGTCATGAACTTTTGGAAAATCGTTAAAATTTCGTTCCGCCATCCATGGAACATCGTGTTCTGCGTCATTACGGCCTTGGGGGTCGGCCTGCTTTGGGGAATGAACCTCAGCGCGGTCTTTCCGTTCATGCAAATCACCTTTAAGGACGAGACGATGCAGATGTGGGCCGAAAAATCCGCCGCGGAAAGTGCGCAGCAGATCGAGGATTGGGAGCGGGAACTGGCCGAGTCCCCGGACCTCGCGCCCAAGGACCGAATGTTTCTGGAGCATAAAATCAAAGTGGAGCGTGCGACGCAGAACGGCTACGAGCTTTTGCACTCGCTTTTCTGCCGCTACTTGCCCACCACGCCGTTCGGGACGATCGTCGTTCTGCTCATCGCGCTGCTCGGAATGACGGTCCTGAAAACGCTCTTCCTGATCGCGAACTCGGTCCTGGTGGCACGCATCGCGAACGAAACGATTTTCGAAGTCCGAAACCGCCTGTACAATAAATGCCTCGCTCTGGAGGTCGCGCGGTACAATCAGGAAGGAAGCGCCGTCCTGATGAGCCGCATCACGAACGACGTCGCCGGGATCGGGACCGGCCTGACCGACTTGTACGGTAAAATGATCCGCGAGCCGCTCAAAATGTTCGTCTGCCTCGGGATCGCGCTCTGGATCAACTGGCAGCTTTTCGTCGTGACGCTCTGCATTTTGCCGCTCATCGCGTGGGCCATTCAGAAACTCGCGAAGAAGATCCGCAAAACGAGCCGCCAGATCATGAAAGAAGTCGCGAAACTTTACCAGACGATCCAGGAAACGTTCTTCGGGATCAAGATCGTGAAGTGCTTCACGCTCGAGGAGGACCAGCAGAAGCGCTTCCAGGTGCAGGGCCGCGTGATTTACCGGAACTCGCTCAAGGTGGCGTTTCTCGACGTGCTGGCCAAAGGCCTGGTCGAGTGTTCCGGGATCCTGCTCGTTTCCATCGCGCTGCTGGTCGGCGCCTGGCTGGTCCTCACCGAGAACACCACGATGTTCGGGATCCCGATGGCGGAACGCCCGCTTGAGATCGAGTGGCTCGTCATGTTCTACGTCGCCCTGCTGGGGGCCGCCGACCCGGCGAGGAAGCTGAGCGACATTTTCACGTCGGTCATGAATGCCGTGGCGGTTTCGGACCGCGTTTACGAGCTTCTGGAGTCCCCCGTGCAGATCCGTGACCCGGAAAAGCCGAAGACGCTTGAGGGAAAGACACTCGATCTGGCGTTCCGGAACGTCGATTTCGATTACGCCCCCGACCGGCCGGTCCTGAAAAACGTGAACTTCACCATCCCGTTCGGGAAAACGGTGGGGATCGTCGGTCCGAACGGCTGCGGGAAAAGCACGCTTTTGAACCTGATCCCGCGTCTGGCCGACCCGGTCTCCGGTGAGGTCCTGATGGGCGGCGTTTCGCTGAAGGAACTGGCCCAGAAGGAGATCCACGAGCAGATCGGGCTGGTCTCGCAGGATGCGATCCTGTTTGACGACACGGTGATGGAAAATATTCGTCGGGGCCGGCTCGACGCGACGGACGAAGAGGTGATCCAGGCGGCGAAGCAGGCGAAGGCGGACGACTTCATCACGAAAGCGCTTCCGCAGGGGTACGCCACGCCGTTGGGGCCGCTCGGAAACTCGCTCTCGGGCGGTCAGCGCCAGCGGCTGGCCTTGGCCCGCGTCATTCTGCGGGACCCGAAATTCCTGCTTCTCGACGAGGCCACGAGCCAGATCGACCTGGAAAGTGAGCGCGCGATCCAGGAGTCGCTCGCCGAGTTCCACCAGGGCCGAACGGTCGTGCTGGTCACGCACCGGCTGGGCATTCTGGGCATCGCGGATGAGATCATCGTGATGGAAAACGGCCAGATCACCGACCACGGCACGCACGACGAACTGATGAGCCGTTGCGGTTTTTACCAGAGACTTTTCGCAGGAGAGTAAAATCTACTCCTGAAGCACTCAATCCAGCCCAATGGAGACCGAATAAGGCCCCGCGGCGGATTACGAAAAAGCCTCCCCTGAAAGGGGAGGCTCTTGCACGTTTAAAGGCCCCCCTGAAAGGGGGGCTGGCTCGCGGAGCGAGACTGGGGGGTTCGGACCAAAGGACGGACTTTCACCCGCTTAGGAACCCCTCCGGCCCTTCGGGCCACCTCCCCTTTCAGGGGAGGCTTTTTCGCAATCGGCTTCATCCGCGGGGCCTTTTTCGGCTTGCGAGTTCTTACGGGTTTTAGGTTTGGGCTGGACCAGTTTTCTTTCCTAGAAATTAAAGTACCCGCGCGCATTGTAGTAGCTGACGTCGGCCACCAGCCCGCCGAGGAGTTTCTCGTCGTTCGGCAAAACGCCCTTTTTCACGTCGTTTCCGAGCAGGTTGCACAGGATCCGGCGGAAGTATTCGTGCCGCGTGTACGAAAGGAACGACCGACTGTCCGTCAGCATCCCGACGAAGCGCCGCAGAAGGCCCAGCGCGGACAGAACGTTCATCTGCGTCTCCATCCCGTCTTTCTGATCGAGGAACCACCAGCCCGAGCCGAACTGGATCTTGCCGGGCGTCACGCCGTCCTGGAAGTTCCCGAGCATCGTCCCGACCAGGTGATTGTAGATCGGGTTCAAATTGTAGAGGATCGTCCGCGTGAGTTTATCCTCCCGGTCCAGCGCGTCGAGGTAGCGTGACATGGCCAGCGCGCAGTCGCCGTCGCCGATCGAGTCGAACCCCGTGTCCGGGCCGAGCGCCTGGAATTTCCGCGTATTATTGTTCCGCATCGCGCCGAAGTGGAACTGCTGGGTCCAGCCGAACTCGGCGTTCATGCGGCCAAGCTCGAACAGAACGCGCCACTGGAAGGCGTTCACTTCGTCCGGCGGAAGCTGCAGCGTGCGGTCGGCCAGCGCCTTCTGGAAGATTCGGTTCGCGCCCTCCCGCTGGAATTCGGCGGTCAGGTTCCCGTTCAGGTCCAGCTCGCACTTCGGGAAAAGCCCCAGTCCGTGGTCGGAGAGCCGGCAGCCGACCGAGTTGAAGAAGACGTAGCGGTCGTGCAGCGCGTCGATCAGGGCGTCAAAGTCGCGAATGGTCCGGCCGGTCACGCCTTCCAGCGCATCGAGCCAGGGGAAAAAGACGGACGGGCGGTCGATCGCCATCGCCTTGTCGGGCCGGAAGGTCGGCAGGACGCGCGGTTTGAAAACGCCCGCCGCATTATCGGCCGCGATCCGCTGATGGTACTCGAGCGAATCGACCGGGTCGTCGGTGGTGCAGACCGTCTCGACGTTCATCTGGGTCATGATCCCCCGCGCGGAGCACTCCGGCGTGGCGAGCATCGCGTTGCAGTCGTTCCAGATGGAATCGGCTGTGGCGGGGGAGAGGAGGCGGTCGTTGATCCCGAACGGGCGGTTCAGCTCGAGGTGGGTCCAGTGGTAGAGCGGGTTGCGGAGCGTGTACGGGACGGTTTCGGCCCATTTGTCGTACTTCTCCCGGTCGGTCGCGTCACCGGTGCAGAACCGTTCGGCCACGCCGTTGCTGCGCATGGCGCGCCATTTGTAGTGGTCGCCGTAAAGCCAGATCTGCGCGAGGTTTTCGTACGTCTTGTTCTCGGCGACCTCCTGCGGCGGCAGATGGCAGTGGTAATCGATGATGGGCAGATCCTTGGCGTACTGATGATACAGCACGCGCGCCAGCTCGGTTTCGAGGAGGAAATCTTCGTGAATGAACGGGGTTTTGAGTCTTTCGGTCATTTTGGGTCTTTCGTTAGAGGGAAGTTGGAAATACACGTAAATTATAGCATACTCCCAAAATTTCAGCAAGTCCCCCCTTGTACGGAATCCTTCAAAATGTTAAAATTATAGTGAATCCATTTTACGAAGGGGGATCATGGCAAACAACAAAAACTTACACAAGGCAAACCAGGCGAAAAAGGACGAGTTCTACACCCAGCTCGCCGACATTGAGCGCGAAGTGCAGCATTACGAAAAACACTTCCGTGGCAAGACGGTCCTTTGCAACTGCGACGACCCGAGAATCAGCAATTTTTTCCATTTCTTCTCGTACAATTTCGAGCGGCTGGGCCTGAAACGCCTGATCACGACCTGCTACAAAAATCAGGAACGCGACCTGTTCAGCCAGAACGACTGTGAACGTGCCATCTGGCTGGAATACCTTGGCGACCGAAACGGGAACCGGGTCCCCGATCCAGAAGAAATTGGAATTCAGTTACTTGAGGGAGACGGTGATTTCCGAAGCGATGAGTGCATCGACCTTTTGAAACAGGCGGACATCGTCGTGACCAACCCGCCCTTTTCGCTCTTCCGGGAATACGTGGACCAGCTCATGAAATATGAGAAAAAGTTCCTGATCATCGGCTCTAAAAACGCGATTACTTACAAAGAGATTTTTCGGTACATCAAAGAAGGAAAACTCTGGTTAGGGCATCAATTTCAAAACGGTAATGCTTTTTTCAAGATTGCAGGAGAAGCGCGGGAATATGTGGGCGGAGTTTACGATCAGGAAACGGGTCTCGTAAAATTCAGGAATTGCGGCTGGTACACCAATCTTGACTACGAAGAACGCCATGAAGACCTGATTTTATATAAGCATTACACGCCGGAGGAATACCCCCATTACGACAATTATGACGCGATTGAAGTCGCCAAGACTGCCGATATTCCAATGGACTATTCTGGTGTGATGGGCGTCCCGATTACGTTCCTTGATAAATACAACCCGGACCAGTTCGAGATTTTGGGAATCACAGACCGACAAGCGTCTTGTGGATTCCGGACGAAAGAATACACGGAAAAAGATTCTCCCAAATATAATGACTTGAATCGTCGTGGCGTCCTGCTTGTAAACGGAGAATACAAAGCGATTTACGCCCGAATCCTCATCCGCAACAAACGCCTCAGCGGAGCAACGCAGGGGGATTGACTTCTACGGGGACGACGCTTCCAGCGTCGTCTTCAATTCATAATTCAAAATTCATAATTCATAATTAAATGACGACGCTGGAAGCGTCGTCCCCGTAATGGAGCAGAATCATGAAAATCACCCTCCAATCCATTCCGATCCGCGATCTTTTCGATGGTTACGTGGATAACGCGGAAGAAGGGGTCCGCGCCTACCACGGTCTTCTGGACGTCCGCCCTCCGTATCAGCGGGAATTCATTTACAAAGACGCGCAGCGGGACGCGGTGGTGCGCACGGTCCAGCACGGTTTCCCGCTCAACGTGATGTACTGGGCGGTCCGCGACGACGGCAAAACCTACGAGGTTCTGGACGGTCAGCAGCGCACGCTTTCGATTTGCCAGTACCTTTCGAGCCAATTTTCGTATCAGGGGCTTTATTTCCATAATCTCCAGAAGGACGCGCAGGAGCAGTTCCTGAATTACCCGTTGATGGTCTATTTTTGCGAGGGCGCGCCTTCGGAAAAGCTGGAATGGTTCCGGACCATCAATATTGCCGGGGAGCAGCTGACCTCTCAGGAACTCCGCAACGCGGTCTATGCCGGCCCGTGGGTCACGGACGCAAAACGGTATTTCAGCAAAACGGGCTGCGCGGCCTATAAACTGGGAAATCCCTACCTGACGGGCAATTCCATCCGACAGGAGTATCTCGAAAAGGCGATCCGCTGGGTGACGACCGAGCCGATCGAGGAGTATATGGGCCAGAAGCAGTTCAACCCGACGGCCGTGGACCTGTGGAACTATTTCCAGGGCGTGATTGCGTGGGTGCAGGCCCTCTTTCCCAAGTATCGCAAAGAGATGAAAGGGGTGGACTGGGGGACGTTGTACCGCCTCCATCATGAAGAGACGTTCGACCCCGCAACACTGGAAAAAGAGGTCGCGAGGCTGATGATGGACAGCGACGTCCAAAAGAAATCGGGGATCTATTCGTACGTTCTGGACGGCGATGAAAAGCACCTCGGGATCCGGCTTTTCGACGAAAACACGAAGCGGGAATGTTACGAACACCAGAAGGGAATTTGCCCCTTGTGCAGGAAGCACTTCCCGATCGAGGAAATGGAGGCGGACCACATCACCCCCTGGAGCGAAGGCGGAAGGACCATCCGCGAGAATTGCCAGATGCTCTGCCGGGATTGCAACCGGAGAAAAGGCGCGGAATAATACGGAGACGACGCTTCCAGCGTCGTCTTTCATTCATAATTCTTCATTCATAATTCATAATTGGAGGACGACGCTGGAAGCGTCGTCCCCGTATTTACTTCTTCAGCCCGTCGTAAACCTCTTTCGGGATCCGGAACATCGTGCCGTGGCGGATCCCCTGCGGGACGTGGAAGCGGTCGGAAACGTCCGTCCAGGTCTTGCCGCCGTCGGTGGACGTCACCGCGCCGTAGCAGTGTTTCGTGTAGCGGTCCGAGCAGACGAGCCACGTGCCGTTCAGGTCCAGCGCCGACGGGCCTTCCACCCAGTTGTACGGGAAGACCTCGCCCTGCGTGGTCCACGGGCCTTCGGGACTCGGTGCGGTCGCCAGGAGGATCGTTTTCCGCTCGGGTTTCAGCGTCTCGTCTTTGTAGAAGAGGAAGTACGTCTCGCCGCGTTTGGCGAGGAACGAGTCGATCACGTTATGCCCGGGATCGAAGAAAAGGCGCGTCGGGCTGAACGTTTTCCAGTCGCGCGTCGTGATGTAGTACTGGCGGTGGTCGTAGCGGTCCTCGCTGCTTCCGCTCTGCGCCTGGGTGAATTTGCCCGGGACGGTGGAGGCCCAGACGATGTAATATTGGCCGCTGGCCGCGTCGAAGAAGACCTCGGGCGCCCAGACGTTGCGCGTGGTCGGCTCGTTTTCCATGACGGGGATCGCTTCCGGCTCGGACCAGTGGATCAGGTCGCGGCTGGTGGCGTGCCCGAAAATGAGCTTGCCGTACCAGCCGGTGGTCCAGACGAGATGGAAAAGCCCGTCCGGCGCCTGGCAAATGCTCGGATCGCGCATGAGCTGGTTGGGCATCGGCGCGAGGTAAGACTTTCCGTCGTTCGTCTTTTCCCAGTTCATCGCGTCCCGGCTGACGAGCAGGTGCAGGCCGTCCTCGCCGTTTCCGGTGAAGTACGAAAACGCGAAAAAGTCCTCCGCCTGAACCAGCGCGGCGGTGAAAAGGAGGGTGAGGGTTAAAATCAGGGGTTTCATGGTTGGGCTCCTTTGGGGAAATTCAGGGAATGGGGCTTGAGGGTTTTCGGGTAAGCGCCCTCGCTTTTTTCACCCTGCGGGAGAAAAAAGGCTCGCCCGCGAAGAGTTTAGGCCCCGCGGAGGGAGGAACATTTTGAAAATTGTTCCTCCCCCGGGACCCCCTCTTTCAAAAACTTTTTGATGTGATTAAGGGGGTTCCTTCTTTTTTCTTTTTATTTCGTTTGATCGAAGTAAATTTCTAACAGTCTGCCAATGATCTGGCAGCCACGGGAGTTCGCATGCACCGCGTCCCCCATAAACCACCCGTACGTCTGGCCACTCTCCTGAATGTACTGCCACCACGGCGCCGTCATGTCAAAGTACGCGCACTTCTCCTCCGCACAAACCCGCTTCATCCCGGCCCGGAACGAACCCTCCGGCGGAATGTACGCCCAGTTCTTGATGTGGTCGTCGCGCATCGCACCAAAAACCGGCGTGATGAACAGGATCTCCAAGTGCGGCATCTGAGCCCGAACCTGACGGATCACGTCGCGCACCGCCTCGGGATCCTGCCCGTTCGAAATGCCGCCGATGATCAGAAAGTCCGGCTTTTTGTCCAGAACGTACTCCTGGATCCGGTTTTCGTAGCGGTACCAGTTGCAGCCCGTCGAACTGCGGATCGAGCCGATCTTCTCGATTTTGCAGCGCGGGTAGTCCCGCATGAGAAGCAGCTCAAACTGCGAGGCGAGCGTGTTCCCGATGATGGAGTCGCCAAGAAGCACCATGCGCAGCGTGCCGCCGTCGTGCAGACGCTTCATCGTGTTGGGGAGGTACTTGAAGCGGTCCGCGTCCGGCGTGTACCCGATCGGCTTCATTTTGGCGTAGATCGCGTCGATCTTCTGCAGCGGGTTCAGCCCGGCGTACGGGTCGGCGACGG
Source organism: Thermoguttaceae bacterium (assembly GCA_017447865.1). Lineage (GTDB taxonomy): Bacteria > Planctomycetota > Planctomycetia > Pirellulales > Thermoguttaceae > RGIG3701. Next base: position 75,417 of record JAFSMO010000012.1, read on the forward strand.
TTCCGTTCACGAGGATCCCGCCGATCCGGGCGACGCCATTTCCGAGCGTGCGGATGACGATCGTGTGTCTGTTCTCTGGCGCTTCATCGTCGGGCGTTTCATCGCATCCGAGCATTTCCTCGAACGGGATCACGCGCATCTCGAAGCCCTCCGCGGGTTTTCGGGCCGGAACTTTTTTCCACGCCCCGCCGTCCAGGGAGTACTCCAGATCCATCGAGTCCACGCCCTGAACGTCGATCAGCCCGACGTCCGTCCCGGTGAAATCGAGCTTGAGCGTCTCGCCCGCCTTTTCGGTCTGAAGCACGTGGCGGAACGGCTTAATCGGGCTTTCCGTGCCGCACTGCCAGCCGGGGGTGACGTCGGCCAGCTCGTACGCGATGATGCGCCCGTTCGCGTTCGTCTCCGGGAAAAGCGGGTCCGGGAGTGTGAACCGCTCCGGTTTTTCGGGAATCTCGTGGGCCGCCAGCACCGCGTCGATGAACTGCCCGATCGCCTCGTCGTAAATCTTTTCTCCCGCGTCGGTCGGGTGGACGCCGTCCTGGGTGAAGTCCTCGAGTTTGATCTCGCCGGCGAGGATCTTTTCGGCGGCGTATTTGGCCAGATTCAGCGTCGGAATGCCGTAATGGTCGGCGATCTTCTCGCACCACGTGATGTACTGTGGCTCCCGGCCGGCTTTGTACGCTTCGAAAAGCTCCGGCGTCAGGGCGTAAACCATGATCGTGCTGTGCGTCGCCCGGTAACGGTTGATCTGGCGCAGAATGCCCTCGATTTGGCGGTTGACGTGCTTTTCATCGTCGCCCTGGTCCCCGACCGCCAGCTCCAGAACGCAGAGGTGCCCGCTGCAGATCACCTCGCCGAAAACGGCCTGGCCGCCCGACGTGCGGTACTGCGCGAACCAGCTCCCCAGCGGCTGCGGGTGGCGCGTCTCGATGATCGCTGAACCGGGAAAATGCGCACGCAGGCACTCGCTCATCCTGGTGCTCCAGCTTTTCGTTGAGGAAAGGCCGGCCCCGAGCATCAGATCGCTGCCGACGTAGAAAACGTACTGGTTCCCGACCTGGTTCAGGTTGAAGAAGTACTGGCTGTTGGGGATCCCGTTCCGAACGGAGAAAAAGGGGCTTTCCGCCTGCAAAGCCGTGACGAAAACCAGGCTCAGCAGGATGCCTAGCGCGGCGGGGAGGTGGGTGAGTTTCATATTAACCTCGCGAATGAAGAAAACACGCAATGAACCGTTTGATTTTTTCATTTTAGCAGATTCTGGAAGAAATTCAAGAGACGGCCGGGAAAAAACGGGAGATTTTCTGTTAAAGAATACCCCGGAATGTTTGGAAGCATAAAAAAAGGGACGAAGCCAAATGCTTCATCCCAGAGCGTTAGGGACAATGATTGATTGTGAAATCATTTCGACATGGTATATTTACACGATCTAATCCCAAAATATATGCTGCTTTTGTAAAATTTCCCTGTAAGAGTTCCACTGGTATTTCCAATGGAAGGCAATTCCACGACAAATCTATTACTTGTTTTAACACCACGCTTTGGTTTGTGTATATAAGTTAATGTCAATGTGCCGCCACCAGTAGAATTGCTAGTAAAGGTATAGGATATACTGGAAATCGTTCCCCCACCTTCATGGACCAATTTTGCTTTCGTATTTGAGGTGAATTTAATAGATTTTAACCCCATCAGATTTACAAGGCCGTAATTATGTGCAGCATCGTATATGCTGGTACTGCCTAATGTAATTTTGAATCCTTTTAATGACGTCACAGCAACTTTTACAGCGGACGTAGAGGCGGTGCCAGTGTAATTTTTTGTTCCTGTTACAACACATTTAACATACATGCCCGCCAGTTTGGAAGTCAACTTAAGTGTGGCCTTGGAGCCACAGGACTTGGTACACGATGACGCAGAAGTACCATAGTACCACTTGTACTTGCACGTAGCACCGTACGGATATGGGGTAGCGGTAATGGTGCCTCCCTCTCGCGGACTGCTGGTAGAAAGACTGACTCTTGTAATAGAGGTTTTAACCTTCGATTTGGAACTGCTGGCAGCAATACTGTCTTCTGTATTAGAGGTGTTAGCCGCCGATTCAGGACTGCTGGTTGTAACAGAGGTGTTTGCTGACGACTCTGTATTGGTGATTTTCAACGTATAAGGAAGCGAATTCGTACTTGATTTATAATTCACGACTTTCAGGTAATAGGTTCCAGCCTCTTTGCCATCAAGGCTGATGCTTTCCGTACCGGTCGATTCCATGGAAGACTTGACAAGGTTGCCATTTGCGTCATAGAGATAGACATCCAGGTCGCATGTTGCGGAGTGGGTATAGGTAAGAGTAATTGCACTCGCGGAATTGCCCGTCGTTGGAAGTGTGAATTTGAACCAATTTTCAGTACTTTCGGAGCCTGAATGATCCAGAGCAAAGGTCTGTTCACTGCTAATCGTGCCAAGGTCGCAAGCGGTTGCCATGGTTGTGTTACTGCTGGAAGCACTGACCTCATTATCAGTTTGTTGTAATACGCACTGAACGGACTCTGGGGACTCGATAATAACTTGTGACGTAGTATCCAGCACTGCTTGAGCCGTTGCCGCGGCTACCTCTGAGTCCGTTGCGGTGAGCGGAAGAGCGCTCAACATCTGGCGGGATTCCAGGTTTTCAATAGAAAGTTTCTTTTCATAGCGTTTCTTAACGCTATACTTGCTCTTTTGAGACATGAATGGCTCCTTCTGTTCAAATTTTTCCAAGTTTTCGTGATGTCAAGCGAAATGGTGAGGCATGACACTAGCTTAAAAATATTAATATAACACAAAATTGTTCATTGTCAAGTGCTTTGGTCTTTAAAAATCAAAAAAGTTTAAATAATTCAAAAAAAAACGGAGTGACTTTTGTCACCCCGTTTCTGTTCAGTTTAACTTATCTGTCTGAAATCACTCGTGCTTCAGGTTCGAGAGCTGGCTGTAATAATCGTAACGATTATTAATGTCGCCCTGACCTTCCGCGAGGAATTCGTCCATCTTTTCCTGCGTGTTGAGGAGCTTCAGCGTCTTGAAGCGGTTCTGCTTCAGAGCGAATTCCTTGAACTCGCCTTCCGGAGCCTTGCTGTCAAGGTGGAACGGCGTCTCATCAGCCGGATTGTAGTGATACAGCGGCCAGTAACCGCATTTCACCGCTTCCTTCTGGAGCTCAAGGCCCTTCAGCATGTCGATGCCGTGGTTGATGCAGTGCGAGTAGCAAATGATCAGGGACGGACCGTCGTGCGCTTCGGCTTCCATCAAAACCTTCAGGGCGTGGACCGGGTTGGCCGCGATCGAGATCTGACCAACGTACACGTTGCCGTAAGAGGCGGCCATCATGCCGAGGTCTTTCTTGCGGGACTTCTTGCCGTTGGCGGCGAACTTGGCGACGGCACCGCGCGGGGTGGCTTTGGAAGCCTGGCCTCCCGTGTTGGAGTAAACTTCGGTGTCGAGGACCAGAACGTTGATGTTGCGGCCGGAAGCCATCACGTGGTCAAGTCCGCCGTAACCAATGTCGTAAGCCCAACCGTCACCACCGAACGCCCAGACGCTGCGTTTGACCAGGAAGCTCGCGATGTCGCACAGAGCCTTGGCCTTCGGGCAGTCGGCGCCTTCGATCTTGGCGACGAGTTTCGCGACGTTTTCACGCTGAACCGCGATCTCGGCTTCGTTCGTCTGCGGATTGTTCAGGATGGCGTCCACCAGATCCTGACCGACGTGCTCCGCCGCGCCGACGAGCAGTTCCTTGGCGTAGGAGTTCTGCTGGTCGATAGCGATGCGCATGCCAAGACCGAACTCGGCGTTGTCTTCGAACAGGGAGTTGGACCAGGCCGGGCCGCGGCCGTTCGCGTCTTTGCAGTACGGCGTGCTCGGGAGGTTACCACCGTAGATGGAGGAGCAGCCCGTCGCGTTGGCGACGACCATGCGGTCACCGAAGAGCTGCGTGACGAGTTTCACGTATGGGGTTTCGCCGCAGCCAGCGCAAGCGCCGGAGAACTCGAAGAGCGGCAGGAGCAGCTGCGAGCCTTTCGGCTGGAGCGGGTTGACCTGGGAGCGCTCGATGTTCGGGATCGTCTGGAAGGCGTCGAAGTTGACGCGTTCTTCGTCGATGACCTGAAGTTTGTCGACCAGGGTGAGGCATTCCTTCGCTTTCATCGGGCAGATGTTCGCGCACAGACCGCAGCCGGTGCAGTCATCCGGGAAGCACTGGACGGTGAATTTCTTGCCGGCGAACGGGGCCTTGGCGTCGACCGTCTTGAACGTGGACGGAGCGTTGGCGACCGCTTCGGCGTCGTAAACCTTCATGCGGATGGCGGCGTGCGGGCAAACCATCGAGCAGAGACCGCACTGAGCGCAGACGTCGGCCTTCCAGACCGGCAGTTTCAAAGCGATCGAGCGCTTCTCGTACTGGGTCGTGGCGGTCGGGAAAGTACCGTCAGCGGTCGGGAGCAGGTCTTTCACGGTCAGCGCGTCGCCTTTGCCTTCCATGATCTTGCCAAGGACGTTGGTGATGAAAGCGTCGGCTTCACCAATGACGCCCGGACGGCGTTCGAACGTGGACGTGACGGTGCCCGGAACCGTGACTTCTTCCAGTCCGGCCAGAGACGCATCGACGGCGGCCCAGTTCTTTTCAACGACGTCCATGCCCTTCTTCAGGTAGGACTTCTTGATGTACTCTTTGATGTGACCGATGGCGGTCTCGGCGCTCATTCCGCCAACGTTAGCCAGCGCGAAGAAGCACGTCTGGAGGATCGTATTGGTGCGGCGGCCCATGCCGGTCTTCTCGGCGATGGCGTTCGCGTCAATGACGTAAACCTTCAGGTTCTTGGAGATGATCTCTTCCTGAACGGACTTCGGAAGGTGATCCCAAACCGTGTTTTTGTCGTACGGGCTGTTGATCAGGAACGTGGCGTTCTGCTCGGCTTTCTCAAGCATATCGACCTGGTTGATGAACTCCCACTGGTGGCAGGCGACGAAGTTCGCGCTGTGGACCAGGTAGGAACCCTTGATCGGGCGCGGGCTGAAACGCAGGTGGGACTTCGTGACGGAACCGGCTTTCTTGGAGTCGTATTCGAAGTAGCCCTGAGCGAACAGGTCGGTGTAGTTCGAGGTGATCTTCACCGAGTTCTTGTTGGCGCCGACCGTACCGTCGGAACCCAGACCGAAGAACAGGCAGCGCGTGACGTCGGCCGGTTCGGTCTTCCAGTTTTCGTCGTAGTCGAGGCTCTGGAAGGTCACGTCGTCGACGATGCCGACGGTGAAGTGCTTCTTCGGAGCGTCTTTCTTCAGTTCGTCGAACACGGCTTTGGCCATGGCCGGCGTGAATTCCTTCGAGGCCAGACCGTAGCGGCCGCCGATGATGGTCAGACCAATGCGGCCGACTTCATCCAGAGCGGAAACGACGTCGAGGTAGAGCGGTTCGCCGATGGCGCCCGGTTCCTTGGTGCGATCCAGGACCGCGATCTTCTTGGCGCTGGCCGGAAGAGCGGCGGAGAAGGCGTTGATGTCGAACGGACGGTAGAGGTGAACCTTGACGAGACCGACTTTTTCGCCTTCAGCGACGAGGCGTTCCACGGCTTCTTCAACGACGCCGCAGCCGGAGCTCATCACGACGATGACTCGGTCGGCGTCTTCGGCGCCAACGTAGTCGAACAGGTGGTACTGACGGCCGGTGATGGTCGCGAATTTGTCCATGGCTTTCTGGACGATGGCCGGGACGGCTTCGTAGTATTTGTTGACGGCTTCGCTGGCCTGGAAGAAGACGTCCGGGTTCTGGGCGGTACCGCGAATGACCGGTTTGTTCGGGTTCAGAGCGCGTTCACGAACGGCTTTGACCAAGGCCGGGTCGATCATCGAGGCGATCTCTTCGTCGGTCATCTGGTCGATCGAGTTGATTTCGTGGGAGATACGGAAACCATCATAGAAGTGAAGGAACGGGACGCGGGCTTCCATCGTCGCAGCGTGGGCGACCATGGCCATGTCCTGGGCTTCCTGAACGGAACCGGAGACGAGCATCGCCCAACCGGTCGAACGGCAGGCCATCACGTCGGAGTGGTCACCGAAAATGGAAAGAGCGTGGGTCGCGACGCAGCGGGCGGTCACGTGGAACACGCAGGAGGTCAGCTCACCGGCGATCTTGAACATGTTCGGGATCATGAGGAGCAGACCCTGGGAAGCGGTGAACGTACTGGTCAGAGCACCAGCCTGAAGAGCACCGTGAACGGCACCGGCGGCACCAGCTTCGCTCTGCATTTCAACGACCTGCGGAACGACGCCGAAAATATTCTTGACCCCTTTGGCGGCCCATTCGTCAGCCAGCTCGCCGAGCGTGGACGACGGCGTAATGGGATAGATCGCCATGACTTCGGAACAACGATGAGCGATGTACGCCGCGGCTTCGTTACCGTCGAGCGTGACAAAACGTTTGGTCTCGGACACGATTAACTCTCCTGATTAAAAAATAATAGTAAACACCTGTTTGAGTGTATTACGATACACTGTAGGTCATATTATATTTTTTTATCCATTTTCTTCAAGGGGGGGTGGGGAGATTTTTGGCCATTTAAAGAATATTTAAGGCCCGAGGGGGCCAATTATGAATTATGAATGAAGAATTATGAATGAGAAACGGCGCCGGGAGGGACTTTCGGAGTGCGATGATACAGTCGCGCAGCGACATTCATCGCTTTCCCTTGCGGCAATCCGCCTCGAAGAGGCGTTTGCCGCTGAAGTACGCTGGACGTTCCCCACGTGAAAAAACTTTTTTGCCGCCGTATTTTTCGGTCACTAAGTGAAAGCGGCAAATGAAGCCTTCGGCTTCTGTATTGCCGCACTCCAAAAAATCACTGTGGGATCGTGACCGCTTCCGTGGACGCGCGGTTTGCGAGATTCGCGTGGACTGCCGAGTCGATCGAGTAAGAGAGCCGCTGGACCGACCCGTCGCACATGCACATTCCGAACGAACCGGCATGGGTCGAGCCAAAGTCGTTTTTCGGCGTGTTATAACCGGGACGGTCCTGGCACGGGCGGGAGGACGTCATGCAGCTGCGCAGGGAATCGTCGCAGCCGCCGAAGAAGATCCCCTCGTTATCCGTGTCGTTTTTGCCAGTCTCGTAATCGTCGGTCATGAGGTACTTCTCGCCGATGAGGTACGTATTCGTCGTGCCGCTGCGCACCTCGCCGATCGTCACACGGCTGAAGCGGAAGATCACGCCGTTGAATTTGTCACGGTCGGTCGAGAAATTAAACGTTTTCACGTCCGGGTACGCTGCCGGAGTAAACGAAGGCGCTGCGCCCCAGGAGGTTTTGCTCCCGGTATTGCCCGCGTAGTCCCCCTTCGCCAGCTCATGACCGCTTCCGCTCGGGGCCGTGATGTTGTACACCGCGTTGTGGTTGGTCCCCGTGACGAAGGTGTAAGTCTTGCACGCACGGCGCGACGGGCAGATGAAAACCGGAAGCGGCGTCTGGTTGCACGTCAGCGCGCCGGCTTTTTTCGTTGCGGAAGGGGCGGACGTCGTGTTTCCGTCCGAGCCAAGCGTGAACAGAGCGCTCTGTTCAAGAGCAGGAAGAAGCGAAAACGCGAAACCGCCGGGCTGCTTCTCGCCGAAACCCCAGTCGCTGTCGCCGACCATGCGCCAGTGCCAGCCGCCGGAGGGGTAAGACTTTACCGATGACTCGTGGTTCAGCGCCGCCAGCCCCAGATTCTTCAGGTTGTTCCCGCACTGCATCTGACGCGCGGCCTCACGGGCTTGCTGGACTGCGGGCAGAAGCAGACCGACCAGCATCCCAATGATCGCAATGACGACTAAAAGCTCAACGAGTGTAAAGGCTGAACGACGCATTTTTCTGATCCCCCATCAGGATTTACAAACTTTGAATTTACGTGAAAAACCAACCAGTGCCGCACCCGTCAGGAGGAGCAGCCACGCGGCGGGTTCCGGGATCTGGTTCGAATTGTAGTAGGTCAGAATTCCGTCCTCCTCCAAAACCCACTGGAACGAGTTCCCAAAGGAGGGAATAATATTGGCGAATTGCAGGATTCCCGAAGGATTCGCGCCAAAAACGGAAAACCGTTCACCGCCGACCAGTGAGCGCGCCAGCGAGTCGGAAACGTTGAGTTTCAGATCGCCCTGCGTCACGTCGAAATTCCCGACCGTCAGAACGTCATACGAATCGGGCCCCACCAGGTCGATTTCCAGGGTTCCGCCCGTCTGGGTGTACGTGCCGGTCACAGTCAGCTTGCCGACGGTCCCCTCCTGGTACTTGGAGTACCACGTTTCCCCGTCGGCCAGGGCGTTCACGTTTTCCTCCGACGGCGTGAATTTGGCGGCAATTTCGACCGTGCTTCCCACGTTGACCAGGTCGCCGGTTACCTTTTGGGCGACGAATGTTCCGCCTTCGAGTTTCAGCTCGCCGGTTTTGGTGCCGAAATTGATGTTCGTCGCGGAGAGGATCCCCGACTTGAGCTCAACGATGCCGTAACGGCCCGTTGCGTCCGCCGTCCCGCTGAACCCGATGACGAGCGTGCCGCCGATGTACATCTGGCCGCCGTCCACGGAGAGGAGCCCTTTTCCGGCATTATTTCCGCCCTGGTTTCGACCGACGTACATGCTGGTGACGTTATAAAACGCGCCGCCGTTCAAATTCAGGTTGGCTTCGTTCCCCCCTTCGCCGATTTGGGTGTATTGAGCGCCCGAGGACGTGTTGTCGTTGAAAATGACGCCGCCTTCCTGGTTCAACGTGCTTGGGGAGTAGCCGTGAAGGACGAAGACGCTCTCGAGATTCACCCGCGCGTCGTCGGTGACGGTCAGCGTGTGGGTTTTCGCGGTAGTCGTGGAACCACCACCGACGCCCAAGCCGCCTTGGAAATTGGTCGTTCCGCCGGAAAAGACGATTTCGTTGCTGGCGGTCCCTTCGTTTCCAACTCGCAGACGGTCCGAAACGACCGTGAGCGTACCGCCCGTGACGGACATTTTGCCGCCGTTGAGGTACATGATATTGGCCTTAACATCGTCACCGTCTTTGATCGTCAGCTCGTTGGTGTAAGCGTTGTAGAAGGACCCGACCTGAACCGTGTCGAGGGATTCCGGCGCGTACCCGCTGTCATTGGAGCCCCAGTTCGCCCGCGTGTTCCAGTCGCCGCTTTCGGAACCGGTCCACTTGAACGTCTCGGCATAAATGCGCACGAGTTTGCCGTCGTCCATGATTTTCCAGTTGGTCGCCACGGTATTATTCACGACGATTCGGCTGAAATTCAGATTTCCCGTGGGATTGTCGCCGAAGACCGCGTACACCATTTCCTTGGTGATCCCATTGACGTTTACCGAGACGACGAGGTCGCCGCCGGTCACGTTAAAGGAACCGGCCGTCAGTTTGTCGTACGTCGTTTCGTCCGTAAGGTCAAGCACGACCGAGCCGGACGTCTGGCTGAAAGTCCCGGAAACGGCGAGGGTCCCGATCGTCCCTTTCTGGTACTTGGAAAACCACGTCTCGTTGGCGGCCAGGCCGTCGATATTCGCTTCCGTGATGTTGAAACTGCTGGTGCTGGCGATCTCGATCGTGCTGCCCGAGTTGGTCAGGTTGCGGTTCACTTCGCTGGTGACGAACGTTCCGCCCTTGAGCTGAAGCTCGCCCTGACGCACGTCAAACGTGAGTCTTCTCGCGGAAAGAATACCGGAATTCAGGACGACCCTTCCGTATTTGCCGGCCTGATCCGAGCCTTTTTTATTCCCAAGCTGCAAAGTGCCAGCGGTGTAAAACTGACCGCCGCTGAGGTTGATCAAACCTTTCCCGGCATTACTTCCATCATTGTTACGGCCCACAAAAAAATAAGCATTGGCCGTGTTGTAAAATGCGCCGCCGGTCAGGTTGAGATTGGCCTCGCTGTTGTTTTCACCCACCTGGTTCCAGCTGCCGCATTTGTTTACGATGACGCCGCCGGACTGGTTCAGGTTGGAATTACTGTTTCCGTGGATGATGAAGCACCCGCCTGTGACGTTCATACGGGCAGAGCCGCTGACGTTCAGGGTAGAAGTCAGACTGGCATCCGTTTTGCCGCCGAGCCCCAAACCTCCGTTCAGATTTAACGTTCCGCCGGAGAAATTCATGGTCGTTGCCGCAGCGCTGCCGACACGCAAACGGTCGTTGGTGACCGTCAGGGACCCACCGGTCATTTGAATTGTACCGCCGCTGAAGTTCACCTGATTGACGACCGCCTCATCGCCGTCCTGAATGTTCAGAGCATTCGTGTAGGCCTGGTAAGCCGTTCCGGCCTGGACCAGATCACCTGTACCGGGCAGGGTTCCGCCGTCCCAGTTCGACGCGGTGGACCACTTGGAGTCCGTCGCACCCGTCCAGTTCACCGTCGCGGCCCGGACTGTCCCCGAAAAGACGAGGGAAACGGTCAGTATTAATGAAAATGTCGAAAAAAGGGAGCGTGATTTTTTTGTCCCTCCCCTTTTTCGCATTTTGATGTTTAAAGTCATTGAAAAATCTCCCTGGATCATCAGGAATCAGGATTTATGAACTTTGACTTTGCGTGAAAAGCCCATCAAAGCCGCGCCGAGGAGCAGGAGCATCCACGCGGCAGGTTCCGGGATCTGGTCCGCCTTGAAGTACGTCAGAACGCCATCCGCGCCCAAAATCCACTGGGACGAAGCGCCGAAATTGGGGGTGATCGTCGCGAAATCGAGCGTTCCCACGGGATCCGTGCCGAAAATGGCGAACGTTTCGCCGCCTTCCAGCAGGTCGGGCAGCGCGTCGGAAACGTTGATCTGCAGACTGCCGCCCGTCACGTTGAAAGCCCCGGCCGTCAGAACGTCGTAGGAGTCGGTGCTCACCAGGTCGAGCGCCAACGCGCCGCCCGTCTGCGAGTACGTGCCGGTCACGGTCAGCTTGCCGGCGGTCCCTTCCTGGTACTTGGAGTACCACGTTTCCCCGTCGCCCAGCGCGTTCACGTTTTCCTCCGACGGCGTGAATTTGGCCGCAATTTCGACCGTGCTTCCCACGTTGACCAGGTCGCCGGTCACCTTCTGGGCGACGAATTTCCCGCCCTCAAGTTTCAGCTCGCCGGTCTTGGTGCCGAAATTGATGTTCGTCGCGGAGAGGATCCCCGACTTGAGCTCGACCAGTGCGTAACGGTCCTCCGGGTCAGCCGTCCCGCTGAACCCGATGACGAGCGTGCCGCCGAGGTACATCTGGCCACCGTCCACGGAGAGGAGGCCTTTCCCGACGTGATCGCCGCCCTGGTTCCGGCCGACGTACATGTTGGTGACGTTATAAAACGCGCCGTCGTTCAAAATCAGGTTGGCCTCGTTTGCTCCTTCACCGATCTGGGTGAATTGGCCGCCCGAGGACGTGTTATTGTTGAAAATGACGCCGCCTTCCTGCGTCAGCGTGCTTGGGGAGTAGCCGTGAAGGACAAAGACGCTTCCGATGTTCACCCGCGCGTCACCGGTGACGGTCAGCGTGTTGGTTTTCGCGGTAGTCGTGGAACCACCGCCGACTCCCAGCCCGCCTTTGAAATTGGTCGTTCCGCCGGAAAAGACGATCTCGTTGCTGGCGGTCCCTTCGTTTCCGACCCTCAAACGATCTGAAACGACCGAGAGTGTACCGCCCGTGACCGACATTTTGCCGCCGTTGAGGTACATGATTTTGGCCTGAACGTCATCGCCGTCTTTGATCGTCAGGTCGTTGGTGTAAGCGTTATAGAAGGTCCCCACCTGGACCGTGTCGAGGGATTCCGGCGCGTAGCTGCTGTTATTGGATCCCCAGTTCGCCCGCGTGTTCCAGTCGCCGCTTTCGGAGCCGGTCCACTTGAACGTTTCTTCGTAGAGACGCACGAGTTTGCCGTCCTCCATGATCTTCCAGCGGGACGCTTCACTTCCGTTGACGATGATTCTGCTGAAGTTCAGATTTCCGGAGGGGTTGCTGCCGAAGACCGCGTAAGCCATTTCCTTGTTGATCCCGGTGACGTTCACGTTGACGCTGAGGTCGCCGCCCGTCACGTTAAAGGAGCCGGCCGTCAGTTTGTCGTACGTCGTTTCGTTCGTGATGTCGATCACGACCGTGCCGGACGTCTGGGCGTAGGTCCCGGAAACGGCCAGCGTCCCGACTTTCCCCTTCTGGTACTTGGAGAACCAGGTCTCGTTGGCGGCCAGGCCGTTGATCTGGGCTTCCGTCGGGGCGAAGGCGTTGGTGATCTCGATCGTGCTGCCCGAGTTGGTCAGGCTGCGGTTCACTTCGCTGGTGACTAACGTTCCGCCCTTGAGCTGAAGCTCGCCCTGACGAACGTCAAAAGTGAGTCTTCTCGCGGAAAGAATACCGGAATTCAGGACGACTCTTCCGTATCTGCCCTCCTGATCGGAGTCTTTTTTATTCCCAAGCTGCAGAGTGCCAGCAGTGTAAAACTGACCGCCGCTGACGGTGATCAAGCCTTTGCCGGCATTATTTCCATCCCCGTTACGGCCCACAAAAAAATAAGCATTGGCCGTGTTGTAAAACGCGCCGCCGGTCAGGTTCACGGTGGCCGGGTTTGCGCCTTCGCCGACCTGGTTCCAGGTGCTTGTGTTCACGATGACGCCGCCGGACTGGTTCAATGTGGAAGTGCTGTTTCCGTGAACGATGAAACATTCGCCCGAGACGTTCACGCGGGCCGAGCCGCTGACGTTCAGCGTGGAAGAGACGCTTGACGAGCCGTTGCCGCCGAGTCCCAATCCAGCCTTCATGTTGACGGTGCCGCCGGAAATGTTGACTTCGCTGTTCGCGCTTCCGGTGTTTCCGATCCTCCAGCGGCCGCTTGCCACGCTGAGCTCTCCGCCCGTGACGGACATTTTACCGCCGTTGAAATACATGATCTTCGCTTCCAGCGAGTCTCCGTCCTTGATCGTCAGCTCGTTGGTGTAAGCGTTGTGGGAGGAACCAACCTGAACTTCGTCGAGGACGTCCGGCACGTAGTTGCTGCCATTTGCGTTCCAGTTCGCCCGGTTGTTCCAGTCGCCGCTGGCGGAACCGTTCCATTTGAACGTTTCGGAGGCGAGACGCACGTAGGCGCCGCCCTCTTCGACTTTCCAGCGGGTCGTGCTGCTGCCGTTCTCAAGAATTTTGTCGAAATTCAACGTTCCGACCGGATTATCGCCAAAAAATTTGAACGTCGTTTCGGTCGTTATTGCCTGAGCATTCAGTTGAATGTTGAGATCACCGCCCGTGATGTTGAACGAGCCGGCCGTCAATTTGTCGTACGTGGTCCCGTTCGTGATGTCGACTACGATGGTGCCGGCCGTCTGGGCGTAGGTGCCTGAAACGGTCAGAGTCCCGACCGTCCCCTTCTGGTATTTGGAGTACCACGTCTCGCTGGCGGCCAGTCCGTTGATCTGGTCTTCCGTCGGAGCGAAGGCGTTGGCGATCTCGATCGTGCTGCCCGCGTTGGTCAGGTTTGCGGTCTTGGTCGTGTCATAGCTGGCGACTGAACTGGTGATGAACGTCCCACCATTGAGCTGGACCTCCGCCTGCTGTTTGTCGAATTCCAGACTTTTGATGGAAAGAATGCCGGAATTAAGGACGATTTTCCCTAGCTTGCCGGCTTCCTCCGAGTCTTTCCGGTTTCCGATCAAAACCTTGTTCGCGACGTAAAACTGGCCGCCATCGACGGTGATCGTGCCTGTGCCGGCATTCGCTGATGCGCCGCTGCCATTGTTGCGGCCTACGTAGAACGTCGCGCTGGCGCTTGTATTATAAAACGCGCCGCCGGTCAGATTCACAATGGCCGGGCTTGGACCTTCACCCACCTGGGACCATCCGCTTTTGTTCAGGATGATGCCGCCGGTCTGGTTCAGGTTGGAATTATTGTTTCCATGAACAAGAAAGCAGTTCGAAACCACCATGCGGGCAGAATCGCTGACGTTCAGCGTCGAAGTGAGGCTGGCGTCGGTTTTGCCGCCGAGTCCGAATCCGCCGTTCAGGGTCATGGTTCCGCCAGAAATGCCCAGGGTCGTCGATGCCGCGCCGCCAACACGCAGACGGTCACTGGAAACCGTCATGGTGCCGCCGGTCATTTTCATTTCACCGCCGCTGAAGTCCGCACGCCCGACTGTCGCCGAGTCGCCGTCCTGGATCGTAAGAATATTCGTGTAAGTCTGATAAGCCGTCCCGACCTGGACCGTATCCCCGGCGACGGGCAGGGCGCCGCTGGACCAGTTCGACGCGGTGGACCATTTGGAGTCCGTCCCACCCGTCCAGTTAATCGTCGCGGCCTGTACCGCGCCCGAGGCTGCCAGTATTAAAGAAAAAATCGAAAAACCGGAAATGAAAGCGGAAAGGGGTTTTGCTAAATTGCCCCCCCCTTGTATTTTAAACTTAAATGTCATTATAAATCTCCTAAAACCACCAGCCGGGGATCAGGCAGACCGCAAAATCATTACGGGACCTGCACGGACTCACCATCGGCGCGGGAGCCGAGATAGCGGTGTACTTGCGGGTCAATCGAATAGGAAATATGGTGGACCGAGCCGTCGCACATCGTCATGCCGACGACGCCGGTGTGCGGTGCTCCGAACGCTTGGCGATACTGGAATCCCGATCTGTCCTGAGTCGGACGCCACGCGGTTCCACGGCCCGTATCCGGGTCGGCGCCGCTGAACTGTCCGCTGTCATCGCAGCAGCAGCTCAATTCGTAGTAATCCACGTTTCGGTACTTTTCGCCGCAGAGGTACGTATTCGACGAGCCGTCGCGGATCTCGCCGAGCGTGATTTCACTGCACGAAAGCATCACGCCGTCATATTTCTGGATCACCCAGTTGTAGTTCACGTTGTCCGCATCGGCGTAGGAGCCCGGGCAGCCGGAAGTGTTGACTGCCTCAGTGTATCCGAAGTTGCAGGCATAATCGCTCTTGGCGAGGTGGTCGGTCGAGTTCGCGTTCTTCGTCGGCGGGTTGCCGGCCGGGTACACCTTCGCGGCACGGCGGGACGGGCAGTAATAAAACTTCAGCGGAGTCTGGTTGGTTTCCGTGATCTTGGCTTTGTCGGGCGAGCTCATGTTCCCGTTGGACGAATATTGGAACAGAGTGCTTTGTTCCATGAACGGCAGGATCGAGAAGAGCCACCCTCCGGGCTGCATCCGACCGAAACCGCGGTCACCGTCACCGGCCCAGCCTCCCATCCACCCGGCGGAGGGCAGGTATTGGACCGTGGATTCGTGGTTCAGGCACGCGATTCCCATTTGCTTCATGTTGTTTCCGCACTGCATCTGACGTGCGGCCTCACGAGCCTGCTGAACCGCGGGCAGAAGAAGACCGACCAACATTCCAATGATCGCAATGACGACCAAGAGTTCAACGAGTGTAAAGGCTGGACGACGCATTTTAATCCCCAATCATGAATTATGTCTAAATTTACGTGAAATTCCAATCATTACCATGCCCAAAAGCAGGAGCAGCCACGCGGCAGGTTCCGGGACACGATTCGCATCGATCGCAAACGCGGCGGTGGGACTGAAAGTGCTCAGGTCGTAGAAGAGCTGATTCACTCCAGTAGACCCGAGTTTAAGACCGGAAAGGGTCAATGTATTGTTTTCCGCAGAAGCGGTGACGCCCGACGCATTCCCAAGCAGGTTGGTTTCGACCCAGTTCTGGAACGCCTCGTCATCATCCACGCCGGCGTAGTTGATGCTCAGGCTGTACTCTTCGTTCGGGTTGCCGGAGACGTTGATCCAGCCGCTCTGGCCCAGATTGCCGTTTGCGAAGTTAATGTCCGAAGTCACGGCCGCGGTCCCGGTTTGGGTCGTGTCGAGGCTCAGCGTGATCTGGTTGTTGCTGGTGTCGATGGTCCACGGGCCCGTGACACTCACGGACGCCGGGGAGTACGTCAGCCCGGTCGAGGTGAGCAGGACCGCGTTGATCTCGTCCCCGATGTAGATCCCGTCGCACTTGTAGTTGCTCATGTCGATGTTGAGGTTGGACTTCATCGAGGCGGCGCCGGTGTTCTGGATGGTGGAGAACGGAGCGATCAGATTGCCGTCCGCGTCGCACAAATCGCCAGCCGTCACGTTAATGGTCGCGGAGGGATGGAAGGTCGAGGACCCCGCCTTGATCGTGGCCCCGGAACCGATCAGATTCAGAACGGAGTCTCTGTTATTGCTCATGGGGAGCTGAATGGCTCCGTTGACGGTGATCGAACCGCCCGAGATGTTCGCCGTGGCGGCGTTGTCGATCCCGATACGCATGTTGTTGCCGACCAGCAGGGTCCCGCCGTCCATGTTGAACGTGGATTTGGCGCCAGCGTTGTTGTTGCCGAACTGCCCCAGCGAGAGCCAGAGCGTGTCGATCGTGCCGTTTCCGGTAAGGTTCAGGATGTTGCCTTTGCCGCCATTGCCCGGACCGGCCGGGATGATGAAGTTTCCGGTGCCATGCTGGTCAAACTTTCCATTGCCAGAGACGGTCATTTCACCGTAAGCATCTCCTGTGTTGCCGTAGCCGACGAGGAAGTCGCGATTCCCGGCATAGAACGTACCGCCGGAAATTTCCAGCGTGGCGGAACCCGAGCCAAAGCCGATCCAGCTGCGGCCGCTGTTATCCGAGCCATTCCCGGTGATTCGGAGTGTACCGCCGGTCATTTTGACGACGTTTCCGGGGGAGTACGTACCCGCGCGGAGGTACCGGGTTTCAAGCGTACCGGTGCCGGAAATCTCAAGGTATCCGGTGGAGGTCGTGTCACTGTCCTGGTACGAGCCGACCCGGGTCATGCCCTCGGTTGCGTTGGAACTTTCCGATTTGAACGTACCGGTCGAGATTTTCATGACGCCGACGCTGTGACCGGCGCTGTTTCCTCTGCCGATATTGAGGTTTCTCGTCGAGGTCGTTCCGCCCGTGACGTTCAATACGGCGTCCGTCGCGCCATTAAGTGCAACGTACGTAGCGTGGATCGTGTTCGTACCGCCGGTGATGTTCATCACGGCATGGGAGCCGGCCGCGTTGCCGATCATCACGTCGCCGGTTGTTGAAAAGTTCCCGCCGCCGAGGTTTACCGTTCCCGTGGCGTTCGCGGAGTTACCCACTCTCATGGCGGCCATGGTGGTCGTGCCGCCCGTAACATTCATCTCGGATTTGGTCGTGACGTTTGGCCCGATCGTGATGGCCGCCAGCGTGTTGTTTCCACCGGCGATGTTGAGCGTTCCGGAAGCTTTCGCGCCGTTACCGACGTTGATCGTGTTGTTGACCGTGGTCGTTCCGCCATTGAGGTTCATGACGCCGATCGTCGCGTAGGCGGCCGCACCGCCGGAGTTATCGTTTCCGATGTTGATCACGCCGGCCACGGTCAGCTTGCCGGTGTCCTGCACCGTGAGGGTGTTCGTGCCGGAAGTCGAGCCCTGGGCGTGTTCGTTCAGGTTGCCGATGTTGATCCACTGGGAGACGGTGACTTCGCCGCCCTTGATGATGAAGTTGGATTCCGGAACGTAGCCGCCCCAGCCCATCGTAACGCCCACGGCTTTCAGCGTGCCGGAATCGGAAACGGTGAACGTGCCGGACCCGCGGCGCCCGATGCAGAAGTTGCCCGAGCCGATTTTGGTCAGGTCGAGCGTACCGCCGCTGAGGTTATACGCGCCCACGCCTCTTTCGCCAACATTGAGCCAGGCGTTGGAGTTCTGGAAAGTGACCGTGCCGCCGGTCTGGTTGATCGTACCGGTACTGCCCGCGCCGTTGCCGACGTGGATGTCGTTTCCGGTAAAGCTCACATCGGCCGCATCGCCGGAAATGTTGAAAACGCCTTTTCCGCCGTTGCCAGCGCCGACGCTGATCGTCTGGCCGGAGAGGGCGAAGGTCACGGCGGTGTTGGAGATGGTCAGGCTTCCCTCGGTCCCATTCCCGATGTAGATGTTTTTGTTGAACGTGTTGGTGCCGCCGGTAATCGTTCCGTCGCCTTTGTTGCCGGTGCCGTTTCCGAAGATCACTTCTCTGGCGAACGTGTTGGTGCCGCCGGAGATGTTCAGCTCGGCCGTCCCTTTGCCCATCACGTAGATATTCTTGTTGAACGTGTTCTCGCCGCCGGTGATGTTGAGTTTCGAGACGTTGTTCTGTCCGTTTCCGATGCGGATGTCATTGTTGGCACCATCTGCGGTATTTGCCAGAACGGTGGTTTTGCCGCCGGCCAGCGTAAGGGTCGCGGTTGAACCGGCCCCTTTGCCGACGATTACATCATATTTGAAGTTGACTTCCGCGCTGCCGCTGATGGTCAGGTTCGCGGTCTGGGAGTGGTTGGTTTTGGTGACGTCTCCGTCTTCCAGCCAGAAATTGCCGTTCTGGTTCCAGGTTCCGCCGGAAACGGTCATATCTGTCTGGTTCACGACGTTCCCCGTGTTGCCGTTATCGACGTAAACGCCGACCCGGGTCGGGGCGTTCACTGTAAATGTCCCGCCGGTCATATCGAATTTGATCGGGGCGAACGTGCTGCCTTCGCCGTAGTTATTACCTCCAATATCGGCCTGCCTGTTGACCGTGATGGAGCCGTTGTTGAGCGTCAGCGAGGAACCACCCGCGACCGCCGCACGGAATCCGACATAGAAATAGTTCGCGGTCAGTGCCGCATTCGCGCCGTCGATCGTTACGTGCCCCACATTGTAACGGCCCGCGTAGAAGTTATGAGTCGTGAGCGTACCGCCGTAGAGGTTATAATAGCCGGTCGCGCCTTCACCGATGTTGAACCAGGCCGAGGAGGTGACGGTTCCGCCGTACTGATTCACCGTGGCCGCATTGCCGCTGACACCGACGTGGAAGTCCGAGGTGGTGTGATTCAGCGTGGCCCCGTCATTGATGTTGACCGTGGTCCCGTTGAATTGCATTTTGACGGTGCTTAGCGAACCGGTGAGGTTTAACGTGTTATTCGTCAGCGTTTTCGCGTTGGAGTTGGTAACACTCGCACCGCTATTAATATTAATGGTGTCTCCCGAGGCCGGAACCGTGCCGGTGGACCAGTTGCCCGCCGTATCCCAGCTGCCATCACCGGCATTGCCATTCCACGTGACGTCCGCTCCAAACGCGACCGGCAGACCAAAGGTCAAGGACAAAACGAAAGCCCCAAGGACATTTTTTGCTGAAATTTTCATAACAGTATTCGATAGTTAAAGGAATAAACTATTACTTCTATACTGCCATTATACACAAGAGTCTGAAATTTTCAGCAGGTTTCAGAGAAAAAAAGGAAAAAAAGAGAAAAAAAGTCAAAATTTTTTCGGAAACGGTGGGGTGCTGCGCACTCTCAAAAAAAGGCCCCCCTGAAAGGGGGGCTGTCGAGCGAAGTGAGGCTGGGGGGTTCGGGACAAAGGCAGGACTTTCCCCCGCATTGGAACCCCTCCGGCCCTTCGGGCCACCTCCCCTTGCAGGGGAGGCTTCTTGCGAAAAGCTATTTAGCAATTTCCACGCAGCGGGTCTCTCGCGTCACCGTCACTTTGATCTCGCCGGGGTAGCTGAGCTGCTCCTCGAACGCGTGCACGATGTCACGGCAGATCTTTGCCGCCTGTTCGTCGGTGGTGTCTTTCGACGAAACGATCACACGCA
Source organism: Thermoguttaceae bacterium (assembly GCA_017447865.1). Lineage (GTDB taxonomy): Bacteria > Planctomycetota > Planctomycetia > Pirellulales > Thermoguttaceae > RGIG3701. The sequence continues at coordinate 94,982 of JAFSMO010000012.1, forward strand.
GCTCGCGGCCCGCCTGGATCGCGAAGGCCTGTTCCACGCCCTTGAATTTGCAGGCGATCGTTTCCAGTTCCTCCATCCGGCGGATGTACCGTTCCAGCGTCTCACGCCGGGCGCCCGGCCGGGAGGCACTCGCGGCATCGGCGGCGGCCACGATCGACGTGTACGCGCATTCGACCCGGAAATCGTCGTGGTGGCACAGCGCCGCCATCACCACTTCGCGCGGCTCGCCGTAGCGTTTCAGAAGGTCGGCGCCGATTTTCGGGTGGCCTCCTTCCGCCTCGTGGTCGGCCGCTTTTCCAATGTCGTGCAGAAGACCGCAGCGGCGGGCGAGACGTTCATCCAGCCCCATCTGCTCGGCGATCATGCCGGAAAGGAACGCTACCTCGACGCTGTGCCGAAGGACGTTCTGGCTGTAACTCGTGCGGTAGTGCAACCTCCCGAGCAGGTTGATGATCCGCTCGTGCATCCCGGGAAAACCGACTTCCAGCGCGGCCGCCTCGCCGATTTTCTGAATGTTCTTTTCGAGCTGGTCCTGGGTCTGGACCACGATCTCCTCGATGCGGGACGGGTGGATCCTTCCGTCCACGATGAGTTTCTGAAGCGAAAGACGCGCGACCTCACGGCGGATCGTGTCGAACGAGCTGACGATGACCACGCCCGGCGTGTCGTCGATGATGACGTCCACCCCCGTGACGCTTTCGAAGGTACGGATGTTGCGCCCCTCGCGGCCGATAATGCGGCCTTTCATTTCGTCGCTCGGAATGTCCACCGTGCTCGTGACCGCCTCGGCCGTATGCGCCGCGGAGTACCGCTGCAGGGCCGAGAGGAGAATTTCGCGGGAAATGTCCTCGCAGTCCTCCTTGAGCTTTTTCTCGTGCTTCGCGATGATCGCCCCGGATTCCTGCTGGAGGGATTCTTCCAGATCGGCGAGGATCTTCCGGGTCGCCTCTTCCTTGGAAAGGCCGCTGATCTGGTAGAGCGTCTGGCGTTCGGACTGGATCAGTTTCTCGAGGTCGGCCGACTTCTGGCTCGCCTCCTGAACTTTCTCGGAGAGTTTGCGTTGGGTGACTTCGTTGAGTTTTTCCTGATGTTTGAGCTGTTCCTGCTGGATGGAGATCGCGTCGTCGCGTTTGTTCAGGACGCGCTCACGTTCGTGCAGTTCCTCACGCAGAGTTCGCAGCTCTTTTTCCGCCTCCTCTTTGGAAATGAGTTCCTTCTTCTTGATTTCGATTTCAGCGTTCTGAATCTTGATCTCGGCTTCTTCCTCAGCCTTTTTCTGGATCTCCTTCGCTTTGGTTTCCGCATCGGCCAGGCGCATTTTGTCGGTCCAGCGCACGATGAAGAATGCGAGGAAAAAACCAACTATGAAAAACCCCAAACAAGCGGCTGGAATCATTGGATCCAGCTCGGCCAGGAGGCATAATCCACCCCCTGCCGGGTTTATTTCAACAGGCATATACATATAAACCTCGTTAAACAAAATAGTTTTATTCTAAACATGAAAATTCCGTGGGCAGAAAAGCGAATGGAATCTCCATGGGCTACAATGAAACGGATCGTCTTGGGTAAAAATCCAAAAACAAAAATCCTATTTTATTTTACCAGACTTTCAGGGAATTTCAACGGGGCGCCCGTTTGTTTTCAGAAAAAAATGAAAAAAAGATGAAAATTTACTCCCCGGCGGGCGGCGTGGAGGCTTTCAGGTTCCTCAAACGCCTCGTGCAGACCTCCGCCACGCGGTCATTTCCGTCTTCGCTGGCCCCGCCGCCGATCCGGCCAAGCCACCCGGGGATCTCGTCGGTCGTGAGGTGCGCGGCGGCCGTCTGGAAGTGCTCGAGCGCCTCGTCCCAGCGATGAAGCTCCAGCAGCGACTCCAGAAGCGTGAAACTCGCGTACTCCCGGACCTGGTCGGCGCTGGCCTGCGCGCCAAGGCGTAAAAGCGGGAGGCTTCGCTCCGGCTCGTGCATCCGGTTCAGGACCCAGCCCAAATAGGCGGCGCGCTCAGGACGGTCGGCGAGTTTTTCCGCCCGGGCGTAGTACGTCTCAAGTTTTTCCGGCTCGTTTTCTGCCGCGATTTGAAAAATGCGCCAAAGGAGCCGTTCGCCCAGGTAGTTCCAGTCGTCCGTTTCGGCAAACCAGGCCCAGACTTCGGGAAAATCCGGCTCCAGGATCCCTTTGTAGCTGGAATCGAGGAGGATCCAGATCACCCCCTGGCGGCTCTGGGCGTTTTTCGGGGCGGTGCGCAGTTCCTCTCGCAGAAGGTTTTGGACCTCCTCTTTCCGGTCCTGCGAGTACCACAGGCGCACAAGATCCTGAAGGAACGTGCGGCGCAAAAACCCTTCGTCGGGGAAGGTCAGGCCGCGCAGAAGGGCCTCTTCCAGTTCTTTCTCGCACTCTTTCCCGCGTCCGGCGTAGTACCCCGCCCTCGCCTCCCAGTACTGCGGAGAGTTTTCGGAAACTTTTTCCTTCTCGCGGATCTCCTTCTCAACGACGCGCTGACCGGTAAACGCCTGGATCTGGCCCGCGTGGTAGTAGTTCATCCCCCCGGACTTTTCGGCCCATTCCTTTTCTTCGAGCATCCATTTCTGGGTTTCTTCCGGCCGGTTCATGGCGTGGCAGACTTCCGTCAGTTCGTGGCGCAGCGCCGCCTGAAACCGGTTCCGGATCGACTCGTCGGAAATCAACGCCGACGGCGCGGAGCAGTTCATTTTCTCCCGTTCAATTTCGTTCGGGGTCAGCGGCGTTTCGAGGGCTTTGAGGAGAAAGTCGTAAGCCGTTTCGAACTCGTTCACGTTTGAACGGATCAGGAATTGGACGGTCGTGAGAAGATCCAGAGCGTGCGCCGGCGGGCAGTCGCGGATCCACGTCAAATCGCGGTTTTCGAGGACGCCCGGCTGAGTGCTCACGTTCAGGAGCGTCCTTAGAAACGCCAGCAGCGCGGCAGTTCGGGCGGGTTCGTCCGGGGCGTTTTGGACCCCGGCCTGAAGCGCGTCGAGCAGATCGTCGATTTTGCCCGCGTTTCGGAACGCCTGGATTCGCAGCTCGGTCCACGGATTCCGGTTCCACGTCAGCCAGAAAGGAACGGGGGCGGAATCGGGCGCGGGCTGGGAATTGGCCTTGGAAAAGGCTTCAAAGTCGTGGAAGCGCGCGTCGATCCAGAGACGGACCGTTTCCGGATCGGTTTTCAGTTCACTGGGGAAAAAATCCTGAAGCGAAGGATTCCCGACGGCGAGCTGGGGAAAACGCTCGGCCAGATGCCGGGCCAGCGCGGGATTTTGGAGGGTTTTGCTGGCCCAGTGGGTCATGCCGTAAAGCGCGTCGGGTTTGGGATTTTCCTGCGCGATGAACCGTTCCAGCGCCGCCAGCGCCGCGGCTTCGTCCCCGCTTCGGGCCGCCAGCTGGAAAATTCTCAGTTCATCTGCGGCGGTCTTCTCCGGCTTCGCCTGGAGTTCCGCGAGCCATTCCGACCGGTCTTTTTCCTCAAAGACCAGCCGGTTTACGACCTCCCGGTCCACGGTGTACCAGTCGGTGGTCTGCGTGTGCGCGGCAGAAACGAAGGCGAGAACGAAAAGCAGTGGGAACGTGAGGCGCATGGGTTTGGCTCCTTCTTTCAAAACGTTGGACGATGGAATGGATCCGGCGAATTACCTCTCGAAGTACCGGTAAACGAAACGCCCGTCCGGCGCGGCGTCGCCACGGTGGTAGAAGTCCAGGACTTCGCCTTCCTCCGGCGAATTATCGGCCCATTTGAATCTCAGGTCGATTTTCTTTCCCTTCTGGCCGAGCAGCTCGCGGGGAATTTGGATCTCCAGCCGGTTCCCGTCGATCTTCATCGGGACGTGGGCGAGCTCTTTCCAGTTCCAGCCGCAGCCGGGGGCGCAGACTTCCAGAATCGCTTGGCCGTCGGTGGGGTTGAGGCGGTTCACGACGTACTGGAAATGGTTCCAGTGAGGCGCGGCAGTCGGCGAATCGTCGAACGCGACGGAAATGAAAAGCCGCATCCAGGCGGGGTCGGTCGGGGGCGTTAGCGGGGCAGCGCATTCGGCCGTGAACGTGAGCGTTTCCGCGTCGTGGGTGACGAAGCACTCGACCAGATCGTTCCGGCCGGTCTGGTTCACGTAGCGGACGGAGCCGCAGCCCGCCGCGTCGCGAGGCGTTACGTCGTTCCGGGCGTCGCGGTAAACCGGATCTTCATCGGCGGCCCGCTGGGGACGCACGCCGCGGAAGCGCCGCACGCCGTTGACGAGCTGATTGTAAAAGTGGTCGCGCAGAATTCCCGCGGAGGGCTCCGTGTCGCGGCTGAATTCCGGGGAATACTGGTCCGGAAATGCCGTCCTTTTTCCCTGCCAGACCGGGGCTTTGTCGGCGGACCACTCGTTCCAGCCGGTGATGAAGAGGTAGTCCGGGTCGATTTTTTGCGCGTAGTCGAGCTGCTGGGCAAAGTTTTCGCCCCAGATGAACCGGTTCGGTTCCCCGCGCCTCGGGTTTCGGTCGGCGGCGAAGCGGAGCTTTTCGCCCGGTTTCAGTTCCGCCTCGGTTTCCGGGCCCATGTAGGCGCGGCCGAAAATATTCTGGTCGTTCATCGCGGCCAGCCCCTGGTGTCCGTCCGCTGCGAGCCACGAGTGATTTTGAGCCACGCCAGCGGCGCACATTTCAAAGGTTCCGTCGGGCTTGGGGCCGTACGCGTGCAGGGGGAAAGCTTCCAGCCAGCACCAGGAATTCGGGCCGATGGGGCCGGCCGTGTAGGACGACTGGAGCGGCCGGAACGTGAAGAAGCGGAGAATTTCCCCCCAATCTTTGCGGTCTTCTTCCGAAGCGTTGGGATCGTTGATCCCGGCCAGGACCACCGCCGGGTCGGCGTTCACCAGCGGGCGGCCGTTCCAGTAGAACCAGAGGTCACGGAATTTCCCCGGCCGGTACAGATCGCGGTAAAGCTGAAGGAGACTCAAGCGGACGTTCGTCTTTTTCCCAAACGGGAGCATGTACGCGAATTTGGGCGTCCGGAACCCGTCGCGGCGCATGGCGGACCACGTTTTCAGAAGCGTCCACGTCGAGTCCATCCACGTGAGCGTTCCATTCGTCGCGTCGAAAACCACCACGTCGATCCCCGCCTCGCTGAGCATCTGGGCGTGACGGCGCGAAACCCACGGGTCGGTCGTCCGGTAAAAGCCGAAGAGCGGCTCGTCCCAGTGATTTCGGCAGTGGTCCTCGCCCCAGTTCGGATCGTCCGGGCGCGACTCGATCCCCGGGTTTTCCCGGATGATCTTCGCATTATTCCGCGGCTCCGTTCGGGTGACGAAATTTTCGTGCCACGTCCAGTAGAAGATCCCGACGTACTTCCCGCGCGGCGGGCCAAACGTTTCGGACGTTCCGAGTTTTCGCCCCAGTTCATCCATCGCGTCCCACGTGTCGGCGAAAAGGTCACGCTCCTCGAACGGTTTTTCGGTCAGATTTCCGTCCGGGTCGGACAAAAAATTGGTCTCAGCCGGAGCCAGCGAGGGGGCGGTGTACCACGCGTAAAGCTCCATCGGCCCGGAAAACGCGAAGGCGGTCCCGGAAACCTCCACCGAAAACGTGTACGCGCCGGGGATTGGCTCGCCGTTCAAAAAGCACTGCACACCCTGCGTTTCGCCGTGGCGCTGCCAAACGCCGACCATTTCGGTCGCTTCGTCCAGTTCCCAGTAATAATCCCCCGCGGGGACCTGCTCAAATTCGAGCGAAAGCGTTTCATTATCGAGGAAGTCCACGAAAGTTTCCCGGGCGAGCACTTTCCCGGCCCGCGATTTTTCCACGGAACCGGCCCACGCGTAGAGCGAAAGACGCAGCGTCCCGATCGCGTTGTGGTAGCTCGGGCAGGTGACGGAAATTTTGTGAAATGGAAGCTCGGTCGAAAAACGTTCACCGGCGTTTTCGCCCTCTTTGATGCGGACGTCATGGTGCTCGTCCGTTGGGGGGTAAAGCTCGAGCAGCGCGTAGTACGGGCCCTTTTCCTGCGCGAAAGTCAGGGAGGAAAGGAGGATCAGAACGAGTGAAAAAAGGAAGGGTTTCATGGTGGTTTGAACTTGGGTTAAAACTGGGAGGGGATGGGAATTTCTGGGAGGAACTGGTTCGGTGAGTTTACTTCAGCGACTCCATGAAAATCGCGCGTGAAAATGGTTTGCGTGGCGTGGTGGATTCACGAATCAGCGGGCCGTTGATCCCGTTCAGGAAAACGCCGGGGGCGGAGTCGGAGCACGCACCGGAAATTTGAATTTGAGAGTCGTTCATCTCGAATCGGAAGGCCATCTCGCGGAACGGAATGAAGTCCCCCGTGGGCCAATTTCCGGGAGCAAGCCCCGTTTCCTTTTGCACACGTTCGAGGAACGAGCGGGAAATCGTTCCGTTTTCAAGCTGGAATGAGCCTTCCGCGTACACCAGATGCGCGCCATGGAAACTGGCTTTTGTAATGTCGAGCGTTAAGTTGTAGCCGGTCAGAGCCTGATTGGGGATGAAAAGCGACGCGTTCACCCGATTGAAACGTCCGAGAAAAACGCCGCTCCAACGGCTGAAACTCTGCTGAATAGAGATGGACCCCGTGAAACGGCAGTCCGTTCCGAGGGATCGCAGCATCGGGAAAAGCGTTTGCAAATATTTCACCGGGATCCCTTGCGTATCGGTCGAGAGCGTCGCCTGCATGACCTGCGACGAATTCTGCACGATTTTTTGAAGCGTCAGCTGGATTTGAGCCTCACGCCCGGAATCCGGGACGAAAAACCGGATGAAGGTCTTCGGAGTGCCGTTTTCCTGCGAGATTTTCAGCTCGGCCCGATGAAGTTCCAGCGAGTTTTCCTGAAACCCGACTTTGACCGGACCATCTGCCACGAGATGAATCTCAGAGTTTTGAAAAGGGTTTTTCCCGTAAAGAGAGTCCGATAAAATGCGCTGGTGCGAGCGCCAAAGAGGTTCGAGGCACTGTGCATCAAGGGTCAGCTCCGGGAAGATCCATTTCGTCAGAAGGATTTCTTTCCCTTCATGAATCGTTTTGTAGCGAATCCAATCGATCCACGGCGCGGAGGCGAGCGGCAGGCGTTTTCCGTCCGCAGTCGTGCCGGGTTGGAAAACGGTCAGACCACGGATCCGGCCCTGAGACGGCGTGTGGTGAACGATCCCCGTGATTTCAACCGGCAGACCGAGCTGAGAGCCCGCGAACTCCGCGTAATTATGAACGTACAATTCCGTCTGGCGGTAAATGCCGAGCAGGAAAAGAGCCAGCGCCGGCAAAAAACCGAAAAGGAGGAAAAGCGTCAGTAAAAGGGAGCGTTTGGACATAATATTAATAGAATTAATATTAGGAAATCAGGATCAACGCGATGAGTTCAAAACGTTTTGAGGCTCAAATCAAACGCTTTTCTTAATTTTAACGGCTCAATCGGGTTCCTCTAGCGGCTTCGATTTAAATCCTCAAAAAGTTTTACCCTCGCCTTCAGTTCTTCTACAGAATCACCGCCAAATTTTTCGACTAGCGCGGAGGCCACCTCGAACGCGACCACGTTTTCCACCACGACGCTCGCCGCCGAAACTGCACAGACGTCACTGCGTTCCCAGCAGGCGGAAACCGGCTCGTGCGTTTTGGGGTTGATCGTCGGCAGGCCTTTGCGAAGCGTTGCGATCGGTTTCATTGCCGCACGGATCACCAACGGCTGGGCGTTCGTCATTCCCGCCTCCAGCCCGCCCGCGCGGTTGGTTGGGCGCACAAAACCCAAATTCCGGGTTTCCGTCTGGGCCGGGTCAAAGCCGATCGCGTCGTGGACCTGCGAGCCGGGAAGTTTGGCCGCTTCAAACCCCAAGCCGATTTCTACGCCTTTGATCGCCTGGACCGCCATGACTGCCTGCGCGAGTTTGCCGTCCAGTTTCGCGTCCCATTGTGCATGAGTCCCGAGCCCAAATGGGAGACCGAACGCGCGGACCTCGATGATCCCGCCGAGCGTGTCGCCGTCCTCTTTGGCCGCGTCGATTCGCGCTTCGGCTTTTTTCGTGGCCGCGTCATCTGCCAGAGAGTAAAGAGAATTTGCGTCGCGGATCGGGCGCAGAACCTCCACGTTTTCCGAGTCCAGACGGGGCGGAAGTTCCACCTCAGCGACCTGCACGACGAAACCAAAAACGGAAATTCCGACCTGGGCGAGAAGCTGCCGGGCGAGTCCGCCAGCCGCTACACGCGCAGCGGTTTCACGAGCACTGGCCCGTTCCAGGATCGCCCTCATTCCGGAGAGGTATTTGCGCGAGCCGCTTAGATCGCCGTGGCCGGGGCGGGGCGTTTCCAGATCGGGAAGGTCCGGCAGACGGTAGTCGCGGTTTTTGACCCAGAGTGCGATGGGGCTTCCGATCGTGGTCATTCCCCAGACGCCGGTGAGGATTTCCGCGACGTCCGTCTCGAGCTTTTGCCGACCGCCGCGACCGTAGCCGCCCTGACGGCGCTTCAGCTCGTAATTAATGGTCTCCGTCTGGATTTCCAGCCCGGCCGGGAAACCATCAATGAGCGCCAAAAGCCCTTTTCCGTGCGATTCGCCCGCAGTGTGGTACGTCAACATCAAACGTCGTCCCTTCCGTAAATTACCGCTGCTTCCGACTAATAGTACATGTCCGTCTGGCGTTTCTTCTTTTCAATATTGACTGGGATGCCGGCTTCTTCACCCAGTTCCATCAACGCGGTCCGCATGTCTTTCTGCATGGTGTAAAGCGAGAGCCGTCCATCGGTCGTATGAATCATGGATTCTTCCGGCATGATTTCGGGATTTTCAGGATCGTTGGACCGGGTCGGACGTTTCTTTTTGGGAAGTCCCGCACGATCATACATCGTGGAAATGCCGCTGATTTTTTGCGCCACTTTCTTGAACTGCGAGTCCCCGCCCATCATTTTGACCAGGTTGGATTCCTTGTTCGTGAAAATCCAGCTGAACGCCATCGCGACGGCTTTCGTCCTCTGCTTCCAAAGACGGATCTGGAACGCTTCTTCTTCCGGAGTCATTTGAACGATGGCACGTCTCATCGAAGGATCGCCTCCCATTTCATCACCGTTCTGGTTTTCCATTAAATCGAAGTCGTAATCGTATTCGTACTTCATGAACGAGAGGAAAAGTTTCGTCATGATTTCGGAAATCTCGGCCGGCTTCTTTTTCAGGTCACGCAGAGCGTCTTCCGAGATTTTGAGCTTGGAAAACGCGAGCGCAGCCATAATTCTGCGGTCCATGTCGCGCCGGAAGTACGGGCTTTCCAGAGGTTTGCTTTGCGTTGTAGCGGACTCAAGCAGTTTGACGGCGTATTCATTTTTCGGTCCGGCAATCCCCAGGTTTCCGAGCGCTTCCAGAGAAAAGATCCGCATCCACTGGGCTTCCGGCGTCCCGATCGCGTCCCCTTTGGCCAGTGGCGCAAACGCGTACTGGGCGAAAATCTTCGCGAGTTCTTCCTTTTCTTCAGAGCGAATATTCAGTTCCCTCTGTTCTTTTTGGTCCTTCAGGTTTCGCGGATTCTGCGGATTGACGTGCAGAGCCAGACCACTGAGCGCGGCGATTTGAATCGCGGGTTCCTTGCTCTTGAGCAATTCCTTCAGGAAAGGACGCGCCTTGGCGTACGGCGTGACTTTCGGCGAAAGCGAGGAATTCAGCTCGCCGATCATGATCACGGCATTGATCCGAACGACGTCTTTTTCTTTCCCCAGAACCACTTCTTTGAGCTGGGCAAACATCACATCCGCGGCGACTTCGCACGCTTTCGGCCCGTTTTCCGACTTGGAAAGCCGGTCGAGGAACTCATTCAGCCCCTGCTTCATGGCGCTGATTTGGGTCGTGTCGCTCGACCAGAGCGAGAGCTGCGAGGCGAAAAGTTTTTCGAAGATTTTTCGGCCTTCTTTGTCCGGGTCTTTATCCATGACTCCAGAAGCGCGAGTCCAGAACTTGGAACTGTAGTCAGCATCCTGTCCCCAAACAGACTGCGCGGTGAAACTGGTCAGGCCGAGAAACAAAATGACGGCGTAAAGGAAGTATTTTTTCATGGTTTTTTAATTCGTCTGAAAAAATTCAAAACTCCCATAGACAAAAAAACGTCTATCGGGTAAAATCTTCATGAGGCTGAAGTTCAAAACTCAGCCATTTTTCCAATATTTTATAGAATACACCGAAAAGAGGAAAACGTCAAGCGTCGATTCCTCAAAACAGGCAAAAAAAAGAGAAAAAAATACGATTTTGGGAAATTCATGAGAAAAAACGAAAAACTTTACGCAGAATCTCTGGTCGTTCCATTTGTCCTATTTCTCGTTCTGGGAATCGTGGAAACCCAAGGATTGGGGGGAATGCTTACGTATCCGACGGCGTACACCATCAAAATTTTGCTTGTGGGGCTCCTCTGCGCCTGCTGCTGGAGATACTGGATCCGCCTGTTCCCGCTGCGTGTGACCGGGAAAACCGCTCTGGCGCTGGTGCTGGGCGTTCTTTGCACCGCAATTTGGGTGGGATTGGCCATGGTGCCGGTTTCAAGTCCGTTCATGGATTCTGAAACCGCACGTGCAGCGTTTAACCCGTTCGCGGCGGAAAGCGGCCTTTCGACTGTGACGGCTTGGGCGTTCTGGACCGTGCGCATGATCGGTCTGGCGCTCGTCGTCCCGCTGATCGAAGAAGTTTTTCTGCGAGGATTCCTCCTGCGCTGGATCCAGGGCGGCGACTGGATGGGGCTGGAAGTCGGAGCAATGACGGGGCTGGCGTGGGGCGCGCTGGTCTTTTATGCCGTGGTTACTCATCCGGAAATCATCGCGGCGATCGTCTGGTTCAGTCTGGTGACGCTTTACGTGCAGAAGACCCGAAACCTCTGGGATGCCGTGGCGTTTCACATTGGAACCAACGCGGGCCTGGGCGTTTGGGTGCTTTTTTCCGGTCAGTGGGGACTTTTGTAAACTGAAATGCGTTGAAACTTTATTCCGAGAAAGCGATCCGCCGGAAATCCTCTCTGGCGAATTCTTTTTCAAGTTCTTCCCGAATCTGCCGGGCGCAGGTTTCGTAAACTTCGATCGAGCCGCCGATAGGGTCGGAGATTCCTCCGGATTTCTGGGCCAGCGTGAAAACTTTATAAGAAATTTCAGGCATGATGCTCAGAAGCTCCCGCGTGTGGGCGGGTGTCATGCAGAAAATCCGGTCGGCGTATTCCAGAAGTTTCGGCGTCACGGGGTGGGAGATGTGCGACGTGAGGCTCAACCCCATCGCCTTGACCACTTTCCGCGCCATGGGATTCGCTGAAGAGAAATCGTTCGCGCTGGTTCCGGCCGATAGGAAATGAATGCCAGTCTCCAGCTCCAGATTTTCAGGACGAATGCCTCTTTCCTGGGCTATAATGTCCCGCGCGATCACCTCCGCCATCGGGCTGCGGCAGGTGTTTCCCGAGCAAACGAAAAGGAAGAGCGGCTGGGCGAAACGTTCAAGCTGGGAATTCGAGATGAACCCCTCTCGAACTACACGGAAAACGTTTGAGTTCCTCGCGAATATTAAAACGGAAGAAGCCCGTTTCAGAACGGAGTCCCCATCATCAAAAATGAGGTCCACTTTATCGCCGATCGACTTTACGACCTCCATCGCGGAAGTGCAGTCGATCTGCCCGTGGAGATTGGCACTCGTCAGCGCGATCGGAAAATCCGCTTCACGAAGGACCGCAAGCGTAAAATCATGCTTGGGGACGCGTACTCCCACTGAGTCCTCTGGCATGATGAACCGTCGAACGGATTGGGGAATTTTGTAGATTGCGCTCTCTGGAAAATCGGCGTTCAAAACGAGCGTAATCGGTCCGGGAAACAGCCGGTGAGCCAGACGCTCCGCCACTACAGACATTCGGGGAATGTACGCCGAAATCCGGTCCAGGTCGGAAAATGCAAGCGTGAAGGGATTTTTTTCCGAGCGGTTTTTGGCGGCGATTAAATGTTCCACGACGACTGGATCGTCAGCGCGAACAGCAATTCCGTAAACGGTTTCCGTTGGCAGAACGACCAGCTCACCGTCTCTCAATGCATTAACGGCTGACCGGACCATCCGCTCATTAAAACCTCTTTTTTGAAGCTGAACGACTCGGGCAAACATCCATTCTCTCCCTGGATTTCAGTACTAAGTTTTGTGGGAGGAACGAGAGCGTTGGGAGACCATGGGAGAAATGAGACTTGATCATTCAACTCCCTTTTCTCATTTTTCTCCCATTCTATTCATTCCTTTTAAAGCGAAATTCCGAATCTATTTCTTTGGAGGCTCAAACTTGGGGGCAGTCGTTTCCACTTCGTCCTCATCATCTGAGGATTTGGCGGATGAAGAGGACGTGGAACGCGATTTCTTCGCAGAAGTCGATGATGTATCGTTAATTTCGGACGTAATGTCCGTCACGACCGACGAAACCTCTTTCTTGAACGCGCCGACGGTGCGTTGAAACTCGGAATAGTGTTTCCCGAATTTACGCGCCATTTTAGGCAGATCACCACCAAAAAGCAAAACCGCCATCAGACCGATGAGGACCATCGACCCGGGGTCGAACATCCCGAGGAGCAGCGCGGTGTTCAGTTCCGGAACGAGATTCATTCTTCGTCTTTCTTATTGGAATTTTTGGAATCCACGTCTTCGTCTTCGACGTCTTCCTGGATCTCTTTCATTCCTTTTTTGAACTCTGTAACGCTCTGACCGAAGGAACGGGCAACTTTTGGAAGGCGCGTGCCGAAAAGAAGGACCGCAATGACGCCGAGAATAAGGAGTTCGTTCGTTCCAATACCAAAAATAGCAAGCGGAAAGTTCATATTTTTATCCTTTCTGTAGCAGTATGGGTTTAAAATTTAAGCCAATCAAACGAACATTTTACCGGAAACCCTACCAGGTGTCAAGTATTCGGAGCGTCAAAAAAGGGATTTTTTTCCAAATTTTCTGGATTTTTTGGCGAAAAGGCCTTTGGAGGTGATGCAGACTTCACCTCCATATTCAGAAGCGGGGCCTCGTACTCCGCGCTCATTTACGGCGGGCGCAGGCCCGGATCTCGGTGGAGGAAAGGTCTTTTCGGAACGTTTCTTCCGGGACGCCCACGCACATTTCGGCCAGCGTCTTCGGGAATCGGTCCGGCTGGAACGCCTCGAAAACCTTTCCTTCTGGTGTGGAGCACGCCCGGCCAAAGACCAGGAAATGAGCGCCGGTTTCAGAAATACAGCGGAGAGATTTTTCCAGAAGGAACGGCTCGTTCTGGTGGTACTTCGCGTCGGCAATCCGCTCCAGCGTGTCGATCCCCACGGCGAACGTCCGGCCGGGAAATGCCGTGGCCTTCTGCTCAAAAAAAGGGAGGCCCGAAAGAAGGACACAGTCGCTGCCAAACGTCGGTTCTGCCCAGATTCGTTCGAGACGTTCGGAAATCGTGACGTAGTCCAGCGGGGGTTTGTCAGCGTTCAGAACCGCCAGTTCCAGAGCTACGGGGGATCCGAGAAGACGCTCCGCGCAGGCGTGCATCATGCCGTGCCCCGTGTGGATGGGATCGTATGAACCGGGAGCAATGCCGCCGATTTTTGGGGAGAGCGTCGTGGAAACCGTGCCATCGCGGTGCAGCTCCACGAAAGGGATGGCTCCCGTGAGGACCTGACGCCACACCTCCGGCGCCGTGCAGTCGTTCGCCGGTTGGTGGTTTGCAGGAAGAACGCCACAGAACTCAGCGACCAGATCCAGCGCCCAGTCCGTGACGATTTGCTCCTCTTCGGCGCGGTCGGCTCCGTCTTTGGTCAGTTCCAGCGAGTAGGAAACGGTTCGTCCGGCGGTCTGGAAAGCCGCGAAAGCGCGGTGCTCGCCGCGATGTTTCCGAAGTGTCGCCAGCGTGGCCGTCAGAGCGAAACCAAAAACGGAATCATCCCCCGTCGCCAGTTTTCGCGCCTGGATCCAGGCCATCGCGGCGATCCGGCGGGCGGTCGGCTCGGAACAAAACTGCTCGGGTCTGCGGCCCAGGAAAGAAGTCATGGCCTCGGCGCTGTAAGGAACACGGGCTTCCAAAACCGTCTGAGAAGCTCCGGGGACCGAGAGCAGGGTGGAAAGCAGACCGCAGCCGCCCCCTGAGCAAACAAAAAAGCCGCGACCCACAGAGGCGTGGATCGCAGCGGCTTTTTCAAAGTTCGTCATTTTGAACTCAATTAATTATCGTCGTCATCGTCCTCTTCATCGTCGTCATCGTCGCCGAAGACGTCTTTGTCGCCAGCTTTCGGCGCTTCGACTTCGTCGTCGTCATCGTCGTCATCGTCCCCAGCGG
>JAFSMO010000013.1 GCA_017447865.1 Thermoguttaceae bacterium
AGAGATTTATTACCGGTGATTAGTCGTAAAGGTTCACCTGTTCCCATCCCGAACACAGTAGTTAAGCTTTCCGAGCCGATGGTAGTACTGCAAGTGCGAGAGTAGGTATTGCCGGTTTTTTTATTTTAAAGTGTGGAGTGTTGAGAGTTGAGAGTGGAGTTGCGCTTGCGCGTAATGCCGCTTGCAGAAAGAGTTCGACCCGTAAAAGCCGAAGGCTTTTTTAACTCAACTCTCAACTCTCAACTCTCAACACTGAAATGTCGTTTCCATAAAAATCTTTTTCTCCCACTTGCTCTTTGGGGAAAATCTGTTATACTAGTCTTAAATCAGGTTTTCACCAATTCCTCAGGAGATTTTATCATGAAACGACTTTTAGGACTTTTATTCTGTTTTTGTGTCCTTCCCTCCTTCGTTCTGTTTGCGGCTGACGCTCCTGCTGAAAGAGCGCCGGGCGATGCTCCGCCGAGGGGGCCGGAGGACGTGCGTACCGCGCACCATTTCCGCATCACGCCGCGACTGGGCGACGCCCATCACGATTTGAGCACCGACTGGAATTTCGGTTTTCGAGATTCTTCCGCCCGGACCTACCAGGACACGCAGGACGTGAAGGAGTGGTACGTGATGCGCCGTCCGACCACGGTCCACCGCGCGCTTTGCGAGGCGGGCGTCCTGCCGGAGCCGTACGTCGGGCTGAACTCGAAGCAGTACGAGTGGATCGAAGGCAAGATCTGGTACTTCAAAAAGACGTTCACCCTCACGGACGCGGAAAAAGCCCGGGTCGAACGCGGGGATTACGTTTTTCTTTCGTTCGACGGCATGGATTACTACTCCCGCGCCTGGCTCAACGGCGTTCATCTTGGGTGGCACGAGGGAATGTTCGGCGGGCCCGAGTTTGAAGTCTCCAAACTTTTGAAGACGGACGGCGAAAACGAGATCACCGTCGCGGTCGGCTCGGCCAACGTGAATCATCCGGTCCACAACGGCGGGCGGAGCGATTCGTCCCACATCAAACCCTGGTCCACCGCGGCAGGAAGCGGCGTGGAACCGTTCTATACGCTGGGGTTCTGGCGCAGCGCCCGGTTGGATTTCGCGCCGAAAACGCACATCGAGCGGCCGTTCCTCACGACCCGGTCGATCTCGCCGGACGGAAAACAGGCGGTGGTGAAATTCGAGACGGAGGTCCTTTCGGGGATCCAGTCGCTGGCGGTCGAGCAGTACAAAATGCACAATTACCAGATGGACGCAAAAACGCCCGCTTACGGTCAGCTTCCGAAGGCGGAACTCGGTGGGAAGCAGTACGCGGTGCGCCTGACGCTCAGCCGGGACGGTCAGAAATTCGAGCGTGAATTCCCCCTCGAGCCGAAAACCCGCCGTAGCTGGGTCCGGGGGGAAGTGACGCTGGAAAACCCGGCGATCTGGTGGCCGAACGGGCTCGGCGCGCAGCCGCTTTACGACGCCAAGGTCGAACTTCTGGCCGATGGAAAGACGCAGGACGAGATTTGCTTCCGCTTCGGGATCCGAACGATCGAGTGGACGGACTCGGCCGGGCCGAAACTGGGCGACCGCTGGGGGAAATGGCAGTGCGTCGTGAACGGGAAACCGGTTTTCCTCAAGGGCGTGAACTGGATGCCGATCGACGTTTTGCGCGATCTGAAGCCGGAAAAGTACCGCTGGTACTTGAGCCTCGCCCGGGACGCGGGAGTGCGAATCATGCGCATCTGGGGGCCGGGCTTCCGTGAGGAGGAAGCGTTTTACGACGCCTGCGACGAGTTTGGGATCATGGTTTGGCAGGACTTTTCGATCGGGAACCAGTCGTCCGACGGCTGGCCGCACGACGTTTTTGAGTCGGAAGTCCTCCAGACGATTTACCGGCTGAGGAATCGCACCTCGCTGGCCGTCTGGTGCGGCGGGAACGAGTTCAACCCGTACTGCCCGGGAAATACGGCCAAAATCGGGATCATCGAGCGTGATTTGAGCGAGTTCGACGGGACGCGCAAGTTCCTGCGGACCACGCCGGATGACGGTGCGTACCACGTTTACCCGGATTGGGACGCGAACTGGTACAAGCGGAGCTTCGCGGATTACCCGTACCTGGCGGAGAGCGGGATCCACTCGGTCGTTTCGCCGCGGTCGCTCCGGTCGTACATCAACCCCGATGAGTACCAGTACGCCAACAAAATGTACGCCGAGGAGTACCGCACGCTCGCGCCGGAATCGGTGCACCACTACGTCGAGTATTTCCCGAGCCGCGTGCCGCGCATGCTGACCCGGGCGTCGCATTTCGTGACGGCAGAAACGATGGATCTGGAGGCGCTCGCGTTCGGGTCCCAGATGGGAGCCGGGGAGTTTTACCAGGCGATGTGCGAGGGCGTGCAGGCGAATTACCCCGTCACGACCGGCATGATGCCGTGGGTCTTTTCACGCTCGTGGCCGACGATCGCAGCGATCCAGCTCGTGGACGGCACCGGGCAGCCGGTCGGGCCGTACTACTTCGTCCGGCGGGCGTACGAGCCGACGCACGTGATGCTCGACCTCCCTCGGATCCTCTGGAAGGCCGGCGAGACGGTCCCGATGAAGGCGAAAGTCCTGAATCTGGACCTGAAACCCGCGTTTGCGGGCGAGCTGCGTGTACGCGTGCTGAATGATTCGTTCCAGACCGTTTACGAGCAGAAAAAAGCGTGGGGCGCGGCGGATTCGGCGATGGATCTTCCGGCGTTCCAGATCCCGGCCGACTACCGGAGCCGCTTCTTCTTCCCGGTCGCGGAGCTTTGGGCGGACGGAAAGCTGGTCTCGCGCAGCGTGTACTGGCCGCGGACGATCCCGCAGATGGAGACGCCCGAATTTTACGAGAAGTACACGACCACGCCGGTGAACTGGCCGGCGGCCGCGGAGGGGTTCGCGCCTCTGACCGAAGCGATGAAAAAGGCACCGAAATCGGCCGTGAAGCTGGAGATCCTGGGCGAAAAAACGACCCGCGACGGCTCGTACCGGCTGACGGAGTACGCGGTCCGGGTCCAGAACACCGCGGCGGTCCCGTCGGTCATCACGTGGTTTGACCTGGAGCCGGAGGCGTGCAAATTCGTCGCCGAGGATGATTTCTTCTTCCTCGACGCCGGCGAAACGCGCGAGCTGAAACTCCGCGTCCGGGAAGACTGGACCGACACGCCGTCGGAGAAGAAGTGGAGCGTGAAGAGCCTGCAGTAACGCCGGTCTTTTCGGGAATTTCACGTTTTTTTGGTTTTTTCGCGAACAGAATGGAAATTCAGACGCAAGGCATCAAGTACGCCGGTTCGAAAAAAGAGCTTCTTCCCCAGATCCTTTCGCTGGTGGAATCGACCGGCGCGCGTACCGTTTGGGACGCGTTTTCCGGAACGACGCGGGTCTCGCAGGCCCTCGCCCAGCGCGATTTCCGCGTCCTGGCCAGCGACATTGCGGTCTGGTCCGAGGTCTTCGGCACGTGCTGGCTCCTGAACGACCGCGAGCCGCAGGAATACGCCGAGCTGATCGACCACCTGAACCACGTCCCGCCGCGTGACGGCTGGTTTTCCATTCATTACGGGCGGGACCCGGACGAAAAAGAACGGCCGGTCTGGGAGCTCCCGGACGCGAAAAAACCGTTCCAGCTCAAAAACACGCAGCGGCTGGACGGGATCCGGGAAGAAATCGACCGTTTGAAGCTGGACCCCGTGCCGCGGGCGGTGGCGCTGACGTCGCTGATCCTCGCGCTGGACCGGGTGGACAGTACGCTCGGGCACTTCTCGTCCTACTTGCGGGAATGGTCGCCGCGGTCGTATCAGGACCTGAACCTCACGATTCCCCACCTCTGGGTGAACCGTCAGAAAAACGAGGTTTTCTGCGGCGACGTGTTCGCGCTGATGCCGAAAATCCAGGCGGATCTGGCGTACTTTGACCCCCCGTACGGCTCGAACAACGAAAAGATGCCGCCGTCGCGGGTCCGGTATGCGTCGTACTACCATTTCTGGACGTCGGTCATTCTGAACGACGAGCCGGAGCTTTTCGGAAAGGCGAAACGCCGCGCGGACACGTCGGACGTGCAGGCCGCCTCGGTTTTTGAGGAGTTTCGCCGCGACCCGGAGACGAACCGGTTTCTGGCGGTCGAGGCGATCCAGAAACTCCTGGAGGGGACCAACGCGCGCTGGCTGCTCCTCTCGTACAGCTCCGGCGGACGCGCCACGGCAGCGGAACTCGAAGAGGTGATCCACTCTGTGGGAAAACTGCGCCAAATGCTGAAGATCGACCACAAAAGGAACGTCATGGCCAGCATGAAGTGGACGAACGAGTGGCTCCGCGAGGAGGAGAAAAAGAACCAGGAATTCCTCTTTCTCATTGAGAAAAACGAATAATGAGGACCACTGCGGGGACGGCGATTTTGCGTCGTTCCCGTAATTTTTTTTAAAATTTTTAAAAATTTTTCCGGAATTTTGTTGAAATTTGAGAACGGCGGTTTATAATTTACTGTATGTAGAATAACCAATCAAAAGCTTTTGCTTTTTTAAAGTCATTTTTGGAGTAATTATAATGACAAAGCGAACGATCCTGCTTACCGCTGTTTTTGCAACATTGCTTTCAGCCGCCTTTTCCGTCCAGGCGGAAAATTATGACTATTACTGGAAAGGCGGATCAGGTAATTACTTTACACAATCCAACTGGGAATTAAGCGATGGTACCGCTGCGCCTGTCGCCCTGGATTCCAGTGGTAATGCGATCACCGCGTACGTCCAAGCCAGCGGCTCAGCTGTCACTTTTGACTACAGTATTCTTGGCGCTGCGGTCCGAAGCCTGACTATCGGCGGTGGATCAGGTTCTGCTTCGGTCACTCGTAACAGTAACTCATCGCTTACGATCGATTCAGGTAAATTCATTTCCGTTCTGAATAATGGCTTGCTTACCGTTCAGAACACTTTGATTATTAACGCTAATGGCGCCATGTCCGTCAATGGCGGATCGCTTTCTACCACCGGCGTTGACGTCTCTGGAACGTTTGATTACACTTCTGGCAGTAATTTTGTCAATAGTAATACGATCAACATCAATGCAGGCGGCAGTTTTAATATTGCCGGAAGCGGTCAATTCCGAATGAACGGCACGTATTCGATCATGAATATCATGGGTGGTTCTGTGTATATTGACAGCATTTCCTACATTGGCGTAACAGCTAACGGAGTGATCAACCAGTCTGGTGGAAACGCAACCTTTAATAAATCGCTTGTCTTTGGCTGGGGCGCTGGAAACGGAACGTACAACCTTTCCGCCGGAACGCTCACGACCACGGACAACGCGGGTTTGTGGTGCTCTAAAACTACTGGCTTTAACACCTTTAACATGACCGGCGGAACTGCCAACTTCAACAAGGCAGGCAATTCATTTGCTGTTGGATTATATGATGATGGAACAGGTACCCAGTGGACTCCTAGGAGCGTTGCCAACGTCTTCAACCTGTATTCCGGAACGGTCAACGCAGCGAATACGTTTGCGATCCAGTACAACGGAACGCTTTTCGTTGCCAAAAACGGTGAGGACGGCGGCGACGGCGTTCTCAACGCCAAGGCGATTACGCTTACCAATACCGGCCATCTCAATATGTCGTCCGGGACGATCAATGTCGGCGAAGGCGGGATCACCTCGTCAGACGGCGCTTACTCCATCACCCTTTCCGGCGGAACGTTCGGCACGAAAGGTTCGAACTGGTCTTCCGCTTTGAACGCGGGGATTTCGTCCAATGCCGTCACCTTCGCTTCTGAAACCGGCAAAACGATCACGTGGAGCGGCATTCTTTCCGGTGCCGGCGGCGTGACCAAATCCGGCGACGGGACGTTGACCCTTGTCGGTGCCAATACGTATTCCGGCACGACGACGATCTCCGGCGGGACGCTCAAGCTCACCGGTGACGGTACGCTGGGAACTGGTGCAGTCGTCAACGAGGCGTCTTTGGAATTCGCTTACGATACCGAAAAGACGTTTACTAACGCCGTTTCCGGCAATGGGACCGTTACCAAAACGGGCGCGGGAAGACTGAAAATCAATGCCGCTAATGGGTTCCAGGCTTCTGAACTGATCGTCTCCAATGGGCGGCTCGATTTCCTGGGAACCATGACCGGCGGGATCACGGTTAGCTCGAACACGGTTTTCTCCCCCGGCAATTCGGTCGGCACGGCAGATGTGAACGGCTTGTTTACCCTCGGATCTGGCGCCACGCTGCTGCTGGAAGTTGACGGGAGCGAGTCGGACCTCCTGAAAGCCACCTCATTTGACGTCGCTTCCGGGACCATCGATCTTGAGATGGGTTCCGTTCAGTCGGGCAGAATGTATGCGATCATTCAGAATAAATCGGGAGACTTCGGGACGGATTTCGATGTAGATTTCTGGACCTCTTTGCTGACGACTTCAGACCGGGATATCTGGGAATTGTCCGTCATGGGCGATACGGTTTACGCGAAGATCGATGCCAACGCCATTCCGGAGCCTTCCACGTGGCTCCTGCTCGTGCTTGGAACGGCCGGCCTGTTCTACTGGCGGAAGAAGAAGTAAATGCGTAATTCGTAATGCGTAATTAAAGGGGGCGACGCTAAAAGCGTCGCCCCCTTTTTCTCATTATTCATTATTCGTTATTCGTTATTCATTATTCATTAAAATTCGATCGGTTTCGGCGCGCCCTTCAGGTCGATCACGAGGCTGAACAGAAGTGGGACGACCACCAGCGTGAAAATCGTCGCGCAGGCCAAGCCGCCGAGCACGACCGAGCCAAGACCACGGTAAAGCTCGCTTCCCGAGGAACTCGCCACGACCAGCGGCCACATGCCGGCCAGACTCGTGCTGGTTGTCATGAAGATCGGCCTCATTCGGGTCCGGACCGACTGCCGGATCGCTTCGCGCGGCGGCAGCGGCTCGATTCGGTCTTCCGCACTCTCGCCGAAGCCACGCATGTAGTTCAGGGCCTGGTACACGAGCAGGATCGCATTGTTCACCACCACGCCGATGAGGATCACGAAGCCGAGCATCGTCAGGACGTCCAGCGACTGGCTCGGGTCGATCTTGTGCATGAAGTACAGGCCGATGAACCCGCCGACGCACGCCAGCGGCACGCTGAACATGATCACGAACGGGTACACGAAGTCTTCAAAAAGCGCGGCCATCAGCAGGTACGTCAGGAGCAGGGCGATGAAGAACCGGCTCATGAACACGCTCTTGACGGACGCCAGGTTCCAGCCCGTCCATTTCCCCATCAGCGCGGTGCGGACCTGCGTCAGACGGTCGGAGCTTCCGGAGTACCGGTAGTGGATCCCCGGCATGATGTCGCCTTCTTCGCGCGCTTTTTCGATCTCTTCCGAAATGATCCTTTCCGCTTCCTCCAGCGCCATGGTCGGCGGCGGCGAAACGGTCAGGGAAATACTTCTCTGCTGCTCGATGCGCATGATCTGCTGCGTCGAGTCGGTCAATTCTTCGTCGAGCACCTGGCTGATCGGGATGATCGACCGCTGGCCCTTTTCATCGACCACCGAAAGCGGCAGGTCGCGGAACATCGCCGGGTCCATCTTGACGCGCGGGTCGCGGATCAGGATCAGGTCGATGTTGATTCCCTCGTAGTTGAAGTCGCCGACATACGCCCCGTCGATGAACGCCCGGCTGGCGACGGCCAGGTCGTTGATGCTCAGCCCCAGGTCCTTCGCGCGGACCTGATTCACGTTCAGGTGGATCTCCGGCCCGGCCTCGTCGAAGTTGGCGGGGTACGAGTTGACGGAAAATTTGGAGAAAATCTCCCGCAGGCGTTTCTGGAGGGCCGAGGCGCTCGGGCGCAGTTTTTCCAGCTCGTCGCAGAACATTTCGATCGTCACGGCATTGGACCCGCCGCCGGTTTTTCCGAAGATCGACGCCTGACGCGCCATCCCGGTTGCACCGGGGATCTCACGCATTGCGTACGAGAAAATGCTCGCCACGGGCTTGACGTTTTCCGGGTCGCCGCTCATGCCGATCATGAAGACGGAGTTGTTCGCCACGACGAAGAAAAAGTCCTTCAGATTCGGAACCTTTTCGTAAACCTGGCCGGTCTGGAAGTCGCGGATCTTCATGTTGTGGGACTCGAGGTACTTCTGGACCTCCTCAGTCGATTTTGCCTCCCAGAACGGCCGGATCGCGTCTTCAATACGCTGGCCGACGGTGTAACTCTGCATCAGGGAGTAGCTCGGCGGCACGACGAGGCTCGCGGACGTGAAGTTTTTGTTCCCGTTCGGCAGGTAGCTGGCCGGCGGCATTAAAATCACACTCAGCGAGACCGACGCAACGGTGATCGTGACCACGATGACGAGCCGGCACCAGACGCCAATGAAGTTTTTGGCCGTCAACATATAAATGAAATCCGCGAATTTGTCGCAGAGCCAGCCGAAAAAGGGGACGATGCCGAAGAAATTGCTGAACCATTTCTTCCAGCCGGTGACTTCTTTGTGCGGCTTCATGAAGATCGAGCAGGCGCACGGAATGATCGTGCACGCGACGATGAGCGAAATGCCGACCGACGAGCAGATCGCCAGCGCCAGGTCGTAGAACAGCTGGCCGGCTTCTTCCTGAATGGTCAAAATCGGGGCGAAAACTCCGATGGTCGTGAGCGTCGAGGAGAGCACGGCCCCCCACACTTCGCGCACCGCATTGTACGCCGCCTTCTGCAGTGGTTCGCCTTCTGCGAGGTGGCGGTCCGTGTTCTCGAGCACCACGATCGCATTATCGACCACCATCCCGACGGCGAAGCTCAGGCCGGCGAGCGAGATCACGTTCAGGTTTCGATGGCAGAACCACAAAACGACGAACGTCCCAATGACCGAAAGCGGGATCGCGACCGCGATGATCGCCGTCGGACGGGGACTCCGAAGGAAAAGGATCAGGCAGAGCACCGCGAGGAACCCGCCCGTGTAGAGGCTCTGGAGCACGTTGGCGATGGCGAGGTTGATGTAGTTCGCGTCCTCGTACGTGATGTGCAGTTCCAGGCCGTAGCGGTCGTGGTGGAAACGCTTCAGCATCCCGCCGGGGGCGTTCATCTCGGCGATGCGCTCTTTGACCTGCTTCACAATATCGAGCACGTTGGAGCCGGTCTCGCGCTTCACAAAGACCGACATGGAAGTCTGGCCTTTGCTCTGGTCGAAGTGGACGCTTTTTTCGAGCACCAGCTCGGGGATCGCCACGTCCTCAACGTAGATCGGCACGCCGTTTTTGTCGCGCTTGATGACGGTCTTCAGGATCGGCTCCAGGGAGCGATACTGGCCGAGGATCCTGTACCGGTAATCGAGACGCCCGCCCGGCATGTCGCCCGCGGATTCGTTCACGTTATCGGACCGCAGCGCGTTGAGAAGCTCCACAGGGCTGATTTCGTACTGCGCCAGTTTGTACGGGTTGAAACGCACGTGAAGCTCATGCTCGCGTCCCCCTCGAATATCGACCTCGGAAACGCCCACGATTCGCTCCAGCGGCGGCTTGATGTAACGGTCCGCGAAGTCGAAAATTTCGGCCACTTCGAACGACGTGTCCTTGGCGGTGAGCATCATGTAAACCACCGCGTCGTCACTGGCGGAGTCCTGCATACGGATCACCGGTCGGTCCACGTTTTCCGGGTACGACTTCACCTCGTCCAGACTGTTCGCCACTTCCTGCAGGGCACGGGTTTTGTCGGTCCCGACGTTGAACTCGAGCTTGATGAAACTGCGCCCCAGCCGCGCGTACGAGGTCATTTTCCAGAGGCCCTGGATCGATTTGAGCTTTTCTTCCTGCTCCAGAATGATGGACTCTTCGACTTCTTCGGGACTTCGGCCGGACCAGGTGGTGCCAACGGTGATCGTCGGCCGGTCCACGTCCGGCGTAAGCTGAATGGGGATCTGATCCAGCGCAATGACGCCGAAAACCAGGATCAGAATGATGAAAACGGCGATCTTGACCGGATTATTGATGGAAAAACGAATTAGGTCCATGAAATTTCGTGCGGAAAGAGGAATTTGGCGGGTAATTCTCAAATTATACCATAAAAAAATTCACCCGTCAAGAGGCGGACAAGAAAAACTCTTTGCGCTCTTTGTGTCCTTTGCGGCTTAAAAAATTCCCTGATTTTGAAAATTTTTTAACCTTTATGCTTTTTTGGTTGTAAAACGAAAAAAACGGACTATAATTAATTTGTTAATGAATACTCATTTAAAAGTTTTTTTCCCAGAGGGTTCCATGAACTCACCAATTTTCCATAAAAAAAGCCTTTTGACGGTCCTTTTCCTCCTTGCTTCCGCTCTGGTTTTTCGGGCGGAAACCGCTTGGGGTGACGTGGTGCTTGAGCACAATTTCGTGTACACGAATAACGTAAACACGGACCCGCAGGGAACCGTCACGTTCACCAACCTGCTTTACGGGAGCGGCACGTATTCCTCCGCCATCGACGTGGGAACGGAAGGGCTTTGGGTCGATTCGACCAAACGGGTCACGGGCACCAACGCCAACATCGTCATCTCCAATAATATTACGGCCGGGAATTACCGTCAGGTGGACTCGGACTTCACCGTCACAGGCGGAACCAGTTATTCCGGCAGTCAGAGCGGCACGGTCCGGTTCAATAACAACATGACGGCCAATTTCTCCGGCAGTTTCACCGTTGGCGGCCATACGAATATTCGCATCGGGACCGACGCCTCTTCCACGGCAAACGTGACGGTCAACGGCGTTTTCTTCCTTGGCTCCACCATGACCTCGAACATGTACGTGCATGCCGGCTCGACCTTTACCGCGAACAACGGGTTCGTGATCCAGAACGGCTCGCAGGGGCATTT
This sequence comes from Thermoguttaceae bacterium, assembly GCA_017447865.1. Taxonomy (GTDB): domain Bacteria; phylum Planctomycetota; class Planctomycetia; order Pirellulales; family Thermoguttaceae; genus RGIG3701. The sequence continues at coordinate 10,812 of JAFSMO010000013.1, forward strand.
GTACATTGAGGGCACCGTGAACGTGAACAGCACGCAGTCCGAAGCGTATACCGATTCCACGTTCAACTGGGACTGCGTCTCGCTCGGGACCAAAAATAACGTGACGTACTCCTCCTCGGTCAACGTGAATAACGGCGGCACGCTGAACATTCTCAACGCCATCGCGCACTGCGGGCTTGAGGGCCAATTATTCTTCAAAATCAATTCCGGAGGCACGGCCAACCTTTACGGCCTGACCTACAGCCACAATAATGAGTCCGGCCAATACGCCAGCGCGGGCAAAACGCTCCAGCTTCTCGGCGGTACCATGAACCTTGGCGCGGGCGGGATCGCCGTCGGGCGGAAACCCGCGTACCCGCTCCTTTTCAAGTCCGGCACGATCTCGACGCTTGACGGAACGACCAGCTCCGACATCAGTCTGGACGTCGGCGTCGGAAGCGGTACGACGGTCCTCACGCCGAAAAGCGGGGCGACGCTGAAATTCTCCGGGACGGTCGCGGACGCCACGTTCGCGGACGTCGGGACCGGCGGCACGCTGAAAGTCCAAGGGGCCGGGACGACCGAATTTGCCGGGACGGTCAGCAATTCCACCGGTTTTACCGTGGAAGGTGGAACCGCGAACCTTTCGGGAAAACTGACTTCCAACGCGACGCTGACCAGCGGCACGCTGAAGATCACCAGCACCAACACGGGAAATACCGGAACCATCACGGCCAACGGCGGCACGGTGGACATCGCGTCCCCGAACGTTTACAATGGGATCGTTTTCAACGGCGGGAAACTTACGACTTCCTACGAAGACGTGATGAAAATTTGGGGCCCCGTTACACTGAACAGCGATTGGGAGGTCAACAATCCGAAACGTCTGGAGTTCCGTTTGGCGGGTGGGATCTTCACCGGAAATAACAAAAAGTTGACCAAAAACGGAGCCGGCGAGCTTTTGTTCGACAGCGGAACGGCGGCCAGAGTGGCTTCCCCGTTGAAGGAGGTCACGGTCAACGCCGGTATTTTGACGCTTCAGGTGAATTCCCAGGCGGTCGTGGACGGCGCGCAGATTACGGTCAATGCCGGGATGCTGAACCTTTGGGGCCAGTCGGACGTCAATCTGGCCAAGCTGACGCTCAACGGCGGAAACCTCAAGGGCGGCGCGGACGTGATCAGCAGTTTGACGTCCACCACGGTCGTGGAGCTTCAGAAGAACGCGAACTTTGATACGAGCCCGTACAATGTGGCGAACTACGCGTTGAACGGCCTCAGGATCGATGGAACGCTCCAGTCCACCACGGCGGTCAGGATCGATAAATTAGGCATCGGAACGCTGTACCTTGCGGGAAATATGGACGGGTTTACCGGAACGATCCGCAGCAGCAATGGAGTCGTGCAGATGGTGAACGGCGGGAATACCGCGGACACGCCGTACGCTTTCGGCTTCACGCTCAATGGCGGCTCGCTGCAATTCGCTGACGCCGGCGATTACTACTTCGCGGACGGCACGACGCTGTTCGACTTCGTAAAAGAGGCTTCCGGCAACTACTTCCCGAACGGCTCGACGGTGTATGACCCCGTAAGCACGGTTTTGGCGGTGGATCTCGGGAATGCCGTGATCCACGTCACGGGCGAGGGGAAAATCACCTCCGCGATCGCGGCGTCCATTCAGGGCGGAACGCTGGACGTGGGGTCGGCCGTTTTTGAAACGTCGGCTCAGAACAATCAGGTCAAGCCGTTCGAGCTGACCGACGTCACGATGAACCCGCGCGGAATGGAATTTTCGCTCACCGGCGATAATCTGGACTACACGCAGCTGGATGGTCAGACGCTCATGACGACCAACCGCACGGACCTCGACGGGCTGACGTTCAATATTGCCAGCTCGGCGGTGCTCCCGGATGGAATGGCCCTTTACGGCCTTGGCCAGTCGGACGGAAGCATTCTGATCCAGTTCGGCGAGCTTCCGACCAACGTGCCGGAACCGGCCTCGTGGCTGCTCCTTCTGGCGGGCGCTCTGCTTTGGAGCGTTTCCCGGATTCGTGGATCCCGGAAAGAGTGATCGAAAGAATTTAGACCGTTAAGAGAATAAAAAAGGCTTCCGAATTTTAGCGGAAGCCTTTTTTCATAAATGGTGGGTCGGGACTTTTCAGGAGTTGGGCGCAGGGGACGCGTTCAGCTTCATGCGGCGGCTTTTGACGGGCACCGCGGCAAACCATTCCTGAGTCAGTTTTTCGAAAACTTCAGGTGATTCGTATCGGATGATGGAGGCGCCCTCTTTCATCGGACCGATCAGGCCGCGAAAGAGCGGTAAGTCTCTCAATTCTTTCTTCGTGCTGCAATTATCGGTCCCAATTTGATGATAATTTGCGCGAATTTCGTCTAAAGATTCGTAGTCCCTGGTCACGATTTGACCTTGAGAATCTTGCGTGACAATTCGGTAAATTTCTCTTTCCATGATGCTTACCTTTAAAAAACTCCTGCCAGAGCGCGAAGCGGTTCCGGGTCGTTTCGTTCAATGGCAAAAATTGACTTCCTTAATTATCGGCGAAGAATTTTCGATTTTGGAAAAAATTTTTGTATGACGGAATACCAGTTTTTATTCCATTAACTGATTTAAAGGGAACGCAAGGCGCGACCGTTACGACCCTCATCAAATGTAAATCAGGAATTAAAAACGTGGGCATTTTACGAATGAAATCCATTTCGCGGATCGTGCCGTGTGAAACGGAATTTCCTGATTTCGGATTAACGCAGGTGCTGGCGGCAGTACTCGTACATCGCGATGGCTGTGGCGGTCGCCGCGTTGTGCGAGAACGGAAGGCCGTACATCGGGATCTCCACCACGTCGTCGAGGCACTTGAGGATCTCCGGCTCGATCCCCAGCCGCTCGTTTCCGACGACCAGAAGGGTCTTTTCCGGGAAGGCGTACTCGTGGAGCCAGTACGAATCGTTCGTCTGCTCGAGGCCCACGATGCGCCAGCCTTTGTCCTTCCATTTTTTCAGAAGCTCCGGGGCGAGCGTCCGGTGCTGCTCGATTTCCAGGTCGATCCCCGTTTCCCGCGCGATTTTGGCGTTGACGCTGGCGTTTCCGCAGCAAATGATCTTCCTTACGCCGCAGCACCCGGCCGCCCGGACGATGCGCGAAAGGTTCACATTGCTGTGCATTGGCGGGACCGCAACGACCAGCTCGCGCGGATGCTCAAGCTCGATCGGGTCTTTGTGACGGATTTGAACGAATTCCTGTGGCATTTTACCCAAATTCCAATTAATTTTTGAAAGGAGGTTTCCCTTCAGTTGCTTTCACATAAATGCCGGATTCCACGCAGTAAAACCTGAAAACTGGCGGAGCAATTCATTTCAGGTTCCAGATTCAAAAAAGGCGCGATTGCTTCCGAACCTGAGACTTTCTGGTAGTAACCGTCCGTCAGCGAATCCAGAATTTTGGAGGGGTTTTCCAAGTGGTCAGGATCACGGTATTTGGCTTTCTTCTGAAGTTTTTTCAGGTCCGGAATTTCCAGTCCGGCTTCGACCGCCGCGAGGTCTCCGAGGTAAAAACTTTCCAGTTCGCGGCACGCGATACGGATCAGTACCCGATCGGCTTTTCCAGTCTCCTGAACCATTTTCATCAGCCGCTTCTTGATGGTTTTGCAGTCGCCGGAGTCCTGGTCACGCATCACCAGAAAAACCGCTTTGGGGTCCTGCCAGAATTTGATTCGCCTGACGAATCTTTTTTCCATGTCCTGCTTTCCCTCAAAAGTGATGAAAGTGGTGGTGATTTCCGGCAATAAACGCGGCAAAACCCCCTTGAGCATTGCTGCGGCTGAAGGTTCCTCAAGAAGGCAGACGAGCGAGGTCATTGCGGGTCCACCTTTCCGAAAAGACCTTCTTTCCACAAGTAACCCATCTGATCGCCTGCCTGAATGTATTTGGCGACCTGTTCATCCTGCGAAGCCCGCAGAATTTTCGTGGCCCCGTTCTGTTTTTCGAGCCAAAAAACCTCCTCAAGCCGCGTGGCGTTGAGGAAATCCGGGCTGTGCGTCGAAACGAAAACCTGCTCGCCGCGGAGGGAGTAACGCCGGAATTCTTCTGCCAGATGGCAAAGCAACGTGGGGTAAAGTTGATTTTCCGGTTCTTCTACGCACAAAAGCGGGTACGGGTTTGGGTCGTAAAGGAGCGTCAGGTACGCCAGCATTTTGATCGTTCCATCGGAAACGTAACGAGCCAAAAACGGGTCCTGAAAAGCACCGTCCTGGAACTTCAGCAGAACCCGCCCCTCCTCCGTTGTTTTGGACTCCACTTTGGAAATCCCCGGCACGCTGTCCGCCAGGCGTTTCAGAATTTTTTGGAAAACCTCCGGGTGATTATTATGCAGGTACTCGATCACCAGCGAGAGGTTTTCTCCCTCACGTGAAAGATGGTCGGCAAACCCCGCTCCCTGTTCCGGGCGGGCTTTATTAATGTGGAAATCGGAGACGTACCAGTTTTCGATAAGCGTCGCCAACGTCACGACGGCCGGGAAACGCTCGTACTGCGCGAGGCCCTTGATCGCCAGAATATCCGGGGAACGAAGTCTTTGCTCTTCCCGAACGAGCTGATTGATGTCCGTTACAGCATCCAGTTCATTGGTAACGGCCAGACCTTTACCATTTGCAAAATCCAAAAAACGCCACGGCTTGCCGCGACTTCCGCGGCGGTACTGGAGGATTTCGTGCTCAATGAAAGCCCGCCCATTTTGGTCTTCGTTAATAACGAGCAGGTAGGTAATCAGCGGAGACTCTGCTTTTTCACGGAATTTGAGCTCGATCTCAATGGGACCATCGGCTCCGCGGCTTCGTACTTCACGAAATCCGCGGCTTCCTCCCATTTTCATTAACGCTGTTTGAATGTTTCCGGCCAAAGCGTCCTTCAAAAACCCGAAAAGGGAGAAAATCGTGCTTTTCCCGGTTCCATTTGCGCCCACGAGGACACAAAAGCGTGGAATGTCAGTCATTTCCGCGTCGCAGAAGGTCTTAAAATTCTTTAATCGTAATGATTCAATCTTCATGACTTTCCCTGATCTTTAAAACTCTTTATTTTAGTCCAGTTCCCACTTTTCCAGTTCTTCTTTGTTCCTCGAAATGTATGTGCGGTACTCGGTGTCCAGTTCGCTGAAGGATTTGCCCAGACGATTGGGGATGGAGTCGGGCGTGGCTTTGCCCGTGTAAATGTCGCGCAGAACGTCCGTCACGCCGTCACGGTACTGGCCGCCGGAGGAGTGGAGGAGGAACTGCATCAGCCCCGAGGCCTGCGAGTAAAGACGCACCATCTGCGGATGTGTCTGGAACCGGGCCGTATTCATCGCCGAGAATTCCTCAAGAGGAACGTAAAAATCGTTCTTGACGAAACGTACGCGGGCGGCCAGGAGGCGAGGCGTCTCGAACCCCCCGACCACGTGGCAGTTTCCCTCGTCGTGAAGCGATTCCATGTACGTCGCGATCCCCTCGATCATCCAGAAATTCGGGCTTTCGACCAGCTCAAACGACCGACGCGCAGCCAGCGGCGCAAGCTCGGCGAAAAGCTGGTGGGTCACTTCGTGGAGCATCGTCGCGCGGTCAAATTCCTTCCCGGCAAAGAAGTAACTCGTGCGGTCCTCCATGATGTAGATCCCACGCGACCCCTTCACCTGCGGGTAGCGCGGCGACAGAAACTCGACGTAATTTTCCTGATTCCGGAAGAAAAGAAGCCGGTGCTTGCCGTTCGTGCCCGTGCCGCGGGGACCGCCTGACGCCTGGAAGGATCGCCCGGCAAAAAGGGCCTGGATCTGCTCGTCCGTCGCGAAGTAGCGCAGGAACATTTGCTTCCAGACGCGGTACAAAACTTCCACTTCCTCGCCGATTTTAACCGCGGCGGGGAGCGAGTGGTTAGTCACGATCGTGAAATGCGGCGTTTCGACCGTCCAGCCGTTTTCAATGTTGAAATGGGCCGCGGCGTCCTGCTTTTCGGTGATCCACTTCCCTTTGTACAGACGCTCGCCCGCCTCGTAGCGCTCGACGTTTTTCGGAAGGATCCAGCCAAAACGCGGGTGGAAAACCATCGTCCGCGCCTGTTTTTTCTCGAACGGGGAAAGCCAGTGATTCTCGACCAGTTCGTAGCCCAGAATGGTGCGGGCGGCCAGATGGTCGGGGTTTTCTTCCAGAGCACGCATCAAAAAATCGAAACCGAGCGCGCAGCGGCCATCCCGAACCGCGGCCTGAGCCAGTCGGAAAAGCTGGTTTGACGCCTGAAGACGGAGCCTCGTGTAACGACGCAGCCATTCTTCGTGGGGCGAAACCGTCCGTTCTTCCTTTTTCGAGGACTTTTTCTTTTCCGATTTACCCGTTTTGCCCGATTTCTTTGCGTTGGAATCGTCTGACTGGACCAGATCGGGGTTTTGCACTTCCTGCGGAAGGATCCCGAAATAGAACTGGTCCTCGTTGGCGGCAGTATGGTTGAGCGACCGCGTCTCCTTAGCGTCCTCCTCGAGTCCCTGCTCTTGTGCCCACTCCATCAGCCGGAGAATTTCCGCTTCGTAGCGTTTCTGGAAATCGGCGTACTTTTCACGGTAATCATTCACTTCAGACGCTGAAATGAACGGGTTCCAAGTACCGAGCAGAAACAGAAAAACGAATAATTCGATCCGGCGGGCCATACTCACCTCCAAAACGTTTTCCAACGTTATTAATTTTAACAAAAAATGGATTTTATGCAAGGGTCAAATTCAAAACTCTGAAAAAAACTCGGGATTTCAGAATGGTGCAACCGGCAGAAAACGCATAAAAGGAAAAAAGAAAAAGCTGCCAGTGAACCAGCAGCTTGAAGCGCCCCAACAAGGACTTGAACCTTGGACCTATTGATTAACAGTCAACCGCTCTAACCAACTGAGCTATCAGGGCAAATGTACGATGAAATAAAACCTTTACTTTCGTAAAGGGAAGCGCCCCAACAAGGACTTGAACCTTGGACCTATTGATTAACAGTCAACCGCTCTAACCAACTGAGCTATCAGGGCATTCGTTGCCGTAACAACAAAAAAAGTATAGCACAAAAAAATATTTTTTCAAGCCCCCCCAGTGTTTTTTTGGGGAAAAAGTCAGAAATTTTGCCATTCAGGAAAATCTCGTCCGGCCGTTAATTTGGAGAAAGTTTTCGGTGAAAGGGGCATGGGGAAAACAAATTGCAGAAAATGCTCTTGACAAAAAAAGCATTTTTGGGGAAAATACGCCATCGTTTTATTTCATTTGATTTTTTAGTGAGGAGTGCTTCATGAAATCATCGTTTTCACGTCTGTCGGTCATTCTGCCTTTGGTTCTGACACTCGGTCTGTTTATGGGCTGCGGCCCCAAAGAAAAAAAGACGGATGATGCCGAATCCCCGGCTCCGTCGGCTCAGAGTACTGAAAATTCCATTCAGCAGAACGAGGCTGTTGTGGTGAAACCCGCCGAGTATGAAAAAGCCGCGGAAGATCTGGCTGCAAAACTCAGAAAAGAAAGCCCGGAATTGGAACAGGCCGACGCGCCAATTCAGATGACGTACTACTTCATTCGTGCACTTCAGCTGAATGATCAGAAGGCGATGCTCGGAATGCTGACCCAGGACGCGTATCGGGAAATGTCCTCCCGCACCGCTGTGCCGTGTCCGGAATTCATTCAGAATTCGGACGTCCAGCTTGGAAACGTGCAGTACCTCTCTGATGAAGAAGACGAAACCAAAATCGTTGGGGCGCGTGTAGGTACGACCTGGAGCGTTCAAACGGAAGAAGGAGCCATTCAGGAAAACATCGCGTGGGTCTTCCGTTTCGAGGATGATGCCTGGCTGGTGGCGGGCATGGTTTCCGTTCTGGACCCGCAGTACCCGCCGATCCTCATCAATTTTGAGGACCTGAAGGAAACGGAACAGCAGCTTGCTGAGCTTGATAAAGAGATTGAAAAGATTAACGCTGAAAAATCCGTCCCGGAAGCGATGCCGGCCCAGAGTGCCCCTGCCACTGCTTCGGAAGTACAAATTGAAGAATCCGCCACCCCAAATGGAGCTGAAAATGAAAAAACTCAAGAAACCGTTTCGGAACTTCCTGACGCTTTGCCAGAGTCTCTCTGATTCCGTGAAAGACGGTCGAATCCTTTGTGCTCTGATTTTTCTCGCGCTGGTTTGTACTTCGGAGGTCCTGTTTGCACTGGAACCCTCCGAAGTGGCAGTTCTTGCGGTGAAATCGGATGAGGATTCGATGAAAATAGCGGATTACTACATGAAGGCGCGTGAGATCCCGGAGGAAAATCTGCTCGCGCTTGAAAAATCTTACCCGGCCAAGATCTCGCGTGAAGTCTGGAACACGGAACTGCGCCCGCTCATCCGCCGTTGGCTTGCCGAGCATCCGGACGTGAAGTGCATGGTTTGCGCGTGGGCGCTTCCTTTGACGATCGAGGCCCCGTCGTTTGACGAGCCCCGCCAGAAGGAGCAGCGGACGTTTTACGAAGCCGTGCAAAAAGAACTGCAGGAAGCTTCTTTGCAGGTCCTGAAAAAAATCTATTTGGAGGTCGCGCCGACCGATGAAAGTCGGGCCGAAGCGGAGAAACTTTCTCTGGATTTCGCAAAAATGGATCAGATCCAGTGGATGAAGATTCTGCAGAAGACGATCAACGACGCGCGCCAGAGACTTCAGAACGTGGATGATGAAGCCAAAAAAGCAGAAGCGCAGAAACTGGACCAGACGCTTCAGCCGATGATGGGGCTGGAGATCCTGCGGAATCTGATCCTCTCCCAGGTCGTTAATAAAAAAACAGAAGTCAAACCCGAAGTCGTTCTGAAAATCGTGAAAGGGGTGGAACTCCTTGAAAATCACGTTCTGGAACTGAACTTCAAAGCGGATTCCAATGAACGCGACGTGGAAGTCCTGAAAACGATCCGCCTTCTGAACGGTCCTTTCGCGGCGGTCCAGTACGCCAAATTCACGCTGGAGCGTCTGAATCGCAATGAACTGGCCAGTGCGTTTGACTCGGAACTTTCCCTCATTTACGAAACGGAGCCGTATCCGCTGGTCGGGTGGCTTCCGAACATGATGGCGTTCCAGTACAATCAGCCGCCGAAAATCCGGTTGAATATTCAGAAAAAGCCTGAAGCGATTTTGAAGCCGGAGGAGATGAAGGACCTTGACGCACCGGCCTCAGACGAGGAAACGGAAGCGCTTCCCGCTCCGCCGATTGGGGCTGAAGTGGATATTGCTCCGCCGGAGCTGCTCACGGATGAAGACGAAGAAGAAACGATTTCGATGGAGGTTAAAACGGAAACCGCCGACGCAAATGCCAAAAGCGCCGTGGATTTTCGTGTCCCGGAACCCAAACGTCGGGTTTTGATGGTGGCGCGGCTTGAGGCTCCCTCGGTGGATCTGGTTCTGAAGCAGATCGATGATTCAATCGAAGCCGAGGAAAATGGTCTGGAAGGCGTGGTTTACCTTGACGCGCGCAAAACCCGCCCGGAAAAAGCGGCTCCCGGAACTTACGATCAAACGGAGCAGGCGCTCAACGATCTGGCGATTCGGCTGAAGAATTTCACCGATCTGGACGTTCGCCTCGATACGAACGGCGAAATGTTCAAACGGGAGGACTGCGCGGATCCCTGTGCCCTCTATTGCGGCTGGTATTCCGTGAATAATTTCCGCGACATTTTCACGTTTGTTCCCGGCGCGGTCGCCTACCACATCGCCAGCTTTGAGGCGGCTTCCCTCAAAACGGGGCCGTCCTGGTGCCCGAACCTTCTGGAGCACGGCGTTGCTGCGACACTTGGCCCGACGTTCGAGCCGTACCTGACGTCCTTCCCGGCGACGGAGGAGTTTTTCTCGTTGGTTCTGACGGGGCAGTTTACGATGGTCGAGTGTTACTACTACACGCTCCCGTACAGTTCCTGGGCGCAGGTTTTCGTTGGCGACCCTCTGTACACGCCGTACCGGAAGAATCCAAAGCTGAAAATGAACGATCTGCCGGACGCGCTGCAGAAGTTTTTCGGGTTGAAGAATTGAGAAGTCGGAGCGATTCGATTTCCGCGGCCGTTTTTAACCAATTATGAAATTCAACTTTTTCGAGGATTTTACGATGAAGCAAACCCTCATTTTTTCGCTTGCCCTGCTGGTTCTGTTCTTTAGCTCCTCCGCACTTTTCGCGCACGAGCATGAAGACTGCGACCATCAGGAGAATTGCGTTGATCAGAAACTGGACGTCTGGTGCACCGGCAGCGTCCGCGCGATGCTTTGCTCCAGCTGCGGTTTTGGCTCCAAGAAAGATAATTGCGTCATTTGCGGCAAATGGATGGGGTCGACCCACATTCCCGCGTACTTGTGCTCCAACTGCGGCTTTGGCTCCAAGAAAGACAATTGCATCCTGTGCGGCCGTTGGATCGGCGGAAGCGGTGTCCCGGCCTGCATTTGCGGCAACTGCGGCTTTGGAAGCAAAAAAGATAATTGCGTCAAATGCGGAAAATGGCGCGGCGGAAACTGATTTTCAGTTAGGAGTTAGGAGTGAGGAGTTAGGAGTTGGAAAAGCCTTCGGCTTTTTATGGGTTAAAGTCTTTCTGAAACGAACGTTACGCGCCAGCGCAACTCCACACTCCACACTCCACACTCCTAACTAAGTTTCGAGCCAGTCCAGGCCGAGGTCGAAGATCTGGAACGAGTGGGTCAGCGCGCCGACGCTGATGCGTTCCACGCCGGTCATTGCGACGTCGTGGATCGTGTTCAGGGTGATTCCTCCCGAGGCTTCCAGTTCGATTTCCGGCTTGCGCTGGTTGCGGAGCTCGACCGCCCGGCGCATCAGGTCGCACGACATGTTATCGAGCATAATAATATCGGGATCGGCCGAAAGAACCTCTTCAAATTGCTGGAAAGTATCGACTTCCACCTCGACGATCACGTCTTTTGCCGGGAAATTGTCTGCCGGCTTGCGCGGGACCTGCTGATTTTCCTTGTGCGCGATTTCCAGTTCGTGGCACGGCGTCTTGGCGATGATCTGGCTCAGCACGGCGGAACCGGTCACTTCGGCGACCGCGGCCAGCAGCGAGGTGCGCATTTTGCACGTCGCGATCAGATTTCCGTGGCAGTGGACCGGGGGACGCGGCCCCAATTCGTCCTGCTCTGCCAGAAACTGCCGAACCTTTCGCACGGCCAAGGCGGGGTCGTACTCCAACGCACCCAACCCGGCGCGGCCCGCCGCCAGAGCGAGGTGATTGTCCTTGATCAGAATTGCGTCGTAAAGGCCGGCCCGGTGGTTCTGGGCGCCGCCGCAGCAAGTCGCGTACTTCTCGAGCAGACGCCAGCCCGGCGTGGTCTTTCGCGTGTCGTAAACCTTGGATTTCGTGTCGGCGATGAGCTGGACGTACTGGTTCGTCGTGGTGGCGATCCCGGAAAGCCGCGCGACAAAATTCAGAATGAGCCGTTCGGCCTGCATCATGGCACGGGCGGGGCCGGACAGGATCCCGATCTTCTGTTTCTGTATGACGTGTGCGGCGTCATCGACGAGCGGCGCCCAGCGCAGATCCGGGGAGATGGCCTCGCAAATGATTTGCACCGTGGGCATGCCGGCAATGACCCCTTCACCCCGGGCCACGACCGCGGCGCGGCCGACCGCTTTTTCCGGGATCAGGGAAAGGGACGTCAGGTCACCGATCGATTCCACGTCTTCACGGATCGCGATGTCCAGAAGCGATCGGAAATCGTCCTCCACCGCGCTGCACCACGTGATTGCTTGGTAATCTTTTGCCATTTTTAACTCGTTCTAATAGACTAATCTCGCATCGGAATACAAATAAACAGACCTATTATACACGATTTTCAGAAAAAAAACACCACCCCCGGCAAAAAAGATTTTCAGAAAGTGAGGAGTTAGGAGTTAGGAGTTGGAAAAGCCTTCGGCTTTTATGGGTTGAGGTCTTTCTGAAAGTCGCGTTACGCGAAGCGTCAATTCCTAACTCCTAACTTAATCAGCGGCGCCGTCTCCGTAAAATTCCCAGGCCGGCGAAGCCGAGCAGGGCCAACAGCCATGTCGAGGGTTCCGGGACGGCGTTGAAGTTGGTCTGAAGCAAAACGGTGTAGCCCGCCGTGCCGTGTGGGATGTAACTGATCTGCGCCCAGTCGGCGTTCACTTCCACGTAAGTCTCCAGAAGCGATTTCATCGCGTCGTCCGACGTGATCGACGTACCGTTGACCTTGAAATCGTCCGCCGTGAGAAGCTCGAGCGTCCCGATCGCGAACGGGTTGGCGGAGTCGCTGAACTCGATTTCGATCTTCGCGCCGTCCTTAATGTCCAGCGTCTTGGCCGTCAGGGTGGGCAAAGCGGCCCCCGTGACGTCCAGTTCCAGCACGGAGCCGGAATTAAGCGTCACCAGGTTGGAAACTTTCTGGCTTTGGCCCGCCACGACGAGGACTGCGTCCTTGTTGACCGTCAGATCATTTGCGGAGGCTTGATTCGCCTTGCGGTTCAGCGTCAGGGTTCCCGAGTCAACGACCACGTTCGCGGTATTGGCGTAATCGACGCCGCTGACCTGATTGTTGCTGGCGAAGGTCCAGTTCCCATCGCCGACTTTCTTGACGGTCAGACCGTAAGTGCCCTTGTAGTTGATGAGCGAGCCGGAGAAAGCGCTGTCGTTACCGAGCGCCCCGACTTCCAGGGTCACATTTTTCCCGCTAGTTCCGGCACGGACCCAGCCGACGCCGGTCAGGTCGCCCATTTTGATCGTTTTGTCATTCAACCCGGAGGACTCTATCAAAAGGCCGCAGTCTTTGGTCATGCTGAGGTTGAACGAGGCCTTTTCGCTTCCCAGAGCCGTGCCGGAGTTAAACGCAAACCAGCATTCCCCTTTGAGGTTAATGTCGCCGCTGAACGTGCTCATGCTTCCATTCAGATTCATGAAATTACCACGGGTCGTGGAGGTAAAATTGATGGTCGATTTTACGTTATTAGAGGAGGCCAAACCACTGAATTTCTGTGCCGCTGAGGAACCGTTCACGTTTGCCGTGATGTCACCGTCGGTCGTCCCTTTGAATGTCAGAACGCCGTTGGCGGTGGCGTTCACGTTGGCTTCGAGCGTGGATGTGCCGGTGTTTTCGAGCGTCAGGCCACCCGCCTTCATCGTGACGTTATCGTACAGGATCCCACGCGCGCCGGAGTTGAAGAGTTTCCCGCCATCTACCGTGAAGACGTTGGTCGGCTTCACCACGCTCGTGTCTGCCGCACGGTTGTAACCAAACGCGGCGCCGGAGTTGACCGTCACCGAGGCGGCGTTATTAATGTGCCCGTCGTTGTTGTTGCCGCACTGGATCGTGCCTCCATTGATGACGTAACCGCGGTTGTATGAGTTGGCGCCTGTTAAAATGAGGGTCCCATCGCCGGTTTTGGTCAGAACGCCGGTTTGGCCGGTCGCGTTGTTGATGTCGCTCGAGATGGTTGTTGTAATGCCTTCCGGAATGTCGATCGTGCTGGCGGACAGAATGGTAAATTTATTCGAAAGGGTCACGTTATTGTCTACTTCCTGGAATGTTCCGCCGTCCAGGACGATTGCCGTCGAGCCGTTGCCGAGGCGTGATGCCGCGAAATTCTCCAGAACGCCTTCCTTCACGGTGATCTTCGTCAGATTCGTGCCGTTGTCGTTTCCGATCGCGAGGATGCCGGGGCCGGTCTTGATGATCGAACCGCTTGTGGTGCCGCGCAGAGCGACTTCGCCGCCTACGACGTTGATCGTGCCGGAAGACTGGATATTATTGTAGAATTGTAACACGTCGGAGCGGTTGAAGGCCAGCGTGCCGTTTTCGCCAATGATGATTTTCGTTAATTGGGACGAATTGGTTGACGTGCCCAAGTGACCGACCGTACCGCCGTTCCCAATCTGGATCGTGCCGCTGGTGATGGTCGTGTCTCCGGTGTAGTTGTTCTTGGTGCTGTTGGTTCCTACAGGCGCGTTTTGGTAGTATGTCGTGTAGTCCGAGGTGATGGTCCACGTGCCGGTCCCGACTTTTTCGATTTTGTAGTTGGAATTGCTGTAGCGGGAGAAACTGCCGGAAAACTCCGTGTCGATGTTCTTCGCGCCGACCTGGATCGAGACCGTTTTCCCGTTGCCCGCCCCGTCGGTTCTGAAAACGCCATCGCCCGAGATCGCGCCGATTTGCAGGGTCTTGTTCGTCACATCGAAATTGATCAGGATGCCCGCGTCGATGGACTTGCCCTGGTTGGCGCCTCCATCGTTAACTTTGCCGGGATTGGGGTTGAATGTGACGGTGGAGAAATCGGTCGTCGAGCCGTCAAGCGAGATCCAGGTCCCGTAGGAGGAGGTGTTTGTGGACGGGCCGGCCGTGAGGGTGCCGGAGAAATCGCTCACGTCGGTGCATTTCAGGTACAGGAAATTCCCGCGGATGGACGTGAAGTAAATCTCCTGGTCCGCGCCGCCGGTCAGAGTGCCGGTCAGATTGACCGCCGCGCTGGTACCGTCGATTTCGTACTGATCGCCCAGACCAGTCAGATCAAGGTCGGTGATGGTAGTCGCCGCGGAGACGGAAGCCAACGGGAGCACGGTCCCCGCGAGGAGGAAAAAGGACGTCAGCAATGAATGAAAACGGGTCATTGGATCGTGTTTTATATTAAAAAGGTTTTGGTTCATGATTTCCCCTGAAACCATGAGGAATTTATTTCATTTTATAATATTGTACGCGGGGATGCGGAAAATGCAAACATTTTTTGAGAAAAAAGGAGAAAAAAGGGCGGAAATTTTAAAATTCCAGGGGGCGCGCGTCCCAGTGAGAGAAACGGCCCGGAACCCAACAAAAAAGGGACGCGCTCTTGTGAAAGCGGCGTCCCTTTCGTTTTTCTGGGGCCATTTTATTTCATGTGATGAATGGAACCGTAAGTTTTCGTGAAGGCCGGAGTTCCAGCCGTGCCGGGCATGGAGGACCCGCTGGTTGCAGGTTCCGAAGCCGGAGCGGAATTTGCCGAGGCGGGAACGACCCCACTGGCTGGGAGGCCGGAAGCGGCGGAGTTTCCCACCGGGCCGGAAGTCTGGGCGGGCTGGTAAGGAACGGTGGTTCCAGTGTAACCGCCCGCCATCATCTGACGGTCGTAGGACTCGGGATTCTGCTCCGATTCCTGGTAGGTGGAAAGCATTCTCTGAGCTCCGCGGTGGTTCGGATTGATCGCGACGACCTGCTCCAGAGCGGACTTTGCGCGTTCATTGTCATTATTCATCGCGAAGATTGCGGACATGTTGTAGTACGTGTCATCTTCGGAGGAAACCCGGCGGAAGTATTTGAAGGCCTGGCCGTAGTCTTTCTTCAAACCGTAGGCGAGGGCGAGGTTGTTGTTGTACTTGGGTTCCATCGGGGCCAGGTCAATGGCTTTGTGGAAGTACTCGATCGCGTCGTCGATGCGGCGCTGATTCAGGTAGCAGTAGCCCAAACTATTGACGGGAGATGGATTTTTGGGATCCACTTCCATTCCCTTACGGTAATATTCCTCGGCTTTGTCGTACTGCCCGAAGGTTTCCATGATCATTCCAAGGCGGCAGTAGGGTTCGACTTCCCGCTTGAGGTCTTTATTGTTCTTGTTTTTGTCGTAAATGTCCACGATCTGCTCGTAGGCTTTTCGGGCTTCGTGGGTTTTTCCGCCTCTCTGGGCTTTTTCAGCCTCTCCGTAGAGCTTTTCGATCTGGGTTTCCAGCTCGTTCAGTTTTCGTTCTTTGGAGGAGAAAGGATTTGAATATTTCTTGGTTTCTCCGTTACCGGTGGACTTGCACCCAACGGAACAAATCATCACTAAAACGAGACACAAAATTCCCGCCAAACCCAGCGTTTTTTTCCAGGCGATTTGGTTTTCATTTCTGCTCATTTTTAATCCTCTTTTTGGTTTATGGGTGAATTCAGGTTGAATTTTCTTTTTGGGGGTTCGATTTACTGGGACGAGTCACTCAGTTGGCCGTCAGCATGTTGACGAGGATCATTTTGTGATTCTTGTCGGAAATACCGGGCAGTTTCAGGTCCGGGTTTTCTTTTTTCATGCGGACAAAATCTTTCTGAACGAAGCTCATCAGTTCCTCCGACTTAATCTGCGCATCCAGTTTTCCTTTCACAAAAATCCGGTTTTGGAACAGGAAAATCGAAAGATTTCCATTTCCGGCGGCCAGATTCAGTTTTGATTCCAGCGTGCACTCCCACTCGGAGAGAGTTTTCGAGTTCGGATCATTGGCCTTAACGTTCACGTGGAAAAGCATCGGCCTGATGTTTGAATCCTGAAATTCGATTTTGAGTCTGGTTTCTCCCTCGCTCTTTCCGATTATGGCGATCTGGTTCTCGCCAAGTTCCACGAAATCGCAGAACGACGGGTTTTCAATCCAAATCTGACGGACCTGGCTCTTGATGTTCAGGACCACTCCCTGGCAGGACGGAAGGGTTAATTCCTTCGCGGGACTGATTATCTCGTTGGCCCGGAACGTCTTCTTTTCAAACTTCGAAGCTTGCTCGGAAGCCGACTCCCACGGGTCCTTGGCCACCGGCTGGGGCTGAGCCACCGGCTGAGGCTGAGCGACCGGCTGGGGCTGAGCGACCGGCTGGGGCTGAGCGACCGGCTGGGACTGAGCGACCGGCTGAGGCTGAGCGACCGGCTGGGGCTGAGCGACCGGCTGGGGCTGAGCGACCGGCTGGGACTG
>JAFSMO010000014.1 GCA_017447865.1 Thermoguttaceae bacterium
CGCCGACCGTGTAGCGCTCGACCAGGAGGTACATCGGGCGGGTCTTTTGCGGTTTGCGCTCCGTCTGGGCATTAAAAAAGCCCTCATTGATTGAGAGCTGATCGGATTCATTATCAGGAGTGATTTCCGCCGGTTGACTGGGTTCCGGCTGGGTGACTTCCAGCGCCGCCGGATCAATCACCTCGATGACCTTGAACTCACGATTCGGGATCAAAACCTCGCGCCGCTTTTTCTGGGTCAGTCCGATGTAGCCGTCAATCTCGCGCCGGTCGATCGTGATGATCGTCCCGCGGTTGGCGCCCTGGTGATCCCAGCCCCCGTGAACCTGCTCGGTGACTCGGACCGTTTTCCCGATGAGCGGGTCTTTTTCAAACTCGGCCTGTTTCGCGGCGACCTGGGCGATGGTGATTTCGGAAATGGCCTCGGCGATCTTTCTCTCGTATTTCACCGGGCAGTTCGTGAGGTCCCCGTCCTCAAGCTGGACCTGAATGCTCGCGAAGCGGCGGAGGGGTCATTGACTTCAAATTGCTTCTGATAAAATTGGAAGAAATGAAGAGAATAAATCCGTGCTGTGTGCCTGGATTTGATAAGGTTACAGCCGAAAGGTTTTTAAAGGAGTTTTGTCTGCGTTCATAATGAAGTGGAGCCAGACCAAAAGAAAGAGAAAAACTCATGAATACGGTACGTTTTTTGATGCGTTTTTGGGTTTATGTGTATGTGATCGTTTGGTTGGTGGTTGGTTGAAGCCGTTCGCGAGGGAATGTGTCTGGTTCCCCGCGAACCTCCGGAGCAAATTGTGAAATCAGGGATGAGTGAACCAAATGCTACTCATGGTAGTCTTTTGAATAAAATCCCTTAATGAAATATTGAATGAAATTAGAAAGTCCCAACCACCATAATAAAACTGCTCCAACGGCGAAATCGATCACCATATTGATATAATTATCATCTATATTCGTATTAGCAAATGTAACGTTCTCAATTTTTATTTGTAGAACAAAACATATTATCAGAAGAATAAGATTTCTTAATCCCCAAGCCAGGAAATAGCTAATTGGCAGCATAAGGAAAAGAATTAACCACCGCAATTTCCAATTCTTGATATATTTCAGGCCAACTACTTTATAGAAACTATATATGCAAAAACCTACAAAGAAAATGAACACCAATAGAAAAAAGAATAATTCTTCCGGCATCATGATTTACATTCTCCCCTTTTGGCATCCATAGTTCCAGATATGTATTCTACCTGGGAAGTGGCGGAACTCTCACAAAATGACAAGAACAAAAAAACGTTTCGCACCGCAAAACACGATGCGAAACGTGATGGGCACGCCAAGATTCGAACTTGGGACCTCCGCCTTATCAGGGCCTTGGGCCGACCCTCGGATTGGTATGTATTTTGGGGTGTGATTTTCATCGTTTGAGTCCTTTTTTTACGATGTTTAATCGTTTCTCTGGTATGAAACTTTTGGAATTTTTCGCGTGTCTGGAAATTGCCAAAAACTGGCAAAAACTGCCAAAAACTGTCAAAAACTGGCAAATTTTGCCATCGTTTAGGTATGACTTTTGAAAAAGCTCCGTTTCGGCAATAAAAAACCCCGCTCGGTGCGGGGTTCGTCACTTGCTTTTACGACCGGCGGCCAGCGCCTCACGAATCGCGTCCTGGACCGCGGCCCGGATCACCTCGTGCAGCGCCTCGGCCAATCGTGAAGTGGCGGTGGCCGAGCGGCTCAGCTCGTTCGGAATAGCGTGGTCGAGGAACTTGCTGAGCGGCTCCTCGATCTGGGGCAGAAGGGCGTGCACCTCCGGGCTGAGCGTGCTGGTTACCTGGATGCGCGGCTTGCGTTTCTTCATTGTGTTTTCTCCGTGGGTTTGGGGTGGTGAGGGATCCGCGTCCCTCGATCGAACACCCGCATTATAAACGTTCCGCGGAAAATGTCAATTGGAATCTTGAGAAATTTGAGTATAAAACAACGAATTAAATGTTTTTCTGCTGTTTATCAAGTTCATTTCTGTGGGCGATGAAAAATTCCCCTCCTACTTGACTTTTCCCTCTCCGTCGATTAAAATGAAAAAAATTTTTCATGGAGGTGAATTATGAAAAAACGGTTTGCGGTACTTGCCCTTTTGCTTTTGGGTGTCTTTTGGGTATCATGCAGTTGGGCCGACGAACTTCCTTCTAACCCTAATGTTGGGGACAGAATCGTTCTGACTGCGGACGGGGTCGAATACGCTTTTCGCTGGTGTCCGCCGGGTGAGTTAATGATGGGTAGCCCATCAAGCGAGGAAAAACGAGACGACGACGAAACGCAGCACCGGGTGAAGCTGACGAAGGGCTTTTGGATGCTTGAGACTGAAGTGACGCAGTCGATGTGGCAGAGCGTGATGGGCAGTAATCCGAGCAAATTCAGCGGAGCGAAGAATCCGGTCGAGCAAGTGAGCTGGGACGATTGTCAGTCCTTCTGCCAGAAGTTGAGTCAGAAATTAGGCCAGCAAGTCAAGCTCCCAACCGAGGCACAGTGGGAATATGCTTGCCGTGCAGGCACGACGGGTGATTACGCTGGAAATCTTGACGAGATGGCGTGGTATGGCGAGAGATGGAGTAGCGGTTCAACCCACCCGGTCGCGCAGAAGAAGCCGAACGCGTGGGGTTTGTACGATATGCATGGTAACGTCTGGGAATGGTGTTCCGATTACTATGACGAGAAGTATTACGATAGGTCGCCAACGAGCGACCCTGAAAACACTTCTCCTTCCCCGCTCCGCGTGATTCGTGGCGGGAGCTGGGACTACATCGCCGGGTGCTGCCAGTCGGCGTACCGCGGCAGGAGCACGCTTGACTACCGGAACGACCTCCTCGGCCTTCGTGTCCTTTTAGTTCCTAGTCCGGTCGAGTAGTTGCGTGAAGGCGAGCACGAAACTGAGCTGCACCGCAGAGAGCACCTACACCAATGCTCCTCAAGCTTCTCACCTCTCACCGGTGAGCGGGTGGCAATACGCCAAGATCTCGAACGTTCGCCCGCCTGAGCACTCGCAGTAGGTCTGGATTCCGCGGGATTGCGCCAGATCCCACATCCGGCGGCAGAAGGCCGGGGCGCCGAAATCGTTCAGCCCGGTCGGGCCGTAGATCTGCTCGGTGTTTGGCGCGAGCGTGAACGTCTCGGTGCGCCAGGTCGCGTTGCGGATCGAGTTTTCGTATTCCGCGACG
>JAFSMO010000015.1 GCA_017447865.1 Thermoguttaceae bacterium
CGTGAGCGGCCCCGGCTCGCTGACCAAGCGCGAAGATTCTGCTGGCAACGCGGGCGTTTTGACGTTCGGCACCACGACCGTTGACGGCACGACCTACGGCGGAACGGTCGATTACGAAGGCACGACCAACGTGAAAACCGGCATTCTGCGCGTGGCCAACGGCGTGACGATGTACGGCCAGAAAACGATCACGGTGGACTCTGGCGCGGTCATGGACTTCCAGAACGGCTCGACGCTTGCCGTGGGTCCCAAGAACGCAACGACCGGCACGACGCTGAACGTCACCGGCGCGGGCGAGCTTCGATTCAACGGCGACATGGCGCTGGACATTTACAGCGAGACGGATTTCGACCAGCTGGTTTTCAACGGCCTGAACATCGTGAGTGACTCCGCCGCGCAGAAAAAGATCCGCGTCAACGTTTCAAACTCCGCAGACCTTGGCGATACGCTCGTCCCGGTCGTTCTGGGGATGAGCCCGGAAACCCTGGCGGACTGGGTGGTGAGCGTTTCGTCTGGTTACGGCTACGTGATTCAGGAGGACGGCACGCTTCTGATCGGGAGCGCGAACGTCGTCCCGGAACCCTCCACGATCGTCCTGCTGATTCTGGGCTTCGGGCTGATCCTTCTTAAACGGCGGAGTTAGCGCCGATTTAAAGCCTCCCCTGAAAGGGAGGTGGCCCGAAGGGCCGGAGGGGTTCAGAAACTGGTGAAAACCCATTCTTTGGTCTGAACTCCCCAAACTCGTTTTGCGAGCCAGTCCCCCTTTCAGAGTGGCCTTTAAACGACGCTTCCAGCGTCGTTTTAATTCCGCATTATTTTTACGCTCGCCTTCTCCGCGACCCACATCTCGAACAGGAGCCAGATCAAGCAGAGGACCAGCAGCCAGTCCGCCAGCGCCGAGAGCGCCGCGTCGGAAGCCGAGAAGCGGAACGACTCGGCCGAAACGCAGTCGAACGGGATCCCTTTCAGGCCGGCGGCGAGTTCTTCCCGCGTGATTTTCTGCGTCGCGCCCTCTTCCGCGCTCGGATTGACGGCAAAAAGCCGGGTCACGTTTTCGCCGTTCAAGCCTTTCAGCTCGGCCGAGTAAACCCCCGGGTCCTCAACGGCCGACGTCGTGACGGTCTGCCTTCCATCGGCTCCCGCGACGGCCGTGAAGCGTTCCCACGGCGAGGAGTCCGGCTTCAGGAACGGGACCGACGCCTCGAAAACGCCCTCCTTGAACGACGTGGAGAGCGCGTCGCCAACGGTCCACGAAACGAACTGCTCCCGGGTCAGGTACGCCTGAAGCTGAAGCAGCATCACGACATACGCCCCCTGCGCGAGCGGATTCGGCCGGGCCGGATTTCCCACGGGCCAGTCGGTCCACTCACGGTCGGCCGTCGTGAGGAAAAGCACGACCTTCCCGCGTCCAAACGCCCGTTCAACGACCAGCGGCGAATTATTCCGCAGGGCCGCGATCGTATAGACCGGCTCCGGACCGCCTTCGGCCGGTTTCTGGGCCGCCGCTTTGGCCGCCTTGGCAGCGTCGCCAGTCGCCAGCGGGATGAGCGTCTCGAGCGTCGCGTCGTCCAGCTTGTAGTAGCGTTCCACGTGAAACGAATTGAACTGATTGGCTGAATCCCCGGAAAAGACCTTGAAAATCGGATGCTCGCCGACCCGAAGATCCGGCGCGGCATAGTATTCCGGCAGTTCCTCCGTCTCGTCCAGCAGGACCGGGAAGAAGCCTTCCCCGTTTTTGTACCACTTCTGAACGTCGATCGGGTCGGTGTGCGGGCCGACAAAAATCGCCAGGCCGCCGCCGTTTTTCAGGAAATCTTCCAGCGCGGAGACCGCCTGCGGCTCGAGCGAGGCCGGGTCCACGAGGTAAATGCTCCGGAACGCGCTCAGGTCGTTCGTGCTCAGGAACCGGGCGTTCTCGACGCGGGGACTGACGCCCGTCTGAACGCGGTCCCCCGGAGCGAGCGCCGTCCGAAGGAAGCGCGAGGAGGACCCGTCGAGCGAATCGTCGATCACCAGCACCGGCTCGAAAGACGGCACGGCAAGCGCCGCGCTCACCTGATTATCGTCGGCCACGGCATCGGGCGGAAGCGTGCAGCGCAGGCCGTAGGACCCCTCGAGCGGGAACGTCACGGGACACGTCACCACGACGCTCTGACCGGCGGGGACTTCCTCGGCCGAGACGGTCGGGAGGGTCTGCGTCTGGCCGGTCTCACCCATCTGAAAGATCTCGGGACGAAGCACGACGTTCTGGGCCGGGGTGGTGCCGAAATTGGTGATCCGGGCCTCCCAGAGCAGCGGGACGCCGGCGGCCTGGATCCCCTCACGAGGTTTCAGGTCACTGACGCCCAGATTCGGGTGCGCGGCCGGAGCGCAGTCAATGAACCGAAGCCGAAAACCTTCACCGGACCGGGCGGCAAGACGCTCGGCCAGCGCGGGGTTTTCGTGCCAGTCACGGCGGCGGAAGTCGGAAACGACGTACAGGATCCGCGCGCCCGTTTCGGTCGAGGGGGCGAGTTCGGCGACGTACTCGAGGGCTTCTTCCAGCCCGCCCGAGGAATGGGATGGTTCCAGCGCCGCCAGCTGCGTCGTGAGGAACGTTTCGCGGAACGACCGGCTCAGACGCTGGGCGTGGACGTCCGCGCTTTTCGACTTTCCGTGGACGCGCGAGGTGCGCACGAGCGTCAGATTATGGACGCCGCCCTGGCGGGCGAGTTCTTCGGCCAGCCGTCCCACGGCTTCGCGGGCGTTTTCAAAGACGGAACTTTCCCCGAGCCGGTCGTTCATGGAGAAACTGTCGTCGAGGAGCACGACGTGGTGGGTCTTTTCGCCGCCCGGCAGGACGCTCCGGATGACCGGTCCGGCCAGCATGAAGACGATCAGGGCGACCAGCCCCATGCGCAACAGCAGCAGCAGAATCTCCAAAAGCCTCACCCGGGTACGGTGTTTCCGGTAGGCGGCCAGGAGGAACTCCATCGCTCCCCACTCCACCGGACGGTGACGCAGGAGGTTGATCAGGTGGATTGCCAGCGGGAGCAGTACACAAAATAGTCCCCAAAGGAGGTAAGGGTGCGTGAACATAGGACGGACGACGGGTAAAAACAAAACGGATAAAACCAAGCTCTTTTTCTATTTTAAACCAGACCGGCAAAAAAACAAGGGGGGCCAGACTGAATTTTTCCCCTCCCCCCCTTTTCTCTCATGGAAAATCTGCTACAATAGAGGAGTATTTATGTCTGCGAGCGTATTCAGGCATATCGAGAGGTTTGTACAAGGAGAGAATCTACGATGCAGTATTCGCATGAAGTGGAAAATATGGTATGTGTCGCGAAAGGCGTCAACCACGGGCCTGCGCCGATCCCGGAAGAGGGGAAATGGGTCAAGGCGAAAGAGATCAAGGACATTTCGGGCTTCACGCACGGTATTGGCTGGTGCGCCCCTCAGCAGGGAGCCTGCAAACTGACCCTGAACATTAAAGAAGGGATCATTGAAGAAGCGCTCGTCGAAACCATCGGCTGCTCGGGGATGACCCACTCCGCCGCCATGGCCTCCGAAATTCTCCCGGGCAAAACCATTCTGGAAGCGCTGAACACGGACCTCGTTTGCGACGCCATCAACACGGCCATGCGCGAACTGTTCCTCCAGATCGTTTACGGCCGCAGCCAGTCCGCCTTCTCCGATGACGGTCTGGTCATTGGCGCCGGTCTGGAAGACCTCGGAAAAGGCCTCCGTTCCCAGGTCGGGACCATGTACGGAACCAAAGCCAAGGGGACCCGCTACCTCGAAATGGCCGAAGGTTACGTCCTGAAAATCGCTCTGGACGCCGACAATGAAGTCATCGGCTACCAGTTCGTCCAGCTCGGCAAGATGATGGACGCCATCAAAAAAGGCGTCGATCCGAAAGAAGCGTTCGAAAAGAACATCGGCACCTACGGCCGCTTCGCCGACGCCGCCAAGTACATTGATCCCCGAATGGAGTGAGAAGTTTTAACGAATAATGAATAACGAATAACGAATAATGGATGGAAGGCGGTAATGAAGGCCGGAGGCCGGAATTACGCGCCGGGTCAAACGGCCCTTCCGCCAACGTTTATTTGTTGTTCAAACCCACGCGTAATTCCGCGCTTCGCGCTCCATTACCGCCTCACATTTTCCAGTTCAAAAACAAGAAAATCCAACAAAAAGGAAAAATAATATGCCGCTTTTTGAAAGTTACGAACGTCGGATCCCTCAGATCCAGCCGATTCTCGATAAATACGGCTTCGAAAACGTTGAAGCCACCAATGAGTACTGCCTCTCCAAAGGCGTCGATGTGCGCGCCATCGTTCAGGGGATCCAGCCGATCGCGTTTGAAAACGCCGTCTGGGCCTACACTCTGGGCTGCGCCATCGCGATGAAAGAAAACTGCACGAAAGCCGCCGACGCTGCCGAGAAGATCGGCGAAGGCCTCCAGGCGTTCTGCATTCCGGGCTCCGTCGCCGACCAGCGCAAAGTGGGTCTGGGCCACGGAAACCTCGGCGCCATGCTGCTTCGCGAAGAGACCGGGTGCTTCTGCTTCCTCGCCGGCCACGAATCGTTCGCCGCCGCGGAAGGCGCCATCGGGATCGCGATGAAAGCCAACAAAGTCCGCAAAAACCCGCTGCGCGTCATCCTGAACGGTCTTGGCAAAGACGCCGCCCAGGTCATCAGCCGCATCAACGGTTTCACCTACGTCCGCACGCAGTATGACTACTACACGGGTGAGCTGAAGGAAACCTTCGTGAAGGCTTACTCCGACGGTCCGCGCGCCAAAGTCCGCTGCTACGGCTGCGACGACGTGAACGAAGGCGTGGCCGTCATGCGTCACGAAGACGTGGACGTCTCCATCACGGGCAACTCGACGAACCCGACGCGCTTCCAGCACCCGGTCGCCGGCACGTACAAGAAATGGGCCAACGAAAACGGCAAGAAGTACTTCTCCGTCGCTTCCGGAGGCGGAACGGGCCGTACGCTTCACCCAGATAACATGGCGGCCGGTCCTGCGTCCTACGGCATGACCGACACGATGGGCCGTATGCACTCCGACGCCCAGTTCGCGGGTTCCTCCTCGGTTCCGGCGCACGTCGAAATGATGGGTCTGATCGGCATGGGTAACAACCCGATGGTCGGCGCCACGGTCTCCTGCGCCGTCGCGGTCGAAGAAGCCATGAAATGATCTTGGCCTCTTGAAGGAATGATTTTGAAGGCCCCCTTGATCAAGGGGGTCTTTTTTAGTTTAAAAAAACGACATCTCCTGAGTTTTTTTTAAATTTTTAAATTTTTTCTGTTTTTTTAGGCCACAAACCGGTCGTTCTGTGTATAATATTTCTTGTAATTAGTTTTCGATCCTTCAAGTTTCGAGCGCATTAAAATGAACGCACGCACTTTTTTGAGTTTTTCGTTTGCCGTTTTGAGTCTGACGTTCCTCGGGGTTTCGCCCTTGCAGGCCCGTGATTTCGACACATCATTTGGTGACCTCGTCATCAATGAAACCTTCTCCGGCTCAGAGGACATGAACGTTTACGGCGGGGGAGTTCTCTACCTCGGCGGGACCGGCTCCGGCGCCTTCACCGGTAACTGGTACGTCTCCTCGGGAACCACCCTTGCGACCGACAACATCGCGACGAACAAGGAGGCGGGCGGTGACGACGTGCTCGGCTCCGGAAAGATTTACCTCACCGACGCGACCCTCATGATGTGGAACCATCCCGAAAGAACGACCGGTTCCGACTGGCAGCGCGGCGTGAGCAACGACGTGGTCATTTCAGGAAACTGCAATTTCGTCGGAAGTACCGGTGCGACCGAGCTTTTCCTTCATGGAAACCTCTCCGGCTCCGGAAAGATCACTGAGTCGATGGGGTACTCCTTCCGCATCCGCGGCGACAACTCGGCGTACACCGGCGACTGGGACCTGAACACGGACTGGTGCTGGATCCAGAACGGCCAGACGGACAGCACGAAGGCGTTCGGCACGGGAGCTGTGAAACTCTCGAGTTCCGGCCTCGGAGTTCCGAACAATTTCGTGATGAATAACGACCTGGAAATCGGCACGACCCAGGCGAACACGTTCCAGGGCGGAGCCACACTGACCATCGCGGGCAAACTGACCGGTGCGGGTGATATCAACATGAAGACCATCTCCGGCGGGACCACGGGGTCTATGACCATCAAGGCGTACGGCGACGCGACGGGCTACACCGGCAACTGGAACGTCCAGGGAACTCAAGCCGAAGACGGAACCATCACGTGGCGCACCATCGAGACGAATAACGTCGGGACCACCAAAGAAGAAGTCGATTCCCGCTTCGGTTCCGGCAAGCTCAACCTGAACTGCACACAGATCCAGGCGAGTGAAACCGGGTGCCGGATCTCCAACGACATGGTGGTTTCCGGGCCGGTGAATATCGGCATTGGAAACATGGAGATTAACCTCTGCGGGAACATCTCCGGTGAGACCGGCACGATCTACCGTCAGGGCGGCTGGTCCGTTTACCTGCGGGGCGATAACTCGGAGTACAAAGGGGACTGGGAGTTGAAAGGCGACTGGACGTGGGCGACTGTCTCCACGGAATCGGGCCCGGACAAAAACTTCGGCTCCGGGACCGTGACGTTGAATGGCGGCTCCATCGCGCTTTCGAACACAAATACCACTCTGACCGCGAATCTGAATCTTCAGGCCTACGTCGGCGGGCATTTGGTCCCGTTCAAAGGCGGCTCAACGGTTACGCTTGCCGGTAAGCTGACCGGGTCGCTGGACTTCCAGACCGTCAGTGCGAACTCCGCGACGGGGACCCCCGGGAAATACATCCTCAGCGGCGACGGTTCCGAGTACACCGGGAACTGGCACATCGGCCCGAACAAAACGCTTTCTTCCGACAATATTAGCACGTCCTCGACCGGCATCGACCCGCGTTTCGGCTCGGGGATCATTTACCTCGAAGGCGGCTCGCTCGATTCGACCGCGCCGTCCGGGAGGGCGTACATCTATAACGACATCGTAGTCTCCGAAGACAGCAAAATCACGTGCACGACCCGCGAGATCAGCCTCAACGGGAACATTTCCGGTACGGGAAACCTGACGCGCATGACGGGCGGCTACACGTGCTACCTCACCGGCGACAACTCGGCGTTTGAGGGGGACTGGCATCTGCAGGCGGACTACATCTGCATTTCTAACACGGATGGGGCCCCGGGAACGCTCGGCACGGGTGACCGTTCCTTCGGAAGTGGTACGGTTTACATCGAGTCCGGAGGGATCCGGCTGGGCAGTTCCTCCTTTGTGGGTTACATCGACGCGAGTCTGAACGTTCCTGCCGGGAAAACGGGTGATTTCCGCTACGGGAAATACGTGCTTCGCGGTGATGTGAATGTTCTTGGTACGCTCACCAGTGGTTTGGACTCTCCGACCGTAACGTTCCAAGGTGAAAATGCGCTTCTCCACGGGACCGGAAGCGTTCAAATCGGAACGACGATGGAAAGCGGCAGTACGATCACCCCGGCGGACCTTGGAACCACCGGCACGCTGACCGTCAAGGACCTGACGTTCAAAGACGGCTCTCAGCTCGTGATCGATGTGAATTCCTCGGAAGATTACGACGTGCTGAATGCTACCAACTCGCTGCTCTTCGAGGAGGGAAGCCAGATCAATGTGAATGTGAACGGCAGTTTGGATGAACTGATCGGGAAAGAACTCAGGGTCGTGACCAGCACCAACGCCATCCCGGACCTGACGCAGTATCTGGGAGATTCCACCTGGGCGATTTTCAGTGAGTCGTACATGAGCGGGACCTCGCTCGTTCTGAAAGCCGCGTCGATGAGCAACAGCGTGCCGGAACCGGCCACGTGGCTGCTTCTGCTCCTCGGGATCGGTCTCTGCTTCAGAAGATCCGTGAGAAAATAAGATCCGGAGGGCGGCGTCCTCGCCGGTCAAGTTAATCAATCGACGGCGTTTTCCGCGCCGTCTTTTTTATTTCTTGACCCGTTCCGCCGCGGCCTTTCCCACCGCTTCACCCATGGCGACGGCGGAGCCGGTCACGCGGTAGCTGGCGTGGGCGATGAAGTCTCCCGAAATGCAGCGGCCCGCGAGGAACAAATTGTCCGCGTCTTTCGCCTCGAGCGCCCGAAGCGGGATCTGGAACGGCTTGAACGCACCGTGGCCGATCGTCTCCGTCTTGTTTTTCTCGAAGTCGATCGCGTGAATGTCGATCCCGAAGCGCGACGTCGTGACGCCGTCCTCGAATTTCGCGCCCGCCGCCACATCCTCGCGCGTGATCGTGTACCGGCCGTGGATCCGGCGTCCGTCCCGATGACCGATCTGCTCGGCCGTCGCCGCCACGCGGATCCCTTCCCACGGACCGCCCAGTTTATCGAGCGCGGCCGCCATTTGAATGATCTCCCGCCGGGCGCGGACCGTCGCGTCGGAGATCGCCTGCGCGTCGTTCACGAGCAGTTTGTACTCGTGGTTGACCATCATCAGGAGCAGATTCTCGTGGACCTTGAAAAGCGTCGGGTTGAAGTACGACGGCTGGATCCCGATGCTCTGGAGCACGGCAAGGAACGCCCTGAAGGAATCGCCGTGCCCGCCCGGCCCCCACATTTCCGGGTCGTTCGAGATGTACTTCGCCAGGGCTTTGGAATCGCGGACCACGATCAGCGCGTTGAGCGTGGCGGGCTGGCCGTACCCTTCGGGGGTCGCGCCCATTTCAAACCCGCAGCCGGCCAGAGCGGCCAGATCGCCGTCGCCGGTGGCGTCGATGAAGACCGGCGCACGCCACGCCTGCCGGCCGGATTTCGACTCCGTGACGATCGTTTCGATGTTCCTCCCCGACGCGTCGCGATACACGGCCGTAACGGGGCACTGGAGCGTAAATTTAACCCCCGCCTCGAGCATCATTTCCTCGCAGATGAAGCGCATGTACTCCGGCTCGTAAACGAAATCTTTCGTCGAGGCGCAGCGGCGGGCGTGGAGCGCGTCGAGGCGGTGGATGATCTCCCATGCCGTCTCGCATTTGTCGAAGTCGAAAATGTAGGTCAAAAGACCGCTCGTCCAAATGCCGCCCAGCGAGCCCTGAAGCTCGAAAAGGCGGACCCTCGCGCCGGCCCGTGCGGCCGACCAAGCCGCGGCGATTCCAGCCGGCCCGCCGCCGCAGACGATGACGTCGCAGTCCTCGACGAGCGGGATCTCCCGGGCGGCCTCCGTGAAGAAACCGGGCTTTTCAGGGGCTGCGGCCGAACAAACCGCGGGGCTCGCAGCAAGGGCCAGAGACGAAGCGAGAAAATGACGGCGGGATGGCATAAGATTTCCTTTCGATTAATAATGAAAAGGGCTGGGAAGGGTCCATTTTCCAATGCTCCTCACCAGCCCCGAGTTTCGCGGGTTTAGGCCCGATTACTTATTCCGTTTTTTGAGAAGGTTCCGGCCAGCGATCAGCCCGAAGCCCAGAACCAGCAGCACGAGCGTGGAGGGTTCCGGAATGGCGGCGGAGCTTCCGATCGCAAGCGTGCCATCGGGCTGCAGGAGGTAAGCGAAACCGGACGTCACGCTCACGGTCCAGTCGGCCAGTGCGTCAGGATTCAGGCCCTGAACGACCGGGATGAGATCACCGCCCAGGTCCACGCCGTCGGCGACGGTGACGGTGATCAGTTTATCCGCTTCCGGGTCGCTCGTAACGGTCAAGCCTTCCCCAAAGAGCAGCTGGTCGTAATCGGTTGCGCTGAAAATGTCGAGCGCCACGTTGCTGTTGAAGCGGAGCTCGCCAGCGCCGCCGACGTTCAGCGTCGTGCCGGTCGCGGCATCCTTGGCGCCCACGGCAAGGGTCGAGCCTTCCTGGAGGTCCATGACCGCGCCGGAGTCCACCGTGATGTCGTCCTGGCCGTACATCGTCACGCCGTCGGCCACGCGGAGAATACCGGTTTTCACGTTGGTCGTGCCTTCGTAATCGACCGTTCCGCCGTAGGTCGTGCCGTCAACGGTCGTGGTGCCGAACGTCAAAACGCCCGCGTTGCCAGCAGAATCTTCGCGCTTGGTCAGCGAGCCGGGGCCGCTCACG
>JAFSMO010000016.1 GCA_017447865.1 Thermoguttaceae bacterium
CTTTACTCAAATTCTATCAAGGTTCCCGATAAAATTTTGTGCTTCATGAAAAATTCATCAAATTGTCAAAGATATGCTTGGCGATTTCTCACTCAAGTGAACGCATAATATACCATAAACGAAAATTCTTTCAAGGGGGTGGGACGGAATTTTTTAAAAATTTGTGGAAAAACCCTCCGCCGGGCCAATTCCCCTCACTTTTTTACTTGCGGAAGTCCTTCACGACGTCGAACACCATGTAGTTCGAATCGTGCATATTCTTGCCAAACCAGCCGAGACGGCAGACGAAGTGAATGTCGTCGCCGACGATCCGCCAATCGACGTACTGGAAGCCGTTGATCCCGTCGGGGTGGTGGTAAATGACGCGGTTGACCGTCCAATTGTCCAGATCGGGCGAACTGACCAGCGCCAGCGTGTTGCGTGGCCCCTTCTGTCCCGGCTGGATCCACGAGGTCAGGGCGTAGTACTTTTTCGAGACTTCATCCCAGCGAATGCAGAATTTCGAGTGTCCGCCGGGGAAGTCGTTGAGGAACTTCGCGAACTCGAGCGTCTTGCCGTCTTGGGAAAGGTTCAGGCGGGCGACGTGTTTTCCCGGGCCGCCCTCGCAGCCCCAGTCTTCGACGCGCATGAAAACACTCACCGAGCCGTCCGGACAGGCGACGCAGTTTCCTTCCAGCCAGCCCCGGTACGGCCAGTTTTTATCCCACTTCACGTCGGTCGAGCGCGTCCAGTTGGCGGCGTCGAGCAAGTCGCAGTCCTGCGGGGCGCTGATGACGAGCGAATCGTACGGCGGCCAGTCCTTGCGCGAAGCGTCCACGCGGTCAACCTGCCAGAACACGCGGCCATCGTGGAGCAGGACCGGGACCGGGTCGCTGTAGTAGCGGTCGTCGGCGCAGAGCAGACCGTGTTTTTCGTCCGTCGGGACGGTCCACGTTTTGCCCTGGTCGTCCGAGCGGCGGATGGCGATGCACTCGTTGCTCATGCCCTGTTTGCCGGGACGGAAGAAACCGATGTGGTACAGCGTGTCCCCGAGGCGGAAGATGGAGCCGCTTTTCTGGTCGGGAAATTCGGAGACTTTTTCCCACGTTTTGCCCTGGTCGTGCGACTGGTACACGAACGTCCGCTCGCCGTGGGTCGCGGGGCCGAACCAGTCGTGGGTGAAGACGTACGTTCCGTCGGCCATAATCTCCATGGACGGCGTGCCGTAAAAGACTTTCTCCCAGTCGGGACTGGCCGCGATGATGGTCCCGTGCTCCCATTTCGGCGTGTCGGGGCGCTGGGAGTCGGCGGAAACCAATGCGGAGGAAAGGAGGGTGGTCAAAAAGAAGAACGGAATGTAAAGTTTCAGGTGAGTCATGAAATGAAACCTTTCGTGAGGGTGGAACGGATCAACGGATTAATTGAAACCTTTTTCTTCATTATAGTTTGTTTCCCTCAAACGTCAATCATCCCCTGCGCCAGTTTTTTCTTTTTTTTCGTCGTAAAAAAATTAAGGAGGGGGGGCTTTTTCTTTCGCGGGGATAGAATATAATTAAGAGGACTTTATTGGAACGCACTCAGTAATTTACTTTTCCCCTGAACCATTCATGAACCAGTACGCGATCCGGGCGATTTTCACCCGTAATTTTTTCAGTTATTTCGCCAATCCGACCGGCTACGTGTTTTTGTGCGTCTTCGTCTTTTTGAGCACGATCGCCGCGTTCTGGAGCAACGCCTTTTTCGTCAATAATCTGGCCAATCTGGACCAGCTGACGCCGTTTTTCCCGTTTATCATGCTCGTTTTCGCGCCGGCCATCACCATGAACAGCTGGGCGGACGAACGGCGGCAGGGGACCGACGAACTGATCCTGACGCTTCCGGCCAACGACCTGGACGTCGTGCTGGGGAAGTATTTTTCCTGCCTGGCGATCTATACGTGCTCGCTGATCTTCTCGGCCATCTGTAATTTCATCGTCCTGAGGTCCCTCGGAAGCCCCGACGTTGGGCTTTTTCTCGCGACGTACGTCGGCTTCTGGTTCGTCGGCGTGGCGATGCTCGCGATCGGGATGATGGCGTCTTTCCTGACCGGCCACATTACGATCAGTTACGTGTGGGGCGTGCTCCTGAACGCGCCGTTCGTCTTTTCCGCCTGCGCCGAAGTGATCCTTCCTCCGAAGTGGGCGTCGGCGATGAGCTTCTGGAGCTTTGAGGCCCGCTACGCGCCGTTCTGCAAGGGGGAGCTTTCGCTCGCCTCAGCGTTTTATTTCGTCGCGATCGCGCTGGTCATGCTCTACTTGTGCATGATCCTGCTGGGCCGCCGGCACTGGTTCTGCGGGGCGAAAGGGTGGAAACTCGCCGGCCATTTCGCGCTCCGGACCGTTTTTCTGGCCGTGGCCGTTTCGTCCGTCACGGTGATTTTGAACCGGTTTGACCTCCAGCTCGACTGCACCGCGGAGCGCCTGAACTCGCTCTGCCCCGAAACGATTCAGCTTCTGAAAGAGTTCAAGCCGGAATACCCGGTGGAGATCCACGCGTACTTAAGCCCGCAAATTCCCGGCGAGTTCGCGCAGGTCAAGCGGAATCTGGAATCGACGCTTCACCAGTTCGAGAAGTGGGCCGGGAGCAAGGTCCACGTGCACATTCATTCCATCGAGCGGTTCACCGACGAGGCGCTGAACGTCGAGAAAAACTACGGGATCACGCCGACCGACGTGAACGTTCTGGTCCGCGGAAATCAGGAAAAAGTCGGCGTTTACCTCGGCGTCGCCATGACCTGCGGGCTGAATCAGGAAGTCATTCCGTTCTTTTCGCGCGGGCTTCCGGTCGAGTACGAAATGATCCGGTCGCTGCTGATGGTTTCGACCCACCAGCGCAAGCGGTTGGGCGTGCTCCAGACGGACGCGAATCTGCTCGGAATGTTCGACGGAATGCCCATGACGGGGATCGACCGCGCGACGATCGAGCAGTCGGTCAGCCCGATGGTCGCGGAGCTTCGGAAGTCGTACGAGATCGTTCCGGTGAATCCGTCGTACCCGATCGACCCAAACTCGGTGGACGTGATTTTGGCGGTGCAGCCCTCGACGCTGGAGCCGTTCATGATGGAGAATTTCGTGAAGGTCCTCGAGGCGGGGGTCCCCACGGCCATTTTTGAGGATCCGCTCCCGCTTTGCAGCCAGTTCACGCCGACGTGCGAGCAGCGGCGGCTTTCGCGCAACCCGATGGACTCCATGGCAATGATGGCCGGGAATCTTCCGAAGGCGGACCCGGCGGGGCTTTGGTCTTTGCTCGGAGTCCGGTTTTATGATCAGGAGATCGTCGCGCAGAAATACCGGCCGATCCCACGCTTTTCGCGAAGTCCGAATCCGTTCCTTTTCATCGACGCGAACGAGCTGAACCCGCACCCATTCGCGGAGAAAAACCCGGCAACGAACGGTCTGCGGCGGCTGGTGATGCTTTATGCCGGGCATTTCGAGGCGGACCCGAAAGTTTCGTCGGTCTTCTTCACGCCGCTGGTGATCGCGCAGTCGTACTCCGGGCTGATCCCGTACCGGAAGCTTTTCAAAAACGAGGAGCTGGGCTTCCTCCCGCAAAACCTGAAAACGGACGTGGATTTTGAGGTCACGTCGCTTCCGTACGTCGTTTCGGCCGAGATCCGCTCCAGCCGCCCGGACAAAAAGGGGCTTTACGTGATCCTGACCGCGGACTCCGACCTTTTCTTCGACGGTTTCGTTCAAATGCGCTCGGCCGGCGGGATGGGGAGCGACTACGACTTCGACAATATTAACTTCGTGCTGAATATTATGGAGCGGCTGGGCGGCGAAAACCGCTTCTACGCGATCCGCAAGCACCAGCAGATCCACCGGAAACTCGAGGCGATCGAGCAGTACAGGAATTTCTACCAGAAGGAATTTGACGAGCGCGAGAAGAAGCTGATGGAGTCGCTGACGAATCGTCAAAAAGAGCTGGAAAAGTCGCTGAACGAGCGGGTCCTGAAGCTGAACGAGCAGCTCAAGGCCGGCGAGATCACGCAGACCGAGGCGGAAGAAAGCCGCGAGTGGCTTCTGAGCGTCGGCCAGAACGAGATGCAGAAGGCGATCAACCGGCAAATGACGAACGTTCAGAAGGAAATCGCGCTGATGGAGAAAGACTGCCAGACGAAGATCCTTCAGATCCAGAACGAGCGGAAACTCCTCGCGGTGCTTTTGCCGCCGGTTCTGCCGCTGCTGATCGCGATCCTGGTTTTCATTTACCGCAAGAATCAGGAACGGCTGGGCGTCTCGGCGCGGCGGCTGAGGAAATAAGATTCACCGATTTACTGACTTAAAACCGACTTCAAGGAGAAAACTCATGACTTTATTCGACGTTTGCTACTACAATTTCTGGGCCTGGTCCGCGTACTTTTACGGGAAGATCTACCACCGGATCTGGTACAAGAATAAGGACCACGTTCCGAAGACCGGCAAGCTCTGCGTCATCGCAAACCACCAGAGTTTTCTCGACCCGCCGCTGATCGCCGCCGGGACGCGCCGTTACCTTTCCTTCATGGCCCGTGACACGCTTTTCAAAGGCCTTTTCGGGTGGCATATTTCACACCTGAATGCGTTTCCGATCTCGCACGACAAAAGCCCGATCGCGGGGATCAAAGAAACGCTGAAACGTCTGAAAGACGAACAGGCCGTTCTGATTTTCCCCGAGGGGACGCGAACTGAGGACGGAAACCTCAGTGAGTTCCACAAAGGGATCATTTCCGTCGCCCGCCGGAGCAAGGCGCCGATCCTCCCGTGCGTGATCAAGGGCGCGTACAAAGCGTGGCCGCGCCACTCCAAATTCCCGAAACCGTACAAAGTCACGGTCACGTTCGGCGACGTGATCCCCGCGGAAGAGGTTCAGGCGATGGACGAAGACGCGCTCTTGGAACGGCTTCGCGAGACGATTACGAAAATGCTGGAGGAGTAAGTGCGGGGGAACGCCCGACTGAGAGTTTTCAGTTTTCAGCTTTCAATTTTCAGTTTCAAGTTTTCAGTTGAGTAATTCGCATGAATCCCAGACCCTGGCTCACGACCCTTTTAACGACCGCCGAATCCCTTCCTCCGCGTGAAAGCGTCATGGAAGCGATGAATCAGATCCCCGGCTACGAAACGGTTCACTTCCAGTTCGTAACCGAAATGCCGGACCGTTTTATTTTCCGGTCCCCATCGGCCACGCTGGCGGTTTCGCTCGCGGATCCTGAGCATGAAATCCCCTTTGAGACGTTAAAGGCCTCCTGCGCCCGCGCGTGGCACTGGGTCGAGGCGGCGCACGAGGTTTCCCAAGCCACCCGGCAAATCGTCGTCGCGGTGCTTCCTGAGGAGGACGCGCTGGAACCGCTCGACGTTGCGCTTTTGCTCACGGCGTTGACCGTCGCAGTCCTGAAAAATGTTTCGGCCAACGCAGTCTTCTGGAATCATTCCGGAATGCTTCACGCCCCCGAGTCGTTCATCAGCCACGCCCAGGGAATGAACCGTCAGGCGATCCCAGTGGAGCTCTGGATCGAATTCCGGCTGGTCCTCAATTCTGACCTGACCCTTTCCATCGGCACGTGGGGAATGAAGGCCTTCGCGCTGGCCGAGCTGGAGGTTTCCCATTCGCGCGAAGACGCCAAGTGGCTCCTGCGCTGGCTTTTCAATCTGGCGCACAACATGCTGGAAAAAGGGCCGCTCGACACGAAATCGGAGCACACTTTCGGCCATTCGGACAAAGAGTCGTTCACCCTGAAGTACGAGCAGACCGCTCCGGAGCTGGGCCGCGGCGTCCTTGAGGAAGTGCTACGGGTTGAGTTTGAAAGCGCGAGGAATTAATTGCTCTTTCCCCGCTCCGGGCTTTTTGCTATAATTACCGGGTAGAATTTCGTCCCCAGACCCGTTCCACCCGGAGTTAAACGTGAAACCGGAAGAATTTGATTTTGAACCCGGCCCCGAGGCCCAGCCGTCCGAAAGCGGCGCGTCCTTTTTGGACTCGCTCGGGATCACCGCGTTTGATTTGACGGCTTCCCAGTCGGCAGAAGGCGGCGAGGACGATTCCGCCCCCGTCTGGGACGAGCCGGAACGGGATCTTTTCGCGCTTGACGAAAAATCGTTTGAAAACTCCGCCAGTTTCCTCGGGAGCCTGATCTTTCATCTGATCCTTCTGCTTGCGATGGTCCTCTGGCCGATCGTCGTTTCGCGCGGGGTCTGGCACGGACCCGAAATTTCCATGGAGTTCGCCACCGCCGACGAGACTGAGGAGTGGGAAGATTTCATGGAGGAACTCGGCGCGACCCTCGAAACAGATTCCCCGGAAGCCTCCGTCGAAAACCCCGAGCCAACCGAAACGCTTCTCCCGGAAGAAACGCCCGTCGAAATCGAAACCGAAACCCAAGAAACTCCCGAAACGATGCCGGACGAGCCGCTGGACGACCCGGCGCAAGCCCTTCTGGAAGCGCTGAATCAGGAAACCACGAAGCCGAACGACCCGAACCAGGAGGGGGAGGAAACGCCCACGCCCGACGCAGAACCGCAGACGGCTGAGGCTTCCGGAAACGAAACCAACTGGAACCAGCAGGTCATGGTCCCGCGCTCCCTTCCGGCCGGCGGCGGGATCGGTCCCCGAACGGACGCAGCGGGCCGCGGAAAGATGCTCGAGGAAGCCGGTGGAAATGGTCAGAGCGAAGACGCCGTCGCGATGGGTCTGGCCTGGATCGCCCGCCACCAGCAGTTCGACCCACAGAAAAAATATTTTGGAAGCTGGAACTTCGACCTTTCCCGCTACGGAACGCCCAACTCCGGCGAGGCGACCTCACGCGTGGCGGCGACTTCGCTGGCGCTTTTGGCGCTTCTGGGCCACGGAAACACCCGGGAGGTGGGCGAGTACCAGAAAGCCGTTCAGGACGGGATTTACTTCCTCTCCACGCAGGCCCACGCGCGGGAGTCCATGCCCGGCTACGACTTCCGGGACTCGCCCGACAGCCGCGGGATGTACGGCCACATTTTAGCCACGCTGGCGCTTTGCGAGGCGTACGCGATGGAAGAAACGAAGGATCCGACGCTCGGCGCGCTTGCGCTCGGCGCGCTGAAATGGATCCTCTACGCCCAGGATCAGGACGGGGGAGGCTGGCGCTACCAGCCACGCGAAGCCGGCGACGTTTCCGTCACGACGTGGGTCGTGATGCTCCTGAAAAGCGCGCACATGATCGGGTTTGAGATCCCCTCGCAGACGCTGGTGAAGATGGACCTTTTCCTCGACTCGATCTCGAAGGAGGAGAAGGCGAAGTACTCGTACCAGCCGGGCAGACCGCCGATCCCCTCCACGACCGCCATGGGCCTGTGCGCCCGGGTCTTCAGCGGAGCGAAACACGACACCGACTTCCTGAAACGCGGGACCCGTTACATCGCCGAGGACTGCGGCTGCAGCGAGACGGACCTTTACTACAATTACTACGGCTCGCTCCTCTTGCGGCACTACGGCGGTCCCTTGTGGCGGACGTGGAACCAGGAAATGCGCGACTACCTCGTCCGCACCCAGGTCCAGGTCGGCCCGGAGCGCGGGAGCTGGTACTTCGACGAGCCGGAAAAAACGAACAATCAGATCGGCGGCCGCCTCTACACGACGGCCATGGCGGTCATGATCCTGGAGGTTTATTACCGCTATTTGCCGATTTACAAAGAATGATCCGGAGGGCCGGCCTTTGGAAGGCGGTAATGAAGGCCGGAGGCCGGAATTACGCGCTGGTGAAACCACCACGGACGACGGAAGGCGGTAATGGAGGCCGGAGGCCGGAATTACGCGCTGGTGAAACCACCACGGACGACGGAAGGCAGTAATGAAGGCCGGAGGCCGGAATTACGCGCTGGTAAATGGCCACGGTCCCCCAAACGCGTAATTCCGCGCTGCGCGCTCCATTACCGCCTCCCATCCACGCGTAATTCCGCGCTGCGCGCTCCATTACCGCCTCCCATTTTTATCGAAAGGAACCTTTATGCAAATCCTCAAAACCTTCCTGGCCGTTTTGGCCCTTTCCTCTTTTTTATATGCCGCCGACGGGCCGACGAACGAGGACCACTCCGCGTTTTTCCACGGCAAACGCCCCCAGCAGGAGATCCTCTGCGGCTGCTCCGGCCGGCTTGAAAAGTTCGACGCGAACGGGAATCTCGTCTGGACCTACGCCCACGAGATCGGCAACATGAGCGACGTGCAGCTCCTCGAAAACGGGAACATTCTGTACGCCGATGCCGACTCCGTGATCGAAGTCACGCCGCAGTGCGAGGTCGTTTTCCAGTACATTCCCGAGGACCAGCGAGGCGACTCGGCCTTCACCGCCACGCGCCTGGCGGACGGGAACACGCTGATCGGCTGGAACACGAAAAACTGCCTGCTGATCGTGAATCCGAAGGGCGAAACGGTCAAAACGATCCCGTGCCAGTTCCTCGATGCGATAGGAAGCCACCACAATATGCGCATGGCCCGGCCGACCGACCGCGGCACGTTCCTCGTCGCCCATAAACGCAAAGGGACGATTGCCGAGTACGACGAAAACGGCCGGATCGTCCGCGTAATGACCGTCCCGGGGCAGGAGTGCTACGGCGTGCTTTCGCTTCCGAACGGCGAGGTCCTCGGCTCGTTCCTGAACCTGATCGTCCTGTTCGACGCGAACGGCAAAGAGGTCTGGCGCTGCACGATGGACGATCTGAAACCGCTCGAGATCTCCTGCATGTGCGGCCTTCAGGTCCGGGAAAACGGGAACATCGTGGTCGGGAACTACGCCTGCAACCACGGCCAGACGCATACGTCGTGCATGTTCGAGATCACGCGCGACAAAGAAGTCGTGTGGTACTACCAGAACCCGACCGCCCCGGGAAACTTCATGAACGTTCAGGTCCTCGGTGAAAAAGCCGTGCGCTGACGGCGGCGCATGAACCGTTTTGCCGTTTTGGCGACCCACCGGCACTAACAATCACATCCTGAAAAACCACATTCACTCTTAACATAAAGGAGAAATCATCATGATCCGAAAAATCGCTTTGCTGCTGGTTTTGGCCGCGGCGGCCGTTTCGGGAGTTTCCGCTTTCGCAGAGGAATTCTCGTTTGACACTTTAAATGCCAATTTACGAGCGGGATTTTCCCCTTTGGTGGCGGAATTCGGCAAGGACGTGCCGGCCCTGAAAACGCCCCGGATGATCGACCTGGGCGACCAATACGTCACACCGGACGGCATGACGTACAACCCGGCGGACAATAATATTTACCTGGTCATTCCGGCCGCGGTGGAAGAGGGCGACGCGCCGCTTCTGGTCATCAAGCCGGACGACACGGTCGAAGAAGTTTTCCGCATTCCGGCAAGCCCCGAAACCAAACACGCGGGCACGCTGGGGATTGCCTTCGGCCCCGACGGGAACCTGTACGTTGCCGACTCGCAGGAGATCAGCGGCCACGTCAATCACAACGGGCGGCTGCTCCGCGTCGTTTTTGAAGACGGCAAACCCGTTCGCTGCGAGGTCCTGGCGACGAATTTCGTCGCGCCGAACGGCCTGACGGTCGCCAACGGAAAGGTCTATTTCTGCGAGACCCGCGTAACAGAAGACACGCCGTGCCCGCTGACCTCCGGTTTGTTCTGCTTCGACCTGAAAGAGCTGGACCCGGAAAAACCGTACCGGGCTAAGACGTACGTGAGCGAGACGGACTGCGACCCGCACTTCATCTTCCAGTTCAAGACCAACGATCCGGACTGGCGCGTAGGCGCGAACGGCTGCAGTTCTTCCGTGGACGGCCGGGTTTACGTTGCCAATTTCGGGGATGAGCAGATCTACGAGCTGACCTTTGACGCGGACGGTTCGAAGGTCGTGAAGATCCGCAACGTGATCCCGTGCCCGGAAGAGCGCAAGAAGATCAAGTCCATCGACGGGATCCGCGTGGACAGCACGTTCGGCTGCATTTACTTCGCGGACTTTGCCGGCAACGCGGTGCATAAAGTCTGCATCTCGACGGGCAAGGTGACGACGCTCGCCAAAAACCCGGTCGGAACCGGCGCAGACGGCGCGCTGGACCGCTGCTCCGAGGTGATCCGCCGAGGGAACAAACTCTACATTTCCAACATCGACCTGCCGTTTGACAACGAGAACGACGCGCCGCATTCCATGTCGGTGATCGACCTTTAATGCGCAGCGATTTCGGAAGTTAAAACGAGAGACGGACGCTTTTTTTCGTGAAGGCGTCCGTTTTTTTGTCCCGACTTCAGGAAAGCTGTGTCGAGGCTCCCCGATCTGGAGCAGGAGGGCGTGGACCTCCGGGCAGAGCGTGCTGGTTACCTGGATGCGCGGCTTGTGTTTCTTCATGGTCATTTCTCCGTGGGTTTGGGGTGGCGAGGGATCCGCGCCCCTCGATCGAACACCCGCATTATAAACGTTCCGAGGAAAATGTCAATTGGAAATATTGTATATTTGAGTAAAAAACAAGAAAATAGAGTGTAACTAGAATTTTCAAAAGTTTTTAGAAGGTCTGGGCTTTCCTTTCGGCCCCCCTTGCAATTAATGGGATTTCCTTTAGAATTTAAAAAGATTTTGAAAATGATTCCCCAGTCACGGATAAAAACACAATGGGTACGATCGACAATTTACCGACGTTCGAAGATGATTTCAACTCTTACACCGTGGAACTCAAGGAAGGCCAATTCCTCGGCGAAAACAAGAACTACCGCCTTGAGAAAAACCTCGGCGCGGGCGGTATGGGCGAGGTCTGGCTGGCTACCGAGATTCGGAACAGGCAGGAAATCCGTAAAGTCGTGGTAAAGACCATTCGTCCCGATCGACGTGATAATGAAGGCGCGCAGGAAAAAGCCCTGAAGCAGTTCCGGCTCATTCAAAGCCTGAACCATCAAAATATCTGCCCGATTTACGTCATCGAGCATGACCCGGCGTGTGGCTACCTTATCGTGATGGGCTACGCGGATGGCGGTTCCTACGCCGACTGGTTCGCCGAAAAGCCGAAATCACTCGCAGAGGTCTGCGACGTGCTGCGTCCGATTGCCGACGCTCTGGATTTTGCGCACAAGTTTGGCGTGATCCACCGCGACGTGAAGCCCGAAAACATGATGTTTACGCAACTTAACGGCATTCGGGTTTCGTGGTTGATCGACTTCGGCATCGCGGCTAACCTCCGCACTGCGACGAAGGCGACACAGGGCCAGTTTTCCCAGTCCGGCACCGAATCCTACATGGCTCCGGAGCAGAAAACGCGCCAACTTCAAACCGGGCAGACGGACGAATACTCGCTTGCGATGGTGGCGCTGGAATTCCTCACCGGGTCACTCTCACCGCTTTCGGCGCTTCTGCTTTCCCCGGAGATTCAACCGATTGTGGTGAAAGCCCTTGCGCCGGAGCCGTCGGCCCGCTACGCAACGTGCCGAGCGTTCATCGACGCGCTTGCTTCTGCGGGGACGACGTTTCCAGCGTCGTCCATTCGGAAGGACGGCAGCTCGCCGTCCGCGGCCGGCCCGGCCGCCAGTCCGTCTCACACAAAAACGAATACGGGGACGAAGCCGCCAGCGTCGTTAATCCGGAAGAACGGCGGCTCGCCGTCCACGGCCGTCCCGTCCGCCAATGTCGGACCAGTGAATACGGGGACGATGCTTCCAGCATCGTCAAAAAAAGCGGGCGAACGCAAAATTCTGACGGCGGACGGCATCGACTACGCGTTCCGCTGGTGCCCGCCGGGTGTGTTTATGATGGGCCGGGATTCCCGGCTCAATCATTCAAAACCCGTCCACCAAGTGAAACTGACAAAGGGTTTCTGGCTTTTGGAGACGCAGGTTACGCAAGCAATGTGGCAGAGCGTGATGGGGAATAATCCGAGCAAATTCAAGGGGGAGCGGAATCCGGTCGAGTACGTGAGCTGGGAGGACTGCCAGTCATTCTGTAAGAAGTTAAGCCAGAAATTAGGTCAGCGAGTCCAACTTCCTACGGAGGCGCAGTGGGAATACGCTTGTCGAGCGGGTACGACGGGTTCTTACGCTGGAAATCTTGACGAGATGGCGTGGTACATTTCCAATTCGGATTTGACGACCCACGCAGTGGGTCAGAAGAAGCCGAACGCTTGGGGTTTGTACGACATGCACGGTAACGTGTGGGAGTGGTGTTCCGATTATTACGACTCCACTTATTACTCCAGGTCGCCAAAGAGCGACCCGGAAAACACAACGGCTTCCCCGTACCGTGTGTCTCGCGGCGGGAGTTTCAACTACCTCTCCGTGAGCTGCCTGCCGGCATACCGCCACAGGGGCACGCCTAACGACAGGGACTGCCACTTCGGCTTCCGGCTGCTTGTAGTTCCTAGTCCAGAGGATTAGGCACGGAGTGCCGCACACTCTAGCAAGCGGCGAGGCGGAGCCGCGGCAAGCAGATCGCAAGGCCGTAGTGCCAAAGCCCCCAGCAAAATATTCAGCCCCGTCTCTTTCCTTCCTCACCTCTCTCCCGTTAGCGGGTGATAATGCCAGTATCTCGAACGCTCGCCCGCGCATTGGCAGTAGGTCTGGATTCCTCGGGATTGCGCCAGGTTCCACATCCGGCGGCAGAAGGCCGGGGCGCCCAAATCGTTCAGCCCGGTTGATTGGTACAGACCCGGACCGGAAATTCCATGAGCGCCAAAACGTCCCGCTCCAGATCCGCGCCGGGGGTGAGTTCCGTCAGCGTCATCACGCCGTCGATGAGGCGGAACGTCGCCCGTTCCGTGATGAAAAGAACGTCCTGGCCCGTTTCGGCGGCACGGCGGGCGCTGAACGTGATCTGCTCAACGTCGCGGACGAATTTTTTGATCCGGCCTTCCTGCACGATCTTCAGCCGACCGTCGTGGAATTCGGCTTTCAGCCCGCCGGAGGTGAACGTCCCGCAAAAGACGACGCGCCGGGCGTTCTGGGTGATGTTGATGAACCCGCCGCAGCCCGCGAGTTTCGAGCCGAATTTGCTGACGTTGACGTTCCCGAAGCGGTCCGCCTGAGCCAGCCCCAGGAACGCGGCGTCGAGGCCCCCGCCGTCGTAGAAGTCGAACTGCTCCGGCTGGCTGAGGATGCAGTCGGGCCAGGCCGCCGCGCCGAAAGATCCTCCCGAGGCGGGGAAGCCGCCGATCGTCCCCGACTCGGTGGTCAGGATCAGATCGGAAATCCCCATTTCGGCCGCGGCCGCGGAGATCCCTTCCGGCATTCCGATGCCCAGATTGACGATCGCTCCCGGCGTCAGTTCCCGGGCGGCCCGCTGCGCGATGAACTGGCGGACGCCGAGCGGCGCTTGCGCGTCCTGTTTCTCTTGCGCCTCGTGATGACCTCCGCCCAAAAACGCGGGCTCGAAGTCGAAGTCGTTGGTCATTCGGTGGTTTTCGGGCCGGGCGACGACGACCGCGTCCACCAGACACGCCGGAATTTTGACCTGATGCGGGTCGAGCGGAGCGTCGGCGAGGCGTTCGACCTGCACGATCACTTTCCCGCCGGAGTTTCTGGCGGCCTGGGCCATGGCCGTGACTTCCAGACTGACCGGCTCACGTTCGAGCGAGCAGTTCCCCTTCGCGTCGCAGGAGGTCGCCCGCAGAAAAACGACGTCGATCGGGAACGCCCTGTAAAGCAGAAACGGCTTCCCGCCAATCGTGATCCTCTCGACCAGATCGCCGGCCTGCCGCGCTTTTTCGTTGAGTTTTCCCCCTTCGAGCGCCGGATCGACGAACGTCTCCAGCCCGACGTGGGTGATGTTTCCGGGCAGGCCCTGCGCAATGTCGCGGTACAGGTGCGAGATCACGCCTTGCGGGAGGTTGTACCCGGCGATTTTATCTTCCAGAATGAGCCGCTGAATGTCCGGCGCCATGGCGAAATGGCTGGCGATGATCCGGCCGACGAGCCCTTCCAGCGCGAGCCGATTGATCCCGCAGCCGGGCGAGGTCCCGTCCCCCTGACCGGCGCAGTGGACGACCGTCAGGTCACGCGGCCCGCCCGTTTCGAGAAACCGGTCCCGCAGGGCGATCAGCAGTTCCTCCGGCTTCATCAGCCCGATGAACCCTTCGACCGCCAGCGTCGCGCCGCTTTTGACGTACTTTTGGACGGCCTGTTGCGCGGTGATCACTTCCATGCCAGTTCACTCCATCCTGGCTCCAGAACTTCGAGGAGCTTTTTGAACCGGGCGTATTTTTTGGCGTAAAGGTCCGCTTTGGCGGCGTCCGGGTGGTTCACGTTTGAGAATTTGACGAACGTTTTGCACGCAGTCTTGCAGTCGGGAAACGCTCCCACGGCGACCGCGGCGGCGATTGCGGCCCCCAGCGCGCCCAGCTCGGCGCCGTCCGGGACACGCACGGGCGTCTGGAACACGTCGGCGAACATCTGCCGCCAGATCGGGCTTTTGGCCGCTCCGCCCGCCAGGAGGATCTCGCCGGGTTTGGAGCGGAACTTGAGCAGCCGCTCGATGTGCCAGTAGTGGGCGAAAACGATCCCTTCACAAACGGAGCGCATGACGTGCCCGCGATCCTGCCAGGCGTCCAGCCCGAACAGGACCCCTTTGCCGTCCGGATTGGGCGGGCAGGCGTACAGGAACGGGAGGAAAATCGCGCCGGTGTCTTCCGGTTCCGTCGCCTCCAATTCTTCGTTCAGCACGTCGTAGATGGTCTTCCCGCTGTTCTTCAGAGCGAGCAGTTCTTTATCCGCCTTGAAAAACGTCGAAAGCGTCCATTCCAGATTGCTCGTCGAGGTCGCGCTCCCCTCGAGCATGAGGTAGAAGCCCGGGATGGAGTAAAGGGTGGTCATGAAAATGTCCTTGCTGACCACGGGCGCCGTGGCG
Organism: Thermoguttaceae bacterium; assembly: GCA_017447865.1. Classification (GTDB taxonomy): domain Bacteria; phylum Planctomycetota; class Planctomycetia; order Pirellulales; family Thermoguttaceae; genus RGIG3701. The sequence goes on from JAFSMO010000016.1 coordinate 14,799, forward strand.
ATGTACTGATTGTTCCCCCACGTCCCGGAAATGAGGCAGAGCGACCGTTCGTCTGTCATGCCGACGCCCAGCCCCACCGCGTCAATGTCGAACATACCACCGGCGACGGGCGTTCCGGCCGCAAGACCCGTTTCCTGTGCGGCTTCCGGCGTGACGTGCCCGCAGATTTGGGTGGTTTGCACCAGCGGCGGCAGTAAATGCTGGTACTTTTCCACACCCCACGCCCGAAGAAGTTCATCGTCCCACTGACCCGTCTGATTGTTGAGCAGGCTCGTGGCGGACGCGTCGGTCAGTTCCATCGCCGCCTCGCCGGTCAGTTTGAACCGGACGAAATCTTTGACCATGAAGAGCCATTTCGCCCTCTGGAGCGTTTCCGGCTGATGGTCTTCAAACCAGCGGAGGAGCGCGTTCGGCTGGGCCGCCCACGTGCGTTGGGTCGTTTTGCTCATCAGGGCGTCCACTACGCCGGCCCGTTCCCACTGGTCCACGTACTCCCGGGCGCGAATGTCGGTCGAGCGCACGCCCACGAGCGGCGCGCCATCGCCGTCCACCAGGTACATGCCGTTCCCGTGCCCGGCGCACGCGACGCAGGCGATCTCTTTCGGGTCGATCCCGGCCTGGGTGACGGCCGAGCGGATCGCCTTGACGTTGCTCTGCCACAGCTGCGCGCCGTCCACTTCCTCCATGCCCGGCTGCGGGTGAAGGAGTTCCACTTTCTCCGAACAGACGGAAACCAGCGTCCCGGTCCCGTCAAACAGGGCTGCCTTCGTCATGGTCCCGCCGTTATCGATGCCAAGGTAATACATGATTCTGATTTTTTGAAGATCTGATGGTCCTGAAAAACTTTCAATCGACCTCAGTATTCTATCTGATTCACCGATCCAGTTCAAGGGCCTGGAGCCAAATTTAATGAAAGAAAGAGAAAAGTTTTGCATTTTTTTCGATTTGGGTGAAAGAAACTCTTGAAATAAACCGGGATACTGGTATAATTTCTGAATAAACCCGTTTTGGTGGTGAATTATTTCATTAATTTTAAATTTTAAAAGGAGTCAGAAATGGAAAAAATCAATCGTCGTTCTGTTTTGAAGGCCACGGGCGCGGCTCTGGCGGGTGTGGTCGCCGGGACCGCTGCGGAATCGCAGGCCGCTGGCCGCCTTCGTTTTCCGAGTTTGCCCTTTGTGAAGCCTGCACAGCCGGCTCAGCCTGCCGCTGCGGGTCTGAAGTTCAACAACGCCGACTTCTATGACCTGGACGGGTCGTTCAACGAAGACAAAGCCAAGGACGCGATCATCGCCCTGTGCCGGTACTTCAATTACCCCGTTTTTCCGGATCTGAAAGAACGCATGTGGATTTCTGACTACGGGACAGGCAAGTTTACCGAGCTCGGCCTGGCGTGCATCGGAATCGTCAATAACGACAAGGACAAGAAGGGCCAGACGTTCATGATGCAGGACCTCTACCTCCTCCCGGGCCAGATGCTGCCGGAACACTGGCACATCAAGGGCGAAGGCCAGGCGGTCAAGAACGAAGGCTGGTTCATCCGTCACGGCAAGTCGTTCATCGTCGGCATCGGCGAAGACAATCTCCCGCCGGAGATCAAGATCCCGGAATGCCACATGGGCGGGACCGTCGAGGTCAAGCATGGCCAGTGGGCCAACCCCGGTGATTACGTTCAGCTGGCGAAAGTCGAATCGAAGCACTGGCAGATGGCCGGCCCTGAAGGCTGCATCCTGACCGAAGTCGCCAATCTGCACACCGACAGCGCCGTCCGTCACAACGACCCCGCCATTAACGATCATTTCCTTGGGAAATAATACTTTTCCGTGTTGAGAGTTGAGTTAAGAAAGCCGGTGGCTTTCTATGGGTTGAAATCTTTCTGAAATCAACGTTACGCGCCAGCGTCAACTCAACTCTCAACTCTCAACTCTCAACACTCCTCCAACTCTTTTTTCTAAAAATTTTCTAAAATTTTAAAAATTTTCGCTTTTTTTTGTTGCTTTTTAAACGACCCGGAATAAAATTAACGTCATAGGTTAATAAATTTACCAGTTGGAGTGTAAAAATGAAGCGATTTTTGTTTTTCATTGCGTTGATGGGTGCGTACGTTTCCTTCACTTCGTCCGTTTGGGCGGTTCAGGGGGGAATGACCGCGTGGTGGGTCGGAAGCGATTATACGAATACAAATGCCGGAACGGCCGTTTCGTGGACGGACCGCATCGGTTCCATCGGGGCGGATGCGATTGCCGGCGCGGGCGTTTACCCAACCTCCAACGGCGCTGGCGGAGTCGTATTTACCCGCTCCGGGGACGCGACAAACAGCGCGGGCTCCTACTTCTCTACGGCCACCAGCCAAAACCCCATCGCGGGAAAGACGAATTACACGATCCTCGTGGACTTTACCCCGACAAAAGTCGGCTGCAGCGGCGCAAATGATGCGTTTTATAAAGTCTCCGGGCTGGTCGGCGCGGAACAGGGCGGCGTGGTGTACGACTGGGGTCTCGGTTACGACGCAGCTAAAAGAATCGTCAGCGGCTACGGCAAGGGCCCGTCGGACGTTTCTCTGCGTCCCGCCACCGCGACCGTCGAGCTGAACACCGAAGCCGTTGCCGCGATGGTCGTCAACGGTACGAGCCTCACCACGTGGCAGGATGGCAGTCAAATCGCCTCCCAAACCATTCAGAACAATGCGCGAAACTCCAACGTCGCGGTGTACATCGGGCGCATGGGCGCTGACGGCGGGTACTACGAAGGAACGATCAAAGAGATCCGGATCTTCACCCGCGCGCTGGGCGCTTCCGAAGTGGCGAACTACACCGACATCATGAAAAACGGGACGGCCGTCTATACGTGGGCCGGCGGAACAGGAGTGCTCACCGACGCGAACTGGACGAACGCCGCCGGAGTCGCAGGCCAATCACTTGCCGCCAACTCCGCGGCCTTCATCGAATCGGGAACCGTCACGATGACCAACGACCCCGGACTGAAAACCCTGACGGTCGGTGACGGCTCGTCCACCTCGACCGTCGCGACGCTCAACGCCACGAACGCGACGCTCACCGGTGCGCAGACCGTTATTTTGATCGGCGGCGGAACCATCTCAGGCCTCGGTGCGACCGTCTCGACGAATAATCTGCACGTTTCGGGCGGAACGCTTTCCGGACTCACCTCCATTTATTCCGAGGACGGCACCGCTACCCTCTACATGGAGGGCGGGCAGGTCAACGCCGGCGGCGCGTTTAACGTCGGAAATTACAGCGGAGTCGGCGGCGGTAAATTCGTCATCTCGGGCGGTACGTTCCAGAACAGCGGCTACTTCTGCGTCGGAAACCGCTCGACGATGGGCGGCACGATGGAGATGAGCGGCGGAACGATGAATCTCGGCTGGCTGACCGTCGGGCACAAAACCACCGGCACCGTCACGATGACCGGCGGGACCATCGTCTGCACCGATCACGTCTCCATCGGTGAAGGAAACGAGGGCTCGACGCAAGGAAACGGCACCATTAATATTCAGGGCGGTACGATGACCGTCACGAAAGAAATTTCCGTCGGGACCCAGAGCACCGGCGCGCTGAACATTTCCGGCGGCTCCGTCACGGCGGGCTCGGTAGTGGTCACGGGCAACGGCACGATGAACTTTTCCAACGGCACGATCGCGGCTCCGTTGACCAGCCTGGGCAACACCCAGATCACCGGCGGGACCCTCTCCAATTCGCTGACCGTCACCGGCAGCAAGACCACGTGGTCCGGCGGCACGATCACCGGCCCGATCAACGTCAATTCCGGCGGAACGCTGGCCCTCAAAAATGGCACAAGAGCAATCAACGCTGCTTCCGGCGAACAGGTCCTGACGATCAATGGCGGTACGCTTCTTGACGACGGAGCGGGCAATCTGTCTATCGGTGAGGCCGGTCAGGGAAAGGTCGTCCTGAACAGCGGAAATCTCACCTACTACCACGACATCAACCTCGGCAATGGTACCACAGGTACCGGAACGATCGAAATGAACGGCGGGAAATTCACGTCCAACTCGTTTAACGTTGGCCGGTCTGGAACGGGCAATTTAAATATAGCGGCGGGCAGTTTCTCGACTGGTTACTACCTTTCCATCGCGGACCAGCCCGGCTCGACCGGTAACGTAACCGTCTCGGGCGGAACCGCCACGGCAGGCAATACCCTTTCCGTCGGAAACCGCGGAACGGGAACCTACACGCAGACCGGTGGCATGGTGACGGCGGGTCAAGTTCAAGTCGGTCAAACCGTCGCCGGCGCAACAGGTGATCTGGACATTTCGGCCGGCGTCCTGAAATCGAACGGCACGCTGAAGATCGGCGGCACGGGAACCGGCACCATGGAAATGTCCGGCAGCGCGACGGTCAGCACGAACACGCTCGAAAACGCGCAGAACCTCACGTGGACCGGCGGCGATCTTTACCTCGGCACCTCCGCGACGGGCAATTTGACTCAGGACGGCGGGACGCTCTACGTGGGCGATCAGGTCAACACGCAGACGCTGACCTGGACCCGCAAAACGAACAACGCGTTCCCGGGAGCCAGAGACGCCAAGATCAAAGACACATCGGCAGCAACGGTCGCCGATTTCTGGGCGAAATCCAAAACGACCGAGACGGATTACCCCCAAAGCGGAGTGACCACCCCCTCGACCATTACCGTCGGGTCGGCTTCGATCGCCAATTACCTCCCGCAGAACCTCGGTCTGGATTACTTCACGATCATTTATGAAGGTAAAATCTCCATTGATTCCGAAGGCGACTACAAATTCAACTTCAAGGGAGACGACGGCGGGTTCCTGTACGTGGACGGCGAGTGCGTCGCGCACATGACCCTCCTGGACGACGCCAGCCCGTGGGGCAAAGCGTCCATTTCCACGGCCATTCACCTCACGCCCGGCCTGCACGATTTCATGTTCCAATACTACGACGGCTACGGCGGGAACAACCTGACGGAGATGAACATGCAGAAACTCGGAGATGGAGGGGCCGTCGTTTCCACGACGAACCTGCTCGACGCGAGCGCTCCGTTTGCGACCGTCGTGCAAAATTACAAGAACGTAAAGGTCACGGGCGATTATACGCAGGGTGAAAACGCGGAAATCGTGATGGGTATCAACGCGGCCAACGGCGCGCACGACTCGCTCGAGATCACGGGCCAGGCCGAATTTAACGGCGCGCTGACGGTCAACATCGAGAATGATCCGACCTTCATGAGTGACGTCCAGATCTTCAACGCCCCCAATGCGGAGTACAATTTCTCAGAGATCACGATCAACAGCATGTTCCCGCAGTCCGTCTGGAACCTGGACGGTCTGATGGCCGGCGGCGACGGTTTCATCCGCATTGACCGCAGTGCCGTGCCGGAACCGGCCACGTGGGTCTTGCTCCTCGCGGGCCTTTCGGGAATCTTTATGATTTCGCGCGGGAAAAAACGCCAGGGCTGAAAGCGAACGCCATCACGGCGAGCGGGATCCAAAGCAGGACCCCACCCCACGCGGTGAAAACCGTGCGGCGCGGGTCCGGCTGAACGCTCGTATACAAAACCTGGGATTTACCGGCCGGGACCTCACCGAGGATCCGGCCGTTTGCGTTAATGGACGCGGTAATTCCCCAGTTCGCCGCGGTCAGGAACGGCTTCCGGTTTTCGATCGCCCGCAAAACACCGCACGCCTCGTGCATCCGCATCTCGTGCGAGTAGCGGAACCACCCGTTATTCGTCAGGTTGATGATGCAGTCCGGCTCCACCCCATCTTTTCTCGGGCCCGCGATCTGGCGGCGGGTCAGGCGGCTCAGGGCCGACTCGTAGCAAATGCTCAGGCTGGCGTGCAGTTCACGCCCTTCTTTCGTCCGGAAGGTCACGCAAACCGGTTTTTTCCCCGCGTCCTGTGACCCGATCGGCAGGCCCGCGTCGATATTCGGGAACCATTTCTGAAGCGTCGGGATCAGCGGAACGTACTCCCCGAACGGGACGAGGATCATTTTGTGGTACGCGGCCGCCGGGTCGAGTTTTTCCGTCTCAGGCCTCACCAAAATCGCCGAATTGTACACTTCCACGCGCTCCGGACGGTAGTAAAAAGTCGAGCAGCCGGTCAGAAACTGCGTCCCGACGCCGTAGTGGGCAAAGTTCAGAAGCTCCTCCTGCGACTGCCGCGACGCTCTGGAGAGCCAGCTCTGATAAACCTCCGAATCGACGGGCGTTCCGTCCTCATTCCGGATTTTGGACGGCTGAAATGCGTTCGGCTCGGCAAAATACACGGAACTGCGGAAAATGCACTCGGGATAAACCGCCAAATCGACGTCACCGCGCGTCCGCACTTCCTCCACGAGTTTCAGGTACGCCGCCTCGGTTTTCTCGATCAGCTCGGGCGTATTTTCCAGATCGGCCGGAACGTCTCCCTGCAGCAGCGCGATGGTCCCGCACTGCTCGTTCGGATTGGCCTGATGAAGCCGCCAGTCGCCGTAACCAAGGAGAAACATCAGGCCGAAGATCAGGCAGATGAACGGGGTCTTCACGAGCTCGACGTTCATTTTCCTGGTGGACCTCAACATCACGCCGCAGAAGATTAGCCCCATACAGGCGCTCAAAAACGCCAGAAACGACGAAACGCCCCACTGACCGAACAGGTCGGCGGTCTGAAGCCAAATCGGGTCACGCCAGAAAACGTCCGAGGCGGAACCCATCATGAAGCCGGAAAGGACCCACCCGCGCAGCACGTCGCAGGCGGCCCAGCTCATCGTGACCGAAAACAGAAAAGCGAGCGTCCGAAAAACCGGCGAAAAAACCCTCCGGCCCAGAACCGGATAAAAAATTCGCGGAAGCCGGCGGTGATATAAACGCCGCGCGCAGCCCACAAAAAGCGGAAGGTAAACGCCCAGGTACGCCCCCAGAGCGACCCAAAGTCCGTAATTGATCCAGTGCGGAAACCTCACGAAGTGCGTGACGTAAAACCAGAAACAGAACCCCGCAAGCCACAGTTTCGCGTACGGGTGCTTCCCCGGAAGCCTCCGCGGCAAAACCGGAAGCACGACCGCCGCCAGCGCCGGGAAAATCAGCCATTTCCACCCCACCAGGGGCAAAGCAAGCGCGTAGCACAGAACGTGCAAAACGAGCAGAAACGTGAAAAAATGCGAAGTCAGGAACACGGAACGCCTTTCAGAACGAATAGTGAAAACGAGCCGTGAGTTTCTGAAAGGTCGGATTCAGTGCCGAATCGTTTTCACTATTTATTTAAATGGAGGTCTTGGACCCGGGCACCCACCCGGTTTTCGTATTCTACCGGAAATCCGCGTCCTGCGCAACCTCCATTTACAAAAACTTCGCAAGTTTTGTCGATTTTTTGACCCAAATTCAGAATGGTCCCTTTTTTCCAGCCCAGAATTTCCGAGACCGAAACCCTTCCGCGACCGAGCAGGATCGAAACCGGAACGGGAACTTCCAGCCGTTTCTGAACGTCCGTCGGAGCCGTGAGGGCCGGAAACGCTTCCGTTTCGGCTTCTTCCGAAAAATCCTCCGTAAACGGCGTCAAAACGTGCGGCATTTCGACCGTCTCGGCTTCCTCGTCCGTTTCCATCAGCGTTTCCGGCTGGATCTCATCCTTCGGTGGCTCGATCGTACTTTCCGGCTCGATCAGGCTCGAAACGACGAAAGAATTTTCCGACCAGTCCGTCAGCGCGACGGAGACCGGCTCAAACGGTTCCTCGGTGGTTAACGGGAACTCCACGATCTGCACCGGGTCGATCCCTTCGCATGGAATTTTCGTCTCCACGAGCGACGTCATGGGTGGGAGCGCAATCCCCGAAACCGGTGCAGGAGCAGAAGCAAATCCCGGATTCGCCATCGAACGCGAATACGCTGCAATGAGCATCGCCGCCTGGATCTCGTTCTTGAACCGTTCCGTGGTCTTTTCCACACGAACGCGCCACCGCTGAGTGTTCATCGGGTGCTCGTACTGGATCTGGGAGAGGATCTGCTCCTCGCGCCGCGCACGCATTTTCGGCGAGTAGAGCGGCGTGCGGAAGTGAAAACGGTAAACCGTTTCGGAAACCGCGGCTTCTTCACTTTCCGACTCATTGGAATCGGTCTCGGCCGGGTCTTCCTCATTCGTTTCCGAGTCCGAAACGGGTTCCTCTGGAAGCGGGTCGGAAAGCATTTCAGGCGGCGCGACCGTCAAGGGCGAAACTTCCGTTTCCACCTCCACGCACTCAAGCGAGCGCACCGGCCGCGGACTCTCCACGTTCCGCGCGTTGGCGTCGCACGGGACCTCATGCTCCGCGAGAATCTCCGCCGAGGGAAGCGGCCCGAGCATCCACGCGCACCCTTCCCGACCGTCGAATTTTCGGATCGCAAACGAGCGGAATTTCGCCAGAGTTTCCATCGGAAGCGCGTCGAAAATCGACTCCAGCCCGGCAATTCGGCCATAGAAAAAATCTGGCCCGGTGTAAAACGGTTTCGCCTCGGAACTGGCCTCTTCGCCGTTTTCCTGGACCGACGTTCCGTCCCAGTCCGGCGAGAAAAGCCGCTCCAGCTCGCTGGCCAGCAGTAGGATCCGCGATTTGCCGGCGATTCCCGGGTTTTCGAGCCACGGGGCCAGGATCTCGCCACGGTCCGCCACGAAAAAAACGCCCACGCCGTCCTCAAACGGGAACGAGACGGCAAAACCGCCCCCCTCGAACGTCCGCGGCCGCTTCCGGGAAACGCCGTTTTCCGTGGTCAGCGAGAGTTCAAAAACCTCCCCCACGACGTCGAGAAAACGCTCCAGACTCCCCGCGAGATTCAGCAAAAACGGCGACGTCCGGCCGGAATCGAGCGGAACACCGGCCCCATCCGATTTCGGGGCGGCAAGGTTCAGACTTTCAAGAAATTCCTCCTCACCGAGGGGTTTGGAGTCCTCGGCCGGCGCGGGAAGCTGGTTTTTCAAGGAGGTTTCGCTCATGATTTCTGAACCCGATGAAGGGGGAAAATTAATGTACTGCGCGGCCTGAAATCGGTTTCAAGCCGTTTCATTCCTTACTATCGTCAAAACCCCTCCTTTCTTGAAACTTGAGCCGCTTTTGTTCCGCAAACTCTTTTTATTCGTCAAATTTTACGCAAGGAGTACTGGATTTTTCCTCAAACTCCGGTATAATATTAAGTGCAATCGGTACAGTTTGCCGAAAAATTGGATTAAGGGAAATTATATTTCCATCGAAGAACGAATCGAATTGGAGTTCACCGTGAGTCAGTCTCAAGCCGCGAATAAAGCGTGGGGCGGGGTTTTTGAAGAGGCCGCCGACCCCAGAATGGAAAAATTCACCGAAAGCATCAGTTTTGACCGCCGTTTGTACCGCCAGGACATTCGCGGGTCCCAGGCTCATGCGGCGATGCTCGCGAAGGTCGGCGTCCTCACCGACGCAGAAGCCGCCGCGATCCGGGACGGGCTTGAGGGGATCCTGCGCGACATCGAGGCGGGGAATTTCGAGTACTCGCTCAAGCTCGAGGACATTCACATGCACGTCGAGAAGGAACTGATCAACCGCATCGGCGACACGGGGCGCAAACTGCACACGGGCCGGAGCCGAAATGACCAGGTTTCGACCGACTTCCGCCTCTGGGTCCGCGATGCGATCGACTCGCTGGACGGCCTGCTCGCGAACCTTCAGAAATCGTTCATCGACCGCTGCGACGCGGATTTCGACTGCATTCTGCCGGGCTACACGCACACGCAGCGCGCCCAGCCGGTGCTTGCGCCGCACTATTGGCTCTGCTACGTGGAAAAGTACGCGCGGGACCGTGAGCGTCTGGCCGACTGCCGGAAACGGGTGAACACGCTTTCGCTCGGCGCCGCGGCGCTGGCCGGGACTTCCATCCCGATCGACCGGTTTGAAACGGCGCGTCTGCTCGGTTTCGAGCGCGTGGCGGCCAACTCGCTGGACGTTTCGAGCGACCGCGATTTTGCGCTGGAATTCACGTTTTGCCTTTCGCTCATCGCCGAGCATTTGAGCACGTGGGCGGAAGAGTGGATCCTCTGGTCCACCTGCGAGTACGGCTTCCTCAAACTCCCGCAGAAGTTCTGCACCGGATCGAGCATCATGCCGCAAAAGGTGAACCCGGACGTTCTGGAGCTGATCCGCGGCAAAACGGCGCGCGTCATCGGCGATCTGCAGACCCTCATGGTGCTCGTGAAGGGGCTGATTTTGGCGTACAATCGCGACCTTCAGGAAGACAAAGAGCCGGTTTTCGACGCATACGACACGGTTTCGGCGGCGCTCGATCTGGCGGCCGATCTGGTACGCGACACGAAACTGAACCGGGAAGCGATCGAGGCCCGGCTTGAGAAAGGCTACCTCGACGCCACGACGTTCATGGAGTTCCTCATCAAGCGGGGCATTCCCCAGCGCACGGCGCACGGGATGGTCGGGCGGCTCGTCCGTTCCGCCATGAACCGCGGCATCGCGCTGGCCGAGCTTCCGCTGGCCGAGTTCCAGGCCGAGTGCCCCGAGCTGGACGAAAGCGTTTACGAGATCCTCGGTGTGCGCAAAGCGATCGAGGCGTTCCAGAGCTACGGCTCCACCGCCGCCGTGGAGGTCCGGAAGCAGATCGACGCGTGGAAGAAGCGCATTTAAAAATTTAAAGGCCCCCCTGAAAGGGGGGCTGCCGGCGAGCGGTGGGCTTTTTGCCCACTGTAAACTGGGGGGTTAAGAAACCAAGGAAAACCCACCCCGCTTCAAAACCCCTCCACCGCCTGCGGCGGTCCCCCTCCCCTTTCAGGGGAGGCTGGCACGTAGATTTTAAAGGCCCCCCTGAAAGGGGGGCTGGCGAGCGAAGCGAGACTGGGGGGGTCGGACCAAAAGATGGACTTTCCCCAGCTCCGGAACCCCACCACCGCCTGCGGCGGTCCCCCTCCCCTTTCAGGGGAGGCTTCAGGTGAGTTTCCCTTTCAGGTGAGGCTTCACGCAAATTTTCCCGGACTTTTTACTTTTTCAGGTTTTTCCCATGCCCACTCCCCTCCGTTCCATTTTCGTTTTCACCCTCGCCATGCTCCTGATGGCCGGCGCCTGTTTTGCGCAGACGCAGACGTTTTGGCTCGACGAGATGGACCTCCTACTGACCACTTGCAGCTGGAACTCCGCTCAGGCGAAAACGTCCGTCGGCGGCGGCGAGCTGGCCATCGGCGGGAAAACCTACGAGCGCGGCGTCGGAACCCACGCGCCGGCGGAAATCATGCTTTACAATCCGGCGAAAACCGGAACGTTCCTCGCAGAGGTCGGCGTCAGTGACGAAAAAGACTCCAAAGGCCCGCTTTCCTTCCTTTTTTTCGCGGACGGCCAAAAGGTCTGGGAAAGCGGTGAGATGAAACTCGGTGACGCGCCCAAAGCGGTCAAAATCGATCTGACCGGCGTGGCGATCCTGAAAATCATCGTGGATAAAGGCGCGGATTACTACGGCGACCACGCCAATCTCGGCGACGCGCGAGTGGAACGTCCTGCCGACGCAAACGCCCCCGCCCCGACGCTGAACCGCCCGCCGCGCACGATTTACGATGAAGACGGGAAGGAAATTTCCCCCTCGGACGAAAACGGCCGCGAGTGGTACGTGACGAAGCGCCTCCTGAACACCGGCATGAGTGAAGAGGTCAAAGCCCAGACCCTGCACCCGGCCGCGACGATCCTCCCGACCGACCGCGACCCGCTCGACGTTGCCGTTCGGCGGATCTTCCCGCTCATCGACGCACTGCACTCGATGCAAAACGGCCCCAAACTCGAAGCTGAGTCCCGGGCGCTGGAGGAACTGAACGCCAAAGCGAAATCGATCCCGGTCGAAAACCTGGCCGAGCGCAAAGCCGTTTTTGCCGAGGTGACGGCACTGCGGCGCAAGATCATGCTCCAGAATCCCCTGCTCGACTTCACCGACCTGGTCTTCCTGAAACGCCACTACCTGAACGGCACGCGGCCTGAGGTTTTCGGCTCGCACATGTGCGACCAGTACTTCGGTTTTCACCAGCAGCCCGGCGGCGGTCTGTACGTCCTGAAAAACGCATTCACCGACCACCCCGAGGTCGTTTCGGTACTTGACCAGCCGGTCCAGAACGGCCGGAACGCGGGCAGAATGCTCGACAAAACCTGGGCGTTCCTTTCGCCGGAGCTTTCCTACGACGCCAAAACGATTTACTTCGCGGCCTGCGACACGACGCCGGAGCGCTACAAGTACGAGTGGACGCCGACCACGTGCTTCCACATTTTCAAGGCCGATTTTGACCCGGCGACCGGCAAGGCGTCCAACCTGACGCAGATCACGGACGGCGCGGTCAACGAATTCGACCCGTGCGTCCTCCCGAACGGCCGGCTCGTTTTCATTTCCGAGCGCCGCGGCGGTTTCGGCCGGTGCCACGGACGCCCGGTCCCAACGTACACGCTGCACACGATGAACGCGGACGGCTCGGACATCACGACGATCTCCTTCCACGAAACGAACGAGTGGGCGCCCGTCGTGGATCACAGCGGCATGGTGGTTTACACGCGCTGGGACTACGTGGACCGCGGCGCGAATAATGCGCACCATCCGTGGATCACGACTCCGGACGGCCGCGACCCGCGCGCCCTGCACGGCAACTACCACAAAGAAAAAGCCCCGGTCCCGCTCTTCGAGGGCGACCTGCGGCCAGTCCCGAACTCCCCGAAATTCACCGCGACCGCCTGCGCCCACCACGGCCAGACGTACGGCTCGCTGATCCTCGTGGACCCGCAGCAGAAGGACGACGATTTCATGAGCTGCATTCGCCGCATCACGCCCGACCAGGGTTTCCCCGAGACGGAAATGGGGTACGGCTACCAGGAACCCGCGCAGTACGCCACGGCGCACCCGCTTTCCGAGCAGTTTTACATTTGCGTTTACGACCCGTTTGCCGTCTGGAACGACTACCTCCAGAACAATTACGGGATCTACCTCCTCGACGCGTTCGGGAACCGCACGCTCCTTTACCGCGACCCGGAAATTTCCTGCCGTGACGCCTTCCCGCTGAAGGCCCGCGCGATGGATCCGGTCGTTCCTCACCGGACGCTCGTCGGTCTGCCGCTCGGCCCGGGCGAAACGTTCAAGCCGGTTGATCCGGAAACGCTTCCGAAGACCGCGAATATTGGTCTGGTGAACGTTTACGACTCGAAGCACCCGTTCCCGGAAGGGACGAAGATCGAGCGCCTGCGCATCGTGCAGGTCCTTCCGAAGCCGAACCCGATGGCCGACTCGCCGCGAATTGGCTACGGCGACCAGAAAAACGCGCGTCGGATTCTCGGCACAGTCCCGGTCGAAGAGGACGGAAGCGCTTACTTCACGGTCCCGGTAAACATTCCGATCTACTTCCAGGCGCTCGACGGGAACGGCGTGGCGGTCCAGACCATGCGCTCCGACACGTACGTGCACGAGGGTGAGGAACTCATTTGCCAGGGGTGCCACGAGGACCGCCACATCGCGATCACGGCCCGCCCGAAAGTCCCGACCGCGATGCGCCGCGCGCCGAGCGTCATCAAGCCGGACCCGGAGGGGAGCAACCCGTTCAACTACGTGACGCTCCTTCAGCCGACCATCGACGCGAAATGCGTGAAATGCCACGCCGAATCGAACGACCCCAAGGCGATCGATCTGAGCCGCGGCCCGGGAAACGAGCACTTTTTCACGTCGTACCGGAACCTGAAACCGTACTGCTTCTTCTACAATCACTACTTGTGGACGGACGCGCAGACGTACCCGGGCAAATTCGGCTCGAACGCCAGTCAGCTTTACAAGATCCTGACGTCCGACCACCACGGACTGAAACTCACGCCGGAGGAGCTTTACCGCTTCACCCTCTGGATGGACAATAACTGCGACTTTTACGGGTCCTACGATTACTGCGAGCTCCAACGCCAGGGCAAAATCGTTCAGCCGGAACTGGAGTAAAGCGGGCCCGGAAGCCCAAAACGAACCGATCGTTCAAGTCAAATCACTGAAAGTTTAACAAGAGAGAAAATCCCATGTTCACCCATAAAAATTTCATTCGATCCATGAAAGACCTTTTCCTCTTTCTGTCGCTCCTTTTGGGAGTCTTTCTCTTTCAGAACGCGCTGACGGTCCAGATCGGCCCGACTTCGGAAGGTTTCCTGGCTGGCGCCGCCGCTCAGGATGACGCTGCCGCGGCCGACGATGATGACGATGTGGACGGCGACGACGATGACGACGCGATGGATGAAGGCGACGATGACGACGACGATGACGACGACTTCGGCGATGATGACGACGATGACGATGATGACCTCGGAGATGATGACGATGACGACGATGATGACACGGAAGACGGCGATGATGATGACGCGGACGCCAAGCCGAAATCACGTCTGAGAGTCGGTGATGAGGAAGACCCGGACGCCATTCTGGAGCAGTACAAGAATAAAGCCCTTTACGAAACGAAACGTTACCAGTACGGCGACGCGTCGATCCGTGAAATTCTTCTCCGGAATCCCACGACGGTCCTGGAGTTGGTGGACGCCGCGCACAATTTCGCCAATTTGACCCGATTCGATCTGGCCAATCTTTTCTACAAAAAAGCGCTTGAAGCCAAGCCAACCTCCAAGGACGTGACCAAGCTGGTGACGATTTACGGCCGTGCGTTTTTCGCGACACTTTCTGAAAATCCGAATCTTGCCCCCCACGGGAACGCTTTCGGAAAATTCATCCTCAGTGAACTGGAGAAGCGCTTTTCCACCGACCCGGAATTCATCAACGAAATGATCGATCAGCTTTCCAGCCCGGACGAGCAGGCGCGAAAAGTCGCATTGACGGAACTTTTGACGTACCAGTCTCTTTCCCTCCCGGCCCTTCTGGACGTTTATACCAAATTGGACCCCAAAAAAGACGCTAAGAAAGCCCAAACACTTGAAACGGCCCTTCAAAATTTCGGCGACGCCCTGGTCAGTGGCCTCGGGGCCATGCTGGACTCCGGCGATCCCAAACGCTTGACGCCGATCTGCCATTTCCTCAGGATCCTGGCGGGAAAGAAAAACCGTGACGCGCTCCTGCTTTTGCTTTATTCAGCGGTCATTAACGGGGAAGACCATGAACTTTCACCAAAAGTCATGCCTCACCTGGAGCCGCTCTTCAAAAACAAAAAAATGATAAAGGCGCAAATTTCCACGATTTTGAGGAACCAAATCGAGGCGATCCAAAAAGAGAAGCAGGTCCTGGAAACGACCGGCTACGATGATTCCGTCGCGGTCGTTTGGCGCTGGAATCCCGAAACCAAAACGATTTTCCCGACGACGGCCAACCGGCTGGTCAAATACCGCCAGGACTCCTACCGTTTTGCCCGCGCGTTCTGGGAACTGTACCCGGAAGACGTCGAATCAAGGAAACTTTTCTTCATGACCACCTCGGAATACACGGCGACTTTCATGGATGAGTTTTCGGAAACGGCACTGAAAACCGACCAGCTCATCAAAACGCCCGAATTCCAGAAACTGAAAGAAGAATTTTCCATTGAGGAAATCGAGGCGTTCCTGAACGAGTGCCTCACTTCCCAATTTTACGATGCCGCGATCCTGGCCGTTTTGGCTCTCGGGGAAAAGGGGGATGAAACCCTCCTCCAGGCCGACGCAGAACGCAAGAATCTGCACGTCGATCCGACCCTCATGCTGCAGAGCTCAAACGGCTGCTCGCTGCTGGTGAAAGCCATACAAACCCCCAACCGTCTGCTTCGTTTCGCGGCCCTCCAGACCATCATGAAGCTGGACCCGCAGAAGCCGTACCCCGGTTCATCCCGCGTCATAGAAACCTTGGCCTGGTTCATGAGCACGACGGGCCGGAGTGAGGTCCTGATTGGTGCGAGAAGCTCCGCCGACGCGACGATTTTAGGGGGACGTTTCTTCAAATTCGGTTTCAATTTCGATACGGGAACGAATATTAAAGAGATCGTTGGAAAAGCACTCGCAAGCAGCGACTACTCCGCCATCCTGATGAACGTCGAGCTTCTGGCGAATCAGGCGGATCTGTTGCTCCAGCAAATCAAACTTGATCCGCGCACGGCCGACATTCCACTCGTTCTGCTTGCCTCCCCGGACGATTTCAAAATGGCCGAGCTGTTGGCCCGCCGGATTCCAAAGTGCATTTGGTTCCCGATTCCCGCGCGGGATGAAGACCTTCAGCTCCTGATTACCGCCATTAATCAAATCAAGACTTCGGTCAAACTCACGCCGGAGCAGCGCGTCGTTCAAACCCGGGCCGCTTTAGTCTGGGCTGGCGAAATCATGCGTACACACCAGGGCGGCTGGGCGGAACGTCCACCGATGCGTGCTTCCGAAACCCTGGACCCCACCATTTTGGATGAGTTGAAGACCGATTCGGACGAAACCAAAACGGAAACCGCAAAATCCCCGGCCGACACGGATCAGGAAGAGACCCAATCCATGCTGGAAGAAGCCAAAAAGCGGAAGCCGGTAGATCTTTTGGCGGAAATCAAAACCGATAATCGCCCGGGGCTTTCCATTGACTGGGGAAAACCGGCCAATTTGTATGACGTGACGCCGCTCGTTTCGCCGGTCATGAAACTTTACTTCAACCCGGATTTCCTGAAAGAATCGCTGGAAGTCATCCGCTGGATCGGCTCGCCGCGTGCACAGCAGTCGCTCGCGTTCATCGGGACCTCTGGAACGTTCAGCTACTCCGCGAGTAAGCGGGCTGCCCGGCTCCTGCGTGAAAACATTTTGCGATACGGAGTCCTCATGGAAACCCAAGCAATCAGCGACCTGTACGACCTCTACAATAGCACGCCGGAAAGAAACGTGAAACTCATGGAAGTACGCGGTCTGGTCCTTGACGCGCTGGAAGCTCCGCTGAATTCCAAATCTCAGCCTGACGCCTCGCTGGACGAAGAAATCCCGGAGGAGGACGAAGCCGCCGACGAAAAACCCGTTTCCAAGGCCGATTCTGAAGATGAAATGGATGATGAAGCTGACGAAGATGAAGAGGACGAGGACGAAGACTCCGGCGACGACGATGACGACGAAATGGACGGTGATGAGGAAGACTACGAGGACGAAGACCTGGAAACCGTCGATGACGGCGACGATGACGACGATGACGATGACGATCTGGAGGAAGACGAATTAGAAGCCGACGAACAGGAGCCCGAGGAACAAAAACCCCAGAAGGACGACGGGCAGAAACCCGACGCGAAACCGGCTGGAAATTCCGAGGATCTCAGCGACGACGAAATCCAGGATCTGGAAGACGCACTGGATCAGGAAATCGAGCCGATCGATTAGGAGGCCGCCGTGGGGTACAGCAGTCTGCGCCAGTGCGTTGAGGATCTGCGCCGGACCAAGCGTCTGGTGCAGATCGACGCGCCGATCGACCCGAATCTCGAGATGGCGGCGATCCAGCGCCGGGTTTTCGCCGCCGACGGCCCCGCGCTTTGGTTTACGAACGTAAAAGGCTCCCGCTTTTCGATGGTCTCCAACCTCTTTGGAACCCGGGAACGACTGCATTTCATCTTCCGGGACGCGCTGGAAATTCTGCCCCGCGTCCTGCGTCTTGGCGTGGACCCCTCCGATTTTATGCGCCGGCCCGGCCTTTACCTGAACTGGAAAACGCCCTGGTCCGGCTGGTGCTCCCGCCCGAAAAAAGTCCGGACCGGCCCGGTCTTTCAATCGACCTGCACGCTCGCTGAACTTCCGCGACTGAAATCCTGGCCGAACGACGGCGGGGCGTACGTGACGCTTCCTCAGGTTTTCACGGAGGACCCGGACGCGCCCGGGCTTCTGCGTTCCAACCTCGGCATGTACCGCGTCCAGCTCGACGGGAACGACTACGGCCCCGACGAAGTGGGGATCCACTACCAAATTCACCGCGGGATCGGGATCCACCACGCCCGGGCGATCGCTCGGGGCGAAAAACTCCGCGTGAACGTTTTCGTGGGCGGCCCTCCCGCGCTGGCGGTCGCCGCCGTGATGCCGCTCCCGGAAGGAATGAGTGAGCTCCTTTTTGCCGGGATCCTGAACCAGCGCCGGATCCGCATGGCCGCGCCCGCGGGCCTCGATTTGCCGGTCTCGGTCGAAGCCGATTTCGCGATTTGCGGCACGATCGAGCCGGAAACCGTCAAAAAGGAAGGCCCCTTCGGCGACCATCTCGGCTACTACAGTCTGGCGCACGATTTCCCGGTTTTGAAGGTCGAGCGGATCTTCTGCCGCCGCGACGCGATCTGGCCGTTCACGGTCGTGGGGCGGCCGCCTCAGGAAGATTCGATGATCGGCGAGTTCATCCACGAGCTGACGCGCGACCTGATGCCGCAAACGATCCCGGGCGTGAAGGAAGTCCACGCGGTCGATGACTGCGGCGTCCACCCCCTTCTTCTGGCCATCGGCTCGGAGCGTTACGTTCCGTACGAAAACCCGCGCCGGCCGCTGGAGCTTTTGACCCTTGGAAACGCCATTTTGGGGACCGGCCAACTTTCGCTCGCGAAGTACGTCGTACTGGCGGCGGGCGAAGACGATCCGACGCTCACGGTCCGGGACGTTCCGCGCTTCCTGCGTCACGTTCTGGAGCGGGCGGACTGGCGCTCCGACCTGCATTTCCAGACCGGGACCTCGACCGACACGCTGGACTATTCGGGCGGGGCCCTGAATCACGGCTCCAAAATCATCATCGCGGCCGCCGGTCCCAAACGGCGCGAGCTTCCCGATCGGCTCGAAGACGCGGAAACGCTCCGCCTTCCGGAAAGCCTCGGCGTTCGGAATCCCGCGGTCCCGCTTCCCGGCGCGCTGGTTTTGGAAGCCCCGCCCTGGCGCGACGACGGAACGCAGCGCGACGCGGCCCGGCTGACCGAGGAATTCTGCGCGGCTTTCAAGCCTCACGACGCGCTGAACGCCTTCCCGCTGATCGTCCTGGTGGACTCGACCGCCCGCGCGGCGGCGTCGGTCCGCGATTTCCTCTGGACCACGTTCACGAAAAGCGACCCCGCCCGCGATTTGTTCGGCATTGGCCCGACCTGCGTGAACCGCCACGTCGGTTTTGAAGGCTCCATCGTGATCGACGCGCGGAAAAAATCGTTCCACGCTCCGGAACTGGAGGAGGACCCGGAAGTGACGCGCCGCGTCGAAAACCTCGCCGCGCCGGGCGGCCCGCTGCATGGAATTTTTTGAGGAAAAAATTATTGATTTTCCCCAGTTCCGGAACCCCTCCGGCCCTTCGGGCCACCTCGCGGAAGCGTAAAAATTTAAAGGCCCCCCTGAAAGGGGGGCTGGCTCGCGAAGCGAGACTGGGGGGTTCAAAAACCAAGGAAAACCCCTCCCGCGTTCCAAAACCCCTCCACCGCCTCCGGCGGTCCCCCTCCCCTTTCAGGGGAGGCTTTAAATGAGGTTTGGCCACCGCCCCTTTCAAGGGAGGCTTCCACCGCGTTTTCAAATTAACCACTTAAAATTTTATGGGCGAAATTCAGGTTTTAACGCTTAATCCCCCCAAGACCCGGGTCAGTGAATTGACTCTGGGGTGGAACGTCGCGATGAATCGGCCGCCCAAGGTGGAAATTCTCACGCTTTCGGCCGCGATGCGCGCGCCGCAGGCCCTGACCGTCCGCATTTCGCCCCCCTCGATTTCGGTGAATAGTTTTTACTTCGGCGACCCGGCCGAGCTTTGCAAGCCGAACGAAAAGAAAAAGCCAGGCGAGGGTGAAACCTCCGCGGAAAAGAAAACCGGGAGCGGCGCGACCGGTGGTTTTTCGCCCGAAGACTCGATCCTGCCGTGGGACGAAAACGCACCCGGAAGCGCCGAGGACGACACGGAGGAGGCTCCGCTTCCTTCCCGCGAGCGAAAACTTACGGAGCCGACCAGCGAAGACCTTCTTCCGGACGGCGCGTCGCCCGACTCGCTTGACCTTCCGGTCGGCGAAACGTCGGAAAACCTGGAACCCGCGGAAAACGCCGAGACCGACGCCAGTTCCGCCGCGCTTCAGGAGTCGATCCCGGAAAGCATGACCCACCTTCTGCCGCCCAAGAACCTGATCAAGCTGGAGGACCGTCTGCGCTACCTGCTCCAGCCGCCGCTTGAGCAGCTTTACACGGACAAAAACCTGGTCTTCCCGTTCGTCCCGTTCCACTACCAGTGGGAGGGCGTTTCGTTCCTTTATTCCCGCGATTCGGCCATCCTCGCCGACGAGATGGGCCTCGGGAAAACGATGCAGGCCATCACGACGGTCCGCCTTTTGCTGAGAAACGGCGACATTCGGAACGTCCTTTTCGTCTGCCCGAAGCCGCTGGTGACGAACTGGAAGCGGGAGTTCGAGGTCTGGGCGCCGGAGATCCCGATCCTGGTCATTCAGGGCGACCGCGTTCGGCGTGAGTGGCAATGGGGGCTTCAGGACATTCCGGTCAAAATCGCCAACTACGAGCTTCTGAACCGGGATCGGGACATTTTCGCGCCAAAGAAGGGGATCCCGAAGCACTTCGATCTGGTCGTTCTCGACGAATCCCAGCGGATCAAGAACATTCGGAGCGCGACCTCTTCCGCCGCACGCGCCATCTCCCGCACCCGGAACTGGGCGATGACCGGCACGCCGATCGAAAACTCGCCGGAGGACCTGGTCGGGATCTTCGAGTTCCTCTCGCCCGGCTACCTCTCCAGCGACATGAAACCGTCGGTGATGAGCCGCGCGGTGCAGGACTACATTCTGCGCCGGACGAAAGACCTGGTCCAGAAAGACATGCCGCCGCGCCTCTACCGTGACGCGGAGCTTTTCATGACTCCCGAGCAGCAGGAAACCTACACGATGGCCGAGTCGCAGGGGGCGCTGCGCCTTTCAGAAATGGGGAACGCCGTCACGATCCAGCACGTTTTCGAGCTGGTCCTGCGCCTGAAGCAGATCTGCAATTTCGACCCGTGTACCGGTGAAAGCCCCAAACTCCAGCGTCTGGAAGCCGACCTGGAAGAGATCGCCGCCAGCGGCCGCAAAGCGATCGTTTTCAGCCAGTGGACCGAAACGATTTTCCGGCTTGCCAAGCACCTGGAACGTTTCGGCGCGCTGCAGTACCACGGCAAGATCCCGCCGGCCAAGCGCGACGCGGTCGTGCAAAAATTCAAGAATTCGCCCGATCATCACGTGCTGCTGATGAGCTACGCGACCGGCGCCGTGGGGCTGAACCTCCAGTTCTGCAATTACGTCTTCCTCTTCGACCGCTGGTGGAACCCCGCGATCGAAGATCAGGCGATCAACCGCGCGCACCGCATCGGCGTCAAGGGGGCGGTCACGATCACTCGGTTCCTGATGATCAACACGATCGAGGAAAGAATCAACCGGATCCTGGAAGAAAAACGCGCCCTTTTCGAGACGATCCTCTCCGGCTCACGCGAGGAGCCGAAAAAACTGGGGCTTACGCAGGAAGAAGTTTTCGGACTCTTTAAACTCAAGAGTCCGAAAGGCGTCATTCACCGGCTTTAACCATCTGGCGAGCGGGGGCAGTGATGCCCCCAAAAACACGCGCCAAATTTCAACCATTTTCTTGATTTTTCATTTTTCGGGGTCATAACTGACCCCGCTCGCCGAAAGATCACCGGCAGTTCAGAATCTCCGCGATGTGCATCGTTTTGATTTTCTTCATCTCCGGATCGAGCTGCATGATCCCGCCGAAGTGCATGATGCAGCTGGAATCGATCGAGCAGACGATTTCCGCGCCGCTCTCCTTGATGTTCTTGACCTTCGTCCGCCCCATGTCGAGCGAAATATTCGGGAATTTCACGCTGAACGTCCCACCAAAGCCGCAGCAGTCTTCCATCTGCGGGAGGGGGCAGTAGGTCAGCCCCTTCACGTTCTTCAGAAGTTCGACCGGCTGGTTCACGATCCCCAGCTCACGCCGGCCGTGGCACCCGATGTGGAGCGTGACTTTGTGCGGAAATTTCGCGCCCAGATCGGTCACGCCGAGCACGTTCACGAGGAACTCCGTAAACTCCACGACGCACTTCCCCACGTTCGTGATGGACGGGTCGTCCGGGAAAAGATGCTCGAAAAAGACGCGGGCCATGGCCGTGCACGACCCGGACGGGCAGATCACCCAGTCGTACGGCTCGAACGCTTTGGCAAACGGACGCACGACTTTCCGCGCCTCGTCCCACGCGCCCGAGTTAAACGCGGGCTGGCCGCAGCAGGTCTGCTCCGGCGGAAAATCGACTTTCACGCCAAGCCGGTCCAGAATCTCGACCATCGCCTGCGCGACGTGCGGGAAAAACTGGTCGATGTAACACGGAACGAAAATCGCGACTTTCTGCGTCGGCGAGTAGGACGGGTACTCCCAGATCGGGGGAGCGGACTGGATGTGCTGGATCATTTTTGAGTTGGTTTTTGGGGTTTTGGGTTTTTAGTGGGAAGTAGTCAGTGGTCAGTAGTCAGCGTTTCGGCTGCGCCGAAATATAAATTAATCTTTCACTGTATTCTGCCGAAGGCAGAACGCTGACTACTGACTACTTCTAATCCTGGATCAAAATCACGAAAAGCTGCTTCGGGCCGTGGACACCGAGGACGGAGACGCGCTCAATGTCGGCGGTGCGGCTGGGGCCCGTGACGAGGACGTACTCGCCGCGAGTGGCCGGGTCGGCCGTCTGTTCCGCCACGCCCTCCCAGGCGCTCTGGAGGTTTTCGCGCAGCTGCGACGCAAACGCGACCATCACGCACGCCGGGGTCAGGTAGCAGTTGAGCCGCTGATGCGCCGTCTGGTTCAGCATGACGCACGTGCCGGTTTCCGCGATCAGGAACTGGGGGAAATTCACGCTCACCGGAATCTGCGCGAGTTTTTCTTTGATGGTCTCGCCCTCTTTTTCGCCGAGGTAGAGCTTCTTGCGGCCGTTCCCGTGGAAGTACTCACGCGGGAAGAATTTCTCCAGAAGCGGCGACTCACTGCTGGAAAAATGGTCCCAATGGTTTTCCTTGGCCAATTTTTCAAAAGCGGCCCACGCTTCGGCAAGACTCGAGACGCGGAGGCATTTCCCGGTCAGAGCCTCCAAAGCGTCGGAAAACGTTTTTCCCATCGTTTCCACGGAGGGATTTTCCGATTCCTGAAGCGGCGGAAGCTCGCCAACCGATTCGACCGGAACCGGGACCATGGCATTGCGGATTTTTTGAAGGATGAAGTCACGACTATTCATAAAATCACCTGAAAAGGAACGCGATGATTCAAAAATCACGACGGAGGAAACTCGCCCCAAACCCCCATTTTACCTCTTTGGTGGTTTGGTCAGACGAGCTTTTCCTTAATTATGACACAAAATCGGCTTTATGTCAACTCCCCCCCACCCGAAAAAAATCGACTCATTTCTCATTTCGTCGCTTCCGCGGGAATGTACTTTTGCACGATCGCCGTTTCTTCGTCCGTCAGACCACTGAACGGGATCGGCGCGTCTTCCGGGCGGCGGTGCTTCTGGTTGATGCGATTCACCAGGCTCCAGTTCCGCGTCGGTTTTCCAGGCGTCGGGTCGGCCGGTTCCGCGGCCGGGAGATCGTACCGCGTGAAGTCGATGATCATCGGCTCCGTGTTCTTTTTCCAGTCGCGCAGCGAGGCGAGGCGGAAATTCTGGTTCATCCACCAGTGAATTTCGAGATTCGCGTCGGATCCAGCGATCCCGGTGCCGCGCTCGACGAACTCGTAGTTCAGGCCGTCGTTGGTCGGGTGCTCCCGGCGCCAGGTTTCGCCGAACTCGCCCATCGTGACGACCCGCGCGTCGGGCCAGCGCTCACGGATCTTCTGGAGCCACTCGGTCAAGTGCGGTGTAACGTCCGGTTTCATGTCGTTCACCAGGCTCAGCTCCCAGTTCACCGTCACCCAGCCGAAACCGTTGCGCGGGAGGTTTTCGTCGAAGTGATTCGCGGTGGTCGCCATGACTTCCTGGATCCCCAGCCCCGGCGGCAGGCGGTACGCCTCGATCGGGCCGACGCCCAACCGACTGTTGAAGCCGCCCTCAAAGCCGAAGCGGCGGGCGCAGAGGAAGTCGCACGTCCAGCCGTCGAGGTTCACGCAGTCGATGAAATCCTCTTTTCCCTGCGCGGGGCGGCACACGTGCGTGCGGCTCGGGTAGTACGGGTAGCAGATCGACCCGTCACCGTCCCCATTATCGATCCCGTACTGGCTCCAGATCGTCCCCTGAGCGACGTGGATCCCTTCCTCCTCCGCGAGAAAACGGAGATTTTCGGCCGCGAGAAAACCGCCGATCAGCGCCTTGGGGCGGTAACCGCCGCCGACCATCTGCCCGACGATCTCCAGCGCCTCGTGAATGTCGCGGTTCACCTGCTCCCGCGACGAGTACATCGGGGCGAAGTAGCCGCCCGGGATGAACGTGATCTCGTCGCCGAGCGTGCGGTGGTACTCGACCGCCATTTCGCGCAGTTTGACGTAATTCGGCCGCATGTCGTGAAGGGCCAGCCACGAAAACGCCCACGTGATTCTCGCGCCCGGCATTCCGGCAGAAACCGCGTCTCGGAACTGCTTCATCGCCTCTGGCGTGTGGAGGTCCGCCTCGTCGTGGCCCACGTTCAGATTGCGGGCGCATTCGATCTGGTTGACGCGGATCACGCTGGTGATCGTGACGATCCGCGCGTTTTTGAGCGTCTCGAGCTCCTGCGCTCGAAGACCGGAGGGAAGAATAAAAAGCGCCAGAAAAACCGGCAAAAAACGGGTGAATGAGAAACGCATGGGAAATCCTTTGAAAACTCGAAGTACTTTGATTTAAATAAACGCCAAACCCGCAAGAAATCGTGGCCCGAAAAAGGCCCCGCGGGGCCTTTTTCGGGTGAACTCTTTACTGGATTTGGTGCTTTAGGGGTGGATTAATGAGCGTTCGGCTCACGCCGAACTTGACCGGCGAGGACGCCGGCCCTCCGAATCATGCCGCGCCAAGTTTTTCCAAAACCTGCTCTACCGTGGCGGTTCCGGTCACGCCGATCTGCTTGATCGTGATGGACGAAACGATCCCCGCCAGGAAAGCGGCTTCAGGAAGGGTCAGCCCCAGCGCGGAACCAAAGGCCAGACCGGCGTTCGTCGCGTCGCCCGCCCCGCAAATGTCGATCGGCGGCTCGACTTTCTGGGCCGGAATGTGAACCAGGGTCTCGCCGTCCGCGATCATTGAGCCGCTTTTGCCGAGCGTCACGACGACCGGTTTGCCGTTCCTCTGCGCCAGAAACCGGGCGGATTCTTCGAGCCAGCTCGTTTGGAACTCGGCAGTCTCATCGACCGCGACCCCATCTCCGCCGATTTTGCCGTGAAGACGCTGAACGGCCTTGAGCAGCTCGCTCGCGTTGCACTTCACGACCACGTTCGTGTACTTTTCGATGAACGAGCGTGAATCGACCAGAATGAAAAGGCCCGGGAAATCACGGTGCAGGGCCGAGACCACTTCCCTGAAACGCGGGGTCACGACCGAGCCGGACTCGAAGGTGAACTGGTCGGAAATGATCAGCGCGTCGGAAACCTCGCAGGCGCGGTAAAGGGCCTGGATCGCCGCATCGGCCACCGACTCCTCAACGGGCGCGCGGTTCCGAATGTCAAGCCGGTTCAGCTCGGTCCAGACGCCGTTCACCTCCCGCATCGGTTTGAGGTACGTATTCGTGTACCGGCCGGGGCAGAGGATCATCCCCTCGGTGGAAATTCCGAGTTTTTTGAGGGCCTGAATCAGCTCGAAGCCCTCGCCGTCCTCGCCGTAAATGCCGACCGCGCGGGTTTGGGCGCCGAGGGCCGCCAGATTGGAAGCGATCGTCCCGCCGACGCCGGCGTAGCGGCGAATTTCGCGGACTTGGTACGCGGTCAGGCCGGTCTCCACCGACGGCTCGTCCAGACTGGCGTCGATCTGGAAGTACTCGTCGAGGCAGTAATCCCCCGCGACGGTGATCGTGGGCGTCGGCCGGGTTTTCAGGAGTTCAGCGATTCGGTGAACGATCATTTCTCACCCTTTTCCAAAATCATCTTCGCGAGATTGGGGAGCGTTTTGCGGTGCTCGCCCCGGACGTAAAAACTCCGGCCGCCGTCCGCGACGGTGCGGGCCAAAATCGTTTTCCACGGGCGGAAGTAGTAGTGCGGGTTCGACTTCGGCGGGGCGGTGTGGTAGTCCTCGTTCTCGATTGGAAGCAGGTCAAAAACCGCCGTCGTAAAGTGCCGGATCACCCGGCCTTCCTGGTGGGCCACGTTCCGGCACATCGCCAGCGCCTTCAAATAGACCTCCGGCCCCGCCACGGCCGAGCCGAAATCGTAGAAGCAGCCGTTTTCCAGGTTTTCAACGCTGTGCGTGTAGATCAGAAAGTCCGTGTAGGACGACTGGCCCAGCGCGGCGCCGTCGCAGTGCGGCAGCTCGTGCACGATGTCGTTCCCCACCCCGATGTGCACCGTGACCGGGATGTGGAGGTGGTAGCCCATCGCCAGAACGCTTTTCTCACGGTTCGGGAAATTGTTCTCCCAGATGTACTTCCCCAGCGCCTCGCCGGTCCCCAGGCCCTCTTTCACGCCGGCATTGACCGCGTCATTCCAGAAGTCGGTTTCGTACCAAAGCCCGAACTGGCCTTCCGAGACGTACCGGGCGACGGACTCGCACGTGTTCCCGATCATCGCCAGCTCAAAATCGTGGATGCTCCCGGCCCCGTTGGTTGCGTAGTGCGTCACGAAACCACGCTTCATCAGCTCGATCATCCAGAGGGCGCAGCCGGAGCGGATGACGTGCGCGCCGTACATGAAAAGGACCGTGGCCCCGGCCTTTTTGGCATTCACGACCGCGTCGGCCAGCGCGTCGAAGTGCGGATTCTCGAACGGCTCCGGCGGGTCTTTCGGGTCCATGACGATACTCAGCGGCACGTCATGCACGCGCTCATTCAGGGGACGAAGATGAAGTCTCGAACGATCAAACTGAGGAAACATTTTTTTAGTTAGGAGTTAGGAGTGAGGAGTTAGGAATTGAGAATGAGAAATCAAGAAATGAGAAATAGAGTCAGGAGTCAGGAGTGCATTCACTCCTGACTCCTAACTCCTCACTCCTAACTCCTCACTATTTTTTACGGGATCAGGAACACCAGGGCGGTTGCCACACCACCGGTCACAAGCGCACCTCGGGTCGAGTACGGAATCGGACTCCATTTACGCGGGGCACAGCTTCCCGGGCGGTAGAAGCCCAGAGCATATTCGCATTCGTTCGGCGGGTCGATGGCCATCAGCATCGGCAGGGCCGGAATCGTCATGAGGAACTGCGCACCCGAAAGGACCGGCTGAAGCGGGCCAATCGTGTGACCGTAACGTTCCAGCGCCGGCTGCTCGAAGTAGAGCGGATTGTGGCACAGGTTCGAGGCGGTCCAGGTGAAATTCGTTCCGGCGAACTCACGGGCCGGGAAATTCTCGCCTTCCGGAGAAAGCGGGCAGGACTTCGGAACGATCCGGTTGTCGTGCAGTTCGATGTCGTTCGTGATCTCCGTGATGCGGTGCATCGGCTCGCTGCTTTCGCACGGCATGTCAAAGTCCGAATCATCAACCTGTTTGGTCGTGAAAGATTCCGAAATCGGATCTTTTGCAGACGGCAAATTTCCGGGCTGTTCCAGAGCCGGCAGTTGTTCTTTGGCTGGCTCAACGTTCTGATCATCAAGCGCGTCAGCATTCAGATCCAGGCCCCCCTGTTTCATCGTGCTTTCCTCATATTCGTTTCCAATCGCTCCCGGATTTTGCGCTTCAAGTTCATCTTCGTCAGCCAGCGGCTGCTCGTCATCTTCTTCAGTCTCAGGATCCAACGCCGGGATCTCCAAAGACTGCATCGGACTGTCTTCGTTCAGCTCGGCAGAATCATCTTCCGGATCGCCCAAGCTCTCCAGACCGTTCAGATCCATGTTCAGTTCATCGTTTGAATCGTCGCCAGCTGTCAGACGGATGCGGGAGTAACGCGGCATCACGGACGGGATCGGCGTAACGCGCGACTCGTTTTTCTGTTCAGCTTTCTGGTTTTTGGAGTTTTCCGGTGCATCGACCGCGACCCATTTCAGGGCGGAGCCGGAATTTGAAGAAGCCGCCGGAGCTGCGTAACTGACCTGAACGACTTTGGAATCTTCCGCGTCGGACGTGGTCGTGTCAATACGCACAAGCGGCACGTTGCCCTTCTCGGGGACATTATTCTGTGAATCGGAGCGGACCCAGTTATCCGCCGCGCCCGCGATACCCGCGACGAGAACCGCGGCTAAAAGAGCCGTAAGGCGGCAAACATCCTGTCTGCCGCACAGCGTACGAGGATCAGCCGTTATCCTCTGAATTGTAGTTTGGAGCTTCCTGCGTAATTTTGATGTCATGAGGGTGATTCTCCCGAACAGTTGCCGGAGAAATTTGAACGAACTGCGCGTCCCTGCGTAATTCTTCAATATTTCTTGTTCCACAATAACCCATACCAGCGCGAAGCCCCCCTACGAGCTGGTAAACGAACGGCCCAAGTTCTCCGCGGTAAGGAACACGCCCTTCGACGCCTTCCGGGACCAGTTTGTCCGGCCCGGCCTTCGACTGGCGGTAGCGTTCACTCGAGCCGCGCACCATTGCGCCCAGTGAACCCATTCCACGATAGACCTTGAACTGACGGCCCTGATAAAACACTTTGCTTCCGGGACTCTCTTCCAATCCAGCGAGAAGTCCGCCGAGCATGACCACGTGAGCTCCGGCTGCCAACGCCTTCGTGATATCTCCCGAATAGCGGATGCCGCCGTCTGCGATGATCGTAGTGCCGCTTCCCTCAAGCGCCTGCGCGACGTTCATGATCGCGGAGATCTGAGGAACACCAACACCCGATACGACACGCGTCGTGCAAATCGAGCCTGGACCAATTCCGACCTTCACAGCATCGGCGCCGACTGCGACCAGATCTTTAGCCGCTTCCGCCGTCGCGATATTGCCCACGATCACATCAATGTCCCAATCTTTTTTGATGCGACGGACCGTTTCCAATACGTTTTTGGAATGGCCATGGGCACTGTCAAGGACCAAAATATCGACGCCGGTTTCGACCAAGGTTCCGATTCGTTCGTAATCGTGGACCCCGACGGCCGCTCCGACCCGCAGCCGCCCTTGCGCATCTTTGCACGCCAAGGGGTATTTTCGCTGCATATCGATATCTTTAATCGTAATAAGTCCTGTCAATATATAATTATCGTCAACCAGGAGCAGTTTCTCCACCTTTTTTTCCATTAAAATTTTCTCAGCTTCCCCAAGCGTTACATTTCCCGTAGCCGTTATAAGGTTTTTTTTCGTCATAACTTCCGAAACGGCGACCGTAGAATCCTCCAAAAAACGGAGGTCGCGGCGGGTGATGATCCCTTCCAGATGACCGTTTTCGAGAGTGACCGGGATGCCCGAGACGCGGTTGGTCTCCATTTTTTTGCGGGCGTCGGCAACCGTAGCGTCCGGCCGGAGAGTGGCGGGATTGTTGATGATCCCGTTCGCGGTACGTTTGACCTTAATGACTTCGGTGACCTGATCGTGAATGGAGAGATTTTTGTGGATGATCCCCAGACCACCTTCCTGGGCCAGGGCGATCGCCATCGCGCTTTCCGTCACGGTGTCCATCGGAGAGCTGAGGATCGGAATATTCAAATGGATGCGCCGGGTCAGACTGGTGGTAACGTCCACTTCCGAAGGAACCAGCTCGCTGTAGCGTGGTTCGAGAAGAACGTCGTCAAATGTGATCCCGCGATAATGAATTTTGTTTTCCATGCCAAATCTCCTTCGATGAAGCCAAAAAAGAGCAAACGATTCAGGCAATATTGGGAGTATTGCTGACTTTGTAAAGTGGTTCCATTTAATATTACACATTTTTAAATGAAAGTAAAGGAGGGGGAGGGGAAATTTTTTCAAAAAAAATTCCGGGACAGAACCCGGCCAAGAAAATAAAAAACCCGGTACGAATCGCACCGGGCAAAGGACTGTTTCAAATTACTTCTAAATCTTAGCGAAGGACGATGCTGTGGCTCGGATTGTAGAAGTTATTGGAGACCGCGGCCGGGTCAGCTTCCGGAATCAGACTTTCGTCGAGTTCCGAATCGTTTTCTTCGACTTCAGCCTTTTCTTCCGTCACAGCCGGAGCCGGAGTGGCTTCCACTTTTTCGGAAACTTTTTTCTCTTCGGCAGGAGTCGGTTCCGCAGCCGGAGCGGCGCAGGCCGGTTCAGTGATTTCGCAACCGCAAGCCGGAGCCGCATTGCAACCGCAAGCCGGAGCCGCGTCGCAACCGCAATCGCAGGGGACCGGGCCGCCGAACAGAGTGCGGAAGATGCCTTTCACCGTCGCACCGGGACGCATCCGGTTCGGGACGCAGACTTCCAGTTCACCGCACTTCTCGCTCATTCCAGCGATACGGCAGGCTTCTTTCATGTCAGCTTCCGCTTTGCACTGGGCGATATTGGCAGCCAGCGAGCAACGGAACGTCTGGAGACCGAAACCGATGTTGGCCAAACCGCAGCGGGCATTGTAAGCCGCGAGCGAAATGTCGCAGCGGATCTGGCTGAACAGGGACATCAGCGGACGGCACGGAGCACACGGAACGCAGCAGGCCGGAGCGCAGGGCGTGCAGGCCGGAGCCTGAGCGCAAGGAGCGCAAACCGGGGCGCACGGGGCGCAAGACGGAGCCGGAGCGCAAGCCGGAGCCGGGTCACAAGCCGGAGCGCAAGGCGCGCAGCATTCCTTCTTCACGACAAATTTCTTGCAGCACGGAACGCAAATCGGTTTGCAAACAGGCTTGCAGGGGACGCAAATGGGTTTGCACGGAACGCACGGGTCGCAAGGCTTGCAGACGGGCTGGCAAACAGGCTTGCAAACAGGCTTGCAAACAGGCTTGCAAACGGGTTTGCACGGAACACACGGGTCACAAGCGGGCTTGCAAACAGGCTTGCAAACGGGCTTGCAGACAGGTTTGCACGGCTGGCAGCACGGCTGGCAGACAGGCTGGCACGGCTGGCAGACAGGCTGGCAAACAGGCTTGCACGGAACGCACGGGTCACAAACCGGCTTGCAGCAGCGGAGACCGCTGAAAACGTCGCATTTACGAACAACAACGCACGGAGCGCACGGAGTATTGCATCCGCAAGAGGCCTCTTGGACCGGAGCACATTCCTGCGCGAAGGACGGAGCCGCAATGAACATGGCTCCCATCAGCAAGAGTGCGGAAAAAACTGATTTGGCTTTCATTCTATTTCTCCCTAAATGGTAATTTCATTCCCCTGGATTCACCCTCTGTAAACATCAGGCCAAGCTTTAAAGGGGAATCGCGCTTTTGACCGGCGGCCATCCTGTTATGCCGCCAACTTCAATCAAAAGGCCCTGTGGAGGTGGGTATCAGGAACCCTCCCCCGAAAACACCAATTATATCGGAGTCTGCCCTGCACTTCTTGAGGAAATAATCGTTACAGTCGTTACATCACCACCCAATCCGGGTTTTGCCGACTGTTCGCGTTAAGAAAGACAGGTAAAATAAAAAAAGTTTAACGTCATTTGTGGGTCGTTAAAATTTACATATTTTAACTGACCGGAATTGCCCAATGTTAAGATTTAACGATTGAGAAAAGTTTATCAGTCAAAATATTTTTGCATTTTTTTCCGAAAATCTCAGTAAAGCCGATTCTTTTGATTTTTGTGTGAAAGGACTCTCTCTTTTCGGGCTCCTTTACTGGTCCCAAATATAAATTAAGGGAAAATGGATAAAATACTCCCCCTCCCCTTGAAAATCTTCCACTTTCTTGTATGATATAAAGGAGAAAAAATCACCCTCACATCCAAAGGAGTTTTATGAACCGCTTCATCCTGATTTCAACCTTTTTATTTTTGCTCGTTACCGGCATTTTCCCCTGCCGCGCTCAAGACGTTACACCGCACCAGATCCTGACGCCCACGCCCTCCGGGCAGTCGGTTCTCGCGAAGCTTTACCGCGAGGAAGCTCCCAAAGTGGTCTATGTCACCGGAATCAATGTCAATCCAACGAAAAAAGTGACCGACGAATTCTTCATCCCCGCTGAAGGGACCCACGAGGAAAACACCGTCGGGACGGGATTCGTCCTTCACCCGAGTGGCTACGTCGTGACGAATGCCCACGCGGTCAATCGCACGATCGCCCCTGAAGTGGAACTCCTCAATGGACGCAGGTACCCGGCAGAGATCATCGACGTGATTCCCGAAGAAGACATGGCCCTGCTGAAATTCCAGCCGGACGAACCGCTTCCATCGGTTCGGATCGAGCCGACCCCAGGCGTCTCCATCGGTGACACCATGGTAACGATCGGCTGCCCGCACGCCCTGAAATTCACCCTGAGCTACGGGGTCATCAGTGGGATAAATCGCAGTTCCAAAGTGACGGACATTCCAGGCCTGAATCTCAAAGGACTCCTCCAGACCGATGCGGCCATCAACCCGGGAAGTTCCGGCGGGCCCTGGTTCAACCTCGCGGGAAACGTCATCGGAATGACAGTCTCAAAACGCGGCGACTCGGACGGGATCGCCTTTGGAATCTCGCTCGAAACGATCTGCTGTCGGTTTCCCGAGATGCTGCACCGCGCGGCCGCCAGACAGTGGGAACTTCCGCTGACGGTCACCGCCTCACGCAAAAACGACCCGCATCGGGTACGGATCGGGAAACTGAACCCCGAGTTCGCGCAGAAGTGGGGACTTGAGGAAGGGGACCTCATCCAGAAGATCAACGGGACCGAAACGTTTACGGCCGTGGAGTACTACCAGGCACTTCTCTCGCTTCAGACCGGTTCGGAAGTCAAACTTTTGGTTTTCCGCGAAAACGAGCCCGAAACTCTGAAGGAAATCGCCTTCCAGCTTCAGGAACGCGCGCCGAGAAAGGTGGAAGAGATCATCGGCCAGCGGCTTTACATGAAGGTCAGGGAACTGACTCCCCAGGAGATCGAGGACTTCCACATGCGCGTTCCGAGTGGAGTGATGCTCATGGAAGTGGACGCTTCCCGATTCGCCAATCTGAAGCACGTTCCCACCCCTGGTGACATTCTGGCGCGGGTAAACAGTGAACGGCCTAAATCGCCCGAACATCTGGTGGAGATACTGGAGAACATCTCGCCCGAATCCGCGTTGGACCTGGTCGTTCTTCGCCGTGAGACGAAAGAGAATAATAACACTTTTATTCGAATCGACTTCAACAACTGGACGGGTAAGTAGAATCGGCTTTCAGATTTTCCTGAAAATTTTAATTTTTTTGAACGGGAGCCGCTTTGAAAAGACACTAATATTAATAAGGGATAGAATCGTATTCCCTCAAAAGTACTTTTTCGTTTTTTCGGGCATTGAACAAAAGGGAAATCCCATGCGGCTCACACTTCGAACACTTTTAAACTGGCTCAACAACAATCTTTCCGCGGCGGATGCGGCTCTGGTAGCCCAGAAAGTGGAAGAAAGCGAACTGGCCAAAGCGCTGAAAGCCCAAATCGAAGGGATCATGGCGCAGGAGCATCTTCCGGCTCCGGAACTTTTGGACGGTACGCCGAAGGGAAACGCGAACGCTGCTGCGGAATATCTCGACAATTCGATGGACCCGAAACAAACGCCCGATTTCGAGAAATTCTGCATCCATTCCGACATTATGCTGGGCGAGATCGCGGGCTGCCACGAGATTTTGTCGCAGGCACTTACCCAAAAACTCGAGCTTGCCCCAGAACTTCGTGTCAAGCTGTGCGATTTGTACAAATTCATCGACGCGAACGACGAATCATCGATTCCGCTACCTCAGTCGAAGTCTCAACCCATCCAAGAGGAAGAGGAAATATTTGATGAGATCCCGGAGAATTCCGACACTGACGAGCCGGTTCTTGAAGAAGTGATTCCCGAAAAAGGGCCGTCACCTCAGCCGAATGTGTGGAAAATTACAGCCATCGCTCTGATCGGAGTGGACGTTCTGTATATTTTGGGCCGACTTTTCGGTCTGCTGCCGTGATTCTGGAAATTCATAACGTCTCAGAATAAAAATTTGGAGAAACCTTTCGCCAGAGCCGATGAAATGGTTGAAGTTCCGCCGTTTCATCGGTAACCTTTTTTGAGAATTTTCTCTTTTTCGGGAGGAAATTCTTTATTTTGTCGAATTTTTTAAAAGAAAATCCTCAGGAGTTTTCTTTCAGGTCAGAAACGTTCTCCGCCTAAAAATCGGGCCGAAAAGTGCGTTCAAGGGATTTCTGGGATAAAAATTTCGGAAAACTCTTTACCAGATTTGACAAAATTTGAAAAATATCCGGTGGGGGTGCTTGAATATCCTGAAAAAAAATGTAAGATTAAGGTATCTTGCGGAAATTCCCTCGTAACATCCTTGATGTTAAGTCGGAATCCATAACAAAGTCTTGAGCGCAGAGACCCTGGCCTCTGCGGGAAAGTGAGGGTGAAAATGCAAATTACGTTTTCAGTTCGCCGTGGCAGTGTAAGCAGCCCCAATATGGAAAAGATTCAGGCCAAAGTTGAGAAACTGGCTCGTTTCTACGACCGGATCTCATCTGCGGAGGTCGTCATTGACCTTGAAAATCGTAATAACCCTGCGTTATCGCTGCTTCTGAAAGTCGAGCCGAAAAAAGAACTGATCGTTCAGGCTCAGGCAGGTGAATTGTTCGCCTCCCTGGACGAAGCCCTGAAAAAAATGGAACAACAGTTAAAAAAATTCAAAGAGAAATTAACGGACTCAAGAGTGGAATAACCAAACGAATATTGATCGTGAATACATTATTTTATTCGTTATTCCTCATAAAGGCTTCTCTTCCTGTTCGTAAGTATTTTAATCATCCAAGTTTGAAGGAGTTTTTTAATGAAATTTGCGGATTTTATTTGTAACGAGTCCCTGAATGCCAATCTGAAGGCCACCACGAAAGAAGGTGCTATTCGTGAGATGGTCGAATCCCTTGTGAATGCGGGACAGCTCCCCAAAGAGAATTACGAAGACATCGTACATAACGTTCTGAAACGTGAAGAACTCGGAAGCACCGGCATTGGTCGGTGTGTTGCCGTTCCGCACACCAAGTTTGACGTGAAAAAGATGGTTGGAACCGTCTCTGTTTCTCCGAATGGAGTCGATTTTGACAGTCTGGACGGTCAGCCCGTCCGCGTCCTTTTCATGCTCATTTCTCCTCTGGATCAGCCGCAGGAACACCTCCTCGCGCTGGAACACATCGCCAAACAGCTTCGTGAGGATACTTTCCGCCGTTTCATGATGCAGGCCAAAAACCAGGCCGACATTATTGAATTGCTTAGCGATGCTGACGCCAACCAGTTTACCGTGTGAGTGAATCGTGATACAGTCTTCCCAAAAAACAGTGGAAAAAGTCGTGGTTTCGAACGAAAATGGTCTCCATATTCGTCCGGCCGCGATGATTTCCCAATGTGCTTCAAAATTCCAGTCCAAAATTGAACTGGAGGCGAACGGCCAGACTGTGGACGCGCGTTTTATTATGGACGTCCTTCTCCTGGCCGCGACCAAGGGTACGGCAGTCACCATCACTGCGGAAGGACCGGACCATGAGGACGCTGCCGCGGCCGTCGCGGAGCTCTTCAAATCCGGTTTCCCACTCGATGGAAATGCGGA
Organism: Thermoguttaceae bacterium; assembly: GCA_017447865.1. Classification (GTDB taxonomy): domain Bacteria; phylum Planctomycetota; class Planctomycetia; order Pirellulales; family Thermoguttaceae; genus RGIG3701. Next base: position 50,356 of record JAFSMO010000016.1, read on the forward strand.
CTTTACGCCTTGAAATTTTGAATTCGTGCCGGACAGCACTGGGTGGGACCTGAATGGTTTGGACCCGAAAGTGAAAACGCTTCTGGAGTCTCCCTTTTCGACCTTGGTGCCGCAGTCCAAAACGAAGACGCGGCGCAGAGACTGGCTGGAAAGTTAAGAATGAGAAAACTGCAGGGAATTGCGGTGTCCTCAGGGGTCGCCATCGCTAAAGCGGTCATCCTGAACTCGGATGGCCAACAGATGGGAGTTGCTACCTGTGCACCTGACGAAGTGGACGCAGAGTTTGTTTTACTGAAGGAAGCCCTTCAAACCGCTTCCCAGGAAATCTCTGCGTGCCGCGACGATGTAACCGGCAAAATTGGCTCCAATTACGGCGCCATTTTTGACGGTCACCTGCTTATGCTTCAGGACCCCAATCTCTTCGGTATGATGCGTGACGGGATCCTGAAAGAGCATTACACCGCCGAATATTCCGCGTACGCGGCTCTTACATCTTACGTTCATCTCTTTCAGCGCATTCAAAATCCACTGATGGCTGAACGCGTGAATGACGTTTTGGACCTACGAAAGCGTCTTTTGCGTATCCTTCAAAAGAGGAAGCCGCAGATCCAGAAATTTGACCAGCCGGTCATCATTCTTTCCCGAAATCTCACGCCAAGCGAAACGGCCTCCATGGACACGAAGTTCGTCATGGCACTCGCAACAGAGATCGGGGGACCGTCGAGCCATACCGCGATCGTGGCGGAGGGGCTGCACATCCCGGCCGTAGTCGGGATCGGGCCGTTCCTCAAATACGTCACGTCGGGCACGACGGTCATCGTGGATGGCGACGAGGGGCTTTTCGTCATTGATCCGGACGAAGAAACTCTCGAGCACTATCGCAAAATCCAGCGTCAGCGTTACTCGCTGAACATTCACCTTGATGCCATGCGGGATCTGCCTGCCGAAACGATTGACGGCGTACGGATCCAGCTCCTTGGGAACATTGAGTTCCCGCAGGAAGCCAACGCTTGCATGCAAAGCAACGCGGATGGCGTCGGGCTGTACCGTACCGAGTTTTTATACCTGAGCGGCAAGCACCCCGACGAGGAGGATCATTTCAACGCGTACAAGCAGGTCGTCGAAACGATGAACGGGAAACCGGTCACGATCCGAACGGTCGATCTTGGCGCGGACAAACTGCTGGAGCCTTCGGAAAATACGGGCGACTCCGAGAGCAATTACTACATCAATGAGGAGAAAAACCCGTGCCTCGGTCTGCGAAGCATCCGTCTTTCCCTCAAACGGGTCGAACTGTTCCGCAAGCAGCTCCGCGCGATTTACCGGGCGGCCTACTACGGACCGATGAAAATCATGTTCCCGCTGGTCTCCACGCTGGCCGAATGGCGTCAGGCGCGGATGATCGCCGAGGACGTGAAGGAAGACCTCCAGGACGGCAATATTCCGTTCAACCCGAACGTCCCGCTGGGGATCATGGTGGAGGTTCCGAGCACGGTCCTGATGATCGACCAGTTCGCTCCGGAAGTCGATTTTTTCAGCATTGGGACGAACGACCTGACCCAGTACTCGCTGGCGGTGGACCGCACCAATATGGACGTGGTTTACCTTTACAATTCGTGCGACCCGGCCGTTTTGAAGCTGATCGACATGACGATGCGGTCGGCCAACCAGCACAACAAAGCGGTCAGCCTGTGCGGTCAGCTCGGCAGCAATCCCTACTTCACCCAGCTCCTGATCGGGATGGGCCTGCGCCAGATCAGCCTCGTACCGGGCACGATCCCGGAAGTGAAGCGCGTCGTGCGTCACGCCCGGGTAAGTCAGTGCCGCAAAATCGCGGAACGGGCGCTGAAGATGGAAAACGCCACGGAGATCCGGAACTACTTGTGGTCCGAATACCTGCGCCTTTTCCCCGACTTGGACGGTGAAGTTTTTTAAGCACGTTTACGATCAGTTAAAATTTTATGCGGATTCGAATTCGTTTTTCCAAAACCGGCGATCTCCGTTTTATCGGTCATCGCGATTTGATGGACGCGTTCCATCGGATCCTTCGCCGGGCAGGGATCCGGCCCGCATACAGCCAGGGGTTTCACCCCAAACCGAAAGTCAGTTTTCCCGTGCCGCTCACTCTGTGCGTGGAGGGGGAAAACGAGCTTTTGGAAATCGAACTTCCTGAAGACGCGGAAAACGTTTCCCCTGAGTGGATCCGTTCCGAGCTTCAGAAGCACACCATTCCGGCTTTGGACTTTCTCTCGGCGGAAGCGATTCCGACGGGCGAAAAAAAGGCAGTCGTGCGGTCCATGACCTACGCGATCTCCGTCCCGGCTGAACGCTCCACGAGAACACGCGAGCGGATTGAATGGGTTCAAAATCAAAGTTCCATCCCCTTTCAGCGGATCGGGCACGACAAAGTGGTTGACATCAAGTCGGGCCTGATTTCCCTTTCGCTCGAGGACGATGGAACGCTCCTTTTCGACCTGCGCTTTATGGATAACGGGCCCGGCCCGCGTGACATTTTGGCGCTTCTCGAACTGGGAGACCTGGAAACGCACGGAAGTGTGTTGGTTAGAAAGAACGTACACATTGGAAAAAATGAAGAATGAATAACGAATAACGAATAATGAAAAATTCGTGATTCGTGCGTTTTCCGTTTTTTCCGCCCGGGTTTTGCCTGGGTAAACTACAAGGAAAATCTGTAATGAGACAAGAAATGCTCATTAACGTGTCGCAGCCGGAAGAATGCCGGATCGCGATCGTTGAAGACGGAGTTCTCGAGGAACTCTACGTGGACCGCACCAGTCTGGACAGTTACGTCGGAAACATTTACAAAGGCGTGGTCGTGAATCTGGAGCCGAGCATCCAGGCCGCTTTCGTCGATTTTGGCGTCGGGAAAAACGGTTTTCTGCACATCAGCGACATTGAACCGCAGTACTTCCGCCAGGGCGGCATTCGTCCGGAGGACTGCTACGAAAGCTCCCGCAGCCTGAACGCCGGCGCGCGGCCGAAGATCAAGCCGCCGATCCAGGACATTCTGAAGAAGGGCGACGAAGTGCTCGTCCAGGTCATCAAGGACGGCATCGGGATGAAGGGCCCGACCCTTTCCACCTACATCAGCATCCCGGGGCGTTACCTCGTTTTGATGCCGACGCTCGGCCGCGTGGGAATTTCCCGCAAAATCGAGGACGAAGCCGCCCGCAAACGCCTGCGCCAGATCATGCAGGGGATCCAGCTTCCGAAGGGCCTGGGGTTCATCGTCCGCACCGCCGGCGTGGACCGGACCCGCAAGGATCTGACGCGCGATTTGAGCTACCTGCTCATGCTCTGGAACTCGATCGTGAACCGCATCTGCACGTTCCCCGGCCCGGTCGCGATCTACGAGGAAAGCAACATTTTGATCCGCACGATCCGCGACATTTGCTCGGAGGACATCACGTCGATCATCATCGACGAGCCGGAAGCGTACCAGCGCGTGCGCGACTTCCTCGAGCAGGTGATGCCGAACTATGTGAAGTGCCTGAAGCTCTACAAAGGGGCGGAGCCGCTCTTCCACCGTTTCCGGCTGGATAACGAGATCAAAAAGATCAACCAGCGCGTCGTTCCGCTGCCGCTGGGCGGTTCCATCGTGATCGACCAGGCGGAAGCGCTCGTCGCGATCGACGTGAACAGCGGAAACTTCCGCACGGACGATTCAGCCGAGGAGACCGCGTACCAAATGAACCTCCAGGCGGCCCGCGAAATCGCCCGTCAGCTTCGTCTGCGCGACCTGGGCGGCGTGATCGTGAACGACTTCATCGACATGCGGCGCGAAAAGCACCGCCGCGGCGTCGAGCACGCCCTGCGTGACGCCATGAAACGCGACCGCGCCCGGACGAAGATCCTCCGCACCAGCCCCTTCGGCCTGATCGAAATGACGCGCCAGCGCATTCGGCCGAGCATCAAGCGCAGCATTTTCCAGGAATGCCCGTTCTGCAAGGGGACCGGCGTGCTGAAGTCGGTCGAAAGCATGGTCCTGGACGTGATCCGTCTGCTCCAGATGGCGTGCCAGCGCGCGGACATCACGAGCGTGGAAGTGAACGTTCACCCGGAAGTCGCCGATGTGCTCCTGAACGAGAAACAGACGAAACTTCAGGAACTGGAAGACGCCGGCAAAATGCGCATCAAGGTCTTTGGCCGCAAGGGCGCGCTGCCCGAGCTGATGGAATTCGTCTGCAAAAACCGCAAGGGCGAGACGGTGCAGTTTAACGAGAAAGTCGCGTAATAAACGTTTAAAGGCCCCCCTGAAAGGGGGGCTGGCTCGCGTAGCGAGACTGGGGGGTTCCGAACAAACGACGGATTCTCACCAATTCCTAAACCCCTCCGGCCCTTCGGGCCACCTCCCCTTTCAGGGGAGGCTTCTGCGGCCGGGCCGGCCGCGGACGGCGAGCCGCCGTCCCTCCGAATTGGACATAAATTTTAGTCTTTCCTAAAAATTTCGGAAAAAATGCCGCACTCCCCCTTGCATTCTGTTCAGTTTTGTGGTATATTTTAGGCAGAGCTAAAGGGGAGAAGTTGAGGATTTTAACCTCGCCTAAAAATTTTCGGAAAAATTTCCGATCCCCCCCTTGAACTTTTTTTGTTTTTGGGTATATTTTAGGTATAACTAAAGTTTAGGAGCAACTAAACCGAAATCATTCAATGAGATCGGATCGAATATTTTGAAAGGAGTTTAACGATTATGGTACTCATGAACGCTCAGAAGGGAAACAGCCATCGGATCGTCGCCATCAATGCACAGGGTACTCTCCTCGGAAAACTGGCTTCTCTGGGAATCGTCCCTGGCGCCAAGATCGATGTGCTACAAAATTCGCTTTACGGCTCCGCCATCGTTTCGTGCAAAGGCGCCCAGTTCGCCCTTGGCCGCGGCCTGGCTGAACTGATCCAGCTCGACGACTGACTCCGCCATTGAAAAAAGGGTTTCTTGCAAACCTTTTTTTCGCGGACCGGTTTTAGGCGAGGCTAAAATTTTAAGCGGTCCAGAGCCACTGGACCGCCGCACCCGGAAAACGCACCACGTTTCTTTTTTTTGATCAAGGTTTAAGGCAAGACTAAAATGAGCACTGAAATCAATATCGTCCTTGCGGGAAATCCAAACTGCGGTAAATCAACTATTTTCAACCAAATCACCGGCGCACGTCAGCACATCGGGAACTACCCCGGTGTCACCGTTGAGAAGATGGAAGGCGCCTGTTCCTTTCAGGGGCACAAATTCAATGTCGTGGACCTTCCGGGTGCTTACAGTCTTGACGCTCACTCCGAAGATGAAGCAGCCGCGGCAAACTACCTGCGTGAATCCATTGGAAAGGACAGAATTCTGATTGACGTGATCGACTCGGTGAATTTTGAGCGTAACCTGTTTCTGACCCTTCAACTCCGCGAGCTGGGAATTCCGATGATCATTCTGCTGAACATGACAGACTTGGCGCATCAGCGCGGGTTTGAGTTCCGCAAGGACGAGATCTCCCGGTGGTTCGGCGCTCCGGTTCTGGAATGTGTGGGTTACACTGGCCAGGGACTTAACGAGGTGCTTCAGGCGGCGATCGATTTATCGCATGAGATCGAAGCGGGAAACAAACAAAAGTGCCCGAACTGGGTGTACGAGCTTTCGCAAAACGGAACGCTTCCAAGTTCTCTCTCGGAGGAAATGCTGAAAGAGGCGAACGCGGAAATTCCCGAAGAACCCAAAGCGGCCACGGACGTGCAGAACCTCGACGAAACTCAGAAAGCATCCCTTTACTACGACGCCATTTCCCGGATCGTTCCGGAGCTTATGACTTTCACCAAGGGGGGCGGACCCGCCAAAGAAAGCCTCCTTGACCGCGTGTTTCTCCATCGAATCTGGGGGCTGCCTCTCTTTTTCCTGATGCTGTACTTGATATTCCAGCTAACATTCACCGTTGGGGCGTACCCGATGGGCTGGATTGAGAGTGGGGTTGAAGCATTAAAGGATTGGATTGGCGGCCTCTGGACCGATGGATCCGAAAGTCTGGTCCGGTCACTGATCATCGATGGGATCATCGGCGGCGTGGGGAACGTGGTCGTTTTTCTGCCGAACATTTTACTCCTCTTCCTCGCCATTTCCCTGCTGGAAGATTCCGGCTACATGGCTCGCGCGGCGGTGCTTATGGACCGATTCATGTCGAAGATCGGCCTGCACGGGAAAAGTTTCATCCCGATGCTCGTCGGTTTCGGCTGCTCGATTCCCGGGATCATGGCGACGAGGACCCTCGAAGAGCGCCGTGAACGCCTCGCCACGATGTTCGTCGTGCCCCTGATGAGCTGCGGCGCGCGGCTTCCGATCTACGCGCTTCTGATCCCCGCATTCTTCCCGGTCGCCTGGCAGGGCACGGTTTTGTTCGGGGTTTACATGGTCGGGATCCTGCTGGCGATCATCGTCGCGAAGGTTTTAAGCATGACCGTACTGCGTGGTGAGCCAATCCCGTTCGTGATGGAGCTTCCGCCCTACCACACGCCAACGATGCAAACCGTTGGGCTTCGGACGCTCCAGCGCGGCTGGCTGTACCTGAGAAAAGCTGGTACGATCATCCTCGGAATTTCCGTCATCCTGTGGGCACTGACGACGTTCCCGCGTCTTCCCGAAGATCGGGCGGCCCAGTACGGCGATGATGAGGGGGCCGTCCAGGAAGCCACTTTGGAATACAGTGGCGCGGGTCGGCTTGGAAAGGCCATTGAACCGGTCATGAAACCGATGGGAATGGACTGGAAACTCGGAACGGCCTTCATCGGCGCCTTTGCCGCAAAAGAAGTTTTCGTCGCGCAAATGGGAATCGTATATAGTGCCGGCGACATTGAAGAAGACACTTCCTCGCTGCGCGACATCATGGCGAAAAACTACACGCCGCTGCAGGGGGTCTGCATCCTCCTCTTCGCTCTGATTGCGACCCCTTGCATGGCGACGTTCGCGGTGATGGCCCGCGAGGCCGGCTCGTGGAAGTGGGCGTTCGCGCAGTGGTTCACGCTCACCGCGATGGCGTGGGTCATTTGTACCATCGTGTACCAGGTCGGGATCCACTTCGTAAGCTGACCCATTAAAAGAATTAAAGGAGGTTTCCCATGTTCGAAATCATTTTGGTCGTCGGAGTCGTTCTGATTGCCGGGGCGTACCTCGTCCGCGAGACCATCAAAAGTTTCAAGACCGGCGAGTGCCCGTCGTGCAAAGACTGCCACTGTGGCTGCGGCGGATGCTGCCACAAGAAAGAAAATTAAACCCCAAACCCAACCCGTACTCTCCTGAAGCCGGCGCGTCGTCCTTTTACCTGTTTTCCCCTGAATGATTTTTCGTTTCCTGCATTCACGGATTTTATGGACGATGCGCCGAGCTTTTTTAAATTTTTCTTCATTGGGATCTGAAAATAAAAAACCTGAACCCTTGACAAAAGTCACGTCATGAGTAAAATGAGAGAAAGAGATCTCTTCCTTGCTTGATCCCCGAAAAGCATTTTCCCCCAAATCCTTCATTTCCAGAAGAAAGAAATGGCCATGAAATCCGCGACCATCCTCCGTCTGTTGGTGATTCTCGCCTTTTTGTGCGCGTTTTCACCCGAAAGCCAGTCCGGGCCGCCGCAGGCTCCGGGGTACAAACCTCCATCCCACGCGCAGCATCCGCCGGGATACAAACCTCCGACCCACAATGCGCCGGGCAATACTCATCACTTCACGCCGCCGCCCCATGCAGCACCGGCACGCCCGCCCGTAGTTCATCCCAGCCCGTCTCCTCATCCGAGACCGATGCCTCATCCGGGCTTTTATCCTCCGCCGCCCCCACCGCCGCGGATCCCGGTCTATTTGTACCCACCGGTGGTTCTTTCCTACCCGACGCCGGTTCCCGTGCCGACCTATGTGGAGCCGCAACCCCCAACGTACTACGAAGGTTCGCAGCAGGCCGGCAGCGACATGAAGCAGATCGGGATTTTCCGCGCGTACGTGTACAAAGACGACAAAACCGACGACGTTCAGCAGAACGGCGTGGCCGTTTTTTACCTCAACGAGCAGAACCTGATCGGTGGTTACTTTTACGTCAAGCAGGGAGTTCAGCCGCTGACAATTCAGGGAATTGCGAACAAAGAAACCGGTGACGTGGAATTCCGCGTGAACGGAACGAACGGCACGTACTTCACGAAACTGAACGAGCTGATTACCCGGGACAAAGTTTTCCTGACCCTGGAGCGTGAAAATGAAGACGGGGTGACCGAAGCACTCCAGGTCGGCTACTTGAGCCGCGTGCAGGAAAAACTGTAAAAAACCGTGCCCCGCCAATCGCCCACAGGGTTTTCCTAAACCATAAATCGAACCAAAATTTAATTCATTTTTTCGATCCAATCCCCTTTTCAACAGAAAGGCCCCACCCATGCGTTTTTTATTTCCCGCAGTTCTCGCGCTGGTTTTCTGCCCGGTTTTCTGTGCCGCGCAGTCGGAACACGCAAAAAAAATCGCCGAGTCGTTCAAGGACGGCCCGGAGCAGTACCAGAAGTACGCCACCGACATGCTGGTGAATCTTCCGGACTACGTTGTGTACACGCCAAAGGGCGATAATATGGTCCTCGGCGACACGTACGACGACCACTTCCAGGTGATCTCCAAGGACGACGGAACGCTTTTGGCGTTCTGGACCCAGGCGACCCGCGAGGCGGACATCGACCAGCACATCGCGTTTTCCAAGAGTACCGACGGCGGTCTGACCTGGACCCCCGTTCAGGTTCTGGCCGGCTCCCCCAACAAGAAAAACCCGCAGCTTCTCGCGAGCTGGCAGCAGCCGATGGTTTCCAAATCCGGCCGAATTTACGTCCTCTGGAACCAGCAGACCACGTCCCGCGGCCCGCACTGCGGCGCCTGCTTCGGGATCTACTCCGACAACAACGGCGAGAGCTGGTCCGCGCCGAAGCAGGTCAAGATCAACCGCACGTGGAAAGACCCGGACGACCCGGCCATTCCGACGAGCTGGTGTAACTGGCAGAGGCCGCTGCGGCTGGGCGAAAACGGGAAGTACTTCGTCGGTTCCTCCCACCACGGCAAAAACGGCTGCGGCATCGAATTCTGGCAGTACGAAAACATCGACGACGACCCGGAAGTCGACAAAATCCAAATTTCGGCTTTCTCGACCGCCGAGGACCAGATCCTTTGCCTGACCGGCGACCAGATCATTTTCCCGGGCCAGAACGCCTGCGAGGAAGCGGCGCCAGTGAAACTTCCTGACGGCCGGCTTTTCGTTCTGATGCGCACCGACGGCGGGTACCCGTACTGGACGGTCAGCGCGGACGGCGGCAAAACGTGGTCCCGCCCCGAAAAACTCCTCGACCGCGACGGCGGCAAACCGTTCCTCCACCCGCGCTCCCCTGCTCCGATGTACGACTGGAAGGGCTGCGAGGCGGGAAGCGGCTACTACTTCGCGCTGGTCCACAATACGTTCGACTTCGATCCTCCCACCGAAAAGAAAACCGCCTACCAGAACCGTGGGCCGCTTTACCTGATCGTGGGGAAATTCATCGAGGGCGCGCACCAGCCGATCTGGTTCACCGAGCCGCAGCTTTTCGCTCCGCGCAAGGGCGGAAACTCGTTCTACACGAGCTACACCGTCCGCGATGGGAAGGGCGTGCTTTGGTTCCCGGACCACAAATTCTTCCTCCTCGGCCGCGAGATCGGGCCGGAATGGTTCAAGGGCGTGGATGATCTGAAGAAGTAAATCTTCTTTACTGGAACAACATTTACGGGAACGGCGCTGAAAATGTCGTTTCCGTAAATTTTTTTAAAATTTTTTAAAAATTTCTTTCTTTTTTATTGCCAAAGCCAGAATCTCGTTTATAATATAATTTAGGTAAATAAGAATCATTGAATATTTTTATAGGAAGATTTACCATGCCAAAACACTCGTTCTCGCTTGCTGCCCTTTTGGCGGCTGCAATGTTTAGCGCCGCGGCAGTTCAGGCGGAAGATTTGGATTATTACTGGACTGGCGCCGCCAGCAACACATACTGGGCCACCCAAAACTGGAACGTCGGTGCGCCGGACGGTCCCGTCGCCACAGCAGGCCTGGACGATGCCTCAAACAACATAACGGCGTACATGCTCGACAGCAAAGGCAGCAGCATCACGTTTGACTTCAGCCGCATGGGCGACGCGGTCAAAACCCTGAACATCGGCGAGATCGGCGGCACGACTACCGCGACGGTCAACCGAAGCGGGGGGACTCTGAATATTCAGGCGAATAAAACCATCAACGTCCTGGACAATGGTACGTTTAACATTTCTCAGGGCTTTACCATTGACGCGAATGGCAAACTGGCCGTTAATGGCGGAACGCTTAATGACACCGGCGCGGGACTTTACGTCAACGGTCTTTTGAGCATTAGCAAAGGAACGTTCACGTTTAACAACAGCGGCAATCAGATCCAGTCCAACGGAATGATCGAAGTCACGGGCGGCGCTTTTACCGTTGCAGCAGCCAATTCCCTGCGAATCGGAAACGCGACCAACTCAACGATGAACATCAGCGGCGGCGAAGTGACGGTCAATTCTCCCGCTTATATTGGTGTCTCGGCCAACACCGGGACCATCAATCAGTCCGGAGGAACCGTAACGTTCAACGGCGCACTTGATTTTGGCTGGGGCAACGGCGCGGTCGGCGAATACAACCTCACCGGCGGCGTTCTTAACACGACGGCCGACGCGGGTCTGTGGACGGGTAACCCCTCGGGGATCAGCACGTTCACCGTGGACGGCGGAACCGCGAATTTCAACAAATCCGGCGAATCGTTTACCGTCGGTCTTGGCGGAACCAACGAGCTGGCGAACGTCTTCACGCTCAGCTCCGGAACGGTCAACGCGGCAGACACGTTTGCCGTCAAGTACGGCGGAGTCCTCAACGTCGCCGGCGGTGAATTCAACGCGCCAAACCTTACGGTGGATGGCCGGAGCTCGTTCAACTTGACAAACGGAACGGCAGCGGTGAACTCCATCGACATGAACGGCGGAACGTTCATTCAGACGAACGGGACCCTCAACGGAACCACGTCGATCGCGGGTTCTTACTCTCTCGCATCCGACGCGACGTTCGTTCCCGCCGGAACGCTTGCCGTCAGCGGCAACGCGACGCTCAACGGAACGATCGACTTGGCCAACTATTCCAATTATGTTGGAACGTACGGCGAAACGATCGATTTGGTTACTGCGTCCACCATTGCAGGAACGCCGACCTTTGTCAACGCTCCGGCAGACTGGACGGCCGCTGGGTCTGCGACGGCCTTGACCGCAACCTATACCGGCGGCGAAGGCAAGTACTACTGGACCGGCGCGACCAACAACACATACTACACCGGCTCCAACTGGTCGATCAACGGCGCCCAGTTTACCGAAACCTACATCGGCGGCAGCCCGGCAACGTTCGACAAAGACTGCTACATCCTCACCACCAACGGAACCGTGAATGTTGACTGGAGCAACTTCGGCGTGGCTTCGCTGACGGTCGGAAACGGCGTCGGCGGCAATATGGGCACGGCCGAGATCTCCCGCGGCGGCTCGACCGAACTGAAAACCAAGCTGACGATCAACAAAGGCGGAACGGCCACCATCGGCGGCGTGTTCTCCATCACCGATTACAACGGCACGCCCGCAGTGTTGACCGTCAACGGCGGAACGTTCACCGCCAACAGCTCGACGGAGGTTTCCGGAAAACTGACCGTTGATGATGGAAACTACAACGCCAACGGAGCGGTAACCGTCAATAACGGCGGATCGCTCACCGTCAACGGTGGAACGTTCACCTATGCCTCTACCTCCAATTTTGTGGACAACGGAACGATCACGATCAACGGCGGTGAGTTCGTCGTCAACGAGGGAAGCGGAACGTTCCGCGTCGGCGGAGCGGTCAATACGGCCTCATTCAACGTGGATGGCGGAAAAGCGACCTTCAACACGACCACTTACATTGCCACGTCCTCCAATGGAACGTTTAACCAGTCCAACGGGGAAACCGAGTTCAACGGCGATCTCATCCTTGGCTGGGGCAATTTTGCGGGAACTTACAACCTTACCGGCGGGACCCTCACGACGAACGGTACCGCGGGCCTGTGGAACGCCAACGGCTCCGGTATCAGCGTGTTTAACGTCGATGGCGGCGTCGCCAATTTCAATCGGGCGGTCGAATCCTTCACGATCGGCACCGGCGGATCCTCCGAGCTGGCGAACGAATTTAACCTGAGTTCCGGAGAAGTCAACGCGGCGGATACGTTCGCGGTAAAATACGGCGGAAAACTCAACGTTGACGGGGACGGCGTCCTCAACGCCAAGACGCTCGAGATCAACTCCAACGGCACGCTCAACCTGACCGCCGGCACGATCAACCCCGGTGAAGGCGGGATCACGTCCTCCGACGAGTCTTACACCATCAACCTTTCCGGCGGAACGTTCGGCACGAACGGCGCGAGCTGGTCCTCCGATCTGGACGCTGATGTCGCAGAGGGCAAGACGGTCACCTTCGCACCGGAAGCAGACCAGACGATTACTTGGGGCGGAAACCTGGGCGGAGAAGGCGACGTTAAAGTGGCCGGTGAAGGAACGTTCAACCTGACCGGAACGGCCAACAACGTCGTCGTTGAAGACGGCGCCAGACTCCTCCTAGATGGCGAAATCCTTGGCGACCTGGTCATGAACAGTAACCTGGAGGTTTATCTGGACGAGCTGACGGATCCGTTTATCATCGATGGCAATATCGCCGGCGACGGCGCCATTCAGTTCTTCACGGATAATCCACTGGAATATCTCGACCAGCAGGTGATTTTCCTCCAAAGCGACGACACGGTCCTTGACGTCATCGCGGCGATGTTCGAATTCCCCGAAGCGGGAGAAGGATTCAGCTGGGACTACGGCCAGAACGGCAATCTGTTCTGGGTGGGCCTGGTTGACTCCTCTGCCGGAAACGTTCCGGAACCGGCAACCTGGACCCTGCTCCTCCTCGGCGCGTTCGGTCTGCTTTACTGGCGGAAGAAATAATATGGAGTGCGGTGATACAGTCGCGCAGCGACATTCACCGCTTTCCCTTGCGGCAATACGGCCTCGAAGAGGCATTTGCCGCTGAAGTACGCTGGGCTTTCCCCACGCGAAAAACATTTTTTCACCGCCACCTTTTTCGGCCGCTAAGTGAAAGCGGCAAAGGAAGCCTTCGGCTTCTGTATTGCCGCACTCCAAAAAAAGAGACGACGCTGAAAACGTCGTCTCTTTTTTTTAATTCATAATTGAATCTCACGGGATCCCCCTCACGATCCACGGCCCAATGATCCGCGTGACCCAGACGGGCAGACGCTTCCAGACCCGGATCGCCAGGCCATACGTCGAATTGTCCGGGCGCACGTCGTCCATGGTCCCTTCGCGGACATAATATTTCCAGACGACCGGCACCTCTTCCGCGCCCCACTGCTTCTTGAAATGCCACGTTCCTCCGCCGACCGAGCTGCGGCCAAAGTCGAAAATCTTCGCGCCGCGGTCCTCCAGACTGTGCTTGAGAAGATTCCAGTACAAAAACATGTTGGCGCACTGGGCGTTTGCCCACCGGAGCGTCCCGGCGCTCGGAACCTCCGTGATCTCGCGGCCGTGCACGAGGATCGCGGCCGACGCCAGGCGGTTTTCCGGCGTTTTCACCAGACAGATCTCGATTTTCTCCCCCAGCTCGTCGAACATCACGTCGAACAGGCGGCGCGAGTAAACCGGCGTCCCGACGTTCCGCATCGTCTCGGCAAAAACGGCATAAAACTCCTTCAAAAGCTCTTTTCCGCCCCACTCCGCGCGCAGGCCAGCCTTCTCGCCTTTGCGGATCTGGTTCCGAACTTTCGGCCCGATGGCCTTCCAAAGTTCCTCGGACGTTTCGGGAAATTTCAGCTCCATCAGGACCTTCCCCCGCCGCTCGAACGTGAGGCTGGGATGCGTCATTTCGTGCGTGTTACGCAGCTCCAGGTACTTCACGCCGAGCGAGTCCGCGAGTTTCACCGCCTCATCGACCAGAGCACGCTCGACGTCTTCCCGCGCCGCTTCATCCAGATCGGCCGAAACGACGCACCCGCCGACGTTCACGTACGGGACGCTGATCAAGTGCCGCCCAAAGAGCGGGCTGCGCATGAAAACGAGCGGAAGTGCGCCAAGCAGAACGCCCCCGTCGTCAGACCGGGCCGTGATCGTGTAGAGTTTCTGCCGAAGCCCCGCCTCCACGATGCGGCCCCACTGGGGGTAAAAGCCCGGGTGAAGCTGGGGGCGGCCGGCCGTCAGAGCGTCAAAATCCGCGGCAGAAAGCGGCGTTTGAGTGAGTTTCAGGTTCATCTTGGGAATCAGCGCCTCCGTCACGGGTTCCATTTCCGGATCGTCGTCCAGATCCCCTTCATGACCATTTCGTCCACATACGTGAACCCGTCCCCGAGCGCGTCGCGGACGGTTTTCGCTCCGCCGCCGGTGAGGAAAATCTGCGGGGGGATCGCAAGCGTCGAAGCCGTGCGAGTCGTCAGTTCCCGAATCGTCCCGACCATTCCCCAGAACAGACCGGCCTGCATCGCCGCAATCGTGCTCTGCGCGACGGACGGGATCCCGTGGGTTTCCATCCGGTGAAGCATTTCCATCACGTCCAGCTCCGGCAGAGCGTCGGTCTGCTGCTCCATCGCCAGCGCGCCCATCCGCAGGCCCGGAGCAAAAGCGCCGCCGCGGAAGACGCCGTTTTCGTCCACCAGATCCACCTTGGCGACGGTTCCGAGGTCCACGATGATGGCCGGCCGGCCCGGGTCCCGGATCTCGTTCGCGGTGATGGCCGAAAGGAGCAGATCGACGCCGACCTTTTCGGGGAACTCAACGTCCACCTGGATCGGAACGTTCAGCGCGTTCAGGACGTTCACCCGGTCGGCGGGCCGGTTCAGGGCGATCCAGTCCGTGACGTTCCGGAAAATCGTCCGGTTCACGCTGGCGATCCACCACGTGCACGGCTCCCCCTCCGCCTGAAAATCCCGAAGGATCTCCGGAAAAAGGGATGTGAAATCCGACTTCTGATGAGGAACGCGAAAGACCGATTTTTCGTTGCTGATTTTGTAGCGCGTGTTGCCAATATCGAGAGCGAGATCAATCATTTTCGACTTTCAAACCCATTAATTTCATCAAAAACTGCAGGTCCTGCCAGGTCGCGGCCTTCTGCGACGGGTTGCGCAGCAGGTAGGCCGGGTGGTACGTGCAAACGACCGTCGCGTTTCTGTAGCGGTACTCGCGCTGACGCATCCGACTGATGGTCGTCGTCGTGTCGAGCAGGTACTGCGCCGCCGACGCACCGAGGCAGCAAATGAATTTCGGCTTCACGATGTCGATCTGCGTATCGAGAAACTGCCGGCACTTGAACGCCTCCTCGGGCATTGGCGCACGGTTTCCCGGCGGACGGCACCGCAAAATGTTGCAGATGTACGTGTTCTCCTCGCGGCTGATCTTCATGCCGTTTTCGATCATTTTCGTCAGGAGCTGACCCGCCCGCCCGACGAACGGGATCCCCTGGCGGTCTTCATCCGCGCCGGGGGCCTCGCCGAGGAACATCAGCTCCGCGTACGGATTTCCCACGCCCAGAACCGTCTGGGTCCGGTTCGAGACCAGCTCGATGCAGCGCACGCACTGGCGGACTTTCTCACCCAGGAGGCGCAGCGCCTCGTGACGGTCTTCCATCAAAGGAAGCGCGGAGTAGTCTTCGTGCGGCGGAACGATGATTTCCAACGAAAGTGCGGTTCTTTTCGGGGCCATATACGATGAGGAAGCGGAACCAGAGGAAGAGTAGGAGGAGGAAGACGCCGTAGTCTTGGGCCGCGGCGTGAAGGATTTAGAGGGCTGAGCCGGTGAGGCTTGGGCCGTTTGCGGTCCCGGCGTGCGTTTCTCCCACGGACGAAAATCCGCGGTGGAAACGGTCTGAACCGTCTGGCCCGCCTGGTCCGAAACCGGCTTTGGAGCGTTTTTCGCCTCGCTCTCCTTCAGCGCGATCGCGAGTTTCCGCGCCTGCGGGCGTGAAATCTCCTCGATCCCCGCGCATTGCAGGGACTGAAGACGCTGAAGGATGGCGTGACGTAAATTCATCATCGATTCCGAAGGAAAAAGGTCAAAATTTGCGGGTCATTTGTTCCGATTATCGACCACGCGATTCACTTTCCCTTCGCTGCGGATCAGCGTGTACGGCTGGACGAGCGTCACGCGCACCGAAAGGCCGATGATCTGCGAGATGGACTGCTGGATCTTCTGCTGGAACTGCTCGACCGAGCGGACCGTATCGTCCACGGCGGCGTCGGTCGCTTCCACTTTCACCTCAATGCGGTCCAAACCGTCCGCGCCCTTTTCGAGCACGATCTGGAAGTGCGGCGAAGCGCCCTCGACGCGCAGAATACCGGTTTCGATCTGGGACGGGAAAACGTTCACGCCGCGAACGATCAGCATGTCGTCGCTGCGGCGGCGGATCGGACGAATGCGGCGGATGGTGCGTCCGCAGGGGCACTGCTCCACGTCGATCGTCGTAATGTCGCGCGTTCTGTAACGCAGCATCGGCATGGCTTCCTTGCTCAGCGTCGAAAGGACCAGCTCGCCTTCCGTCCCGTCCGGAAGCGGTTCGCCGGTCGCCGGGTCGATGATTTCCGGGAAGAAATGGTCCTCGAAAATGTGCATGCCGTCCTGGAAGCAACATTCCGCGCCGACGCCCGGGCCGAGAATTTCCGAAAGGCCGTAAATGTTGAACGCACGAATGCCGGCTTCTTCCTCGATGTAGTGGCGGACTTCTTCAGACCACGGTTCCGCGCCGAAAACGCCGAATTTGATCGGCAGGTCGCGCATATTAATGCCCATCCGGTGCGCTTTGTCGATGATGTGGACGAAGTAGCTCGGCGTGGCGGAGCAGCACGTGACGTTGAAGTCGCGCATGATCATGATTTGCCGCTCGGTATTTCCGCCGGAGATCGGAACGACGGTGCAGCCGAGAGCCGACGCGCCGCCGTGAAGTCCCAGACCGCCCGTAAACAGGCCGTAGCCGTAGGCGTTCTGCACGATGTCCTGCGAGGTCACGCCGTAGCCGACCAGGGAGCGGGCGACCACTTCATCCCAAACCTCGAGGTCCTCTTTCGTGTACGCGACCACGATCGGCTTGCCCGTCGTGCCGCTTGAAGCGTGCAGACGCACGATGTCCTTCAGCGGAGAGGCGAACATTCCGTACGGGTACGTGTCGCGCAAATCGACCTTCATCGTAAACGGGAGCTTCACGATGTCGTCGATGCTCTGAATGTCGTCGGGGGTCACGCCCATTTTATTCATGCGGTTCCGGTAAAGCTCGACTTTCTCGTACGCACGCTTCACCATGTGGATGAGGCGCCGCGACTGCAGCTCGCGCAGCTGGTCGTGGGGCAGATAGTCCGGGGCGCTAATGGGATGAAAAGGAGGAATCGTTTTGGGAGCAGCCATTTTTTACTCTCTTTCAGGAATCAGGAAAAGGTGGAAAAATTACATTTTCCTAAGTATAACCGGTTCCAGAATTTAGTCCACTCCCTCGGTGGGAATTTCGGCGGGGAAAGAAAGGCAAAAAAGGAAAAATTTAGCCGATCCACCCCCAAATGGGGGGATTGCTTTTTTCACTAGAATTTCATGGTTCACCCCTTTGGGTGAAGAAGGAGGTTGATCATGAAGAAGCACACTCAATTCCGACCGCTAAATTTCGAATCGCTCGAAAGCCGCGAACTGCCCAGCGTCAACCCGCTGGCCGGGGCCTTTGCCGACCAGCTCGGGCCGACGGAAATGGTCGCGCAGAACATTCCTTACGGGACCGGCCTGCCCGGAAGTGACCTGAACTCGTGGGGGACCGGGAATCTGCCCTGGTGGACGTCCGATTTTCTGGTCAATGGCGACGGGAATACGTACGTCCTGACCGAAACCGGCGACTCCATCGGCCGCGTCGTGTGGCTTTTTGCCATGTACTACGGGAATCAGGAGCGGACCGTTCCCGGACAAACGGCCCCGGCCGTTGCGCGAACCGAAGAAAAATGGGACGCCAATTACGGCCTTTTCGGGACGAAACTCTCGTCGGCCGTTTATTACGACGAGTACCCGGACGCAGCGCGCCCCAAAACTCCAAAAGACCTGCTTAACGAGGAGGCGCCTCAGCCCGAGAAAACGCCAGCGGAACAGAAGAACCAGGAAAACCGTCTGGAACGGAAGCTGGAACCGGAACTGGAGCGTCGGTTAAATGAAATGCTGAAGCCCGAAGAAAACCCGAAGAAAGACCAGAATCAGGAAGAAGAAAATGACGGAGACGAAAAAAGGTTGGCCCCGGATCAGATCCCCGAAACGCCCTTCCTGAAAGAACGGGCCAGAGATTCCCTTTTCGAGGAGGCTCCCGGCGAAAAAACGACCGGTTTTCGTTTCTTCAGCAGAAGCCTCACTTGAGACGGCTGACGCCCGATCATTCCTCCGCGAACATCGCGTCCACGTAGGCGTCGGGGTCGAAAAGGGCAAAGTCCGACGCCTGCTCGCCCACGCCGATGTACTTCACGGGGAGGTTGACCTGCTTACGGATCGCCACGGCGCAACCACCCTTGGCCGTCCCGTCGAGTTTCGCGAGGATCAGGCCGTTGCAGTGCACGCTTTCGGTGAAATGCTTCGCCTGGCTAATCCCGTTCTGGCCGGTCGTCGCGTCGAGAACGAGCAGGATCTCGTGCGGCGCATCGGGCAAAACCTTTCCAATGACGCGGTGGATCTTTTCCAGCTCGCGCATCAGGTTGATCTGGGTCTGGAGGCGCCCTGCCGTATCGACGATGCAAACGTCCGCCTTCGATTTGACCGCCGTATCGACCGCATTGTACGCTACGCTTGCGGGGTCGCATCCCGATTTTCCCGTCACGATCTCAGCGCCGAGCCGCCCGGCCCAGACGGTAAGCTGCTCGACGGCCGCGGCGCGGAAAGTGTCGGCGGCGCCCAAAACGACCGTTTTGCCCTGGTCGCGGAAGAGTTTGCAGAGCTTCGCGATGGAAGTGGTTTTTCCGCTTCCATTGACGCCGCAGACCATGATGACCGTCGGGCCTTCAGGACGCAATTCGATCGGCGAGGCGTCCTGGCGCATGATCGCCTTGAGCTTTTCCTTCACGAAATCGGTCAGATCCTTCATGAAAACCACGCGGCCGCGGAAGGCCTTGGCGGTTTCGTCGCGAATTTCTTTGGCGGCTTCCACCCCCATGTCGGTCTTGATGAGCGAAGCGAAGAGTTCCTCCAGAAACGCTTCGTCCACCAGCCGGCCTTCCGTCTTGAAAAGGTCCCGAATGTCCGTGTTTAAAATGCGCTTGGTCTTTTCCAGACCACGCTTGAGCATGCCGAACAGTCCCATCAGTTCTCCTCTTTCCCGACCAGCGTCGCCGACAGTTTATTCTCCGCTTCCAGATTTTTGCGAATTTTATCGAGGACTCCGTTCACAAAACCGCCCGATTTTTTATCGCCGTACTCTTTTGCGATTTCGATCGCTTCGTTGATGAGGATCGCGACCGGGTCCTTTGAATTCATCAGCTCAAACACGCCGATGCGCAGAACGTTTTTGTCCGTCTCGGCCAAACGCGAAAATTTCCAGTTTTCCAGAACCGCCTCGATTTGAGCGTCGATCTCCTTCTTCTGCAGCGTAACTCCGTCGATCAATTGATGCGCGTAACGGACCTGCTCCGGGTCTTTCTTGACCCGTTCCTGAATCATGTCATCCGGAACCCCAGCATCGGAATTCAAATCCTGGCTGAACAAAACCTGAAGGGCGACCGTACGCGCCCGGCGATTTTTATCGATTAGCATTTTTTCCTCTTTTTTTTAGCCTTTGACTGACTACTTGATCTTCGCTTTCAAATCCAGCATTTCCATGAGCGCTTCGGCACAGTCCGCGCCTTTGTTTCCGAGGTGGGCTTTCTGCGTTTTGTCCCGCTGATCGTCGTCCTCCGCGCTGCGGGCCAGGGCCTGCTCGACCGAGTTGACCGTCAGGACGCCGAACATGACGGGGACGCCGGACTCCGCGCCCTGCTTCGCGAACATGACGCTGATCGCGCGGTTGATGTGCTCGTCGTGGGACGTTTCCCCCTTGATCACGGCGCCAAGGGCCAAAATCCCCGCGTGCTTCCCCGCCTTGATCAAAAGGCCGGAAACGGTCGGGATCTCAAACGCGCCCGGGACGTAATAAACGTCTATCTGGTCCTCCGGGACGCCAAGCTCGGCGAATTTTTTCTGCGCCCCGCGAAGAAGACGCTCCGTAATGGTGCGGTTAAACTTGGCGACGATGACCGCGACGCGCCCGGTAAATCCGGCAGTTGGTTTTCCTTCGTAAATATTCATCTTTGCAAGCCGATCCTCACATGGATTTCAAAAACTCTTCGTTGTTTGGGGTTTTCCCAAGCCGTTTCGTCAGCATTTCCATCGCGCTGACGGGGTTCAAATCCGCCAGAAAACTGCGCAGCTTGGTGATCGCTTGGAACTCGTCCGGCGTGCGTAGCATTTCCTCCCGGTGCGTTCCGCTTTGGTTCACGTCGATCGCGGGCCAGACTTTCTGCTCGGCCAGACGTTGATCCAGCACGATTTCCAGATTCCCGGTTCCTTTGAACTCTTCGTAAATCGCGTTTTCCAGCGGGTCTTCCGTTTCATTGGTCAGAGCGGCAAGAATCGTCAGGGAGCCACCCTCCTCCAACGCTCTGGCCGCAGTCAAAAATCCTCTCGGACTCTGAATCATCCCATTAAACGCCACATCCATCGGATGCCCCATCTGACCTTCCAGATGCCACACGCGCGCCAGACTCGTCAGAGAATCGATCAGGATCAGGACGTTCTGTCCAAATTCGACCATCCGCTTCGCCTTTTCCAGCACCATGTCCGCGACCTGAATGTGACGCAGAGCCGGCTCGTCCGTTGTGGAGCTTACGACTTCGCAGTTCAAGCCCTTCAGCTGGTTGCGCAGTGCTTCAACCTCCTCGCTCTTTTCATCCACCGAGAGGAGAAAAACATACAGATCGGGGTAGTTTTTCAGCGCTGCGCTGGCGATTTTCGTCAGGAGCGTCGTTTTGCCAGACCCTTCCGGCCCGACGATCAAACCTCGCTGGCCAAAACCGATCGGCGAAACCAGATCCAGAACGCGCGTTTCGATTTCCTTCTCCCCGCACTCGAGTTTCATCGGGTACGTGGGATGCATCGGCGTCAGTTCCTCGAACAGTTTACGGTGCCGGAATTCGTTCGGATCCCGGAAATTGATCGCCTCCACACGCAAAAGCGCGAAGTACCGCTCGTTTTCCTTCGGCGGGCGGATCTGACCGGAAACGCACGAGCCGTTGCGCAGACCAAAGCGGCGGATCTGGCTCGGCGAGACGTAAATGTCGTCCGGGCAGGACAGGTAATTGTACTCGGTGCTGCGGAGGAAGCCGAACCCGTCCGGCAAAATTTCCAGTGTTCCTTCGCCGTAAAGCAGGCCGTTGAGTTTGATTTTCTCCTTGATGATGCTGAAGATCAGATCCTGTTTCCGAACCGAGTCTTCATCCGGGATCCCGATCTCAAACCGGCGGGCCTCCGCGATGAGCTCCTGAATGGAAAGCTGCTGGAGCCGGCCGACCGTCGCGTCCTGAAGGAGCATTTCGGGCATTTTTTCGTCTTCGGGTCGATGCCCACGGCTCATTTCCTCGGCCAATTCTTCCGCCAGGGAGAGCGGTTCTTTGTGGAAACGCGGCTCTTTCAACTCGGGAAATGCCGGATTGAACTGGCTGTACCCCTCCGTATTGCCGCGCCGGTACGGACGATTAAAGCCTCTGCGCCCGTAATTTCCGCCGTCGTTCGGCCGGTTTCCGTCATTTCTCCAGCCGCGGTTTTCACGGAAGCCGGGATTCTCACGGCCGTAACCGGGATTTTCGCGATTACCGCCATCATAGCCGCCGTAGGGTCTGCGAGGCGGACGCGGGCCACGAGAGTCGTAGCCTCCGTAATTCCGGGGCCCATCCATTGGCTGGAAATTCCCTGAGTCGCTGTAGTAGCCGCGCTTTCCGTACCCACCCTGAGGCCGCCCCTGAACGCGGCCGTCGCGATCGTAACCTCCTGACCGCCGGTAATTGCCAAACCCGGCGTCATTCCGGGCTGAGGGGGAATCGGAAAAACCCTGCCGCTCGGGAAAATCAGGCGCGGAAGAAAAACGTTCCTCTGGAACCGGGGGATCATTGGGGGAATTTTCAGGGGTTTTATTCGGAGAATTATTCGTTGAATCGAGTTCATCGTCCATTCCCAGACCGCTCCCAAAGGCAGAACGGGACCGATTGCGCGAATATCCCCCCGAAAAACGGGAAAATGAACTCACGCCGCGGGGCTGAACCGGGTCATTGGGAACAGAAAGACGCGAACTGATGAACGGCCGCTCACGAATAATACGCCGCTGACCGTCCATTTCCTGAAGAGGATCTAAGGCGTCCTGCGTCGGGCCATCTTCTTGATTCCCCGAAAGGTTTTCGGGCTGGCGGGGTTCTTCCTGATTGGGTTTTGCGGACTCGTTTTTGTTCTGGTCCGGCGGGATTGGCGGGTTCTCGCCTGAAAAGGAACTTGCGGACATGATGAAGACTCCTGAAAAGTACTGCTTTGTGTCAGATTGGAAAAGGGACACAAAAAAGGGTGGGTGGGATCTACGAAAAGGTCTGATTTACAAACTTTTCTCTGAAGTTCATTCTAATATACACTAAATTCAGAGAAATTTCAAGTGGTTCTTTTAAAATTTCAAAAAACCGGCAAAAATTTTTTGGAAATTTTGCCGGTTAAGGAGTTTTTTTAATGAAAAAGCATCACAAAATTTTGTGGGGACGGCGTTTTCGTCCCGTCCCCACCGTCTGAAAAGGATTACAGCCAGGCCGGAAGCTCATTCGCCGCCGGGAGGGACACGCACATGACTTTCGTCACTCCATTAACCTTCTGAAGCTCACTCAGAGCCGCGACCGGCGGAATGGAGTCGAGACCCCAGACGCCCAGCGCTTTGCTGGTCTGGTTCGTCGCGGTGCTGACGGAGAGCTGTTCAATATTTACGTTGTTACGGCCAAAAATGTTCCCGACCGCGCCAATAATTCCCGGAACATTTTCGTGCAGGAACAGGCAGAGGTTTCCGTCGAGGAATGCCTCAAGACGGAATTCGTTGACCTGGACCAGACGCGGCATGCGGTTACCGAACAGCGTGCCAGCCAGCGTGGTCGTTCCGGTGTCACTCGTGACTTCGATCGAGATCAGCGAGCTGAACGTTCCGGATTCGTTCGATTTGTTCTCGACCACTTCAATGCCGCGTTCCTTCAGGAGCATGCGGGCGTTGATGATGTTCGACTCGCCGCCCGTCGCGTTGGAAAGAAGCCCAGCGGCAAACGCGCCGGTGACAAGCGACGTGACTTTCTGGGCGATCTCGCCGCGGTAGGAAATCGAGCACTTGGAGATCCGGCCCTTTTCAATCTGCGAAGCGGCCAGACCCAGGCGCCACGCCAGAGCCAGCGAGCCGCGCATTTCGTTGAGGGTTTTGCCGTCCAGCGGAGCCATGTTCACGGCCGACTTGATCGTTCCGGTCGTGAAGTAGTCGATCAGAAGCTCAACGGCTTCCAGAGCGACGTTTTTCTGGGCTTCGGTCGTGCTGGCGCCGAGGTGCGGAGTGCAGAGGACGTTTTTGCGGCCGAAAAGCGGGTTTTCCGTGCACGGCTCGGTCGGGTAAACGTCCAGCGCGACGCCGGCGAGGTGACCACTGTCGAGCCCTTCGACCAGAGCGGCTTCGTCGTAAATCCCACCGCGGGCGCAGTTGATCAGGCGGGCGCCCTTCGGAAGCATTTTGATTTCATCAAAGGAGATCATTCCGCGCGTCTCGTCGGTCAGCGGCGTGTGGACCGTCAGGAAGTCGCAGAACGGCAGCATTTCGCGGTAAGACGAGAACATTTTGATCCCGAGCTTTTCAGCCATCGCATCGGAGAGGAAGGGGTCGTAACCGACCAGATTCATTTCCATGGCGCGGGCGCGGACGGCGATCGTCTGACCAATACGGCCCAGACCGATGATCCCGAGCGTCTTGCCAGCGAGCTGGGAGCCGGTGAACTGTTTTTTGTCCCAGCGACCTTCCGCCAGAGACTGGTTGGCCGGAGCGACGAAACGGGTCAGGCCGAACATCAGCGCCAGAGCGTGTTCCGCGGTGGAGATCGTGTTTCCGCTCGGCGTGTTCATGACGATCATGCCCTGACGGGTCGCCATGGTTTTGTCGATGTTATCGGTCCCGACGCCAGCGCGGGCGATGGCTTTCAGACGGGTATTCCCTTCCAGAATGTCGGCCGTCAGCTTCACGCCGCTGCGACAGATCGCGCCGTCGAATTCCATCAGAGTGTTGCGAAGTTCTTCGCCTTTCAAGCCGGTTTTCACTTCATATTCGATGCCGGGAGCGGCTTCCAGAAGATCCAAACCATCCTGCGAAATCGAGTCAAGTACGACGATTCTAGCCATTTCAAACTCTCCTTTGTTTAAAAAGATGATGAGGGAAAAAGTCCTAATACGCGTATTCTACTCTTTTTTTCAAACGGCGCAAGCCCCCCCCCGCCCATTTTGATAGAAAAATATCGATTTAATAAAAAAAAGTTCCTTTTGGGGTGGGAAATGGTTGACAGAGTGCCCGGTTTGGTTTATAATTCAGGGAGTTTATTAATTTAAAGGAGTCTTTTTTTTCAGAAAGGTTTTTATGGACCGCCGCGTTTTTCTCAGTTTGCTCACCTTCCTTCCGTCTCTTCGGGCCTTCGCGGAGCCGATGCTCGACTACACGCACGACCGCGTTCAGACCACGCTCGACCCGGGTTTCACGCGCATCGGGACCGTCAAGCCGCGCTCGGCTCGTGAGGTCGGGCCTTCCAATCTCGCCATCGGGTGCGAAATGCTCCCGCGCGATTACGGTGACTTCGAGCAGTTCAAAGAGTACATTCCGCCGCTCGGGCTGGCCCGGATCCGCCTGCACGCCGGCTGGGCGAAAATTGAAAAGGAGCGCGGCGTTTACGACTTCGAGTGGCTCGACCGCCAGGTGAACTACCTGCTCGAAAACGGGCTGGAGCCGCTTCTGGAAACGTCCTACGGGAACAGCATTTACCCCGGCGGGGGCGGGCCATCGCTTTCGGATGGTTTGCCGCACGGTGAAGATGCTCTGGCCGCGTGGGACCGTTACGTCGATGAACTGTCGCAGCACTACGCGCACATCAAAAACTGGTCGTGCTGGAACGAGCCCAATAATAAAAAGGAGAACACGCCGGAAATGGTCGCGGAGAATAATATTCGGACCGCGCGGATCATCCGCAAAAATATTCCCGACGCGAAAATCGCCGGGCTGGTGATCTCCTGGGCGAATATTCCGTTCACGCAGAAATATTTGGAAGTTTTGAAGACGCAGGACGCGCTGGGGCTTTTCGAGTGGATGATCTACCACGACTACCGCGTGAATCCGGACGAGTGCTACCCGACCGTGGAAAAATGGGTCGAGCTCGTTCATTCGTACGCGCCGGAAATGCGCATCTGGAACGGAGAGTCCGGCGCGACTTCCGACCCGCACTACTCGCACCCGATCTCCTCCGGGAAGTGGAACACGGAACTGACCCAGTGCAAGTGGAACGCGCGGCGCCTGATCGGTGACCTGGGGCACGGCTGGGAGTCGCTCCTCTTCACGTTCTACGACCCGGCCTACGACCACCCGGAACGTTACACGCATAAAGTCGACCCGCTCTGGATCCGCACGCGGAATGACCGTTTCATGAAACGGATGGGGCTGATCAAGTGCAACGAGGACTTCAAGGTCCTGAAAGTGAAGCCGGCGTACTACTCGACGCAGAACATCGCGACGATTTTCGACTCGCGTCTGGAAGCGGCTCCGATCGACGCGGAACTCCGCTGCGACGCGCGCCTCCGGGCGATCTACACGTTCCGGCAAAAAGAGACGAATTTCCCGCTGATCGCGTACTGGGACGCCAGTTCCAACCCCGAAAACTCGAACGCGACTCGCCCCGCCGAGGTCGTGGTGAAAGGCGTGACGTTCCAGGAGCCGGTCTGGGTCGATGTGATCTCCGGCGCGATTTACGAAATCCCCGCCGATGCGGTCGTGGCGAGCGACGGCGCGGTGACGTTCAAGGTCCCGGTGTACGACGCGCCGGGGATCATCGGCGAGAAAAAAATGTTTTGACCGAAAGACTGAAAGACCGAAAGGCCGCAAAAAACCATGAAAAAAGCCCACCTTTCCCACCTCACCTTTTCCCTCCTCGTTTTCATCCTTTCCGTCCTTCTGCACCCGGCGCTCCTCCAGGCGGGCACGGACTTTTTCCGGGACGGAAAGACGGACTGGACCGTGCGTCTGCTCCAGCCGGATGACGTGACGATCCGGCACGCCGGCGAGGAACTCCAGCGCGCGCTGAAGCTCATTTCCGGCGCGGATTTCCCGCTAACGGAGGACGCGAAACCCGCGGACCAGAATCAGAACCAGATCATCATCGGCGTTTCCCCCCAGCTGGCGCAAACGCCGGACCTCATCCAGATCGAAACCCGGGACGGAAATCTTTTCCTGACGGGCGGTTCGCCGCGCAGCGCACTCTACGCCGTTTACGAATTCCTGAGGGATGAACTGGGTGCACGGTGGCTCTGGCCCGGCGAGGACGGCGAGTTCCTGCCGAAACGCACCGCGTGGAGCCTCCCGAAGATCCACCGCTCGTTTGAGCCGCCGATCCGTTACCGCGGCTTCCACATGTGCGGGGACTGGTACCGAGTGGACGATTTTCACCTCTGGATGAGCCGGAATCTGCTGAACAGTCACCGCCACGGAAACTGCAATTTCCCGGATCGGGAACGCGGTTTTTACCGGATCTACTCCAACCATAACGTATTCCCGCCGAAGGAAAATTTCGAGACTCACCCGGAATACTACGCGCTGCGCAACGAGCGGCGGCTCAAGTGCCAGGTCTGCCTGAGCAGTCACGAGTGCGTGGTCGCCACGGCCGACAAACTGACGGAGGAGCTGAAAAAACGCCCCGACGTGGACGTTTTGAGCCTCTTTTTGCCGGACAATCAGGAGTACTGCCAGTGCGAGGAGTGCGCGAAAAAGTCGGTTTCGACCGCGTTTTTCGACTTTTTCAACGAGCTGACCGACATTTTGAAGGAGCGCTTCCCGAATCTGCGCTTTGCGACGCTCGCTTACCAAGGATACTTGGAGGTCCCCGACCACCCGATCCGAAACGCCGAATTCATCGAAGTGGCGACGCACGGCCGGTGCAACGTCCACCTTTACGGCGACCCGGAGTGCGAGCGGAACGCCCGGCAGACCGCAGTGCTGAAACGCTGGAAGGAAACCGGCACGCCGATCGGGAATTACGCGTACGAGTACGACATTTTCTCGCACACGCACCTCTTTCTCCCGTTTTTCAGCGTTCTGGCCGACGTCGTGAAAATGAACCGCGAGCTCGGTTCCGTCGTTTGCCTTCCGGAAGTCAGCCTTTCCCCGCGAAGCGGCCCGGAGGAAAACGTGGGGACGTACGCGAATCGCGTCTCGCAGTACGTCATGGGTCGGCTGATGGTCGATCCGACGCTCGACTGGCGTGACGTTCTGCGCGACTACTGCGACTGCGCGTTCGGCCCCGCCTCGCCGTCCGTTTTCGAATATTTCGTGGCGCTCGACGCACGGTGGAACGAGCTGAAACTTCACCGCGGGATCCTCGGCACACCGGTCGGTTTCGCGGAGGAGTTTCTCACGCCGGAAGTTTTGCAAAAGGCCGAAACGCTTCTGAACGCGGCGCAGGACCAGCTCGCCGGCGCGGCGGCTCTTCCCCTGGCGGAAAAAGAGCGTTTCCTGAAAAACGTTCAGCGCGAAATGATCCTCCTCGGCCACTGGAAGCAGTTCCTCACCGACGAAGACCGCGCGGAGGCCGCCCTGACCGAAACCCCGGCCCAAAACCAGAAATTCAGCTGGACCCCCGACGGGATCACCGTCCAGAATCTGGAACTTCCCGCGGAGCTGGCCCTCACGACCGGCCAGGGGGGCGAAAAGTGGTTTTTCCGCGTCGAAGCCGACGGCACCAAATCCCAGTGGCGCGTGAGCGCGCTGGGCGTGCGCGAGACGTGGGCCCCAACCCCCGGCTGGGACTTCCGGAAAGACGGAAACTCCTGCAAAATGCGGATCCCGTTCGAGTCACTAACACTTGAAAATCCGGTGACTCCCGGAACCCTCTGGCAGTTCAAACTGACCGAGGCGGGAAAATCCACGCCGGCCAACGCGCCTTGGGCGGGTTTTTCTTTCTCACGGGCCGCGCGGACCGGCCGGGAACTGGCGTACTGGACCGGGACCCTCGAGCGGGACGAGCCGACGCTGAAGCGCTTTTCCTCCTCCATGCGCGAGTGCGGCTGGGACGTCCGCGTCGCCAAAACCGGCGAGGAATTCCTGAAACTCGACCCGGAGGTTTACTGGCTGCGCAATCCGTCCGCCGCGCAGAAACTCCTGCCCGAGTGCTGGGAGAAGATCCGCCGCGACGTGGAGGAAAACGGGAAACTGCTCGTCATCATTTCGTACACGAATTTCCCGCTCGAAAAGGCCCTGAACGACCCGACGTTTGCGGTCCGGATCGGCGGGATCGGCTCGACCTCGCTCCCGGAGCGCCGCTGCAACGGGCTGGTCGAGGATTCCTGGCTCCACACACCGTACGAACTGGAGGAAAGAGTCCGGAAATCCATCACGCCGGCGTACTGTCTGAACCTGGCCGAGCGCGAAAAATGGAGCGTTCTGGCCACGATGCCGAAAAGCTCGGCCGAGCTGGACGCGAAGCTGGACTACATCGCCCTGAGACCGTACGGACGCGGGGCCGTTCTGCTCCTGAGCGCGGACCCGTGGCTTCCGCTTCCCGAAATCCTGGAAAACCTGAACGAGTACCGGAAGAAATGAGCGTTTCGGCGTTCCATCACCGAAAGACCAACGAAACTTAAACCAACGAAAAACCCAAGAATAGAAAGGACCCACCCATGACGATTTCACGCCGTAATTTACTCAAACTCACCGCCGCGGCGGTTTCCGTTCCCGCGTTCCTCCCGGTCGCTTTCGGGCAGGACGCCCCCAACTCCCGGCTTCGGGTCGGGGCGATCGGCGTCGGCGGACGCGGAACCTACGACGCGGGCCTGCATGCGCAGCACGCCGAGCTGGTCGCGATCGCCGACCTTGATAAAACCCACGCGGCCGCCGCAAACCAGCAGATCTGCGCGGGCAAAGCCGAGGAACTGACCGACTACCGCCGCATTCTGGACCGTTCCGACGTGGACGTGGTTTGCATCGCTACGCCCGACCACTGGCACACGAAAATCTGCCTCGACGCGCTGGCCGCCGGGAAGCACGTCTTCTGCGAGAAGCCGCTCACGCTGACGATCCGCGAGAATCAGGTCCTCCGCGAGGCGGTGAAGGCCCGGCCGAAACAGGTCATGGCGGTCGGGACCCAGCGCCGGTGCGAGATCCCGCGCTTCACCCGGGCGGTCAACATGGTGCACCAGGGCATTTTGGGCAAGATCCAGCGCGTGGTCGTAAGCCTCGGCAAACCGCCGTACGTGACCGTCGCCCCGCCGAAGGACCAGCGTTTCAAAGTGGTTCCGGTCCCGCCCGAGTTCGACTGGAACACGTGGCAGGGTCAGGCGCCTGAATTCCCGTACATGAAGGAACGCGCGCACTCCACCTTCCGCGGCTGGTTCGAGTACGCCGGCGGGAAAGTCACCGACTGGGGCGCGCATTTCCTCGACACGGCGCTCTGGGCGCTGGGAGAAGACCGCCCCGGCCGCGGGATCGTCTGGGTCGATCCGTCCGACTGCAATTTCCCGCTCCCGATGAAGGACGGCTTCCCGACCGAGTTCGACTACTGCAACGTCCCGTACGACTTTTACGTCAAGATGAAGACCCTCGGCGGGATCCCGGTCGACATCGAGACGCGGCTGGATAACGGAATCCTCTTTGAAGGCGAGCGCGGCCGCATCTTCGTCAACTGCGGCAAGATCACCGGCAAGCCGATCGAGGAGGAGTGGGACAAAGAATACTACGGAGAAAGCGAGCTCCGCCGGATTTTCAAGGGCAAGCCAGTGACGGACCACATGACCAACTTCTACAGCTGCATCCGCGACGGCGGCGAGCCGGTTTCGGACGTTTTCAGCCACATTCAGACCATGACCGCCCTGCACGTTATTAATATTGCGATGCGGCTGGGCCGGACCATGACGTGGGACCCGCAGGTCGAACGTTTCCCGGAAGACGCGCAGGCCAACACGTTCCTGACCCGTGAGCAGCGCAAGGGGTTTGAAGTCTGCTAAGGGGAAAAGCCAGGGAAAAAACGCCGGGCTTCTTCCTGTCCGGCGTGGATTTCCTCGCCCGAAAAAATCTTACAATTTTATAATTATTCCCATTGACAACTTTTTAATTTCCTATATAATACGTGGTTAAACCATTTTACTCATTTCCTTTTTCGGAGAGATAAGACGATGCGAAGATCCTTTTCGATGATGATGGCCGCCCTGCTTGCCGTGCAGTGCCTTCTTTTGACTGCGTGCAAAAAAGAGGGGCAGCAGGCCCCCCAGCAAATGCCCGACATGACGGCGCTGGTGACGGCTGAGACCGTTCAGGAAGACTACGCCCAGACTTGCAAAAAGTACGTCGGAACGTTCGACGCCATCGACACGGTGGACGTCGTGGCCCGGGTGCCCGGCAAAATCATGGAGTTCAATGTCCAGGAAGGTAAAGACGTCAAAGCGGGCGAGCAGCTCTTCAAAATCGAAGACGACACGTACAAAGCCAACGTCGCAGCCGCCGAAGCCAACGTCGCGAACTGCGAGGCGAACATCGTCGCCAGCGAGGGAAGTCTCGAATCGGCCAAAGCGACCGTGGACCAGGTCTCGGCCAAGCTGAATTACGCGGTCACGACATTCATCCGCAATGCGCGTCTGTACTGCGGCGAAAACACGGAAATCGTCCCGCTCGCCGACTCGCTTTCTCCCAACAAAACGATCGATGAATTGCTCCAGGTCGTGGACCAGATCAGCAACCTGGCCCGCCATTTCAAGAACCCGGCCGCCGCCGTCTCGAAGGACGACTACGAGAACGCCGAGTCCAATCTGCGCGGCGCGATCGCAACGCTTCAGAGCGCCCAGGCCGCCCAAATCTCCGCCGAAGGAAACCTCCAGAGCGCTAAAGCCGCCCTCGATTCCGCCAAAGCCAAGCTGGATCTGGCGAAAATCGATTTAGGCTACACCGTCGTCACGTCGGACATTGACGGACGCTGCGGCCGTGCGAAAACCTCGCTGGGGAACTACGTCACCACCGCCAGCGGCGCCTTGCTCACCGTCACGCGGATGAATCCGATCTACGTCCGCTTCTCGATGAGCGAGCACGACTTCTTCGAGATCTTCGGCTCGCCGGAAGGTCTGAGCAACGGAAACATCAGCATCGAAGTGGAACTCCTGAACAAAACGGCTGGCTCTGAGGAAGAGGCTCAGCGGTTCCCGATCAAGAAGGACGAAAACGGCAACAATCTCCTCTTCCTCGACAACTCGGTCAACACGAACATGGGCGCGGTTTACCTCTGGGGAACGTTCGAAAACGATCATAATCTCTTCAATCCCGGCGGTTTGTGCCGCGTGATTTTGAACCATAAAGCCGAGGAAAAGAGCGCGTTCGTCCGTACCACCGCGATCCAGCATGACGCACAGGGCACGGCCATTTACGTCGTTGGAAACGGCAACGTCGTGGAACGCCGTCACGTGGAGCTCGGCCCGATCACCAACGGCCAGCAAACGATCCTTCCAAACGACGACCCGAGCAAAACGCTGCGCGCGGGTGAAGTCGTCGTGACCACCGGCACGCATAAAATCGTCATGATCCCCGGCGTCCCGACCAAAGTCAAATTCGCCCCGCCGACCGGCCTGAAACCGGAAGACACGCCGAACACGTTCCTCGGGACCGTGGGAGGCGAAGCCGCGCCGGCCGCACCGGCCCAGCCCGAAGCAGGGAAACAGTCTCCGAAAGAAGCCCGGAACGTTTCGTCCCGCCCGTCCTCTGAAAGCTGAAAGGATTGAACGATGATTTCCGGAATTTTTATTCAACGTCCGAAACTCGCGATCGTCATCAGCCTTCTGCTGATCCTCGCGGGCGTCCTCACCATCCCGAACATGCCGATCTCGGAGTACCCGGAAGTGGCGCCGCCGCAGATCCAGGTCACGGCCACTTACCCCGGCGCGTCTTCACAGGACATCGCGGACACGGTCGCGGCTCCGATCGAGGCCCAGATGAACGGCCTGGAAAAACTCCTTTACTTCAAATCGACTTCGAGTAACACGGGCGTTTACCAGCTGGACGTTTATTTCGAGTACGGCGCGAACAGCGACATTTCGCAGGTGAACGTTCAGAATGCCGTTTCCCGCGCGGAACCGCTGCTCCCGAGCGAAGTGAAGCAGTACGGCGTGCAGGTCAAGAAACGCTCCTCCGACATTTTGTCCGTCTTCTCGTTCGAGGCGGATCAACTGAGCACTCGTGAGCTTGCGTCTTACGTCAAGATCCACATTCTGGACGAAGTCGCCCGCGTCGACGGGATCAGCGACGTCATGTTCTGGTCGAACGATTACTACAGCATGCGAGTCTGGCTTGACCCCGCGAAAATGGCGGCAATGGGCATTTCCTCGACCGAAGTGGCCGCCGCGATCCAGGGGCAAAACGTTCAGGCCGCCGCCGGGTCCGTCGGGATCGAGGCCAGTAACGACCTGATGCAGTACAAAATTAACGTCAAAGGCCGACTGACGACCGCAGAAGAATTCCGCGAAATCGTCGTCCGCGCCGACGGCAAAGGAAACCTCGTGAAGCTGGGCGACATCGCCAACGTTGAGCTGGGTTCCGAATCCTACGCCGCCCACAGCAAACGAAACGGCAAACCCTGCTGCGCGATCGCGATTTTCCGCACCACCGGCGCCAACGCGCTGGATACGGTGAACGCAGCCATCGACAGAATCGAAACCCTTCGCCCCGACTTCGAGAAAATGGGGATCGGGTACCGCATCGCGTACAACCCGACGGAGTACATCACGATCGCGCTGAAAGAGATCGTGCGGACGCTGGGCGAGGCTTTGTTCCTCGTGATCCTCGTGACGTACATTTTCCTCCAGGACTGGCGCGCCACGATCATTCCGGCCATCGCCATCCCGGTCTCGCTGCTCGGCACCTTCCCGGTCCTGTACGCGCTGGGATTTTCGATCAATACGCTCACCATGTTCGGCATGATCCTCGTGATCGGGTCGTTAGTAGACGACGCCATCATCGTGGTGGAAAGCGTCATGAGCCACATTGAACAGGGGATGACTCCGCGTGAAGCCACATACAAGAGCATGAGCCAAATCACAGGCGCCATCATCGCGACGACGCTCGTGACGCTCGCCATTTACATCCCGATCTGCTTTAACGGCGGTATGGTGGGGGTGATTTACCTCCAGTTCGCCGTCACGATGAGCATCGCGCTGGTCCTCTCGTCGGTGAACGCGCTTTCGCTGAGCCCGGCCCTTTGCGTGATGATCCTCCGCAAGAAACGGGAACACCACTTTTCTCTCATGGACGTGATTTTCAAGCCGTTCAACTACGGGCTTGAGAAATTCCGCGGCGCGTTCCTCTTCTTCAGCGGGATCCTGGTACGCCGGACCCTGCTGACCGTCATCGTTCTGGGCCTGGTTTTGTGGGCGGATGGCCATTTCTTCAGTGTGACCCCGTCCTCTTTCCTCCCGAACGAAGACAAAGGCGCGATCATGGTGAACGTCGAGATGGCACCGGGAACCGCGCTTTCCGAAACGTGCCGCATTCTTGACTACCTGAACGATCAGTTCAGCCAGGAACCCTGCGTTTCCAGCACGCTGACGGTCGCCGGTTTCGGCATGCTCGCCGGTCAGGGGGAAAACAACGGAATGCTCATCCTCGATTTGCAAAAGTGGGACAAACGAACGACTCCCGAAACGCAGATCGGCGCCCTCCAGCAGAAGTTCCAGATGATGGCGATGGCGATCCCGGAAGCCCGAATCATGTGCTTCACCCCGCCGGCGATCGTCGGGATGGGGGCCACGTCCGGCGCATCATTCATGCTCAGTTCTACCGGAAAAGCGGACCCCGTCACGCTTTCCCAGATGGGCAAAGTGCTCGGCGGTGAGTTAATGCAGATCGATGACGTTCAGTTCGCCCAGACGACCTACAACGCCGACATGCCGCAGCTGAGGCTGGAAATCGATCGTGAAAAGGCCGAGCTGATGAAAGTCCCGATCGCCGCGGTTTTCCGAACGCTGCAGAGCCAGCTGGCCTCGTACTACGTCAACGATTTTAATATCAGCGGCTACACGTTCAAGGTCCAGCTTCAGGCGGCCGCGTCCGAACGAAGCGTCATGGAAGACGTGGAGAATTTGTACATTCCGAACTCGATCGGCGAGATGGTCCCCGTGACGGCCATTGCGAACATTCACTACGAAGTGGGTCCGCAGCAGATCATCCGTTTCAACCAGTACATTTCGGCGAGCTTCAACGCCTCGCTCAGGCCGGGAACGATGAAAAGTTCCGGCGAGTTCATGAAGGAAATCGAGCAGGCGCAGTGCATCCAGCCGAAACCCGGTCAGCCGGCCGAGTATAAGATCAACTGGACCGACATGAGTCTCCAGGAGCACCTGAACCAGGGGAAAATCGGCAGTTTGCTGGCGATGGCGATCATTTTCGGCTACCTGTTCCTCGTGGCGCAGTACGAGTCGTGGACGATCCCGGCCCCGGTCATGCTTTCGGTCTCGGTCGCCATGCTCGGCGCCATGCTCGGTTTGATGTGGTGCCACAAAGACCTGAGCATTTACGCCCAGCTGGGGCTCGTGATGCTCATCGGGCTGGCAAGCAAGAACGCCATTTTGATGGTCGAGTTCGCCAAAGAGGAGCACGAAACGCACGGTCTGAACATCACCGACGCGGCCCTTTCCGGCGCGAGCCAGCGATTCCGCGCGGTACTCATGACGGCGTTTTCGTTCATCCTCGGCGTGGTTCCGCTTCTCACGGCCACGGGCGCAGGCGCCGCCAGCCGAGTCGCCATCGGCGTCCCGACGTTCTACGGAATGTTGATCGCCACGGTGTTCGGCATCGCGCTGATCCCGGCCCTTTACGCGGCCTGCCAGCGTATGCGTGAGTTCACCAAAAGCGGCAGCGACGCACCGGAAGCCCCGAAAGCGCTGGAAACCCCGGCAGAAGCACCGGCAGAGGAATGAGTTAAGCCGGTAAAGTTTTAAGAAAACGCAACGCAGCGGCCAACAAAACGCGGTCACTGCGTTGCGTTTTTTCTCTCACGCCCAGAAAAAATGGGCCGTTTAAGCCTTTCTTCTGGAAAAATTTCCACTTTTTCTCATAATTTCTGAAAAAACCGTCGTTTTGGTCTTTACTCAAACCGCAAAATTTGGAATAATGCCCGCAATGAACGTCACCCTTTGGGGGGTTGAACGGAGATTTTTTTCGACGCAAAGTCGATTTTCGATTCAAGGAGAATACAATGACGAAATCCAAGTGGATGGTAATTTGCGCAGCGTTGGCCTGCGGTTTGGTTTTGGCTCTTTCTGTCGTCGCCCAGCAGGGTACTGCTACGACGAATCCTCCGGCGGCCGTGCGTTCCGCTGTCGGGCTGGTTGATGTTGGTCACATCATTGACCAGAACGCCACCATTGACAAACAATTGGCCGCGATCAATGAGAAGTACTCCAAACTTCTTCAGGACACCATGAACGACCGTCAGGAAATCACCAAGATGCGTGACCTCCTGAACAATTACGACAAAAACTCCGACATTTACCGCGAAACCGAGCAGAAAATGCTCTCCCAACGCGGTGAACTGGAATCCAAGCAACTCATGCTGATCAAACAGGCCACGGAAGAACGCCTCAAACTGTTCAACTCCGTGTACACGACGATCATGAACCAGGCGGAAGTCGTCGGCGCCCACTTCGGAATGAGCATCGTGATGAACTACAACCGTTCCAAGCTGATCGAAGAAGTTCCGCTTCTCACCAATCCGCAGCAGTACGAAGCCTTCTTCGCAAACTACGCTCAGGCCGTCGCCATGCGCCCGATCGTTTGGGCCAACGGCAAAACGGTGGACCTGACCTCACTGGTTCTGAACCAGATTCAGAAGGCCGATCCGTCTTCCATCCGTACGCCCAACACGACGGTGAAAGCCCAGCCTGCCGCGACCAACAGCGCGGTTGGAACGAAAGCCGCCGTCCCGGCTACCACGACCAATCGTTAAAAAAAAGTAAATTCCGGAAGGCCGCAGCGTGATGCGCTCATCTCGCTGCGGTCTTTTTTTGTATGCGGTCGATCTCGTGGCGGCTTTCTGCCAACACTCGAAGGAGACAGAAAAAACTCTTTTTTCGGTCAAACGGGACTTTTTTCTTCCAAAATTACTCTTTTTTAACTTTTTTTTCAAAAAACGCTTGCAAATCTCACGGCTCCGTGTAAAATATTTTATGAAATTGAATACTATTTAAAATAAAAGAAGGAGCAACCTGATGCGTCGTTTTATTTTATGCGCCCTTTTTTCCTTACTGACGATTGGTTTTGCCGGGATTTCCGCCGCCCAGGTGGACGATACGGGAACGGAAGGAGCAACCGTCACGATCGACGATCTGGCGGTGATCCGAACCTCCGACGGTCTGACCGGCTCCGGGAATTTGACCCTCACGACCACCGGCTACACAGCCGGCGACGCGGCGACCTACGGCACGTACCAGTTTAGCACCGGCGCGAGCACGACCGGCTTCACCGGCGGACTCGTTCTGAACGGCGCCAACGTGGACCTGAACGGAAACGCGCTGACCGTCTCGGGCATCACGACGGACAGCAACGACAAGATCGCCACCATCACGAACACCGCCGAGACTGCCGCAAATCTGACGTTTTCGCAGAATTTCACCCTCTACGCGGCCGTCACGGGAAACGTGAATCTGACGTGGAACCTCAACAATACATCGAACCCGGTGTACACTGCCCTCACGAACACGGCAGGAACCTCACTTTCCAACGGCACGATCGATTTCAAATCGATCTCCACCGCGAACCCCTTCGGAACCGGAGCGGTCAAGCTGAATAACACAAAAGTCTGCTTCAGCGCGAGCACCGTCACGCAGTCCGTTCCGATGGAACTGACCGGCGACTGCTTCTTCCGTCTGGCTTCGGGAGGAAGCGTCAACATTTCCGGCGAGATCAGCGGCTCGGGAAACCTCGTCATTCCGTACGACGGTGCGAGCTTCACGCTCTCTGGCACTCCGAAAACCTACACGGGTAAAACCGTCATCGGAATTTCGACCTACCACTGGAACAACGCCAGCGCGAAAGCCCAGATCACCCTCCAGGCGGCGAACATCCTGCCGGCTACGACCACGTTGGTGATGGGAAGCGACTGCGGCGGAAGCACGCTCGCGATGAATGGCTACTCCCAGACCATCAAAGCCCTGGAAGGCGGCGGCGCCATCACGACCGCGACCGGAAAACCCGCCACGCTGACCGTCACCTCGACGGACGTCACCGGCAGTTTCAAGCTTGGCAACGCCGCGACCCTTGCGCTTCCGGGTGGGGAATACACGCGCCTGACCACTTCCGGCGAAGGAAATCTCTCGTTCAGCGACGACGCGACGATCACCCCCGGCCCATTAAACTGGGGCGTCACCTCAATCAGCGTAAACGGGGATTACACGACCCCGGCCAACCCGACCGAGTGGACTCTGACTCCGGATAAACTCCTGGCGAGGACCACCGCCGAATTCCCGAATAATACCACGTACTCCTACCAGGGGATCTTCACCGCGAAGGAAGAAATGACGCTTTCCTTCCTGAAAAACTTCGACGATACGGGTCTCGTGTGGATCACGCCCATCAACGAGGACGGCACGCTCGGCACACGAACGACGGCCGTTGCCAGCGGAACGGGCGAAGTCGGAACCACTCTGGCTCATGTTTCAGGTTCCACCGCAGCGTGGGACGCCCTGGTCGTCGGGGAAGTCACGCTTTCCCCGGGGAAATGGATCATTGAGGCCCGCGTGGCGCAAGGCGGCGGTGGCGTTGGAGCGACGTACTCCTACACGCAGGACGGCGCGACCGTTTACGTTCCGGGAATCGCCATAAAAGCCGGCGGAAACGCCACGGACCTTGACGGCGTCCCCGAATACAAAGCGCTGAATATTAATGAAAACGGCGAACTGGCCGGCATTTCCAACCTCGTAGCCAGTCACCCCGACACGATCATCAGCTCAAACGTCCAGATCGCCGACGGCAAGACGCTCACCATCGACGCCGGGACCAACGCCAAGACGAAAATCTCCGGAGACGTTTCCGGCGCGGGGAGCAAACTCGTTCTGACGGGCGACAGTACGACCTCCGAAGCCGTGCTTACCGGCGTGAATTCCCACTCCGGCGGCACGACGGTCGAAGTCCCCAAGCTCACGATCAACAGTTCGCGGGCACTCGGAACCGGGGCCGTGACGTTCGACGCGCCCAACGGGACGGACGTCGTATTTGACTCCAGCGTGGAAAGCACCGCCGACAAATACTGGAAGGAAGGGACCATCGTAAAGGACGGCCTTCAGAAAACCGAAACGCCCGGCTCCCTCATTCCGACCAACCAAACCACGCATACCGCCACGAGCATTGGCGGCACCACGACTTGGGCGTACCTTTCGGATGAACTCGTTGCGGACGAAAACTTCACGATGTACTTCAGCAAAACGTTCGATGACGCCGGCTACATCAAAGTCACCGACCTGACGGACGACTCCCTGAGCAAAGTGGTCATTGATAATGCCACCTACAACTCCGCGGCGTTCGGGACCTTCGACTTCCAGGAAGGGCACCACTACGCCATCGACCTGCGCGTCTATAACGGCGGCGGCGGAGCGGGACCGTATAACATCAGCGGCTCCGGCATTCCCAGCGGGATCGGGATCGGCGCTTCGCTTGAAGGCTTTACGGACGGAGTCGGCAATGATTCGTTCGTCACGCCGTACTTCGACGAGACCGGTGCCCTGCTCGGCTCGCCTCTGCGCGGCGCCAACCAGACCAACGTTTTCCCGCAGGACATCGTCCTGAATCAGGGCGCTTCGTTCGACGCGTCGCAAGCCAACGTTCAGTTTGACGGCCAGATTTCCGGCCCGGGCGCGCTGACGCTCAAAAACGGGAGTTACACTCTGACGCACGAAGGAAATTCCGTCGGCGATTTCACGCTGGAAAACGCGACCTACGACGCTTCCAAGACGAACGGCGTGATGCAGGTGGCGGGCGATCTGACCCTCACCGACTCCGCGATCTCGCTGAGCCTGAACGGGCTGGAATCGGATGAAGGCTGGTCGCTCTTCAGCGTGGCGGACGGCGGAACTGTGACGATGAACGGCACGAGCTGGACTTTCAACTACGACGGCGTACCAGAAATGGGCGTAAACTCTATTAAGCTGATCGACGTGGAAAACCTTCCGGAGAATTTCTGGGAAAGCGCGACGCTGGCGATCACCAACCCCAACGTCCTCGGTTATGTTGCGCTGGACGCGAACGGTGCGTACCTCGTTTTCGGCGACTCCACCGCGTTGCCGGAACCTGCCGCGTGGCTCCTTCTCCTCTTCGGCGCCGCGGGATTGGGAATCGTTCGGTCACGTAAAATGAAAATGAAGAAATGAAAGGACTCCACTCCATTCTTCATTCATAATTCATCATTCATAATTCATAATTTATGCATGACTTCCAGCGTACCCTCGCCGCTCCGGTTTCCGTCGATGGGATCGGGTATTGGTCTGACCGGGACATTACCGTCACGTTCCAGCCCTCCGATCCCGGGAGCGGTCTGGTTTTTGTGAGGGACGATCTGCCGGGCAAGCCCCGAATTCCAGCTTCGCCCGAGTTTCGCGTCGCGATTCCCCGCCGGACCTCGCTCGAAAAGGACGGCGCCAAGGTGGAAATGGTCGAGCACGTTCTTTCCGCTTTGACCGGGATGGGGGTCGAAAACTGCGAGATCCACGTCACAGCCTGCGAAATGCCCGGCATGGACGGCAGTGCGCTCGCGTTCGTCGAGGCTTTTGACTCGATCGGCTACGAAACGCAGGACGCCCCGGCCAAAATTCTGACGCTTTCCCAACCGCTGACCGTGCGTGACGACGCCACCGACCGATGGGTCACGGTCGAGCCCGCCGCAGAATTACGTCTTGAGTTTGAGCTCCTTTACAAAACCGCGTCTCCGATCGAAAACCAGACGGCCGAATTCACGCTCACGCCGGAAATTTACCGCCGGGAGATCGCGCCGTGCCGCACTTTCGTGACGCAGGCGGAGGCCGAGGCGTTTCTCAACGCGGGGCTGGCAAAGCGGGCGACGTTCCAGGATCTGCTCGTTTTTGGTCCGGACGGTCCGATCGAAAACGCCGTGCGCTTCCCGAACGAGTGTGCCCGGCACAAGATCCTCGACCTGATCGGCGACCTGGCCCTCCTCGGCTCGCGCCTCCAGGCAAACGTCCACGCCTTCCGCAGCGGCCACGATCTGAACGCGCAGGTCGTACGAACGATTTTAAATGGTCAATGAATCAGAGGAAACCGTTCCGAAACGCGGCCCATTTCCTCTTTCAGGAGAAACTCATGAAGAAACGATTTTTTCTTGCGTTTTTGCTTTTCCCTCTTTTCCTTTCTTTCGCTCAGGCCCAGTTCGATAATCTGGCGGACGACGCGTCGTTTCAGTTCCGTACGCACCCGCGGGTGATCGTCGAAAAGGACCACGCCGAAGCCGCCGGGCTGAAGGTTTTGGACGGGAAGCACGTAAAAATCGTGACGGATCTGGAACTCACGCCGGCCGTAAAAGCCCTTCCGAAAGCGGTGGACGAGGCGTTTCCCCAGCTCTGCGACTTTTTCGGGGTGGAGGACGATCCGGACTGGGTTTTGACCGTTTTTCTGATGAAGAACAATTTGAAGTTCATCGAGGCGAACTACCTGCCGGACATTTTGCCGCCGTTCCAGAACGGGTTTTCGTATAATTACGACTGCTGGGTGTACGACCAGCCGTCCGACTACTACCGCCAGCACCTGATCCTGCATGAGATGGTGCACAGTTTCTCTACCACGCGCATCGGAAAAGCCGGCCCGAACTGGTTCGCGGAAATGCTCGCCGAGTCGCTTGGGATGCACGATTTTTCCACCTCGCCGATCCGACTCGGTTTCATGCCGCCGAACAAGCAGGCGGTCCCGCATTGCGGCCGGATCAAGGAGATCCACGACGCCATCGCGCGGGGAGAAGCCCGGACGATCGACCGGATCCTCCTGGCCACGAAGGAGGATTTCCTCGATAATTCGGTCTACTACTGGTGCTGGGCGCTGGGGTGGTTCCTCGAGCACAATCCGAACACGCACGACGAGCTGCACTCGCTGATCCCGACGCTCAAAACGACGAACACGTTCGAAGAATTTACGGCCGCGTTCCTCAAATCCATCGAGCCGAAGCGGGAACTCATCGAGAAGCAGTGGCTCATGTACGTCGCGTCGCTCGATTACGACTACGCGCTGAAACCGATGCTTTTCGACGCGGAGGCGGGCGAGCCACTGGGAGAGAAAACCGTCCAGAAGCTGAAAGTCAACGCCGGCTGGCAGAATACGAAGATCCACGTGAAAAAAGGAGAGAAGATCCGGATCCGCGCCAAAGGAAAATTCGACCTTTACCGCTCCGAAGAAGAATCCTGGCCCTGCGAGCAGAATGGCGTGACGATCGAGTACCTGAACGGCCAGCCGCTGGGAATCCTGCAGGCCGTAATTCTGACCGACGCGGAGAAAATGACGCCCGCCCTGATGAACGACCGCCAGCCGGGAACGTTTTACACGCCGATCGCCGTGGGGACGAGCCGGACGTTTACGGCCCCATTCGACGGAACGATCCTGCTCCGTTTGAACGTCGAGCCGAAAAAGCTCCCGAAGTGCCAAGGCGAAATGGCGGTTGAAATCAAAGAAAGCCAGGGATCTGCGGACTGATCAGCGCGTTCCTTTTCACTTGATGAAAAAAACGCCCACCGTCGGCTGCGTCGTGCAGTTCATCACCTCCGCAGCCTCTTCCATTGGGCAAACGCGCACGAAAATTCCTTTCAGGGTCAAAAAGTCAATCGCTTTTTCCGTCACTTTCAGCTTCTGCGCTTCTTCCGCCCCCTTCACACCAATGATGATTTGCGAGATTTGCTCGTCCACAAAAGATTTCAGTTCAGAACGATGGATCTTTCCATCGGTTTCGGTACGAAGAAACGTTTCGCCCTGCTCATCTACGAAAAAATCGGAGTCGAAAACCTTCGAGCCAACGTTCATCACCCCCAGGGTTTCGTTCCACACGAATTTGGGCCTTGATGAATCCGGTTTCACGTCTTCCGCCGGATTTTCGCCGTAATTCATGCCCGACCTTGCCAGAGCGACCGCTCCGAGAACCACCGCATCGTCACCGAGCTGCGAAAGAACGATCCTGCGCTGGGACGGTGCTGCCGGAAGCCGATCCGCCTCCGTGATTTTCTCAATGATGGGCATAAAATAGCGGTGGCACGCTTCCATCACGCCACCCCCCAGAACGATGACTTCCGGGTCGATCAGATGCCGGACGGTGAGACACGCATACGCCAAAACCTCCGCCGTGTAATGAACGATGACCGTGACGAGCGGATCGTTCGCCTTCAGCGCTTTGGCGAGAGTTCCGGCTTTGATCAGCGAAACGTCCCCTTCGCAAAGCTCCGGAATGCAGCTCTGAACGCCGAGTTTCAGCGCTTCCTGAATTTCGTGTTCCATGGCGGTCCGGCTCGCAAAGGTTTCGAGGCATCCGACGTTTCCGCAGCCGCAAACCGGGAAATCAGGGACTTTTTCCGTCACCACACTCTCGGGAAGTAGATTTCCAAGGCGCGCTTTCCATCCCATCGCGGGGGTTTGAACCACGATGTGCCCGATTTCACCCGCGCCGTGCCCTGCGCCAGTCCAAAGTTTTCCGTCGATCACGATTCCGCTTCCAACGCCGGTCCCGACGAAGATTCCAACAGAGTTTCGAGAACTGCGCGCGGCTCCGAGCCAGGTTTCGCCAAGAGTTCCAAGATTCCCGTCGTTCCCCAGAAAAACCGGGATTCCGAAGTGAGCGCTCAAGCGTTTTCCTAACGGGATCCCCGTTAAATTCATGTTCGGCGTGACGACCACGTCTCCGCTTTGAGGCTCCACCACGCCCGGAATCGCGATTCCTATGGCCGTAATTCGGTTCTGCGGAAGCAAAAAATATTCGAGCAGAGCGTGGATCGACGTTTCAATCGCCTGGATCGTCACTTCAGGCTCACAGTCCCGGGGAGTTTTCTCTTTCAGAAAAG
Source organism: Thermoguttaceae bacterium (assembly GCA_017447865.1). Lineage (GTDB taxonomy): Bacteria > Planctomycetota > Planctomycetia > Pirellulales > Thermoguttaceae > RGIG3701. The sequence continues at coordinate 93,796 of JAFSMO010000016.1, forward strand.
CGTAAATGGTTCCATCTTCTCCCACGAGAGCCGTGCGTATTTTCGTCCCGCCAACGTCCATCCCAAGGTAGAGACGCGAGTCAAATTTTGTAAAATCTGGTACAGGATCAATGACTTTGATTTCGGACATGAAAATGATTTGGAAGTAAAAAGTCGGAGGTTAAAAGTTGGAAGTTCGAAAAGGCCAATCGTTTTTAATGGTCCATTTTTCACTCTTCAATCAGGATTTCGGTCTTTTTAGCCAGTCGGCTGTGCTTTTGCACTGCTCCAGGAGCGTGTGCGCGTTTTGGAAACCGAGCTGCTCGCGCGCTTTATCGGCAGAGCAGCTCCAGGAGCCAGCCATGATCTCCCGGAATTTATCGCGCGACATCGCGTAGTGCTTTCCGGTGATCTTTCTTAGAATGGTCATAAACTGACAAACAACCCAGAGAAGAACCGGCGTCAACCCTAACATTAATGTAAATTTTCGCCCCAGTGCTTTTCCAAACAGACGCCCCATTTCCATGTAGGTCGGATGCTCGGTCTGGGAAACATAATAAATTCCCGTTCCAACGCTCTGGGACTCCGTATTTTCCGGACCGGGAAGACGCTCACCCTTTTCGGCCGCAAGGTACAAAACCTGGCAAACGTCTTCCGAGTGAGCCATGGAAAAACGGTAACTCCGGAAAAATGGAATGAAAAAAATCCTGCTTATCCGGATCGAATTGATCCACATACTGACCTCATGGTCATACGGGCCGAAAAGGATCGGCGGACGAATCACCGTAATATTCATTTCGTCCGCGTATTTCCGAAGCATCGTCTCCGCCGCCAATTTGGATTTTCCGTACCAGGAAATCGGTGCGCACAGATCATCCTCAATGTGCGGCCGTTTGGACGTCGAAGGCCCCGCCGCCGCCAGGGACGAGACATACACAAAAACCGGTTTTTCTGCCCGTTCCACGCAGGCCTTGACCAGATTTTCAGTATAAACGCAGTTTACTTCCATCATTTTTTCCAGCGAGTCCGCGGCCGTCGCTCCCGCAAGATGAAAGACCACATCCACACCAGAAACCGCGTCACGCAAAGCGTCGGCTTGGGTAAAATCTCCTTGGACCAGCTTCACGCCTTCGACTTTCAAATGTTCATGCTTCGATTTTGGGCGCACAAAACAGGTCACGTTCCAACCTTTTTCAAGGAGAAAAGTCACCAAATTTCTGCCTAAAAAACCCGTGGCGCCTGTAACGAGAGCGGTTTTCATCGATTCTGCTCCAAGTGAATGATTTTCTGAAATTTTTCCTGAAGTTCCGAATTGGCCGCAGCCAAAAACCAGCCTTCATCAACATTGAACGGCTTGCCGAAAATCCCCCGAATGTCCCCGCCGGCCTCCGTCATCAGGAGGGAACCCGCAGCGACGTCCCACGGTTTCGTGCGGAAATTCCACGTCGCGTCCAGCCTGCCGCAGGCCGTAAACGCAAGATTCAGCGCAGTGGACCCGGTCCGGCGGATGGCGTGCGTGCAGATCAGGACGTTCAAAAAGGAGCGAAGGTCCGGACTGTCGTACCCGGCGCTCGGAGGGAAGCCGACCGCGACGAGACTCTGCTCCGGCTCGGTCACTCGGCTGGTCCGGATCGGTTTCCCGTTCAGAAAAGCTCCGTGGCCTTTCACCGCGGTAAAACATTCCCCCGTCACGGGCGTGAAAATGACGCCGATCTGCATTTCTCCGCTAAATTCCATCCCGATCGAGACGGCAAAATGCGGAAACGTATGCACGTAATTGGTCGTTCCGTCGAGCGGGTCCACGATCCATCGGTACACGCCCGGCCCACCAGCCGCGTCGGTCCCGGGAATATTTTCCTCGCCGAGGATTTTATGCGTTGGGAAGGCGCGAAGGATCATTTCCTTCACTTTTTCCTGCGACGCGAAATCGGCCTCCGTCACCAGGTCGGCCCGGCCTTTTTCCCGCACGTGAATGTGGTCCCAGTAGTCGAGCAGTATCTGGCCCGCGGCCCGTGCCGTGGACTCACCGACGGTCAAATAGTCAAAAATATTTTGTTCCATGAACGTTCAAAACCTGAATTTTGGGTTGAATTCAAGTTTCCGACCCCTCCGTTTCCACGTTTTCATCCTCGCAAAGGTTTTCACCCTCGCAAATGATTTCGCTCCGCCACGTGCCGGCTTCCGACTCACGCAGACGGTGAAAAAGCTCCGCGCCGGTTTTCTGGCCGGTCCCGGAAAGTCCCATCAGGTCGAAGCCTCCCTCGCCGTTCGGCATGAAGGCCAGTTCACGCTCCCGATCAATGAACACGAAAACGGAGCTGGAGGCGGCGATTTCGCTCAGCTTCAGCAAGTCAACGCAAAGCTCCACCGAGACGTTTTCCTCGTGGTTCAACTGAAAATCCTCGGGGAATTCTTCGTCCCAGGCGTCCCAGCTCGGGTTTTCCTCTTCCACTTCTTTCCAGGTCTGCGCGATTCCGACGGCCCGGGCTTTGCGCACGAACGGGAGGTCATTTTCGGCCGTATTCGATTTGGCGCAGAGGATCCCAAGCCAGTAAACCTCCGTGCCGGAAACGCGGTAAAACTCACGGAAAAACCAAAGAAAACGCTTTTGCAGTGCCCCGGTGAACGTACATGAGGAGGCCTCCGGAGCAAACTCGGCAAAACCGACGTAGAACGGTGATTCCCAATATGCGCAGGGGTTAAAGAGCGCAAGCAGTTCCACGGCCGATCGTTTTTCCATGATGAAATTTCCCTGGTGCAAAAAATGAAACAAAATAAAAGGCCGTAACGAAACGAGCAAAAGCGATGGACTCCGCCCCAGGCGGAAAGTACACGACGTACTTCAGAATCCATTCCGTTGGTCGTTTGATTGCGGCCTTTTACCGATTTACTTTTTCACGGACTTCCGGACTTTGCACTCCAGTTCCGGATCAGCGGCCAGCGGGAGCTGGACCGGCTCGCCCGACTCTGACGCTTTGTAGATCCCCAGAATGATTTCCACCGCGCGGCGGCCTTCCGGCCCGTTCACTTTCGGTTCCGTGTTCGTTTCGATCGCCTGGATCATGTTCGCGAAGAGTTTCGCATGGCCCTTGAAGCTGATGGCCGCCGGGTCCGCCGCGCCGCCGCCGGAACTCTTGGAACTGGCCATTTCTTCCTTGATCTGGGCGTCTTCGGGGGCTTCTTCGGCAAAATCCCACCGCACGATGTCCTCTTCCTCGATCGTCGCGGAGCCTTTCGACCCGTGGATCTCGATCTTCTTCAGGTAACCGGGAAAAATGGCCGTGCTGGCCTCGATCACGCCCAGCGCACCGTTCGCGAAACGCAGCGAAGCGACCGCCGTGTCCTCCACCTCGATGCGCTCGTGGTCGAGGCAGTCCACCATCGCGCGGATCTCCGTCACGGGTCCCATGAGCCAGGTCAAAAGGTCCACGCTGTGAATCGCCTGGTTCATCAGTGCGCCGCCGCCGTCGAGCGCCCACGTTCCACGCCACGCGCCGGAATCGTAGTACTGCTGCGTACGGAACCACTTCACGTAAGTGTCGCCGACTGTCAGCTTCCCGAAGCGACCGGAATCAATGGCGTTTTTCAGTGTAATGCTCGAATCGTGGAACCGACTGTGGAAGACCGTCGCGAGTTTCACGCCGTTTTCCTTGCACGTATTAATGATCTGGTCGCAGCGTTCCAGCGTGATTTCCAGCGGTTTCTCAACGATCACGTGCTTTTTGGCTTTCGCGGCCGCCAGAGCGGGTTCCAGGTGCGCGCCGCTGGGCGTTCCGATCGTCACGATCTCGACTTCCGGGTCGGCAAGCATTTCGTCCAGGTCCGTGTACGCCTTGCAGCCGGTTTTCTCGGCGAGCTTCTGGGCGGCGGGCGCGTAAACGTCGAAGCAGGCGACCAGACGCGCGTTTTCGAGGGATTCAATGGCTTTGGCGTGGAAGTTGGAGATCATCCCGCAGCCGATAATTGCGAAACCGTAGGTTTTCATGCTTGAAGTCCTATTAATTTAATTATGAATTTTGAATTATGAATGATGAATTGGCTTAAAATGAATGAGATCTCACGGGGGAGGGGCGAGTTTACATCCACCGTTGCATCCACTTTTCCAGGAACATCAGCGACCAAAGGATCCCGCCGTAGCTCCCAATGCCCTGCGTGTGTTCCTGGAAGAGTTTTCGGGCCGTATTAATATCGACCCACTGCGAAATGGTCGAGTTCGGCCCGAGCACTTCGTCCCGGAAAACCTCCTTCAGCGGCCCACGAAGCCAGGCATCCGTCGGGAGTTCAAACCCCTGTTTGGGCCGGCTTTTCAGCTTCATCGGGAATTGCGGCTCAAAGGATTTACGGAGGATCCATTTGCCCAGTCCGTCGCGGATCTTCAGGTCAGACGGGATTTGCCCCGCCAGCTCCAGGACTTTCGTGTCGAGGAAGGGCGAGCGCACTTCCAGACCGCAGTTCATCGACGCACGGTCCACTTTCACCAACGCCTCCGGAAGCCCCACCGAGATTTCCGCCATCTGCATCCCAAGAAGCGTGTCGTGCGGGTCCACCTCGTTAAATGCGGCAACGTACTGCTTCCCAACGTCCGACGGAATGAAATCCTGCGTCCGGAAAAGAGGCGCGAGGAGCTTTTTGCGCAACGGCAAACGGCAGAAGGAAACCGAATTCGCGTACGCTTCCGCGGCTGAAAGCGAAAGATTCGTCAGGGCCGTCTTCCAGCGGAAAATACGCGGCATAAAATCCAATTTCGGGTAAATGGCCGCAGCCGGGGCAAAAATCAAACGGCGCAGGAAACCAGGAATCAGAGCACGAATGCAGTCCTCCTTCAGGTCGTGGATCTGGCGTGCATACCCGGCAAAGCATTCATCACCACCGTCGCCGGAGAAAACGACCGAAACGTGATGGGCCGCCAGACGGGAAACCAGAAGCATCGGGAGCGCCGACGGATCCGAGTACGGCTCGTCGTAGCACTCGACCAGGTTTTGCAGTTCCTCCACAGCATCCGGCTCGACGATTTCCTGGAACATGTCGGTCCCAAAGCGGTCGGAAATCAATTCGGCATACTGCAGCTCATTAAATGCGCTTTCCTTGAAACCAATGGAAAACGTGGGGATGGACTCGCACCCAAGGCGGCTCTGAACCGCGACCACGATGCTGGAGTCCAGACCGCCGGAAAGAAACGCACCGGTGCCGGGCAGTTCGCCCTTCATCATCGTGACGGTTTCCACGAGCTGGTCCTGGATCCGGTCTTCCCACTCTTCGACCTCCAGTGATTCATCCGGCTGAGGCGAGAATTTCCAGTACCGGAACGGCCCCAGAACGTTTTCAATGCCGCGGGAACCAAGCTGGAACTTCATCCAGGAGCCGTGCTGAACTTTCTTCACGTGGCGGTAGATGGAACGCTCGCCCGGGACGCAGTTCATGATGAAGTAGTCTTCGATCGCGGTCGGATTGATTTCGCGCTTCACGCCCGGATGCGCCAAAATGCCTTTGATTTCCGAGGCGAAAAGAAACTTTTCATCGTCCTGGTAGTAATAAAGAGGTTTCTGACCAAGATGGTCACGAACAAAAAAGAGCACATTTTCCACAGAATCCCAAACCACCGCAGCGAATTTGCCGCGTATTTTGGGAAGCATCCGTTCCAAACCATACTCCGCGTACAAATACGCGAAGAGTTCCGTGTCCTCCTCCGTTTGGAAGTCCACTTCACGATCCTCAAGCTCCTCCCGAAGCTCGTCCGAATTGTAAATCTCACCATCCAGAAGCACGATGAGCGTTTTTTCGCCAAAATGATATTCAATCGGCGATTCGGCGTGTTCAAAAAGCGTCTCAGCCCAAAGGCAGGCACCGAGGCCCAAATTCCCCTTTACGAAATGCGCATCTCCATTTTTGCCGCGGTGTGTCAAGACGGCACCCATTTCGCGAAGCGTCGCAGGCTCCACTGGGCGAGAGGCGTTTTCGTTACAATAAACTACACCAAAAATTGCGCTCATGGCAGGATCAAAGGTCCTTAAAAAAATCGACGTGCAAATAGCCTGTGTGGGGTAGCGTCGGATACACTTTTTTCAGAATGGGAAAAAGTGCACGCTCTCCAAGTTCCGGGTTACTGAATGATTTCCTCTCCGTCAGGGTTTTTGTTATTACGAAATTTGACCACCTTCGCAGGCACGCCAACCGCGATCGCGTAGTCAGGAATGGATTCCAAAACGAGTGCTCCCGCTCCGATGACGCAATGGGCGCCAACGTCCGCGAGAATGACCGCACGCTCTCCGATCCAGGAATCCTCACCAATGGTGACGCGGGGATACTCTCCCCCCTGCTCCCGGATCGGAACGTCCGTTCTTTCAAAAAAATGCTGATTCGTGCCGTTCGCGATGGAAACTCCGCTCGCCAGCAGCACGTCGTCCCCGAGAGTGACGTCCCCGAGGATGCAGTACGGCCCAACGTAAACATTTTCACCGATCTCCGCCGTTGGGTGCGAGAAAATCGTTCCAAAACCAATGCAGGAGTTTCTGCCGCAGCGGGGAAGGACCCACTGAAGAAACGCCAATCGCAAATATTCCCCGAAAATTCCCGGCATAAGTGCCAGAAACTGGGTCAAATCCGCGAAAACACGCTGCTTCGGCAGAAACAGGCCAAGCAGTTTCATTAATATTATAGTCGGAAAAATTCCTAATGCCGCAAAAAACCGGAAAATTCTTTTCATTTTAGCAAAAAATTGGGAATTTTTTCAACTTTCTGGGTTACTCTTCTTAGTCGTCGTCTTCGTCGTCTTCATTCGCGTATGAATCATCTTCATCGCCAAGTTTAGACACGTGCTCGCCGGTCAAGTCGTCCATTTCCATCACAAGGACGTAAATCGACAGAGGTTCCGGCCCTTTTCGCGGCTGATTAATATCACCGGAATAATTCATCAGGCGCTCACTTTGGGTCGGAGCGACCAAAATGTCGATCGACTCAGTGCGCCCGGTTTCTTCGTTCACTTCAAATTTTTCGAGCCACGTCGCGTTCGTAATCGCCGTTTGATTATTCATTCCACTTCTTCTATCACCGAGTTTGCCGCGCTCGAGCAGGTGCGGATTCTTCGATTTGAAAACGGAAATGAGTTTGGAAAGCTGATTGGTGCAGCGCAGTTCAATGAACGTGATTTTCAGGCCACTCGAAGGCGCGATGGGGGGCATTTCCGGGTCGGAATTCGTATAAAGAGCCACGACGTCGATCCCCGGGATCGGCTGAAATCTCTCTTTGAGTTCCTCCGAAAGTGTTGGAGTTTCCGCCTTGGGAAGTTTCGGGTTCAAAATACGGTTGATCTCCGCCACATCCTGTTCCGCCTGGGCAGCCTGAGAAAACTTCCCGCACCACTGGCAGACCATGCTGTACACCTGATCCATCCATGCCGTTCCAACCTCGGTTTTCTTCTCACGAAGCAGAACGCCCTTGGATTTTTCACGTTCTTTCACGACGTTTCTGTTGGGTTTGCGGGAAGTCGGCGTTCTCTTCTCTTTTTCTTTCGGCGCGACACGACGATCCAGCGATTTCACAACCATCAGGGCCCCTGGCTCCGTTTCAATTTTGTCAAAAAGGAGCATGCGGAAAGGCTCCGGCCCGAGCAGCCACGCTTTGTCAAGCAAATTGTAAACCTGAGCGCGGTTTTCGAGGCATGGAATCGTCATGTACATCTCGAGGGTGCTAAGCCCGTCTTTGTCAAGCGTCAGGTTCTTCGGCCGATCTTTGGAACCCAACTCGGGCATATTGGCAATGCTTTCCGCTACCAGGCCGCCCAAGGATTCTTCAAGGCGGTTCAAGAGCAAAGCGCGCATTTCAGGACTCCAGACCTCTTTTTCCAGAGCGGAGCACTCGTCAGGGTTCATCATCAGTTCCACCAACGGCGAGAGCTGAACGGTCTGGCTCTGCGAACCGAACAACCGATTCTGCGATTGGTCCATTTGCGCTTTTTTGCTTAAAAGGGAAACGGGAACCTGCTCAGAAGAGCCAGGAGCATCCGCTTTCTGTTCCGCTTCAAGCCGTCTTTGTTTCTCCGAAGCAAGGGCTGCCGCTTTGACCTGAACCGCTTTTTTGTAATCCTCAAGGGTCTTCTCGTCAAAGAATCCAAAATGATTCTGGGTCAACGCTTTGCAGCTCTTGAGCAGGTTTTCCTCAATGGTGGACTTCCATTTGTCATCGAGGTCCGGCTGTTTGTAAATCAAAATGTGCGCGATCGCGTTCGCAAAATCGCGTTTCATGATGAATTTTTCAAGGACTTCGTTAAGAAGGAACGCCTGTTCCGTTTCCGTGTCCGCTGCGGACATGACTTCCTGACTCGTGATTTCCTCAGCAATCCGCGCACGGAAATTCGCAGAGGAGAACGGGCAGTATTTGGCCAAAACCTGCTTCTGAACCTCCTGAGGCGTAAACTTTGTAATACTGCCGTTTCCACCAACGAATTTGAACTGAACCCACTTCTCAGGCGAGATTTCAATCGGCTGATGATTTCCGCGCAACGCATTCAGTGCATCCTGATTCTGGATCGGGTTGCCATTCTGGTCGAGCTCAACGGGTTCAATCTCCGGCGGTTCCACCTCGGCGTATTCTGCGGCCAGTTTTACCCCCTTCTCAGGGATCAAAAGAAAAGCCAGCAGGAAGTCTTCTTCCTCTTTTGTAATTCTCCCTTTTTGCGCTTTTTCAGCGTAACCGTTAAGCGCGGAGTCCAGCGCGGATTTATTATCGTCGGTCATAATCGTACCGGCGAGGAAAGCCGCCGTTGCTTTTTTGGCGGTTTCGCACGTGCTTGAAGAAAGAGCCTCAAAAATTTGACGAATCTGCGCCTGGGTGAGCTGGTAAAACTCGATGATATTTGGTTGACCCGACTGATTGGAACGGTTTTGGGAATTCCGTGGATCATCCTCAGAATCCTTGAATTTTTCAGATTCAGCCCTCCATTTTTCTTCCAGAGCCAATGCCCCGGGAATTACGGACGGCACGAACTGAAGCAGAAGCCCCGCGGCCTCATCCGCAATTTCCGGATTGTTCAAGCGGTCAATAAGCTCCTGAATCGTCATGTCGTAAAGGTCCTTCTGAGCCCTACGAATGTAAGCGATTTCCTTTTCAGTCCATTGAGAACTACTGGCGGGAAGTGTTACCTCCGCAATACGCAGTTCTTCCGGAAGCACGTCAGCGGAATCTTCCGATGCTGCCTGATCGGTTTTCTTTTTCTTGATTTTTTTGACTTTCTTTTTTTCAGGCGCGGGAGGTTCCGGAGCCTGGATCTGCTGGTTTTGCTCCGGCATGGGGGCAGGCCCCGGAGACGGCTTCTTCTTGCCACCGCCGCAGCCCGAAACGAACAGCATCAGGCAAACACTGAAGAAAACCATAAAAGCTTGAACCTGAAATCTCATGGTGTTTTTTGTTTTCATTTTATTTTTTATTTTAATTTCAATTTCAGTGATTTTGTTCGGAGGTTTCCCAAACACTCTCAGACAAGAAAAAAAATCCTATTACTAGTATAACATGTGTAATTTAAGAAACAAGGCGTCAGGCCAGATTTTTGGGATAAAAAATCCAAAATTTTGGAAAATTTTGACTTTTTTTTAAAATTTGCAAGAATTTAAGGAAATGCCGGTTCAAATTTTCAGGATTGATTCCTGATTTTCAAAACCGGCTTTCAATAGAGAGCACTGAAATTTTTCGTCATTTTCTTTCCATTAATTGGAATTAATCGGCGCGTAATACGGATTTACGGAAGCTGGCTTCGTCGCCGCCGACGGCGCATTCGGGTATTGCGGATTGATGTTCCCGGGCATAAACAAAACGGTCGGCTGAGCCTGCGCCTGAGCCGGTGCGGCTCCCTGAGCCGGAACTTCAGCGGAAACCTGAACTGCATTTCCACTGATCGTCCCCGGAAGTTCCGTCATCGTGTCACCAGGCTGAGGAACCGCCGGAACATTAGCGGCAGGACCAGCAGGCGGCAGAGTCTGGGCAGACTGCACAGACGGTGCAGGCAAAGCGGGCGGAAGAGTAGCGACCTGAGAATCCGTCCCCGGGAGGGAATCCGGCAGTTCGATAGAATCCGGCAAATTATTCCCCAAATCCATGTTCTGATTGGACGGCGCGGGCAAATTTGAGGCGGACGACTCAGCTGCAATGTCCTGTTCGTTCACGTTTTGAGCAATTCGCTCCGAAGGAACGGGAGCAGAAGCCTCTGGTGCCGGCGGCAAAGAGCCCGTGGCCCAATCCGGAATTTTCCGGCCTTCAAAATCATTCAGTTTCGCGACTTCCTGAGGGTCAGGACGAAGCGTCGGATCGTCGTCATTCGCACGAATGGCCGCCGTTGGATTGTGGCCTTTCAGACGGTCATGCGCCAGGTTTGCCGTACTTTCCGCGCTGGCTTTTTCAGCGGGCGGAGTCACTTTTTCGTCTTTGGAGTGCGGCGTAAGTTTAACCGTCGGAATGCTCCAATCGGTAAACGCCTTCTTCTTTCCGTCGGCTCTGCAGCCGAGGAACATCAGGAGACTCCCGATCAAAACAAAAATGATTAAAGGTCGAATATTCATAAAATTGAAAGCCTTTTCAGAAGGCAGTTGCTGCGTGGAATTCCAAACTGCATTTTAGCAATTTTTCAAAACTGAAGAAAGAGCAATTTACCCCAAAAAAGAAGTTTTGCATAAAAATGGGAGATTTTCAGGAAACCCGATCAAATACCTAATCCTCAAAATGCCTTTGAGAAAAAGCATTCTGAGGATCAAGCATTTAATCTGAATTTCCTTCAAACGCCCTCTGCGCCAATCCTTTCTTTGGGCTTTTAATTACTGTCTTCAGTTCAAAACGCCCCGTTCTGATTTTCATGAACCAAAATTGCTCGTCGATTTACTCATCGGAAGCGGAAGCGCTTTTTTGCGGCTCTGCGGAATATCGAGCGAATCCCTCGAGGAACGATTCTGATTCGAGTAAAAAACCGGGTCTCCGACGTTCGGCATCTCATTTCCGTAGCCGTCCGGAATGTCTGTCAGAGGCGCAACAGAAATGGGCCCCGTCCCTTCCGGCTTCTGAGGTTCCGCTGGAGTTTTCGCTTCCACCGGAGTCTGAGGTTCCACCGGGATCTGAGGTTCCACCGGCTTCTGCGATTCCTCGGGCACCTGGGGTTCTTCCGGCGTCTGCGATTCCTCGGGCATTTGCGGTACATCCAGGGTCGTCGATTCGTCGGCGTCATTCAATTCTTCGGAATCCTCAGAGTCCAACGGAAAGATCGGGGTGATTTCCGCGACTTTCTTCACCGGAATGCTCTTGACGATTGGTTTGACGGGTTCCGCCTGAGATCCGACCTGTCCCGAAACGTTTTCCTGAACGGCCGCTGGTTCTTCCATTCCAAGGTTTGGATTATAGGTCGGAATATTTTCCGTAACGTCAAGCTGTTTGACCTCCAAGTGGGCCAAATCCATCGGGACGATCTCCACTTCCGCTTCGTGCATGGGCCCCGTCTGGAAATTCCTGAAAAAGTCTGTTCTTTCCGAGCAGGCAAGGATTTCCTGATAGAACGGTTCAAGCAGGCCGTTGAAAGCCGTTTCTTCGTTCTTGAGGCGCTCAAAAATGGCCGAAACGATTTCCTCACGGGCGTGCAGGTGGATTTTCTGAAGGGCTGCGCACCAGGTGGGAAGTATTTCGTGAACGCCCGGGCAGTAGTATTCTACCTTGGGAGCGTTCCGCGATCCGGAAATGTCCGCACTCACGACGATCTTGGGGAAAGTCTTTCCCTCGAACTGAGAGTAAAGAATTTCGGCCAATTCTGCCTCCTTTTGGGGGGACTCGAACGAAACCTGGTTCATTTCCAGATTCATCTTTCCGCGAACTTCATCACCGAAAAGGGTCAAATCAAGGACCAGGATGCAACTTTGTGACTGGGCGTACAATGGAAGGGCCGCATGGTCACCCAGGACCATCGAGTCGTAAATGAGCGGAATACGCGCGGAAATCTTGTGCAGTTCCACGCCCGGTTTTTCACTGTACCCGACGACGATGAAAGCGTCTTTGAGCATTTCCTCCGGAACCCTTTTGGAATCAAGGTGTAAACTGCCATCATAGGAAATCTCACTATCCGTATTGACCTTGGATTCCCATTTGGAATCAAAATCAAATTCCTGACCAAAAAGTTCAATGACGCCGTTGGCCTTCAGGTACTTGGCCGGCCGGGCACTTTTGGGCAAAACGACCATTTCAGCCATTTGCGCAAGGGCTTTTCCCCAATTGATCGATTCTTCCAGTCTCTTTTCCAGCGTACTCTTGAAAAGGTACTCGGTGAGACTTTCCGTGGTCGGAGCGCTGTAGTGCAGAATGGTCGAAAACGCCTTTCCGTCCAACGCGATTTTTTCCCGCATTTGCGACAATTCTTTCGCAACGGCCTGGTTCAGATCCATCCAACTTTTCTGAATCTCCATGGATTCCTTACGCAGATCACCCATACGCTCGAGTTCCGCAAGGATTTCCGGATTTCTGGCACTGGCGGATTTCAGCGAGTCGGGGGTCATATCCTGAACGTCCTGCAGTTCCGGAAATTCACTGAGTTTTTTCTGGATTATCGAAACTTCTTCATTGATGGTTTTCACTTTGCCCGAAATTTCCTTGTAGGCCGGGAGGTACTTTTCCTTAACCGCTTCCAAATAACGGATCGATTCCAGCGATTCACCCTGCTTTTCAAGAATATTTTTGATCTCGTCCGAAAACAACGGCGCGATCGGAGACGGACGCCAGTCGTTCTGGTACTCCAGAGTCCTAAGACTCGGGAAAACCACGCCCTTCATTTCCGCAGTTTCCATCGCGATATTACGGAAAATCTGCGGAAATGGCGTAAGTGTCACGTCCATTTCCTGAATTGAAAAACCGTCTTCGGAATCCTGGGATCCCGTACTGGCCTGCAGCATTTTAAGCGTCAGCTCACTGTTCGTGAACGGGGCGCGACCTTTTTCGCACGTTTCGTACGTCACTTTTCCATGGATGGTCCGCTGGAATTCCTGCACAAGCCTTTTTTCCACCGGATTATGCAGATTCATCATCACGAAAATGATTCCCAGGCCGATCAAAACCCCAAAAATCCCTTCAAATGCGATCCAGCAAATTTGGCGTTTGGAAAGCCGGACGGGTTCCTCAGACGCAGCTATGAGCACGCTTTCTTTGGAAACCAGTTCATTCTTCTCCTGATCCGTTTTGGCTTCATTCTGCTCGGGCGTAGTTTTTTCCTGAGATTCCGAAGCCTTCTGTGGTGGCTCGGGCTCCTCGTTTTCCTCAATATCTTCTTCCTGAAAATCGTAATCCGTTAAAACATCGTCATCGAGTGATTTAAGGAAACTCTCCGGATTGGGCCTGCTCAAAGCCTCGGGACACGAAATCTCATGATTTTTAAGCTGGGTGAGAAGTTCATCCAGATTCTTTTCCCGGTTACGCGAGGCAGTCGAGTCCCAAAAGGAACTTTCAGATCTGCTTTCAAAACGACGTCCCAGGGAGGACTTCTTTCTCTGCAATTCCGCAAACAAAGAATCGATTCTCTTGGAACCCAGATTCTGGAAATAATGACTGGAATCACGTTCGTTCGATTTCGAATGAAGATTTCTGGCCATCTTGAACCACCATTTCTTTTTAATGTGATGATTTCCTGAAACTCTTCAAGAAACCATACAACCGCTACAATCGTTATAATCCTTAAATTTTATCGTCCTTTCCCAATGTGATTCTTGAATTTTTGTGTGAAATTTTTTGGGAGAGAGTAAGATGACGGTGCAAGAGCGCAGAATTTGTCGTGAATATTAAAGAAATTTCTGAAAAAGGGAGTCGGGGGAGAAGGCGAAACTCATGAAAGTTTCCATTTGGTTTTCTCCACCGGCTCACTCCCCGGAATCTTTTGGAAGATGGATCGAATCCGGGCTTCGCGTCACTTTTTCATCCGCTGTGCGACTTTTTTGGCCCAGTACGTGATGATGATCCCCGCCCCGGCGCGCGTCATGGCGATCAGCGACTCGTCCACGATCCGGTTTTCGTCAATCCAGCCATTCAGCGCGGCCGCTTTCACCATGCTGTACTCGCCCGAAACGTTATACGTCGCCAGCGGAACTTCCGGAAAATTCTCGTGAACCATCCGCACGACGTCCAAATACGCCAGCGCGGGTTTGACCATGATCAAGTCGGCGCCTTCCGCCAGATCGAGTTCTACCTCGCGCAGAGCCGACTCCGCGACGGCTGCAAAGTCCATCTGGTAGCTGCGCCGGTCGCCGAACTGCGGGGCGCTGTCCGCCGCATCCCGGAACGGACCGTAAAACGCGCTCGCATACTTCACGGCATAGCTCATGATCGGGAGCTCCGTGAATCCTTTCGAATCGAGCGCGTCCCGCATCGCGCCGATCATGCCGTCCATCATGCCGCTTGGCGCGACCATATCGACCCCGGCCTCGGCCTGAACGAGCGTCTGGCGCTGAAGCATTTCCAGCGTCGCGTCATTATCAACGTCCATCAGGCCCGACGGGAGTTTTTTCAAAGCGCCGCAGTGACCGTGCGACGTGTACTCGCAGAAGCAGACGTCCGTGATGCAGAGCAGCGCCGGCGCGGCCTTTTTGACCGTCCGGACCGCCCGGGCGATGATCCCGTCCTCGGACATGGCGTCCGAGCCGCACTCATCTTTATGCTCCGGGATCCCGAAAAGCAGGACTCCGCCGATTCCCAGCGTCTCAAGTTCCTTCACCTCTTCGGCCAGAACGTCGAGCGACATTTGGAAGACGTCGGGCATGGAAGGGATCTCCGTCTTGACGCCGGTCCCCTCGCAGACGAAAAGCGGGTATATCAGCCGTTCCGGCGTGACGCGGTACTCGGTCACCAAACGGCGCACGGCCGGATTGTGGCGCAGACGGCGGGGACGAATCGGCATTAAATTTTCAAATTCTATCATGGTTTTCTCCTGAAAAAAGAAAGTAAATCCTGATTTTCTACGATATAATAATATTATAGCACAAAACCCCTCGTTTTACAGGGGGGGAGTCTGCGTTGAAGAGTTTTCAGTTATCAGAATCAACCTGCAACTGAAAACTGAAAACTTTATTTCGGCGAAACCGAATCGCTGACCATTGACTACTCAATCCCTCCCAAGGACCGTTCAAAATGCTTCCATCATCGCTTCCCATGACCGTTTTTGAGGAGTATATGCTCCTGGACAGTTCGCCCATTTACCCAATGGAATGTAACTGCCGGCTGCGGTTTTCAGGCGGTTTTGACCATGAAATTTTTGAAACCGCCATGGCGGAAGTCCTCCAAAACCATCCGTTTTTGTACTCGCACTGCCGGGAGCGGAAGAATTCCCGCTTCAACTGGGAGATTCCCACGTTCGGCCCGACTCTGGAAGAACGGATCCACCATAAAGAGGACTGGACGGAAATCCTTGGTGTGCGTCTGATATGGCTGGAGGGGAAATGCCGAACGGACGAGTACCCTCGCGAGGTCCGCAAACTGCTCGACATTTGGAACGAGGCGATGATTCGTTTCTTCGTGCTGGAAGAAAAGAACGAAAATGGAAAAGTGGTGCGGAGCGACTTCATTCTGAAGTGCCACCACAGCGCCACGGACGGAAAGGGCGTTTTCCGCTTCATCGCCGATCTGCTCATCGAATACGCCCGGCGCAAAGAAGGGATCGAGGACCCCGGCTGGAAGAATATTCCTCCGATTCGCCCCGACGCCCTGCTGACCCGCCACTGGTACGGAATGGGGATTTGGGAATGGGCGAAGCAGATCCTTTTCTGCGTCATGAATATTCCGCGCAGTCTTCGCTTCTTGACCCGCACTGTTCAGCCGTTTTTCCTGAAGTCGATTCAGCAGACGGAACTGATGAAAAAGGCCAAAAGAGAAGGCGTTCAGATCGATTCGAAACTTTTGCCCAAGGACCCGCCCCACGAGAAGTTCCCGACGATCCTCTTCAAAAAGCTGCCGGCTGACGAATCCTCGCGGATATTGAACCGATGCCGCGAAAAGCAGTGCACGTTCAACGACGTCATGCTTCAGGCCGTCTGGTGCGGCACGAAAGAATGGCGGGAAAAACACGCCGATGTCGCCTACACGGGCCCCAGAAAATGGATCCGCTTGGCCATCCCACTCAATATGCGTCACCCATCGCAGGAAGATTCCCCCGCCTCGAATATTGTGAGCATGGTCTTTTGTGACCGCCAGGAGCCGGAAATCGACACTTCGGACGATTTTCTCCGCGGCATCCAGAAGGAAATGTTCCATATTAAACGCTTCCGCCTCGGATTCCTCCTGATCGATGGGATGAGAGACATGGTATGGATTTTCGGGAATCTGAAAAAGGCCGTTCAGATGAGTGACTGCTGGTCCTCCCTGGTCCTTACCAATCTGGGACCCATGTTCACCCCAAAGCAGCTTCCCTTCCCGAGAAACCCCCAGGGAAAAATCCAGATCGGGGACCTCACTCTCGAAGAAATCGATGCGGCATCACCGATTCGGCCCCAGACGAATTTTTCGATCTGCTGCATGACGTACGGCGGTGAAATGCAGTTTTCAATGATTTACGACACGATATTAATGGACCGTGACCTCGCGGATGATTATTTCACGATCGTTCTGGAAAAAATGAAAGAGATCCTGGAAATGAAGTGAAAAACGGCCAAGAAAAAATCAGGCGAAACGTAAATCCTCACGTTTCGCCTGATTTCATTTTCGGGCATTACGGTCTTTCCAGCCTCCGCAAAACCGACCGCAAATTCTCCCAAAGTTCCTCACTTCCCGGATTCGGCACGATGACCGTCGCAGCGGCGCGCTTTTTCTCGAGCGGGAACTGATTCTTTTCCCTCGCTTCCAGGTCAGCCAGCGTCCAGCCCCGCTTTTCCACGAAACGGATCTGAAGCTCGCGCGGAAGGTCCACGTAAAGCAATTCGTCGCACTCGGTCCTCCACCCGGCTTCCAAAAGGAGCGGCGCGTCGAGGATCACCACCGGAGCCCCTTCTTTTCGGGCCGATTCGTAAAAATCGACCCAGCCCGCGTGAATGGCCGGGTGGAAAAGCGCGTTCAGGAAGGAAAGTTTCTCCGGCGATTCAAAGACGATCCGCGCAATTTCCCTCCGGTCGCACGTCTCGAAGCAGTCGAGCAGCGCCCAGCGAAATTCCTCGTTTTCGTAAAGGTCGTGACCGTACTGGTCCGCGTCGAAAACCGGGATCCCATTTTCGCGGAAAAACCCGGAAACGGTCGACTTTCCGCACCCGATCCCGCCGAGGATCCCCCAGACCTGCGGCTGGCGCCCGCTGCGCGGATGGGCGGCAAATACAAGCGTTTCCGTCGCGATGTACTTCACCCCCAGATCGTGCGTCTCGACGGGAATTTCCGGCACGACCTGACAGTCAAACGCCAGTCCGACCGTCGGAATTTCCGGCCGAAAACGGGCCAGCAGCCGGTCGTAGTAGCCCCTCCCCTGACCGAGGCGATGGCCGCAAAGATCGAAGCCGACGCCGGGCAAAACCGCGAAATCGATCTCCTCGGGCCGCACGTGCCGCTCGGGGGTTTGACGTACCGCCTGGTTCGGCTCCAAAATCCCATACGCACCCGGTTCCAGCTCCGACCGGGAGCGAATCTCCAGAAGCTCCAGCCCTCCGTCCTGCAGGCAGCGCGGAACGATGCAGCGTTTTTGGCCCCACTGGAAAAGCGGCTCCGTGCCGGTTTCGGAACGGTGATTCACGTAAACGAGCAGATTCCACGCGTCTTTCCAGCCGGGAACCGCCTCAACCCGCCGGCAGGCCGCGAGACTTTTCCCGGTTGGGTCCTGAACCGACGCACGGGCACGGCGGAGCGCTTTGCGAAGCGCAGATTTGGGCGATTCCTGGGAACTCGTTTCAGGTGCGATCTGGTAAACGTCCGGGAGATTTCTCCCCTCCTCGTTATAGTCGAGGCCGTACCCCACGATGAAATCGTCCGGGATGGAAAACCCGACGTAATCAATGGGGAAATCTTTGTGAAACTTCCCCGGCTTCAGGAAGAGCGCGGCAATTTTCACGTCTTTCGCCCCGCGTTCGAGCGTTTTTTGGCGCAGGTACTCCATCGTCACGCCCGACTCCACGATGTCCTCGACGAAAACGACCGTCCGACCCGCCACACTTTTGCGGATCTTCGCAAGCTCCTGAATTTTCCCGGCGCTCTGAGTTCCGACGTAGCTCGAAACCCGGCCAAAAGCGATCTCGTGCGGGAACTGAATGTTTTCCAGAAGGTCCGCGAAAAAGAAAAGCGCCCCCTTCAAAACGCAGGCCAAAATCGGCTTTTCGTCCTTCAGGTCCCGCGTCATTTCCGCCGCCACACGACGGACCTGGGCCTGGATCTGCGACTCGCTCAGGTACGGAACGAATTTTTTGTCGAGGATTTGAATGGTCATAATATTATTAATGCCTGCGGGTCTAAAACGTTTTGGTTTTGGCTCCGGTCAAAGAAAAACCTCAAAATCCGGAGCGATGAAATCCGCGCCGACGGAAAGGAGCTGGTCCCGCTTCCACTCGTTGATCTGACCGTCACGCTCGTGCTCACGCGTCGCCATTCCGACCGCGAAGCCGCCGATCTCGTGGACGAAGCGAGTCTCGACGAAACCGTCGCCAAACCCCACGACTTCCGAGGGTTTCAGGCCGAACTGGTCCATGAACTGCTGGATCACCGCCTGCTTGCTGAAATGATGTACGTCGGTCGGCGAGCCGAAAATCCCGCCGTCGAAAAAGTCATTGAGCCCCAAAAGCCGGCACTGGCGCTGAACGATCGGGTCCTCCGTGCCGCTGACGAGCATCATGGAAAGCCCCCACGATTTCATCCGCTCCAGAAACGCCCTCGCTCCGGGGACCATGTGCTCGTCGCCCGATATTTTTCCGGCCTGGATCGCCTTCTCGCGCTCCTCGATCCGGTTCCCGAGCCGACGGGAAAATTCCTCGTGCAGCGCCTGCGAGTCGAGTTTCGGCCCGCCGCAGTTCACGACCTCCTCGGCCATCCGGATGCACTGGAAAACGGAGGGTTTTCCGGTCATTTCGAAGATGAAGCGCGAAATGTTCTTGCGCTCCGCCTCCGCTTCCTCGCCGGAAAACGGGACGAATTTGAAAAGCGTTTCTTCGAAGAGGTTTTGCATGACGTCCTGCCAGCCTTCGGTCAGAAGACTGACGGTTCCGTCGAAGTCAAAAACCGCGCCGCGGAATCGGGAAAAATCAGGGATGGAATCGGGCATGAGGTGGTTCAGGGGGAAAAGGTTTTTAAGGGGAATTACGGTCAAATGGAAGGCGGTAATGGAGTGCGGAGCACGGAATTACGCGCCGGTTTCTACGAGGAACGCGTGACTTTCTAATTATACCACGCCGCTCGTTTAATTCAACCACCGTCGCGGGAAATTTTCTGGTTTTACCTCGAAAAAGAGCCGATGATTTAGGTGGAGGAATTTTTATGAGCATTTACTTTTTGACCGGCTGCGCGGGTTTCATCGCCTCGAACGTCGCACGCCAACTCCTGCAGGCGGGGCACACCGTCTTCGGAGTGGACGACAGGAACGACGCCTACGACGTCGCGCTGAAGGACTGGCGTCTCGACCAGCTCGCCAGCTTCGAGCGCTTCCACTTCCAGCCGATCGACGTGACGGACCGACCGAAGCTGAACGCGTTTTTTCACGACGCGCTGAAAGCCGAAAAGCGCCCGAATTTCGACGCGTGCATCCACCTCGCGGCCCGGGCCGGCGTGCGGTACTCCACACAAAACCCGTGGGTTTACATCGAAACCAACGTCACGGGGACGCTCAACCTTCTGGAGCTTTGCCGCGAGACCCAAACGACCAAGTTCTGCATGGCCTCTTCATCCAGCGTTTACGGAAACTCGACCGAGGAAATTTTCCGCGAGGACCAGCGCACCGACGCGCCCTGCTCCCCCTACGCGGCCAGCAAAAAAGCCGGGGAGGCGCTCGCGTACAGTTACACGCATCTGTTCGGGCTGGACTGCTCCATCCTCCGTTTTTTCACGGTTTACGGCCCCGCCGGCCGGCCCGACATGAGCATCCTGCGCTTCGTTCACGCCATCGCGGAAGGGAAACCTATCCGCCTTTACGGCGACGGCTCGGCGGAACGGGATTTCACCTACTGTGACGACATTGCGCGCGGGGTGATCGCCTCGCTGAAACCGGTCGGGTACGAAATCTTTAATCTCGGCGGAAACCAGACCTTTTCGGTGCGGCAGCTCATCGAAATCATCGCCGGCCAGATCGGGACCGAGCCGAAAATCGAGCGGTTCCCGGCGCATCCGGCCGACGTTCAGCGCACGCACGCCGACATTTCGAAGGCCGGCCGTCTCCTCGGCTGGAAACCGGAATGGACGCTTCACGACGGGATCGCGCAGACGATCGCGTGGTACAAAGAAAACCGGAAGTGGGTGAAAAAGCTGAAGTCGCTCCGGGCTGAATGAAAAAAGGAGCGCGGCCGTTTCTGACCACGCTCCGATCTCGCAAAAAACGCTGAAAAGGGGAAACTTTTACTCTTCCGTTTCCTCGTCCGCTCCGTCGTTTTCTTCCGGCGGCACGACTTTCACGGCCACCAGGCGGTCGTCCGCGTCCACGTTCATCACCCGGACGCCCTGCGTATTGCGGCCCGTCACGCGGACTTCATCGACGTTCAGACGCTGGATCTTGCCGCGCGCCGTCATGATCAGGATCTGGTCGCCCGGGAAGACCACCGCGACGCCGATCACGTCGCCGTTGCGCTTGCTCGTCCGAATGTCCAGGATCCCCAGCCCGCCACGGGTCTGGCGGCGGTAGGAGCGCGCGCTGACTTCCGTTTCTTCGCCTTCGGCATTTTCGGAGGCCTCAGCATTTTCCGCGCCTTCTGCGTTTTCATCCGCCGCCGGAGCGGTTTCGTCTTCGGGGATCGCGGTCGTGTTTTCGTCTTCCGGAGTCGGGACCATCGAATTGTCGTACCCAAACGGCGTCTGCTTGCCGTAGCCGTTTTCGCAGACGGTCAGGAGGTTCGCGCCCGGCTTCACGATCGCCATTCCAACGACCTCGTCACCGTCACGCAGACGGATCCCGCGTACACCCGTGGCGGTGCGGCCCATCGGACGGACGTCCGTATGATCGAAACGAATCGCGCGGCCTTTCTTCGTGGAGAGCACGATGTCCTCGCCGGGCCCCACGATGTCGACGCCGATGATCTCGTCCCCTTCGCGCAGATTGCAGGCGATCAGCCCAAGTTTACGCGGGCGGCGGTAGTCGGCCAGGTCGGTCTTCTTGATCACGCCGTTCCGCGTGGCCATCACAAGGTAAAGCCCCTCCTGATCGAAATCGCGCACCGGCCGGCACTGGGCGATTTTCTCGTCCTTTTCCAGCGCCAGGAAGTTCACGATCGCCCGGCCCATTGCGTCACGCGCGGCCTCCGGAATGTCGTAGATCTTGCGCCAGTAAACCTTTCCTTTGTTCGTGAAGAACATCAGGAAGTCGTGCGTCGAGCCTACGATCAGGTGCTCGATCGGGTCCTCGCCCTTGGTTTTGGCCCCTTTGAGGCCCTTCCCGCCGCGGCGCTGGGCTTTGAAAGCGGACGTGGAAGTACGCTTGATGAAACCGCCGGCCGTGATGGAGACCACCATGTTTTCTTCGGTGATCAGGTCTTCCAGATTCGTGTCCAGTTCGACCAGCTCGATGCCCGTGCGGCGTGCGTCGCCGTATTTGTCGCGCATCTCTTCCAGGTCGGACCGGATGATCGCCAGAATGTACGATTTATCCGAAAGGATCAGATTGTACTGTTTGATGTCCGCCAGCAGCTGATTGAATTCGTCGGCGAGCTTGGCCTGCTCCAGGTTGACCAACTGGCCCAGGGTCATGCGCAGGATCGCGTCCACCTGCACCGGCGTGAGCGTGTACGCTTCCTTCTCGCCGTTCTCCAGCACGTAGTTCAGGAAACCGTCCTCTCCCAACGCGCGCTCGATCAGAGCCGCCGGGCACTTGATCTCCGTGAGCAGACGCTCTTTCGCCTCGGCCTGGGTCTTGGACGTGCGGATCACCTGGATCACCTGGTCGATGTTCGCGTGGGCCAGAAGAAGCCCCTCGACCGTGTGCTTGCGCTGCCGCGCTTTATTAAGCAGGAACTGCGTCCGGCGCCGGATGACGCTCATGCGGTGACGGATGAACTCCTGCAGCATTTCCTTGAACGGCATGACGCGCGGCTTCCCGTCCACCAGCGCGAGCAGAATGATCGAAAAACTGTCCTGCAGCGGCGAGAACTTGTAGAGCTGATTCAGCACCACGTTCGGGTCCGCATCGCGTTTCAACTCGAGGATCACGCGGACCGGTTCTTTCAGGTCGCTTTCGTCGCGAATGTTGGAAATTCCCTCGATCCGGCCGGTCGTGACCAGATCAGCGATTTTATTAATGACGTTGAGTCGGGTCTGCTGGTACGGGATCTCCGAAACGACGATCCGGCTGCGGTTCCCCTTCATCTCCTCGATCCGGGCGCGGGCGCGCACCACGATCGTGCTTCGGCCGGTCAAGTACCCGTTATAAATGCCGCTGCGGCCGCAGATGATCCCGCCGGTCGGGAAGTCGGGGCCGGGGACGATTTTCATGAGTTCCGGCAGCGAAACGCCCGGCTCGTCAATGACGCGGATCAGGGCGTTGCAGATTTCCGTCAGGTTGTGCGGCGGGATGCTCGTCGCCATACCGACCGCGATCCCGTTCGCGCCGTTCACGAGCAGGTTCGGGAATTTGGACGGCAGAACGACCGGCTCCAGGTTGCGTTCGTCGTAGGTCGGAATGAAGTCCACCGTGTCGAGCTTGAGGTCCTCAAGCATCATGGCGGCGAAACGTGACATTCGGGCCTCGGTGTATCGCATGGCCGCCGGGGGCAGACCCGCGATGGAGCCGAAATTCCCCTGCTTGTCCACCAGGACGTAGCGCATGTTCCACTCCTGAGCCATGCGGACCATGGTCGGGTACACGATGCTTTCGCCGTGCGGGTGGTAGTTGCCGCTCGTGTCGCCGGAGATCTTCGCGCTTTTCACTCGGGCGGAAGTGGGACCAAGGTTCAGGTCGTTCATCGCCACAAGAATACGGCGCTGGGAGGGTTTCAGACCGTCGTGAACGTTCGGCAGGGCGCGGCTCACGATGACGCTCATGGCGTACGTGAGGTAGCTGGTCTTCATCTCGTCTTCGACGGTGTATTCAAGCATTTTCCCGCCGCCGAGGATTTGAGAGTCGCCGTTCGCCTGCGGATCCACGTTTTCATTCGGGGATTCATCCATCGGAGGAATGTTTTCGTCTGCCACGATTCAACCTTCTTTCATTAACCGATACGATTATTAATTAATAGACTCGTGTATTTTACCATCTTTTTTCCATTCTTTCAAGCCCCCCCGGCGGTAGTTTTTAAGTTTTTTTGAGGGGATTATTGACAGAATGAACGGTTCCGGGTAAAATGGGGAAAACGAATAATGAAAAGAGAAAAATGAAGAAAAACCCACCTCATTTTTCATTTTCCAAATTTCATTATTCGTTATTCGTTATTCATTATTCATTCTTTCCACCCTCCTGCCATGCACTACTTCACCAAATTTGTTTTCGTTCTGTTCTTCGCGGCCTCGCTGCCGGCTTTGGCCGCGGAGATTTCCCTCACTCACAGCGACGGCGGCGACTGCCAGACCTTCGCGCAGGCGCAGAAACTCTGGCGCGACGCCCAGAAAAACGCCCAAGCCGGCGAAACCGTCACGGTCCTGATCGGCCCCGGCGATTGGTACTTCGACGAAACGCTCGAAATCGGCCCCGAGGACCGCCGCGTCCCGCTCGTTTTCCGGGCCGCCGACCCGAAGAACCCGCCGCGTCTGCTCGGGAGCCACCCCATTCCGGCCGAAAGTTGGAAAAAGGTCCGGACTCGTTCCGGCGTCAGTCTGCTTCAGGCGCCGCTTCCCGAGGAGATCCTTGGGAAATTCGAGGGGCCTGGAGCGCTTTTCTCGGATTTGAAAGACTTTCCCGCGAACGGTCTGTTTCCGTACCGGCGCGCACGTCACCCCGACCCGGATCTGAGTCAGGACCCGATGCGGCACGGTTTCTTTTACGTGGGCCGCGCGATGGACCCGACCGGGAAGCTCGGCGGGTCGGTCGGCTGCATCCATAACGTCGGGGACACGCTGGTCTATGAGGTCGAACTTCCCGAGGACGGCGACTACACCGTCTGGGCGTTCTACGCGCAGAATAATCACGTGGAAGACGCCGGAAAGAATTTCACGCTGGAAATCGCGGAGTTTGAGCCGAACGCCGACTCGAAAGCCCTGCGTCACGCGCAGTCTTTCGCCAAAAAACTGGCCGAGCTGAACCCGAAGGCCGCGGCGGCGTTCGTCCCGAAAGAGGGCGGCTGGTCGCAAGACCCCGTCCCGATGCAGGGTCTGGACGATACGGGGTCGTGGACGGTGAAACGCTGGGCGAAAACCGCCACTTTTTCGTGTAAAAAAGGCCCCGCGCTTCTGAAATGGATGAACCGGAAAGGTTTGGGGTTAAATCTGGGCGGGCTGATCCTCGCGAAAAATCCCGACTGGAAACCAAACGCAACGCTCGAAGACCCAACGGGCCAGCCGCTCGTCGTGATCTCCGCCGAATCGTTCGTCATCGGGATCGGGCCGCAACTCTCGTTCGACTCCAGGGGAGGCTCCCCGAAAAAGTTCGGCATGCCGCCGGGAGAACTTCCCGCCCGCTGGGCTGATCCGGCGCTTGAAATGCACATTTTCCAGAGCGGGTCGTGCCACGCGTTCAAGGAGATCGTTCAGGTCGAGGCGATCGACGAGGAAACCGGCGTCGTTTCTCTTGCCGGGCCGGAAGCGACCGCAACGCTTAACAAAGGGGACCGTTTTTACCTCGAAAACCGGTTTGAGTTCCTCTCCCAGCCGGGCGAGTGGTTCCTCAACCGGGAGACCGGGACCTTGAGCGTCTGCCCGATCAAGGCCCCTGAAAACGTGAAAAAGCCGATCGAGTACCGTTTCGCGGTCCTGGGGACGCTTTTCAGCGTGAACTCCGGGGAAAATGAAGAGGCCTTGGCGCCAGTCCGTTTTGAAGGGCTGAACTTTGCCGAAACGGCGCACACGCGGCAGGATTCCTGCATCGGGTACTCCATGGGTGCGCGGGGCGTGATCGAGCTCGACGAAACGTCCGGCGTGACCGTTTCCAACTGCTCGTTCATGGACGTCGGGCGCTACGCAGTCCGGATCCGGGGCGGGAATGGAAACGCGGTGAAAAAATGCCGCCTCCTGCGGTCGGCTCAGGGCGGCGTGCTCATCATGAACGGCTCGAGCCAAAACGTCGTGGAAGACTGCGATTTCCGCGAGCTTGGCCTAGATTACAAGCACATCGGCGGCGTGGTCCTGGAACGGGGAGCCTCGGAAAACCTCGTGAGCCACTGCACGATCAACGGCTCAAGCCGGTACGGCATTTCGATGAAGAACGCCGGCGGGAAAAACGTCATTGAGTTCAACGACGTCTGGAACACCAGCCGCGAAACGAACGATACGGGCGCGATCGAAGTGACGCAGGGCGACCGGAATTTCCGCAGCGGCTCGATCATCCGGAACAATCGCGTCGTGAACTCCATCGGGTACTCCTGCGCCGGGCCGGAAAAGCCGCTTTTCTTCTCGTGGGGGATCTACCTCGATTCGTTCGCCGGCGGGTACACCGTCGAGAACAATTACGTGTACGGCACGAGCCACGGCGGGTTCATGTTCCAGGGCGGAAAAGGAAACACGGTCCGGAACAATATTTTCCGCGCCTCCAGCCTGAATAACGGGCACTTCACGAACTTCCTGAAGAACCCGGAGGACCTCGAATTCTCGCACAACATCGTGACGTTCGACGAGCCGGAGGCCCATCTGTTCTCGCTGGGCGCCGGGATCGAAGAGTCGATGAAACTCTGCGACTTCAACCTGATCTGGTGCTCTGCCGCCCCGATCGGGCAAATTTCGGGCTGGGAGCAGTGGAAGAAACTGGGCTTTGACGAGCACGGCATTTCGGCCGACCCGCTTTTCCTCCATCCCGAGAAACACGACGGCCTGCTGAAACCCGAAAGCCCCGCGTGGAAACTGGGGTTCAAGGCGATCGACCTTTCAACCGTCGGAGCAAGACTTAATCAGGAGTAAAAGAAGATGAAGCGTTTTTTATTCATTGGCGCGCTAGTCCTGGCTTTCGCCGCGGCTTCGTCGGCCAGAGCGGAACAGTTCAAAGGCCAGGTCGGGCTCCAGATGTACAGCGTGCGGAGCGTCGCCGAGGACGACATGGAAGCGGCGATGAAACTCGCGTCGGAGCTCGGTTTCACGATCGTCGAGGCCAACCGCCTTTACAAAACGACGGCCGAGGAGTACAAAGCCCTGCTCGACAAATACGGGCTGAAACCGGTCTGCAAGAACCAGGCGTGGAAAATGTACGAGACCGAAGAGGGCATTCAGGAAGTGATCCGGGAAGCGAAACTCTTCGGGATCCGTTACGTCGGCGTGGCGTGGTACCCGCACGGTTTTTGGGGACTCACCGAGTCGGAAGCGCTCGCCGCCGCGAAGCGGTTCAACGAGATCGGGGAGCGGTTCAGCCGCGAAGGGATGATTTTCGTGTACCATAATCACGGCTACGAGTTCCGCCCGTGGAAGAACGGGAAGCCCGGCGAGACCATTTTCGACCTTCTGGTTCAGAAGACCGACCCGCGCTGGGTCACGTTCAACATGGACGTGACGTGGATGATTTTCCCCGGCGCCGACCCGGTGCACTACCTGCGCAAGTACCCGGACCGGTTTCGTCTGATGCACCTGAAAGACCTGAAAAAAGGGGTGAAAGGAGATTTTTCCGGAACGACTTCCACGAAGAATGACGTCGCCCTGGGGACCGGTCAGGCCAATTTCCCGGAAATCCTCAAAGCCGCGCAGGAGGCCGGAGTCGAGTACTACCTGATCGAAGATGAGTCGGACGATTTCCGGACGCAGATCCCGAAAAGCATGAAGTACCTGAAAAGCGTCTCGTGGTGAAAAGCGTCTCGCGGCAAGAAAACGAAAGGACCCGCCAAACCGACGGGTCCTTTTTCTTAGAAATCTTTTACTTTAGCGTGGTTCGATCAGTGCGTCGAACTCGGACCGGGCTGGGCGGCCATGACGCCTGAACCCGCGTTCTGCGGGAGGTTCGCCGCAATGTCCGCAACGCCGGAACCCGTGAAGTCACCCACGACCGGGCGTCCGTTCGGGACATGGTGATGAACGTGCGCGACCGACGAATCCATCACGCCTTTGCCTTCCACGTCAAGCACAAACTCGCCGCGGCGGTAAACGCCGACTTTGGAAACTTCCGAGTGATCCCACTTCCCGACGACCGGAATGTCGCCCGGCTCGCCAAAGACGAATTCTTTGTCCGCCGAGGTGAAGCGTCCATCACCGTCGTAGTCGAGGGTCCACTTCCCGTTATTATACACACCGACGCTCGCAACGCCGTCACCGTTCCAGTCGCCCGCGACCGCGATGTCGCCCGGCTTGCCGAACTGGAAGACGTGGTCCACCACTTCACGGCGGAGAATTCCGTCGCGATGGGCTTTCACATAGTAGTGGCCTTTGTTCTCGGTCGGGATATTCTTGTACGTTCCGATCAGCTGGTTTTCCGCGTCCGGAAGACCGTATTCGTGAATGACGAGTTCACGGTCACCATCCCACGGCGTGCCGAAGACGCCGACGTCCGCTTTTCCGTCACCGTTCCAGTCGCCGACGATCGGCTGGTCGCCGCGTTCGCCGAGTTTCACCCACAGGTCGTAGTCGTCCCACTGACGGTTTCCGTTCAGGTCGATGAACCAGAAACCATCGGTGAAGATCGCGAATTCATCGACGCCGTCGCCGTTGAAGTCACCGGCCAAGAGGCGTGCGCTGCGCAGTTCTTCCGTCGTCCAGACGCGGCTGGGGTCCAACCCCTCGGCCAGCATTTGACGAACACGGATCAACGCGCGGCCTTCCCAGGAATTCGGGTCGAAACTGGTCAGGTCAAGGTTTCCAATATGCAGGTAGTTGGCGTAAGCCGCCGCGTTGGCCTGAGCCGCCAAAGCACTCGCGTTGGCATTTGCGAAAGCGTCCGCGTTGGCGTAGGCGTTCACGTTTCCATTCGCATCGGCCAGGATGGACGAAGCAGCGTTTCCAGCTGCGTTCCCCATGATTCCCGCCGCACCAGCAGCACCCGCCGCAGCCGCCAGAGAAGCCGAGCTTCCGGAACCAAGCACTGCGAGGTGGAAAGCCGCTCCGCCACCGCCGGAACCGCCAAGGGAAAGACCCGTGGAGTTCCCGAAGTTCGGCATATAGCTGTTTCCAATGACCGGCGCGGAACCTCCGCCAGAGTGATAAACCGGCGCGGGCGGAGTGATCGGCGTAATGTTTCCTCCCGGTTCGGGCTTCTTCTCCCACACGACTTTGATTTCGCTGAAGTTGTACTCGACGCCGTGGTCGCCCCAGTTCAGCTCAATATTGTAAAGTTTGTCGCCGTCCGGCATAAGCGGAGTGCCGCCCAGATCGCCCGGCGTGTCGATGCCGTCTTTGAACTGGGTCGGATGGACCTCGAAAATCTGATACTGACCCGGGGTCAGATCCAGGAATTCGTAGTAACCGTTGGCGTTGGTGGTCGTCCGTGCGACTTCGTTCCCATTGGAATCCTGAAGGATCAGCGTGATCCCGGCCAGCATCGTGTCGTCGGCGCTCCGGATACCGGGATACAGTTCCCACAGATTCGCGGGTAATTTATCGCCTTCCTTGAGCACGAGGTCCGGACCATCTTTGAAGACGTAACCGGAAATGGAGCATCTTTCGTATTCCACTTCCCAGAAGTCGTAATGAATTCCGACATCGTTGGAGAACAGGCAAATGTCACCAAGGTAGTCATTCCCAAGGACGACCCCGCGTTTCACGCCGTCCACCGTACCGACGCGCTCGCCACCGTCTTCGAATTCGATCGGCTGATGCTCGTAGATCTGGTACTCGCCCGGCAGCAGTTCGGTGAATTCGTAGTAGCCGTCTTTATCCGTGTAGGCCGTAGCAATGACCATGCCGTATTCGTTCTCCAGGTCGATCTGAACGCCCTCAAGGAGTTCATCGATCCAGGAGTCGTATTGGTCGTTTTTGTTGACGTCGAACCAGACGATACCGGAGATCTCGCAGGGACGGTATTCGGAGAAATTGTTCTGAATGCTGTCCTCACCGCCAAAGATCGTGATGTCGGAGAGCTCGTTGACGCTGATCTGCGTTCCGACGGGCCAACCATCGATGGTCCCTACGAACGAAGTGACGTCTCTGTAACCGTTCGGCTGAATTTCCAGCACGCGGTAGGTTCCCGCTTCAACGTCGAATGAGTAGTGGCCGTTCTCATCGGTGTAATCGGTCTGGACCCACTCGTATTTTCCGGTATACTCATTGAGTTGGTAGAGGCGGATCTCCACGTCCTCGATGTACTCGTCGATTCCCGCGCGGTACTGCGTTCCGGTCGCGGTCATATCTTCCCAGACGTTTCCGGAAAGGGTACACGGAAGCTCGACCTGCAGGTCAGAGGCAAAGGCCGCGGCCGTGTACACTTCCTGGTTTTTTCCATTCCTGCCGACGGAGTATTCGTTCAGGTACCCTTCGTCCGGCAGACCCGCAATTTCCACGTAGTTCGGGATCGTTGAGAAAACATCCACGTAACCAAGTTCGTCTTCGATGTTCAGCGTGTAGTAGTTGGCGTGCTCGAATTTCGCTTTGAAAGTCGAGGACAATTCATACTCGCCGGCTTCCGCGACCGCCACGGTTTTGCTGTTTAACCCTGCCGTGATGACCTGGTCCACGTCGCAGGAGATGATCAGGACGTCACCCGCGGTGAAGCCTTTCAGATCGATCGTAAGCTGGGTCGAGTCCGAGCTGATCTTGTAGCCCAGAACTTCGTAATCGTCAGAGGGCAGGATCTCGAACGGGCTGTAGCCGTACACGCCCTGGCCTTGGTCGATGAAGCAGTAACTTCCGTCGTCCCAGCGAGCCATGTCGATCGTGACCTGGGTCATTTCCGTGCCTTCCGCACCGCCCTGGAACGCGACGTAGATGTAGTCCGGAGCAGAGTCTTCACCGGAATAAACTTCGGTTCCGGCGCCTTCGTAGTACACCGTTCCAACATCGATCGGGCTGGCGCTGAGCAGGCAGCGGTTTTCCAGCAGTTCCATTCCTTTCAGAACGTGGTGAAACATTTTTTTGGTATTTTTGGCAGTCATTTTCGTATCGATCCTAAAAAAATGATTTATTGCTCGTTCAACGAACGGTCAGAACGACCAGGCTCAACGAACGACCGGAACCTCCGAGATGGCCATGTCCTGCGTCTGCCACTTCCAGAAACGGACGGTGGAGTCAAAACCACAGGAGATCAGCGTCTGATTCACTTCATCCCACAAAAGATCGGCGACCGTTCCTTTGTGTTCGCTCAAAATGTACGTCGGCTGACTGTCCGCTGAACGCAGATTCCAGACACAAATCAGATTGCTTGCCGCACCTGCCGCGACCGTATCCGAACCGCAGAAGGTCAGCGAGGTGACTTTTCCGGAGGGGAAATCCAGCTCACGAACGAACGAGAAGTCCTTCATGGACCAGATATAGATTTTCTTGTCTTCGCCGCCCGTGGCGAGGTATTTGCCGTCTTCGCTGAATGCGATGGCCCAAACCCGGCGGGTGTGACGGCTCAGGTCAGTCCGAATACGACCCGTTCCCATGTCGAACAGACGAACGTTTCCGTCACGGCCAGCGGCGGCGACGTAACGCGAATCGGAGCTGAACTGAACGCTGCGCTGGTCGGTGCAGGTCGTCGGGAAGGGACGCGGCTGGCTCATAACACGACCCGTTGCGGTTTCGTAAATGAAGACCAACGCATCGTAACCAACGACCGCCATACGTGCGCTGCTCTTTGGCTCAAACGCGATGGCACGGACCGCTGTACGGGCGCTTTCGAACTGCATGAGGCGCTCGTAAGTCTTCGCGTCGTAGCAGTAGAGCTGATTATCCATTCCGCCCGTGACGAACGTCTCGCCGTCCGGGCTGAACTTCACCGCACGAACCCAGTCCCGCTGGTCGTTCAGTGTATGCTTGAGGTGACCATCAGCGACGTTCCAAATCCGGGCCTTGTGGTCATCACCCACCGTCACGAGAGTCTGACCGTCTTTGCTGATTGAGAGGCCCGTCACGACCGGCGCGCGGCCCTCCGAAGTAATGGGTTCCATCTGAATGGTTTTGTAAGATGAAACCAGCATCGGCTCCGCCGAAACAAAAGATGCAAACCCTAAAATCAATAGGGTCAAGAAGCAAACTCCAAAGGAACTGAATTTTCTCATAATCGGAATCCTTGATTTCCACAAAATTATAAAGTCTCGCCTCTTTATCATCGTCAATTAACAGTTCCGGTCTTGAGCAAAAGTGGGATTTTTTACAATTTGCCGATTATGTGAACGTTGCACAGAGAAACTGGGGAAACTTTTTAAAAATATAGGAAATTTGAACAGAATGAATAAAGTTTAATAATTAATAAAAATTTGCGGGAAAGACTAAAGTCAAATTTTGTTTCAGCCCCTCCCGCTTGTTTTTTTTCTGCCATCGATTATAATTAAGGAATATAGTGAATATTGAAAAGGTTTGACGATCGAATTAGTCCGGTGGTTTCTTTCAAAAATCCACTCCTTTCCTCAGAGGTGAAAAAATGCGAACTCGCCCCGTTTTGAAAATCCTGGTTTTGCTGGCTTTTGGTTTTGGTTTTTTATGTTTGACCTCCTCCGTGACTTCCGTTCAGGCACAGTCCCGCTCGGGAAAGAATTCCGCGCGAAAACTGATGAACGAAATGTCCGAATCCGAAGACGATGGTTTTGAGTTTAATTTTGACTCGGATGACTCGGACGACTCGGACGACTCAAGCGACTCGATCGACTCGAGCGACTCGAAATCGAAAAAGAGCACAAAAAACAAAGAAGGGGCCAAATCGTCCAAGTCGTCAAAAAACTCCAAATCGTCAAAAAAATCCAAAACTTCCGAGAAGGCAGAGAAAGCCGAAAAGTCGAAAAAGTCGGCTCCCGTGAAGGAAAAGAACACGGCGGAGAAGAAGAACAGAGGAAAGAAAGTGGAACCGGTCGAGGAAGATACGCGAACGCCCGAGGAAAAAGAGCAGGAGCGGATGGCGTACTACAAAGAAACCGGCATTTGGCGCTGGCCCGAGTTGACCGACGAGCAGTTCGAGGCTGAAATTCAACGTCAAAAAAACTACCTGGAGGAAATCAAAACAAAATTTCCCGGGACGGTTTATTACGAATCGGAACATTTCTTCTATCTGACGAACGCGCCCAAGCAGATCGCGGAGGAATGCCTGAAGTACCTTGAGGCGATGTTCGCCCGGCTCTGCCAAATGTTCGATTTTCCCAAAGACGCCAAGGTCTGGAAAGGGAAGTGCATCGTCTGCGCCTTCGCGACGCAGCAGCAGTTCCTCATGTTTGAGCAGGAATTCTTCCACTCCAATCAGTTCACCGGAGCGTGCGGACTGGCGCACACTTCGAGCGACGGCAGTGTCCTGATTTCCCTCTTTTACGGAGACATTTCCAAGATGGAAAAGCGCTGGCAGTTCATCGGCGTGCTGGTCCATGAAACGACGCACGGATTCGTTCATCGTTACCGTGCGCGGCAGGGCATTCCACTCTGGCTCAATGAAGGAATGGCCGACTTCATGGCCGGAGTCATCGTTCCGGCGGACAGTCAGTGCCGGCTGAAACAGCAAAGCGGCCTGAATAGGATGCGGCAAACCGGCTCCGTCGGCGGGCTGCTTCAGGCGGATTCCCAGCTCGATGTGTGGCAGTACGGCGTCGCCAGCGGTCTGGTCGGGTTCATTTTCAAGAGCAAACCGCAAGGGTTCAAGAAATTTTTGGACGAGATCAAGGACGGCAAAGACTGGATCGACGCGCTGAAGGACAATTACAACTGCACGCCCGAGGAATTGCTCATCCAGTTCGGCCGGGCGAACCGCATCCCGATGCTGAGATTTTGAAAAGCACCCAGTTCCTGCGTTTTTCCTTTTATTTACCCGACCGGCCGGATGCCGGACCTGCACATTAATATATTATGGCCAAAAAATCAAGCACACGTTCGTTTTCATCCGTTCAGAAAATCGGGATCATCGGCGCGGGCCTCATGGGGCTGGAAATCACCGCTCTGAACGTCCGGAATGGTTTCCCCGTGACGATTTACGACTCGAACCCTTCGATGCTCCAGTCCGTTCAATCCCGGCTGAACGCGGAACTGGCGGACGTGCCCGAAACGCTGCGGCAGGAGATGCTCGATCTGGCCGAAGCGGGAACGCTTGAGAACTTGGGCGACTGCGACCTGATCATCGAAGCGATCGTCGAGAAAATCGAAGCCAAGTCGGCGCTGTACGAGGATTTCCGGCCCTACATGCGCCCGTCGATGATTTTCGTCACGAACACGTCCACGATCCCGATCGAGAAGCTGGCGGCGGTCTTTCCGCTTCCGAAAAACTTCGCGGGTTTCCACTTCCTGCACCCGGTCTGGAATCGCGAACTGGTCGAGATGATCCCCTCGTCGCAGACGTCGGAAGGGGTCCTTCAGCGTCTGAGCGATTATGCGATCTCGCTCGAAAAAACGGCGCTTTGTGTCTGTGACTGCCCCGGTTTTGTCGTGAATCGTCTTCTGAATCCGTACCTGAACGAGGGGCTGAAACTTCTGCTGGAAGGGGTCCCGATGGAGACGATCGAGAAAGCGGCCGTGAATTTCGGCATGACGTGGGGCCCCCTGCGCATCATGGACGAAATCGGGCTGGACACGGTGATGAACGCCGGGAAGGTCCTGTACAATGCGTACCCGGACCGGACGGAGCTCTCGCCGGTGCTGGTCTATATGATGAAGCGGAAGCTGCTCGGCCGCAAGACCGGGATGGGGTTTTACCTCTGGGGCGACGACTGGCGCAAAAACGTCCATAATCACCGTTTCGAGCCGACCGGGTTCAACCCCGCGATCCGGGAAATCGTTTTCACCTGGCAGAAAGAGGAGCCGAAAAAACTCTCGCTTCAGGAAATCGGAAACCGGCTTGCGATGGCGATGGCGGACGAGGCCGAGCGCATCCTGGAGGACGACGTGGTGAGCGAACAGGGCCAGGTCGATATGGCGGCGGTCATTGGCCTCGCGTTCCCGGAATCGAAGCACGGACCGCTGGCGTGGAAAGCGGAGATAGGGAAATAGAAAAACGCTGAAAGTTTTAAGGAGCTCACGCCCATGAAAATCCTTCTGGCTTCTCCGCGAGGCTTTTGCGCGGGGGTGAATCGGGCGATCACGGCGCTGCACCGGGCCGTCGAGCGGTACGGCGCGCCGTTTTACGTCTTTCACGAGATCGTGCATAATACCTGGGTCGTGAAGGAATTTCAGGATCGGGGCGTTCATTTCGTCAATTCCGTAGAGGACGTGCCGGACGGCGCGCACCTGATGTTTTCGGCCCACGGAGTCTCCCCCCACGTACGGGAATGCTGCGCCCGGAAGCGGCTCCAGGTCATTGACGCCACGTGCCCGCTCGTCACGCGGATCCACACGCAGGCCGCGCGTCTGGCCGAGGCCGGGTTCCAGATCATTCTGATCGGCCACGCCGGGCACGATGAGATCGTCGGGATCGTCGAGGAAGCGCCCGAAGCGACGCACGTCCTTTGCTCGGTCGAGGAGGCCGAGTCGGTCCAGCTGCTTCCGGACAAACCGGTGGCGTACCTGACGCAGACGACGCTTTCCATCACGGAGGCGGAGCGGATCGTAAGCGTTCTGACGCGGCGTTTCCCGGAGATCGTGAAGCCGCAGGTGAGTTGCATCTGCTTCGCGACGCAGAACCGCCAGCAGGCGATCCTTGAGCTGGCCCACGAGACCGACGCGGTGCTGATCGTGGGAAGCCCGACCAGCTCGAACAGTCAGCGCCTGCGTGAACTGGCGACGCGGCAAAACGTGCCGGCCTTTCTGGTGGACGGGCCGGAAGATGTGGATCTGACGTGGTTCACCCCGGACCAGACCATCCTGATCTCGGCAGGCGCGAGCGCCCCAGAAACGGTGGTTCAGAAGGTTCTAACCAAACTCCAGAGCGCGTTCCAGGCGGAAATCGAGCACCGGGAAGTGTGCCGCGAGACGCTTCAGTTTCGATTGCCGGAAATTTGAGATTCGACCCGAAAAAATTTCCACTGGTCCTTGACAAACCGAAAATTTATGGCATAATAACACTTACGATTTAACCATCACTCCGATCGGGCGATTGGCTCAGTTGGTTAGAGCGCCGCCCTTACAAGGCGGATGTCACAGGTTCGAGTCCTGTATCGCCCATACGCGCTTCGCGTCGCAATTTGCGGCATGAGGCGCTTTTTTTATGCTTGCCATTGGGTGAGGTCTTCTCTTGTCAAAGACCAACGTGCACCCGGAGCCGACCCGATTGGGAAACATTGGGCGCACTACAGGCACATCCGGAAAATGGCCTCGACATCAGTCAGGGCCTGGTCGTGAAGGATTTGTAAGTCCCTTTCTCACCGCAGACTTTCCTGCTCATGACCACGAAGTTTCTGCCTTCGATGCCGAGATCAGAAAGGCGGTGAAGCACATCTATCTCGTTCTTGCGGCTGAAATTTCAATCACCCCTGAAAAATTAAAATTTCCGTCATTTTTTTACTGCCCCCTGTTGTTTTTTTTTAAATTATCGTAAAATAGAAATAAAAAAATATAAGAGGACTGATCATGAATAAAAGAGCCTTTACTCTCGTAGAGCTTTTGGTCGTCATCGCGATTATAGGGATGCTGATGGGGCTTTTGCTCCCGGCGGTACAGCAGGCACGTGAAGCTGCGCGTCAAATGCAGTGCAGTAACAACCTGAAACAGTTCGGCTCGGCGTCTCAAAACCACGTCGCGGTACATCTGTTTTATCCCGGAGGCGGGTGGTATTATTCTTTCGTGGTGGATCCGGACCGCGGCATGGGAGCGGACCAGCCGGGAGGGTGGATATGCTCGCTGATGCCGTATATGGACTTGAATAATTTGTTCATGCTTCCGAAGGACAACAACCCCGGTACGGTCACTGCGGATCAGAAAACCAAAGCCACTCAGGTCTGCCAGACCCCCGTTTCTTTTTTTCATTGCCCGTCCCGACGTACAACTAAGTTGTACCCCGTAACATCATCGCCTACTGCAAACTGCAATAAAATGACTACCGGTACGAAAATCGACTACGCCGGAAACCATGGCGCTGTAACGGTAAAAAGCCGTGACTCGTGGAGCGGCAATTCCAATGTTTCGTCTCTTGGTTATGGCGCCTCTGGTCAATATATCAAGGACGTCAAGAAAACGACGGATTCCGGCGGAATGTTCTTCATCACCAGCTGGGTGACCCCCGCGGAAATTTATGATGGAGCCACCAATACCTACCTCGTGGGAGAGAAGTATCTTCAGACGGATTTCTATGAAACGGGAGGAGGCAGCGCTTTTGTTGATGATGATAACGTGTCCCTTGGCGGCTGTGACTGGGACTCTTTGCGCAATACCTGGTGCAGCGAAGACAATACACCCAGACTTCCGTATCAAGACCGTAAAGGGTGGAATGGTCAAAAATATCTTTTCGGCAGCGCTCACGCAGGCGCACTGGGGATGACAATGGCCGACGGGTCCGTCCATCGAATCTCGTATTCGATCAATGCCGAAACGCACCGTTACCTTGGAGACCGGCGCGACGAAAAGGTCGTCAAACTTCCGTATTGATCGTTACGGGACGGCGTTGATCCGATCTATTTTTCTTTCCGTTGGAACGTGACCTCGCGGCCGTTTTCCAACGTGGTCTTTTCAACTCCGACGAGCAAGTGCGGGGAGAAAAACGCGGACTCAGATGGCTCGCCCTCGCGGGTGTACTGGACGACCAGCCCGTTTTGGCCCGGCTTGACCGACTCGACCGTATAGTCCCACGGCGTATTTCCCCATTCGATCCAGTAAAGGATCACGTGGTCATTGAAGTATTCCGGTTGGACGAATTTCTGTTTGGAAAACATGACGGCGGCGGGATGAAAGAGCGCTCCAAACTGCTCGTTGGTCGTACAAATGCCGAACTTGCAGTTTTGGCCCTTCTCTGGTTTGATCGTGTTCAAGACGAAATACGAGTCAAACGTTTCAAACGGAATGGCCGCGGAGGGTGCGTCCGCCAAAACGGAGGCCGTCATTCCCAAAGCGATGGCCGAGGCGAGAAATTCTCTTCGATTCATGGTTCAGTCTCCTGGAGGGTAAACTTTGACACTGAAAACAGGGTTTTACCCATAATTATAATCACGTTCAACACGGCGTCAAGGGGTTTTCATGGGAACAAGATGAAAAAGACCGCTGACATTTTCAAGATGCGATTGTCTTCTCAGTCCCGCCGCCCCCGCGATTTCAACTGGCAGATCCCCTGTGTCATCGTTCCCATCGGGCAAAAGGCGCACCAGCTTCGCGGCTTCCAGAGAAGCATCACGACCAGGCCGATGATCGTCGAGGTCAGCATCAGACTGTAAAACCCATACGCAAACTGCGCGACCCAGACGTATGATTCCGGCAGCAGGTCCGGCCTGTACGCCCATTTCCACGGGACCTGGAACGTCCAGAGGAGCGTGACCGCCTGATTCAGCGAATGGACGCCCGAGGCCACGAACCAGGTTTGGACCAGGATGCTCGAGAACATCGCCAGGAAGAACACGAGGAAACCGTACCGGAACCACCGCGACGAAAGAAACCTTGGGGTTGGTTGGTTGCGGCTCAGATGAAAGGTCGAGCCGATCAGGGTGAAGAGCTGCCCGCGGCCGCACATGTTGTTGCAGAACCACTTGTTTCCGAAGAAAATGGCAAAAACCAGCGGCAGGAGAAAATCGATCATGCCGAGCCAGGCGAACAGGATGTTGAAAAACCCGAGCGTGAAGTAGAGGATCGCCCAGATCCAGAGGTAATGGTACCAGTGGCGTCGTTTTGCGTTCATGGCTCACCCTCCAGCGTCTTGACCGTCACGGCCCCGGCAGGGCATACTTTCGTACAAAGCCCGCAGCCGACGCACTTCTCGGGATCGACCTGAGCATTGCAGCCGTGAACCACCCGGATCGCTTCTCTCGGGCAGACGTTCCCGCACGCGCCGCAGGCAACGCAGTGCGAAAGATCGACCCACGCCTGTTTTTTAGGTTTTTTCTGCATTCAGGATTTCCTTTTCACTGTTGGTCACTCGTCTCCCAGCGCTTCTGAGGCCGCTTTGATGGCGTTCCTGACGCAGTTCTCGCACGAGCACAGGACCTTGCCCGTGCCGATCCCTTTGAGTTCGCGGCAGATGGTCGCTCCGCCGCAAAGTTCCTTGAATCGGGGCAGAACTTTGCGAGAAAGCGCCATTGCACCGCCAGCCGGAGCGCGCAGCGAGGTGACCATAACCGCGCCGACGAGTGCGCCGCAGGTTCCTTCGGTCGTGCCCATACCGGAGCCGAAGCCGCCGGCGATGCGGTGAAGCGTCGTGCCTTCCACGTCCACGGTATCAGCGAAGGCCGAAACGACCGCCTGACAGCAGTTCATCTCTCGTTTCAGTTTCGCACCAAGCTCCATTCTTTCGTCTGTATTCATGTTTTTTCTCCTTATCAAAAAAGCAAAGCTTATTATAATACAAGGGAAACACGCTGTCAAGGGGTTTGGGGCAAGTCATTTGCTTGAACGGATTTCAGGCCCTGTATTGACAAATCATTTGCCCGGGTTATAATTCATTAAAAAGAACCGTCCGTGAACACGCTCACCACCCCAAAGGAGGGCCCTCCATGTCTTGTAAAGTGCTGCTGAGAAAAATCTGTTTGGCGATTGCCATGTCTTTGGCTCTCTGGAACTGTCAGGGGATCACGCAGGCAGAACACGAATTCAACCGGGATTATACAGGAACCAACCTGGACCAGATCGCGTTTCCCATCGGTGGGATCGGGGCGGGAATGTACTGTCTCGAGGGAACCGGAACGATTTCGCACGTCTCGGTAAAACATCATCTCGAGCGGTACCACGAACCGACGTGTTTTGCCGCCATCTGCATCCAGGGCGCCTCGGAAGCGGAAAATACAGCGCGAGTGGTTGAAGGGCCGGTGCCGGACTGGAAGTACTTCTCGATCGCCAACGGCGGGATGGGCTCGGGCGGACGGACTTACGGCCTGCCGCGGTTTCGGGAGTGCCGTTTTTCGGAGCGCTTTCCGTTCTGCAGCGTTGGACTGACGGACGAATCACTGCCGATTTCTGCGGTCGTGACGGGTTTCAGCCCCTTCATTCCGACCTGCGCCGACCGTTCCTCGCTGCCGGCCGGTTCCATCGACTACGCCTTCACCAACACGAGCGGCCGAAAAGTCGCGGCGGTTTTTTCGTTCCATTCCCGAAATTTCATGGGTGACCAGGGCGTTGGGGCTTTTCCCGACGGTTTCCGGCTCAAAGGGGCTGAAGGCGAGTTTGCCTTTGCTGCCGAGTTGATTGCCAATGGCCCGAACGAAAAGCAAGCGGTCGCGGTGGACCACTGCTGGTTCCGGGGCGGCTGGTTCGACAGTCTGACGGTGGCGTGGGATAACGTACTCAAAGGGCGCGTCGTCAGCAATCCGCCGGCCGAGGGAAACGCCCCCGGCGCCAGTCTGTTCGTGCCGCTGGATCTCGAGCCCGGCGAGACGAAAACCGTCCGGCTCTTTACGTGCTGGTACGTTCCCGAAAGCAGCCTGAAGATTCAGGGGTCGGCCAATTCCCAAGCGTCAGCCCCGTCGATCCCCATGACCAACGCGCCGGCCAAAGGGACGGCCAAATCCCAGCAGCCAGTGACCGGTTTTCAGGGGAACGGTCTGGTAAACACGTTCTACCCGAACGGCGACAGTCATACCGGCCTGATCCGTTCGCCGAAGTTCAAAATTGAGAAAAAGTTCATTCATTTCCTCGTCGGCGGTGGGGGCGGCGAGGAAGTTGGCGTCGCGCTGACCGTTCAGGGCCAACGGAAAAACGTCGCTCATGGTCTGGATCTGGAGCGTCTGCGCTGGGGCACGTGGAACGTCGAGGCGCTCAAAGGCCAGGAGGCGAACATCGAAATTTTCGACTCCAGCACCGGCCCGTGGGGGCACATCAACGCCGACTTTTTCCTGTTTTCGGACCAACCGCTCGACGCGATCGACACGAACGCCCCGGAAACGGACGCGCAGACCGTCGTTTTCGAGGATTTCGAGCGAGGCCAGTATGACCCCTGGACGGTCGAGCAGATCGAGCCGCCGAAACCGTCCGGGGAGCCGGCGGGTGGGGACGCTCCGGAAACCTACGTTCCGTGGTACGCGACCCGATTCAAGTCGGTCGATGAGGTCATGGCGGCGTTTCGGGGCCAGTACGACTCCCTGCGCGCGGACAGCGAAACCTTCGCCCGCGTGATGGAAGAATCAACGCTCCCGCCGGAAATCATGGAAGCGGTGAAGGCCAACCTGACCATCCTCAAATCGACGACGATCCTGCGCCAGCACGACGGACGTCTGTGGGGCTGGGAAGGAAATAACGACCACGGCGGGTCCTGCGAGGGAACGTGCACCCACGTGTGGAACTACTCGCAGGCCATCTGCCATCTTTTCCCGGACCTGGAGCGGTCGTTCCGGAAGACCGAGTTCAACGAGTCGCTGACGAAAAGCGGCCGGCAGGCGTTTCGGTCCAACCTGCCGACGGTCCCCGGCGGGCGGGCGTGGGACGCTTCGGACGGGCAGTTGGGGACGATCATCCGGATGTACCGCGAGTGGCGGATCTCCGGTGACGGCGAGTGGCTCAAGGAGTACTGGCCGAAGATCCTGCTGAGCCTGAACTACAGCATCGCGCGGTGGGACCCGGACGAGACGGGCCTGCTGCAAATCTCCCACCACAACACGTACGACATTAACTACGAAGGGCCGGAACCGCACTGCAGTTCGTTCTACCTGGGCGCGCTGGCCGCCGTCATTCGGATGGGCGATTTTCTGGGCGAAGACGTGGACCGCTACCGGGTCATTCTCGACCGCGGCGTCCGGGCGATGAAGGACCAACTCTTCAACGGCGA
Organism: Thermoguttaceae bacterium; assembly: GCA_017447865.1. Lineage (GTDB taxonomy): Bacteria > Planctomycetota > Planctomycetia > Pirellulales > Thermoguttaceae > RGIG3701. Next base: position 134,861 of record JAFSMO010000016.1, read on the forward strand.
ATACTTCATCCAGATCGTCCCCACTCCGGGAACCGACGCCCGGCCTGAAATTCAGAGCGAATACTACCGCACTGTCGCGGAGACGATCAACCGCCAGGGCCCGAAATACCAGTACGGCACCGGGTGCCTTTCCGATGGCGTTCTGGGCTTCTGGATGACTCGGGCCGCCGGGATCGAAGAGCCAATCCTTGACCCGAGCCTGGTCCGTTCGCACCTGCGAAGCGTCTGGAAGTACAACCTGAAGCGGGACCTGAGCGGGCACTCGAACACGCAGCGGCCCAGTTACGCGTTTGGAAACGAGGGCGGGCTGCTGCTTTGCTCCTGGCCGAACGGCAATAAACCGACGCTTCCGTTCCCGTATTCGGACGAAGTCTGGACCGGGATCGAATATCAGGTCGCCAGCCATTTGATGTTCATGGGCGAAAAGGAAAAGGGGCTCGAAATCGTCCGTCTTTGCCGTCAGCGGTACGACGGCCGCCGGCGCAACCCGTTCAACGAGTACGAGTGCGGCCACTGGTACGCGCGGGCCATGGCGAGCTTCGCCCTGATCCAGGGCTGGACGGGCGTCCGGTACGACGCGGTGGACCAGACGCTTCATTTCGACGCCACGTTAACCGAAACGGTTCCTTTATTCACGGCTTCAGGATTTGGCCTCGTGCACCTCCAAAACGGCCAGGCACGGCTTGAAACCCGGTTCGGCTCCATCCCGGTCAAGGAATATCGGGCCATAAGAAAATAAATTTCGAAAGGGATTCAACGGAGAGATCAATCAGCGCAACAACGGATCCAGAGGTTGAATAGGCCAAGGAGTTTTCAGGGGTTGATTTTCTTGTGCTTTCACCAGTAAAACAGCCCCGAAGCGCCGAGAAAGTATTTCAGAGTGAGAAGCACTCGGGCGCTTCTCACTTCTGATTTCGTTCTCACGGCGTCAAGGCGCAAGTCGGACGCAGGCCTGGGAAGCCGGACCGACGACGATTTCGCAGAAATCCCCATCGATCTTCACCTCGCAAGGTTTCCGGGCGTAACGGCAGCCGGTCTCGAGACCGTCGGGAATCAACGCCTCGGCGGTGACGATTTTACCGCGGCCGCCCGTCGGAATGCGGAACGTCCGATTCTCCGTGGTCGAGAAATTGTAGGCCGTCAAGTACCGGGAGCCGTCCTTCGCATCGGTCACGAACGCATCGGCCGGAAGGTCGGGAACGTCCGCGGGTACGCCGCCCACGTGGCCCTTCCAAAGCCGCATCGCCTCGCCGACGGACGTGAGGTGGCTCTCGAACGGCCCGACGTCGATCGCGTGTTCATTCACGGGCTGGAAGTAGCAGACGCATTTCAGGCCCCACGCCTCCCAGTTCCGCATCAGACCGTTGAGCATTTTGGCCGCATAAAGGCCCTCGACGATCCCCTCGTCGCGGTACCAGGCGTACCAGAGGTTCCATTCGTCGTAAGAGATCCCGATTTTTTCGGGGAGCTGGGCTCGGCAATTCTTCAGGGCTTCGAGCGCCCGGTCCGCGTCTCGGGCGACTTCTTCATAAAGCGCCGCGGTGGTTTCCTGCGTGGAGTAGTCGTAGAGGGCGTGCCAGTGGTCGTAGCGGTGGTAGGAAATGATCGGCGCAATGTCCACCAGCGCTTGAGCTGAATTTTCGATCCAGTTCTTGTTGGGGTACGGGCCGGACGAGGTGATTTTCAGCTCCGGATCCACCTTCAGCATCGCCTCGGCGTGCGGACGGACCCAGTTCGCGTATTCCTTCGGCCCTTTCGGCCCTTCCATGTGCGCGTAGCCCATTTCGTTGCCCAGCGACCAGAGCTTCACGCGGCCGTGGCATTCTTTGACCCAGTCGGCCGAATCCTGCGGAGACTCCCACGCGGCGTTGATCGTGAAAAACGGCTCCGCGCCAATCTTCTCGCACAGCGCGATCACGTCTTCCATTCCGAGGTCGTTCGAGTCGTAGCCGAGAAAGTGCGGCTGGGTCTCGATCTCGGTGTACGATTCAAGCGGCGCGCGCTCGTCGGGGTCGGCGATCAGACCGTCCCGCCAGCGGTACTCGCCCGCGAAGTTGCCGCCGGGCCAGCGGATGATCGACGCGCCGAGGTCGTGAAGGTTTTCCACGACGTCCGCCCGCATCCCGTGGAAATGGTCGACCGGAAGAATCGAAACCGCACCGATCGCGCAGTAGCGGCGTCCTTTCACGCCGACGGAGATTTTCGCCATCGTGTTCTTTTCGATCGTGAAGTCGAACGCGATGCGCGTCCAGGCCCGGGAGTTTTCCGTATTGACCGTGAATTCCCGCTCCGCCAGAACGCTTCCATCGGGATCGGAAACGCGCAGGACCATCACGGAGTCCTCCGGGTGAAACGTGCTCACGACCGCCTTGAAAGTGTGCGCCACGCCGCCGCGGATCCCGATTTCACGCTGGCAGATCCCCGCCTCGCCGTCCGGGTCCAGGCCGCCGACGATCTGACAGCCGATCTCGTTTCGGCGGGGCATAGCGTTTCTGACCGCGTGTCGGGTGCAGCCGTACGCCGCGTTATGGTAGAAGGCCCGGGAACCGTACGACTCCCACATCATGGCCACGCCGTGACGCGAGGGCTTGCCGGCAAACTTGCGGTTCCGCACCAGCTGCGCCGAGATCCCGGCCTGGACTGCCGAGCGCGTGTGCTCGAGGTTCTGCCCGAAAAGGAACGCCGGGATCGGCTCTTTTTCGTTGGGGGTCGGATCCGCCCAGCCAATTTTCGCGGCTGCCGCAAGAACGAGGAAGGACAGCGCGAACAAAACGGTCGTTTTCAGTGTTTTCTTCATATTTTTCAAGTGGGTATTTGTAGAATTAATGAAATTATCGCCAGGCCAACCATTCATTTAAAGGAAAAGGAGCGAGAAGCCTCAACTTCCCACTCCTGACTCCAAACTGTTTACTCCTGATTTACTTCCGCTTCCTCCAGCAGAGCAGCCCGGCCGCGCCAAGCAGGAGCAGCGCCCATGTCGCCGGTTCCGGGATGGCGTTGCCGTCGAGCGTACCGGTGATGGCGTAGAGGCCCGATTCAAGCGGCGCGTAACTCAAATTGATGAAGTAGTCCGGCGCCTGAACGTACGTGTCAAGGAAAGTCTCCGCAAAGTCGTCGCTGTTGCCGGCCGAGAGGATCATGGTGAAACTGTCACCCGGGTTCAGGTGGGAACCTTCCGCCATTTCCAGAACGATCTGGCCGTTGTTCAGCTCCAGATCGCCCGTGACGACCAGCTCGTCGTTATCGTCGGAGCTGCTGCCGCCGATTTCCATGATGATCGTCGCCAGATCGCCGCCGTCCAGTGCCTCACCAAGCGCAACGCTGCCGTCCACGTTCAGTTTCCCGATCGAGTTGCCGGGCGAGAACACCGCGCCGTTGTTGATCTCCAGCCGACCGGTGAGGTACGATTTCATATCCAGCCGGCCTTCCTTGACGGTCAGCGTCGTGGCGTTGAAACTGTTCTCCGCGGCATCGATCTTCAGCGTCCCGGCGCCGGTTTTGAGGACCGTGCCCGTGCTCGAGAACGGGGTGTCGGTGCCGAACTGGACGGCTTTCGTCTGGTCTTCGCCCAGAGCGTATTCCAGCGTGGCGCCTTCAGCGACCGTCATCGAGCCGTTGCTGCGAACCGCGTCGTCGGTGAGTTTGAGGTACCCGCCCAAAACGGTCGTTCCGCCGGTGTATTCGTTGGCGTACGTCAGTTCCATCGTTCCTGCGCCCGCCAGAGTCAGACCGCCGGCGCCGTGGATGTTGTTCGTGAGTTGGAGCGCAACGCCATTGGCAAGATCGAGCGTCCCGCCGTTATCCTGCAGTTCGATTGTACGGGCGATCCCCTCGTCGAACGATTCGGTGATCTGGATCGTACCGCCGTTCATGTGAATGTTCGTGGACCCCTGGTTCGAGTAGGTCAGCCCGCCCAGAGACGCTTTTCCGGTCTCGGAATAGCCGAAGTTGTTGAGCTTCAGAGTACCGCCTTCGTTGACGTAAACGTTGCCGCCGCTGACGTAAGTACCGCTGTACAGCTTGCCGTTCGTCAGGTCGAGGACGCCGCCGTTGACGGTGACGTTCTTGGCGAACGTGCTGGAGCCGGTCAGGACCAGTTCGCCCGCGCCGGCTTTCGTCATGTTCGCGCTGGAGTTGGAATTAATGTTCGAAGAAATCGTCAATTTCGCCCCTTCAGCGACGTCGAACAAACCGGCGGAATCGCCAGAAATAAAAGTCGTACTGCCGAGGACACGAAGCACGATGCTCAGCGCGGAAATTTCGTTCGCCGTCCCGCCAGTCACGTGGAAGGCGTTATCGAACAGGTAATTGCCGCTGGTTGAGCCGGTCGCTGCGCCCGTGATTTTACCGTTATTCATGTAAATCACGTTATTGACCGTCATGTGCCCACCACCTTCACTGTTGAGCGTGCCGCCGTTTTGTAAAGTCAGACGTCCAATCGCCCCATCGGTGTAACCCAGAACGTCGCCTTTGCCGGTGAGGATCGACGACGCGCCGTCCACCGTGACGGCCGATTTGGGAGCCAGAGTGGCCGTTCCGCCCGTTTTATTCAGTTTCAGCGTGCCGTTTTTGACCGTCGTTCCGCCGTAGTACGTATTATTGGCGGAAAGGGTCAACGTCCCCGCGCCGTCTTTGACGAGTTCGCCGGCGCCGCCGATCACGTTGCTGAACGTTCTGGTTTCATTCGCAGGGACCTCCACCGGCACCGTACCGGCAATGTTCCCGATATTCAAAGTCGAATCCGCTGAAAATTTGATCATGGAATCTGCCGTGCCACAGATCAAATCCGCCGTAAGGGTAGAAGAATTCGTGAGATTGATCACGCCTTTATTATCAACAAACGTCGCCTGAACCGTTGAATTGGTCAGGTTGAGCGCCTTCCCGTAGGCGTTGATCCTCGAAAACTTCGACCCGTCGTTGGTAACGTCCTGAACGTTCAATGTGATCGTGCCTTCACTGTTGCCAACCTGGAGGGTTCCATAACCGGAAAGTTTCGTCGCGGTAAAGGTCAAATCCCCCCAACCACCGTTGTTGCCATTGTAAGTTTTGGAGGCAAGATCAAGCTCGGCGCCGCTGGCGACATAAAAATCCGTCGAGCGAATGGCCTCGCCGATCAGCAGTTTTCCTTCCAGCACGACCGTTTTTCCGGTATAGGTATTCGCGCTGGTTGCCCGGGTAATGGAAGCCATGCCGTTCCCCGTCTTGATCAGGTTGAGTTTTCCGTTGGGATTGTCAATGATCGTGGATTTGTCGACGCGCATATCAATGGCCGTCCCCACCGCGCAGAGGTACAGATCGTACTCGCCGTCGGCGTTCTGGTACCCGGAGGTGATCGTACCGCCGCCCTGGACCCAGTGGTTACTGTTGTTAAGCAGCATCATGCCGGAGGTGATGGTCAGCGCCTGACTGTTTACATAGTCCGTAGAACTGGTCAGCGAATTCAGCGTTCGGGTCGCGTTATCCGTGATTTTGGTGGAGACATTCAGATCCATTCCATCCACAGGCGCAGCCTGATAAGTCGGCACCACCGGGGCAAGAACACCGCCTTCAATTTTGGCGAAACTGACCGTGGTCCCATCGACATAATACGCGCCGGGAATACTCCCCTCGGTGGTCGGCGTTTCGGTGATCGTCACGTTCGGGCCGAATTTGACCACGCCCTGCGGAGCCACTTGCGCGACATTGGGAATGGTTACCGTCGTCGCCATTTGGGTCAGGTCCGTGACCGTATTCTTTTGTCCCATTTGGGTGACCGCACCGGTGAACGCGAGATTGGTCGCCGCGCCGATCAGTTTAATGTTGGGCAGATTGGTGGTACCGCTCAAATCGACCGTAAACGTTTCTTCCGTTCCGGTATAAAGGATCCTGTAACCGTAAGCGGACGTATTGAGACTCTCACCAGTCGCGCCAGTCAGGTCGTTCGTCCACACACCGTTCGCCAAAACCAGAGAATTCTCCGGCGTGGTCATCGACTGCGAGTTTGCCGTATTGACGATCTGCAAAGCCGCAAAACTGCCGCGGTGTTTTTGGCCATCATTTGAAGATCCTTGAACGGTAATTTGAGGATCTGTAGAAGAAACTCTCAAATAGTTCACGCCTTCCGTCAATGAGGCAATATTCCCAGCGACGCGTGTTCCCCAGTGGCTGGATCCCGTTACGGTCCCGTTGCTGCCGCCGGTGTAACTGGCCGAGTTGATCGTCACATACCGATGTGGAGTCGCCACGTCACTGTCTGTCGCGGCATAATAGTAAATATCGTAAGTGAAAAACGGCGACGTCATATTAAATCTTTGGTTCGCACCGCCGTCATCCAGGTAGCCGAAGTACAAAATCGCGTTGTTCGTCGTGGAGGGGCGGGCATTGGTGTACCGGTACGTATTATTGGCGTTCCACGTCCCGGAAACGCCCGTGGCTTCTCCGGTGTTGCTGACCAGATCCATGGAGCCGGATTGGTTGATCATATCAGCGCTAGTAGTGTTGATCGTCGTATTCCTTCCGGTTCCTGCGTTGTTCCAGTACTGGTAATTGACGGGAACCGCCCCCAAATCGCCGCCGGTCGGTGCGCCGTATTGCGGAGCGAAGTTGATCGAAATGGAAACGGGAGCCGCCGCGGCGCCGGAAACCAGTCCGCCCCAAGCCGTCAATGCGGCTAATATAATATTAATAGTTGAAATGCTGGCAAGGATCCGGCCATTTGTGCGTTTCATTCTCTTTTACTCCTCAAAAGGACACGAAAATAGTTTATCTTATATACGAAGTATTATACACCAGATTTGGAGATTCGCAAGAATTTACCGAAAAATATTGGAAAAAACAGGAAAAAATTTCAAATTTCAGACAAATTTTGACCATTTGCACAGATTAAAGAAGTTATACGAGCCCGTTCCCCACAGATACGGGCCCGTTTTAAAAGCATATTACTCCGGATACGTCACGGCCTGGCCGTCAGCCTTTTTGCCGAGGTATGCGTGCGTCTGCGGGTCGACCGAGTAGCTGAAACGATGAACCGAGCCGTCGCACAAAACCACGCCCCACGCACCGGCGTGCGAACTGCCGAAGATGGAGCCGGTGTCGTAATTCGAGCGGTCCTGACGCGGGCAGTACGAACCCGATTCGTTGTAGGCCGTCAGACGCACCGAGTCATTATCGATCCCGGACCACGTCGTCTGATTATCCCCCACTGCCGGGCCGGGGCTTGAGGAAACGAAGTAGCGCTCCGGCATCAGATACTTCTCGCCGAACAAATACGTGTTGCTCGTTCCATCGCGGATCTCGCCGGTGGTCGTCGTGCTTTTGTAGAAGACCACCCCGGTACGGCCGGATGTGGTGGTATGCGCCTCCGCCTCGGCGTAGGTCGAAAGTTTGTCCGCGGAGGAGTAGCCGTCGGCAACGTTCGCGCTGTAGTCGAGCTTGTTGCAGACGCCGCCCAGCGAGTCGCAATTATAGTACGCGTAGCCGTAGTAGTTCGCGGCAGGCCGGCGCGACGGGCAATAGAACATGCTGATCGGGGTCTGGCCGCGGGTTTTGTTGGCGCTTTTCAGGGCCGCGTCCACGCTGAATACTCCGTCGGCGCCGAGTTGGTACAGCGCGTTCTGCTCCACAAACGGCAGGATCGAGTAGGCCCAGCCGCCCGGCTGCTTGATGCCGAACCCGCCGTCCGGGTCGCCCTCCCACGCCCAGCTCCAGCCTCCAGAGGGGTAGGCCCTCGTCGTACTTTCGTGGTTCAGGGCCGCCAGACCCATTTGCTTCAGATTGTTTCCGCACTGCATCTGCCGGGCCGCCTCGCGCGCCTGCTGGACGGCCGGGAGCAACAGCCCGACCAACATTCCGATGATGGCGATGACGACCAAAAGTTCAACAAGCGTAAAAGCGCGATTCGGTTTCTTCATGGGACGAGTCCGGGGTTAAAGGTTTGGGAGACGGTCAGGAACCGCTTGGTTTCATTCATTATACGCCAAAAATCTTTTGCGGTCAGCCCCTCCTTTAAAAAACTTTGAAAATTTTTTCTTTTTTTGGGAATTTTTTGATTTTTTCTGAAACAAAAAAGACGTTCGGAGTATAATTACGTTAATGACTCAGTTTTTTATTTCCTGAAATTTAAAGATTAAAAAGATGCGCCAGTTCAAAAAATATTCCTTGTGGGCCCTTGCGGTTCTTTCGGCTTTGCTGGCCGGGAACGCTTCCGCGGCGGATGTAACGCTGAACAGTACGTACAACACGAGCGGCTACTCGTGGGGCGTCGCCGGCGAGACGCTGAACGTCACGCTGGACTCCGCCGACAAATTTGCCGGGACGCTTACGATCACGGACGGAACCGCCAAATTCGCCTCGAACTACGCCACGAGCACGCTCGGCTCCGGCGCGAAAATCGTCCTGGGGGCCGGCACGACGCTCAACATTAACGGCATGTACCTGAACCCGGCCTCGATCTCCACGACCGGCGCCGCGACGATCACGTCCTCGGTCCAGAACACCCAGAACGGCGTTTACACGATTTCCTCCCTCGGCGGCGACCTGACGATCGACACGCCCACGCGCTACTGCATCACCGGCGCGGTAGACGCCAGCGGCTATGAAATCTATAAAACAGGCACGAGTGAAATGGTCGTGAAATCGAACATTTCCAACCTCAAGGCGCTGCACATCAACGCGGGAACGTGGGCCGTTGAAGCCAACGTGACCGGCTTCGGAACGGGCGACATTTACCTGGAATCCGGCGGTAAAATGAAGCTCTGGGGCACGGGCCGCGACGTAACGTTCAGCACACTTCACCACAAGGGCGGGACGATCGATTGGTACTCAGACGGCTCCGGCGCGCAGGCGATCACCGGAAACATCAGTCTCGAGGTGGACAGCGCGGCGTTTCGGGTCTCCTCCACGCTGACGTTCACCGGAAGCATTTCCGGCGAAGGGAAAACGCTCGTCCACAGCGGGATCGTCAGCACGGCCACCAACGGCGACGGAAAGCCGCAGACCGGGCACTGGATCTTCAAAGGCACGTCCGCCGAGGCCAAAGGGGTCACGAAGGTGGCGAATTTCAACCTTTCGACGAAGGATTCCGAAATCATTCTGGGTGATTACTCCGAGTGGAACATTTCCAACGCCGTCACGGGCCAATCGACCGGCCACATTTTGACCGTCGGCCCGAACGCCTCGCTGACCGCCGCCTCGATCTCCGGCATTCAGACCCTCACGCTGAACGGAACGACCGCCTTGGGAGCCATCACGATGAACCAGCCCGACGGTTCGCTGACCATCGGAACCGCCACGGAAGTCGGCGCGTTGAGCTTCACCCAGAACACGGCGCTGGAGACCAACGCGAACCTTTCGACGACGGACGCGACCAGCATCGCGGAAGGCGTGACCGTCACGAAAAGCGGCGCCGGAACGTTCATCCTCGGCGGAAATTTGACCGGAAAAGGGAACCTGATCGTTCAGGCCGGCACGCTGACGCAAACCACCGGCTCCAGCAAATTCAACTCGTTCACCGGCCAGATCACCCTCGGCAGCGGCGCGACGTTCGACCTCAACGGCCAGCAGGCGTACGAATGCCCCGCGATCATTTGCGAGGATGGTTCCTCCGTCGTGAACAAGGTCAGCAGCAGCGCAGTCAACTGGCAGGGCGCGAACCTGAAAATCGCTGACGGGGCAAACGTCACCATCGGCGGCAATCAGCGCATGGGGGTCAAGTTCGACGGCGGGAACGGAAACGGCGGGACGATCAACGTAACCAACTCGAATTACGTGTTCATGAACACCAAACTGGAAAACGCGACCGTGAACGTGACCGGCGTGCTCGGGCTCGAGGCCGCCACCACGCTGACCGGCTCGGCCGGCAAGGAGGTTTACCTCAACTTTAACGGCGGAAAACTCAACTCCTGGACCGGGACCGGCACGTACACGCTGAACCCGACCACGACGACCGTCCAGAGCGGCGGCGCGACGTTCTGCGGCAGCGGAAACATGATCATGAAGAATCCCGTGACGCTCGAAGGAACGCTGAATCTGAACCTTCCGCAGTTCACCAGCACGAACATTTACCTCGCCACGTTCCGCTTTGACGGAGAAGTCTCGGGCGATCAGGAAATCGTCTCCGGCGGCGAAGGGATCGCGACGTTCAACGCCGGCGCGGACGTTTCCAAGCTCACGCTGAACAACGGCGGGATCGTCATCAAAGACGGGACTTTTGAAGCCGACGAATTCGCCATTAATAAATCGTACGAAGTCAAAGAACTCTCCGGCGGCTCGTGGGAGCGCGGCCTGATCGTCGACGGCGGAACACTCGTAAGCAACGAATCCTTCACCAGCTCCGGCCAGACCGTCGTGATGAAAAGCGGGGCGATGAGCCTCGGCGGGACCGTCACCGATGACGCGGCCTCCGGCTGGAAAATCGACGGCGGAACGCTGACGCTGGACGACGGCGTGACCCTCAACGGAAAGGTCGAAATGGACGAAGACGCCACGCTCGTCGTGGGAACCGACTCGACGAAAGCCTCGACCATTCAGATCCTTTCCAACGAAAGCATCCTGAACGGGAGTTTCCTGTTCGACGTTTTCGCGGACGGATCCTCCGATGAGGTGATCCTCGGAAGCGGTACGAAGCTGGAAAACGCCTCCATCACGCTGAACCTCAGCGAGGGAACCAACCCGAACGACTTGGAACTCGTGAAACTCTTCCAGAGCGGCGACCTCGCTAACGCGTTGATCTCCATCACGAATCCGGGCTGGAACTACCTGCTTCAGGACGGCGGTTTGTATGCTCAGTACAACTCGGGGGCCATACCGGAACCCGCCACGTGGGTCCTGCTTGTTTTGGGTCTGGGGCTTTTCCGCCTCCGAAAGAAAAACGCTTAAATCCTGACGGGGAGCGCGGGGATTTCTGACCGCGCTCCTTTTTTTCTGCCCATTTTCTCTGGAAAATTCCTCTTTTTTCCCGCTTCCACCCTTGCAAACTCCCGCAAGTTTGGTAAAATAGAAAGTTAGCATTAATTTTGTATCCACCCAGGCTTTAAAAATGAACATTAATTCCCCGCGTTACTTAACCTCTTTCAATATTCGAGAGCTTCCCCATCGATTTACCGACATTTTGATCATAGGCTCCGGTTTGGCGGGTCTTCGGGCGGCTCTGGCCGTTTCCAAAGAACAGAGCGTCACGGTTCTGACCAAGGCGGAAGAGATTGAAGTTTCCAATAGTGACCGCGCTCAGGGAGGGATCGCCTCCGTGCTGGACCCAACCGACGCATTCAGCAAGCACATCGCGGACACGCTCGTCGCCGGTGCGGACCTTTGCGATGAGGAGGTCGTGACGCGAGTCGTGACGGAAGGCCCTGAAAGAATCCAGGAAATGATTCAGATGGGGACCCAGTTCGACCTCCAGAAAGATGGAACCCTGGAACTCGGCCGCGAGGGTGGACACGGAATGAACCGTGTCGCGCACGCCCACGGTGACGCCACCGGTCACGAACTGATGCGGACGTTGGTGGAAAACGTAAAAAAGGCTCCGAACATCCAGGTCCATACCCAGTGCTATACTCTGGACCTTTTGACCTTTGAAGGCCGATGCGTCGGCGCAATCGTAAACGATTCGGTCATCGGGCAGGTGATTTACTGGGCCCGCCAGACGATCGTCGCCACGGGCGGCATTGGTCAGCTTTACCGCGAAACGACCAACTCCCCAATCGCGACCGGCGACGGGATCGCCATGGCCCTGCGTGCCGGCGCGAAGATCAAAGACATGGAATTCGTGCAGTTCCACCCGACCGTTTTGTACGTCGCGGGAAGCAGCCGCTCGCTGATCACGGAAGCGATCCGGGGCGAAGGTGCGTTCCTCATCGACAAAAACGGGCACCGCTTCATGCCGGAATACGACGATCGGGCGGAACTGGCTCCGCGCGACATCGTGAGCCGTTCCATCGTCGCGCAGATGGTGAAAACCAACTCGACGACCGTTTTCCTGACGCTCGCGCACAAGGACCCGGAGCTGATCCTGCACCGTTTCCCGGGAATCGCGGCCATTTGCGCCCACTTCGGGATCGACATCACCAAGGACCCCATCCCGGTCCGGCCCGGCGCGCACTACATGATGGGCGGGATCGAGGTCGATCTGGAAGGCCGCACGAACATTCCGGGCCTCTGGGCGATTGGCGAGGTTTCCTGCACGGGTCTGCATGGCGCAAACCGGCTGGCCTCGAACAGTCTGCTGGAAGCGATCGTATATGGTGTAGCTGCGGGCATTGGTGCGTCCAAAGCCGCGGAAACGATTTCGGACGAACAGCACCTGCGCGTTCTGCCGATCTCAAACCAGATCAAAACGCCGCGCAATCCGGTGCTTCATCTGCAGGACATCAAAAACACCCTGAAGTCCGTCATGTGGCGCAGTGCCGGCGTAAAACGGAACGCGGAACTTTTGGCCGAAGGCCTGGAATCGCTGGCCCAGCTGAAACGTTTCATGCAAGGGGAGCAGATCGAATCAGAGGGCTGGGACCTCCAGAACATGCTGCAGATCGGCACGATCATCATGCAGGCGGCCCTTTTGCGTGAAGAAACCCGCGGCGGGCACACCCGCACGGAATTCCCTGAGCGCCTCCCCGAGTGGCGCAAGCACCTCACGTTCCAGCGTCAGGAAGATGGCAGCGTGACGGTGGAGACGGAGAATTTAAAGTAGTCAGTGGTCAGTAGTCAGTAGTCAGTATTTCGGCTGCGCCGAAATATTAATTAAATTGAATCCCATATTCTGCCGAAGGCAGAACGCTGACTACTGACTACTGACTACTAAAAAAGCAAACCATAAACCCACGAGGAGAGAATAAAAATGACCGACCCCAAACACGACCCGATGGACATTCCGAACGTCATCCTTCCGCGGGATGGAGCCGAATCTCTGAAGCGTGCCAAAATCGCCGCCCAGATCATCGCCGACAATCGCGGGACGGACATTGTGATCCTGGATCTGCGCAAGTTGACCTACGCTTTTGACTATTTTGTCATCGCGACCGGGACGAGCAACCGCCAGCTCCACGCCTTGAGCGACGCCATCGACGAAGTTTTCGAAAAGGAACTTCACGAAAAGAAAGTCAGCACGGAAGGCTACCGCAACAGCCGCTGGATTCTGTGCGACTACGGCGACGTGGTGATTCATTTGTTCGACGGCGAGACCCGCGACTACTTCCGCCTTGAAGACCTCTGGGGCAGTGCCGAGCGAATCGAGTTCACGCCAACCACGCTGGAATAACTCCTAAACAAATATTTTTCTGAAACCTTAATCATAAAGAGCCGTGCTTTAGGTACGGCTCTTTCTTTTTCTTGTCGTTAAATTTATAATAATCGTTTTTTTCGGAAAAATTGGAAAAATTTTCACAATTTGTATATTTTAACTTCTATAACTAAAAAATTTTACCGATTGATAAAAATACAAATAACCAATGGTTTGGTGTGTACCATCATACACACTCATTTGTTTCAAACGTTGAAAGGTGACGAATATGCTCCGATTAAAAACGTCATGCTGGAAAACACCACGTTTTCTCCCGATCATTCCCGGGGCGGTTCTGTTAAGTACCGCTCTGGTTTTGGCCGTCGGCTGTAAAGTGGGCCCGGACTATGCTGGCCCTCCGTGTCCCAAAATCCAAAACAACTGGAGCGAGGTGACAAGCGAAAAGAAAACCGGTCAGGACGCGATTGTTCATAACGAACTCCCCGCACTGGACGACTGGTGGACGGTTTTCAATGATCCGACGATGAACCTCCTCCTGAAGACCGTCAACGAGGAAAACCTCGACATTCAAATCGCGGCCCAACGTATTTACCAGGCGGAAATGGACTACCGCAAAGCCCACAGTGAATTGTTCCCGACTATTGGCGGCGGTGCTTCCTTTACCAGAGCCATGGGAGCCGGCTCGCCTCATCCGTACGGTTCCGAGTGGGATCTGAACATTACCTCTGCCAGTTGGGTAATTGACGTTTTCGGCCAGATCCAACGTGCCATCGAATCCTCCACCGCAGCATGGCAGGCGACGGTTGAAGAGCGCAATAACACAAAAGTCCTGATGCTCGCCGAAACGGCCCAAACCTACATTAACGCCCGTCTGAATCAGGAACTGGAACGGATCGCCCAGGAGGACATTCGTGACCTGGAGACGTACCTCGAAAAAATTCGTGCCCGTCATGACGCCGGTGCGGACTGCAACGTGGAACTGGTTCAGGCTCAGGCCAACCTGGCGACGGTCCGGGCGACTTTGCCGACCATCCAGGCGCGGTACCTGGCCTGCACGACCCGCCTCGCCACGCTGATGGGTGCGACACCCGAACGCGTTGACGAAATTCTCCAGCAGGACGAAGGTCTCATTCCGAACGCACCGGACGCCCTGGCCGTCGGCATCCCCGCGGACATTTTGCGCCGCCGCCCCGATATTCGGGAACTGGAACGCAAGATCGCCCAGCAGACTGCTCTGATTGGAGTAGAACAGGCCGAGCTTTACCCCCATTTTTACGTCGATGGTGTTTTTGGTCTTCAGTCTGCGGAACTGGACGATCTGTTCCGGTCTGAAAGTCTGGCGGCATCGATCATGCCCAAAGTTTCATGGCGCATTTTCGAGTTTGGCCGCATTCGCGCCTCGATCGCCAAACAGGAAAGCGTCACGGAAGCAATGCGACTCGAGTACCAGAAGGCCGTTTTGAAAGCCTCCGAAGAGGTTAATAACGCGATCACGCAGTACGTCAAACTGCAGGCCCGGTACGAGGAGCAGCTGGAAGCCGTTCGGAACTACGACGAAGCCCTCAAACTTTCGCTGGCTCTGTATGAAGCTGGTAAACGTGAGTATATGGTGGTTCTGGACTCCCAGCGTTACCTGCTCTCCAACCGCCAGACGTTGGCAACGGTCCACGCGGAAGCCGCTTCTGCGGTCGTGACGTTGTACGCCGCACTGGGCGGTGGCTGGCAAGTAGCCCCGCAAGCCTCGTCCTCACTGACCGCCGAGTACCTCCGTTCCGATTTCGTTCCTAATGAAACGCTTGGATCGATCATTCCGGGCGAAGAGATCAATCAGCAGGGACCGCTCTCCGGGCGTAACGTTCCGGAAAGCATTCACAAGAGTTCCATCAAGCAGAGTCATCCGATCTCACTTCCGCCGGAAGGCCAGGCCGATGTCCTTCCCCGCAGAAACAGTCGGCTCACAAATGCCACACCGTACTCGGAAGATCTTCAGCCTGAGCCAAGCGTTCCGGCAGAACAATTCCTTCAGGAAGAGGAAGGTACTCAGGACGATGAAAATACGACCAACATTGATCTTGATGTGATTGATGGAATCACGGACGATGTTTCAAAATTCCCGATTCCGGAACAGAGGAAGAGCATTATCCGCAGCGCCCCGGCCCGGGCAGAGAAATCCGAAATCGACCCGCTGCTTGCCGGACTCGCCTCAAAGAGATAAGTCGAAACGGACTTTAAAAAACAAAATTTACCTGGTGAATGAAAGCGAATCGGAGCCGCTCGAGTTCATCAGGTAAATTTTTTGTATTACGACGTTTTAACGTCTAAAAGTCAAGCCTAGCCAACGATTTTCGTGATGGGCATTTCCACGATCCCCGTCGCGCCCGCCTCGATAAGCTGCGGGATCAGGTCTCGTACCGTCGCCGCCGGAACCACCGTATTGATCGCGACCCACGACTCGTCCACAAGACTGCTGATGGTGGGCTTCTGAAGCGCCGGCAAAATGTCAATCACCTTCAGAAGATTGGAGCGTTCCACGTTCATCACGAGGTAAACCTTTTCCTCGGCTTCCATCGCACCCTGGAGCATCGTCACGATGTTCATGATCTTCTTCTGCTTCCACGGGTCTTTCCACGCGTCGTGATTTGCGATGAACCGGGTCGTGCTCTGAAGGACTTCATCCACGATCCGGAGATTATTCGCGCGCAGGGAGCTCCCCGTCTCGGTAACTTCCACGATCGCATCAGCGAGCTTCGGCGGCTTCACTTCCGTGGCACCCCAACTGAACTCGACCTTGGCGGAAACGCCGTTTTTGGCGAGGTAATTGGTCGTCAGATTCATGACCTCGGTCGCGATGCGTTTTCCTTCAAGGTCTTTCACGGTCTTGACCGGCGAATCTTCCGGGACGCAGAGGACCCAGCGCACCGGCCGGCGGCTGACCTTCGAGAAAACCAGCTCAGCGACTTCGTGAACGTCCGCACCCGTTTCCACGATCCAGTCGTAACCGGTCAAACCAGCGTCCAAAACGCCATTTTCGACGTAACGGGCCATTTCCTGCGCGCGGATCGACATGCACTCGATTTCCATGTCGTCGATGGTCGGGTAGTAACTGCGGGTCTGGAACTTGATTTTCCAACCGGCACGAGCGAACAATTCAGCGGTAGCTTCCTGAAGACTTCCAGCCGGAATTCCTAATTTCAATACGGGCATTTTTTCCTCTTTTCTTTCTTTAATTTTCAATTCCTCAATTCCCAACTGGCAACTGACAACTGAAAACTGACAACTTATTTCTTTCCATACACCTGGGACGGGTCGAAAACGCGCTCGCCGTCAATGGTAAACGTTTGATCTGCCGGATTCACTTTGCGGAAGAAGCAGCTCTCGTAGCCTTCGTGGCAGGCGGAACCGCCGATCTGTTCGACTTTGAGCAGAAGCGCATCGCGGTCACAGTCGATGTAAATTTCTTTCACAAGCTGAACGTTTCCGCTTTCCTCACCTTTCCGCCAGAGTTTCTGTCGGCTGCGGCTGAAATAAACCGCGCGACCCGTAGCAAGCGTTTCGTCGTAGCTTTCTTCATTCATGTACGCCAGCATGAGGACCTTTCCGGTGGCGGCATCCTGCGCAATGGTGGTCAGCAAACCTCCGCATTTCGCGAAATCAGGCCGGATTGTGTTGGATTCTGTCATGGTTACACCTCGATAAAACAAGACAAGCATTTACTATCGTTTTTTATTATATCATATTTCTGGCTTTTTGTTAGGGGTAGGGGGCGGGAATTTCAGGGATTTTTTTTATTTTTAACCAAAAGGAACTGCCGATTTTTCTCTCTTGACTATTTCCGGAAAATTCGTTAAAATTCCCGTGCATGAAACTGAAAACTCCGTGATTCGCAGAAATTCCTTTTTTTATGATGAAAAAACACAAAAAAAACAATTCAGGGATTGAATCCCTTTCAGAATCCAAACTCGAGGCCGCGCTGCGTTCTGCGTTCGCCAACATGAAGAAAATGGAAAATGATCAGGCCGAAACTCCGGTTTCCACCCGAAAAAAATCACTTCATGTGGACCAGGGCGTGTACCAGCCGCTGGAAACGACCCGGCCGACTGCGACGTTCGCGCCGCTGCATTACGAGCCGAATTACGCCTACCCGCTCATCATCTGGCTGCACACGCCCGGCGAAACCGAGCAGCAGATCATGCGCGTCATGCCGATGATGAGCCTGCGGAATTACGTCTCCGTCGCCGTTCGCGGAAACCTTTCGTTCGGTCCGAACGGTCTGCCGAAGAATGGGTTTTACTGGGACGCCACCACGTACGAAACCGCGTACGCATCCGTTCTGGAGGCCATGGCATCGATCCGCCAGCGATACAAAATCAACTCGAAACGGATCTATCTGGCGGGCTGCGAGGAGGGTGGAACCATGGCCCAGCGCCTGGCGTTCCGGAATCCGGAGTGCTTTAACGGCGTGATCTCCTTCGACGGCGCGGTTCCGGAAGACATTATGCTCCTGGAACGCTACAGGGAACTGCGTGAACTGCGGTTTTTCTACGCCATTTCACGTGGTTCGAGGACCTGCCCGACCGAGGCGATGTGCAGCAATTTGCGCATCCTTCACTCTGCCGGATTATGCGTTTCCCTGAAGAGCTACCCGACTATGGGGTCGCTTCAGCTCGATATGCTGCGCGACGCCGACCGGTGGATCATGGGCGGAATCGAAACGGCATTGAAATAGAGTAAAGCGGGAGTTTTGAATGAACCGTTCAGCGCGTTACATCCTCGTTTTATTGCTGGTCTTGGCCGCTTGCGCCGTCTCGCTGATTTTCTGCATTGATTTCGGGAAATCCTCGGGCGCTGAGGGGAAATACGCTCCGATTTTCTCGGGAAAACAGTTCACCGAAAGCGAGCTGATCCAGATCGAAATGGCCTTTGCCGACGCGAAACTCTCCGACTACGTGATCTCCGAAGGATCGGTCCAGGTCCCGAAACGCCAAAAGACCGTATTCCTTCAGGCGCTGAAAAAAGTCGATTTCCTGACGGCCGAAATTTCCGAAAAATCCGCTTCCTCCGGCGGTCTGTTCGTTTCTGAAAAAGAACGCGAAGCGGCGGCCCTGCGCGAAAAGCAGGCGGCTCTCGCGGCCCAGATCCGGACTTTCCACGGGATCGAGTCCGCGCGGATTCTGCTGGACGTTTCCGAGACCAAAACCGGTTTCACCCGTGAAAAGCACGCCTCTGCGGCCGTTTCCATCCGTTCCCGGGCCGGGTATGCCGTGACTCAGGACGACATTCAGTCGATCCTTCGTCTGGTGACCTGCTCCGTGTGCAACCTGAACGCCGCCAACGTGACGATCGTCGATACGCGGACGAACCAGTCGTGGCGCTTCGACGCTCCCCAAATCGAAGTCCTGCCGGACGCCCCGGCGGAAAACGCCCCCCAATCGACGGAATCGGCCAATCCGAATCAATCACGCAAAATCGTTTTGCAGGCGGAGCCGCTTCCCCAGCCTGAGCTTTGGAATTCCTCGTCCCGGGAAATTCTTCAGGTTTCCACGGATGAGTCGCTTTTTGCCGCTCCATCCGCCTCCTCAGCTTCCCTGGGTCAAATCTCTCTGGCCAGTCATTCCGAGACCATGAAAACCCCGGAAACGCTTCCGGAACTCACCTTTTCCGAAAATGGATCCATTCCGGATTTTCCAAACGGTCTAGGTGAAATAAAACTTCCAGGAGCGCGGACTCCCAATCATTCGAAGCAGGTCACGATTTTCCTGGGTTTTTTGGCCGCGCCGGTGATTCTGATTTGCATCTGGATCATTTACGTGACCCGAAAAGGGCTTTTCCGCTCGGAACGCAAGCGGCTCACCGCACAGGAGCAAAAACCGCAGGAATCCGAGGAAAAACCGGTCGAAAAAACCAGTCCCGTCTCTCAGGTCGACCTGATGGCCACGCTGGTTTCTGAAATCGCAGACGAAGCCGAAAAAGATTTCGCCGCTGAAACGGTCCCTCAAACCGAACCTGAACCGGAGGCGGAACCAGAGCCGGAGCCTCCGCACATCATCCCGGCAGAACTTACCGCTTTGGAGCAGGCTGCGCCGGAACGTCTGGCGCTGGCGCTTCTGGAGGAACGTCCACAGACGGCCGCGATGCTTTTGGCGCAGATGAAGCCGGAAACCTCCGCGGCGGTTCTGGAGCACATTCCGACGAAACTCCGGGAGGGGATCGAGTCGCGAATGACCGGAAGTCAGGCCCCTGACGAAGAAATTTTGCGCAAAGCCACGCTGGTGATTCTGGAGCATTTGGACGAACTGGACGGAAAGCCCGCTGAGGAAGACGATTTCCTGGAAACGGTCGGGGCGATTCTGAAATCGAACGAAACGAAAAAGGCCAAAGCCCCTGAAAAACCGGTGATTCGTCCGCTCGCCGAGGCGATTCCGAAGGAGCGGGTCTTGCGTCGGTTTGAGGATTTGAAGTCGTGTTCCGACTCCGAACTGCGTGGGATCCTGAGCGAAACCCCGGTCCAGGACGTAAATCTGGCGCTTCTCGGGGCCGAGCCGGAACTGGTGGATCGGGTATTGAACGTCCTTCCAAAACCGGCCGCAAAGGAACTTCAGTTCCAGCTCACGCATCCGGGAAAAATCAAGCTGATGGAAGTCGAGGAGGCGCGCCAGAGGATGCTGGAACACGCGGGAGTTTAACGAAAAAATCATCCGGGCTGCATCATTAATATGAATTCTCACCTTTTTAATTTCGAAGACCTGGAGGCCCAGGCGGAAAAATATCTGGAAGCGGTCCGGGAAAAAGCCCGGGAAATCGTCGCGCAGGCCGCCCAAAACGCCCAGCAGATTCAGGAAGAAGCCCGGCAAAAGGGCTTTCAGGAAGGCTTGAAGCAGGGGAAAAATCAGGCGCTAGAGCTCGTTCAGGACGAAGTTCAGGAACGGGTCCAGACCGAGGTGGAAACCATTTCGGATCAGGTCATGACCCAAATGCACTCCATCGCCGGCCAGTGCGTCGAACTGCGCGAGGAACTGACCAAGAACTGGGAAAATGCTTTTTTGAGCCTCGCAACTCGGGTCGCTCGCGTGATTTTGAGGCGTGAGCTGGAAAAGGACCCGCAAATCGAAATCCAGTGGATCCGCGAAATGCTCCAGCTCTGCGCCGGGGAAAATTCTTTGATCCTGACGCTGAATCCCCAAGACGCGGAACTTCTTCAGGGTCCGCTGGAACGTCTTGCCGGCGAGTTCGGGAAGATCGGCCAAATGACGATCAAAACTTCACCCGCCATGACACGCGGCGACTGCGTTCTGAAAACCGAAAACGGCCAGCTCGACCAGCGGCTTGACGTTCAGCTCGCCAGAATCGCGGAGGAGCTCCGTTCATGAATCCTTTCTCCCTTCTGAATCAGCTTGATTCGGTCATTCCGACGGCCATCACCGGGACCGTGCTGGAAACGAGCGGCACGACGATCCGTGTCAGCGGTTTTCCCGCCCCGGTCGGCGCTCTGGCAGAGATCCGCCTCGGGGACCGCTCCACGCTCACGGCCGAAGTCATTGGTTTCCGGAACGAGCAGGCCATTCTGTACCCGCTTCATTCGACCCACGGGATCCGGCGCGGCGACCGAGTTCGGATGGTCCAGACCGCTCCGTGGCTCACGATCGGCGAGGGGATGCTCGGAAAAGTCCTCGACGCTCAGGGCCGGGTCCTTCAGGATTCGGTCGAGCCCGTTTCCACCGCCGCGGTTTTGAACACGGAACGGATCCCCTTCCATCGGGCGGCTCCGAAAGCGTTCCAGCGTCCCAGGATCACGAAGCCGATCTCGACCGGCGTGCGAGCGATCGACGCTTTGTTCACCCTCGGCGAGGGGCAGCGCGTCGGGATCTTCGCGGGCTCCGGCGTGGGGAAAAGCACCCTGCTCGGCATGATCGCCCGCTACACGAACGCCGACGTGATCGTGATCGGGCTCGTGGGCGAGCGCGGCCGCGAAGTGAACGATTTTCTGGAACGGGACCTGGGGCCCGAGGGCCGCCGGCGGAGCGTCGTGGTGGTCGCGACGGGGGACGAGTCGCCGATCCTGCGCGTGCGCGCCTCGCAGACGGCCACGGCCGTGGCGGAGTATTTCCGGGACCGCGGGAAAAACGTTTTGCTCCTGATGGACTCCCTGACCCGATTCGCCATGGCGCAGCGTGAAATCGGCCTGGCTCTTGGTGAACCGCCGGCGCGAAACGGTTACCCGCCGTCAGTTTTCGCCATGCTTCCGGCCTTGGTGGAGCGCACGGGCCGGACGCGTGAGGGAAGCATCACCGCAATGTACACGGTCCTGGTGGAAGGTGACGACGAAAACGAGCCGATCGCCGACACGGTGCGCGGCCTGCTGGACGGCCATTTGTGGCTTTCGCGCCGACTGGCCGAGAGCGGACACTACCCGGCGATCGACGTTCCGTCCAGCATCAGCCGATTAATGAACGACATTTGCGAGAAATCCCACGTTCAGACCGCGCTCCAGATCCGCTCCATGATCTCCCTCTGGCGTGAGTTCAAAGACCTTCTGGCCATCAACGCCTACAAACGGGGAACCAACCCGGCGCTGGACGAAGCACTTGAAAAGAAACAGGCGATCATTAACTTCCTCCGCCAGAAAACCGACGAGCCCTCCACGCTGGAAGACGCCGTCGCGGAGATGAAACGGATTTAGAAGTTTCTAGTTTCCCAGCGCTCTTACTCACTTAATGAATTCTTCGTCGTAGCTCCCGTAGTACGGCGCGTTGCAGTCGATCCAGTCGGAAAACGCGCGCCACTCGTCCGGCGTCAGGTCTTTGCCGCAGGGCGTTTCTTTCAGGCGTTTCATCAGCGGGCTGACGTACGAGCCGAAACTGCGCGGGGGCTGGAACGTTTTCAGACCGCGGGAGCCGGTGAGCTCGTAGTAGCGCACGTGCGGCAGGAGGTTCAAAAACGCTTCCGAAACCGTGTGCTGCGGTCCTTCGTCGTGGTCCTGGTGCGGAGCTTCCACGTGCTTGCGGCTCTTTAAATCCGGCCCGGGTTTTCCCTCGGTTCCATCGTGGCACTTGACGCACTTCGCGTCGAGGATCGGCTGAATGACGCGCTCAAACTGCATCGTTCCCGCGCCGTACGCTGGGGGCTGGATCTTCACGGTAGCGTGGGGACCGCCCGAGTCACGGCTTACTGGCGAAACGTCCAGCGGGCTTTCGTGGCAGCCGACGCACCCCTGCACCTCACCGGGGCGGAGCGTCACGTAGTTGCGCATTCGCTGGACCTCCAGAAAGTTCTCGTCGAGCGCTTCGAGGAAAATCATTCGGTCCGACGGGACCTCGAACGACACGAAACCGTCCGCCTCCACCGGCACGTAGCCCAGCACGCCGCGGGCGTCCCAGCCGCAGCTCACCCCCATATCGACCCGGTGGGGATTCGTGTGGCGGCATTTCGGGTACGTCTCGCAGACGCGCAGCCATTTGACCGTCCCGCGTTCGATCCCGTCCAGGCCGCGGTAAACGTCCTGAAGGACGAGCGTGCCGGGCGTCCCTTCCGGAAACTGCTCCATGTCGGCGACCACCGGCGCGGCGGGCCGGGGTTTCAGCGGGATCGGCGCGTAGCAGGAAGTCTCGTCGAAACGGAAGATCAGCTCCTTCATTCCGTAGTCGGTCAGGAGGTAAATCCCGTAAGAGTCCGTCAAATTGTTGGGCGCTGGCGAGAAGACGCACAGGAAAAGGCGCTCCGAAAGCGGCCACGGGGACGTGAACCAGCCCGCCGCCAGCGGCTTCTGATTCAAATCGTTGAACGTTTTGTCGAGGCGCTCGTCCGTCTGCGAGTTCCAGACCTCGGCGTAATGGATCTCCGGCGTGAGGTTTTTCATCCCCTCCGGACCGAGGCGGTTCAGGCTCATATTCGCAACGAGAATCGGCCCGACGCCGGAATTATGGTGCGCCGCGCCCGTTCCGACGAGTTTCCGCGTGCCGGGGATCTGGCGGACCTCCTGAAAAGCGAGCGGCCCACGGGAAAATTTGTACCAGTCGCCGTAGATCTTCACCGAGCGCGTTCCGTCGGGGTTCATCGCCCAGACTTCCTGCAGCATGTTGTACGGCTTCATGACGTAGTCCCACCGCGTGAAGAGGAACCGGCCGTCCTCGAGCATCGACGGGTAGAACTCCGTGTCCTGCGGCTGGGAAATGGCGTGAACGTCCGAGCCGTCCGCGTTCATCACGTGCAGGCCGAAAACCGGGGACCAGTCGCCGCACTGCACGACCCGCCCGCCGCGCGTGGAGGTGAAAACGATCCGGCCGTCCGGGAGGAAACACGGCTCCGTGTCCTCGATGTCCGGCGTGTTCGTAAGATTTTTCAGGCCAGTCCCGTCCACGTTGATCTCGAAAATGTCGTACGGGATCACCGCGCCGCCGTGGTAGAACGTCATGTCGGTCGGGTTTTTCGGGTCGTAGTACGCATGACCCCTGGCCCACGGGTAAGGGGTGGGCTTCTCTCGCGGCCAGGCGAGCGGAAAGACGATTTTTTGCGCGTCGCTGGAAAGATCAGGCCGGCCGACGCCGCACTTGGCCGCAAGCTCCGGCGGGAGCAGACCGCGCACGGTTCCGTCGGGATGCAGGCCTTTCAGAATCATCAGGTCCGCGCCGGCGGTCTGGTTTTCGCCGACCCGATGGGCGCACTGGTGATTCCCCTGCGGCCAGTGGCGCTTCACGAACAGAATCTCATCGAAATCGATCTCGGGACTCGCAAAAAGGACTTTCCTCATGGCGGTCCGGAGCCGGATCCATTCCTCCTCAAACGGGGCCGCGGGGTTTTTCGGCAAACGACCCACGATTTCCGCTTCTTTCTCCGGTGGCGGTGGCGTTTCACTCAGGAGCGCGGCCTCGGCGACCGTCACGTTCGGGCCTTTCGTATAACGGATCTCCAGCACCGCGTCGGTCTTTCCCGGCGGCAGAGCGTACAAACGCTCGATCGGCTCGCAGCCCGGGACTTCTACGTCCTCGACTTTCTCCCCGTTGAGGAAAACCGGCTGGGTCCGCTCAAAGTCGGAGGTGAAAACGATCCGCAGCGTGTACTTTTCGTCGGGCTTCATCCCGTGCACGCGGTACACGACGGTCTGCCCGGTGCGGCACCAGGTTTCCGGGTACAGCTCGCCGTTCGGCCAGGGGTAAAAAGCACGAAAATCGAATTTCCCGCACGGGTCGGCCGTGATGTACGGCTCCAGCTTTTCCGGCTCGGCCAGCGGCGGGAGGATCGAGACGAAGTGGAGCGTTTCCGAGTACCGCGTCTGGCCCGGCAGAAAATCCACCGTCTCGCGTTTGAGCGCTTCCTCCGCGAGCCGGATCTCCGGTTCCAGCTGCGGGGCGTTCATCTTCCGCGCGGTTTCGATCAACGCCTCAAGAGACTGGCGTGACCCAAGCGTCCGAATGGCGGCGAGTTCCTGGCGTTTCCAGTCCTCCAGGATCTTGGAATGAACGTCCTCGGCGGCGGCCGTGAAGAGCGTGAAAAAAAGGACGAAAAAGGCTGGAATGATTTTCTGCATGGAACCGAAACCTTCCCTTGGGGGAGCTGATTGAACGAATCCGGTTTTATTGTTTTTGCCAGCGGGACCGCCGAGGCTCGGGCGTGATCTTGCGGATCAACTGCTTGACGTTTTCCTCGCCCAGAAGGCCTTTCATTCGATCCAGGATCTCATCGGTCGTGCGCAGCGAAAAGTCGCACTCCAACAGAATATTCTGCTGGTCGGTCGTGAGCACAAACTCGAGTTTCTCTTTCCCGGGCGACGAGCGCAAAATCTCCTTGATCGACTGGAGCGTCTGCGGCGTGTGAACGCCCTCGTAGATCCGCAGGCGCAGGCCGTCCGAGTAGTCCTTGCGCAGGCTTTCGATCGTCACCACTTTATCGATCAGGAAACTCACCGAGCTGACGCGGCCGGCGCTTTCCGAGGAATCATCGTCGCCGCCGGAGTCGGAATCGCCGTCGCCAAAATCTTCCTCGTCGTCATCGTCATCGTCGTCCTCATCATCAAGCACGGGCTTGACCGGTTTGGCGGGTTTCGCCGGTTTCTGAGCGGCCTTTTGAGCGGCTTTCTTCGCGGCGGCCTGGGCGGCTTTTTCCTCTTCCTCCTGCTTTTTATTATCGATCGAGCCAACGCACAAAACCACCGCGTCGGGCGTGAGGAATGCGCCGTACTGCGCGTAACTGGACGGCCAGAGGACGCACGGGATGGTCCCCTCCTCGTCCTCCAGCTCGAAGCGGGCGTAAAGCTCGTTTTTCGTCTTGGTCGCGCGTTTATCCAGCTGGCTCACGATCCCGCCGAGCACGACCTGGGTGCGGTGCGGGAGCTGCTTCGCACTTGCCGTGTTGTGCGTGCAGTGGTACGCGAGGTCTTTGCGGAACTCCTTGAGCGGATGGCCGGACCGGTAGAACCCCAAAACCGCTTTTTCGCGGGCGAGTTTTTCCTTCTCGGGCCACTCCGGAATATTGGGGAGGTCAATATTTTCCTCTTCGGGAGCGGATTCCTCCTCGGCTCCGCCCATCATCATGTCGAAGAGGTTCATCTGGCCGGACTGTTTGTCCGCGATGGTCCCTTCCGCCGCCTGGATCGCACGATCGAGCACGGCCTCCAGCTGGGCGCGGTTTCCCTCGAAGCAGTCGAAGCAGCCGGCCTCAAGGAGCGAGAGCATCGTCGCCCGAGGAATACGCGCCGTGGCCAGACGCTCGCAGAAGTCAAAGAGGTTTTTGTACGGGCCGTTCTCTTCGCACTCTTTGCGGATCGAGCCGGCGAAAGTCTCGTTGACGCCGCTGATGGCGGTCATGGCGAAGTGGATCTTCCCGTCTTCGATGCGATATTCCGCCCCCGAAGTGTTTACGCTCGGGAAAACGACTTCCACGCCCATGCGCGCGCAGTCCTCGATGTGCTCGACCGTTTTGTCCTTCTTTTTGAAGTTTCGCTGGTCAATGTCGCCGGTCAAAAGCGCAGCCATGAACTCCACCGGGAAGTGGCACTTCAGGTACGCCGTGATGTAGGCGATTTTCGCGTAGGCGGTCGAGTGACTTTTATTGAAGCCGTAGCCGGCGAACTGGATGATCAGGTCGAACAGATGCTCGGCGTCTTTCTGCGACAAATCGTTTTCCTTGCACCCATCGATGAACTGGCTCTGGTAGTGCGCGATCTTCTCGAATTTTTTCTTCGAAATAGCCTTAATGCATTTGTATGCGTCGGCCAGTTCGATCTTGCCGAGGCGGTTCAGGATGCGCATGACCTGCTCCTGGTAAACCATCACGCCGTGGGTTTCGGTCAGAACGTCCTCGAGCACCGGGTGAATGTACTCGGCCTTCTTGCGGCCGTGCTTCACGTCGATGTACTGATCGACCATCCCGCCGCCGAGCGGCCCGGGGCGGTAAAGCGCCAGCATGGCGATAATATCGCGGAAATTATCGGGTTCGAGACGCTGCAGAAGGTTTCGTATCCCTTCGCCTTCCAGCTGGAAAACGCCCTTCGTTTCGCCGCGGCAGAGCAGATCGTACGTCGGCTGGTCGTCGTGCGGGAACCGGTACGGGTCGATGTCTTTTCCGGTCGTCTGTTTGATGAAGCTCATCGTGCGGGAAAGGATCGAAAGGTTTCGCAGGCCGAGGAAGTCCATTTTCAGCAGGCCAGAGGCTTCGACTTCGGCGCCTTCCCACTGCGTCACCATGCCGGTTTTGTTCTTGATCGTGTGCATCGGGACGAAATCCACGACCGGTTTCGGCGTGATCAGCACGCCGCATGCGTGCGTCCCGGGCTGACGGGCGAGGCCCTCGCACCCTTTCGCCAGGTCGATGACTTCCTGAACTTCCGGGTTCGTGTCGTAAATTTCCTGAAACTCCGGATTCGCCTTCATCGCTTTGTCGATCGTGATTTTCGGCGTTTTGGGGACTTTCGCGGTGATTTCCTCAACGGCGGCGACGGGGAAACCCAGGACGCGCCCCACGTCCTTGATCGCGGCTTTGGCGGCCATGGTGCCGAAGGTCCCGATCTGGGCGACGTGGTCGGCGCCGTACGTGTCGCGCACGTACTGGAGGACCTCTTCACGCCGCGCCTGCTCGAAGTCGATGTCGATATCGGGCGCCTCCTTACGGTTCACGTCGAGGAATCGCTCGAACAGAAGGTCGTACTCGAGCGGGCAAACGCGGCTCAGGCCCAACCCGAAGCAGACGAGCGAGCCGACGCCGGAACCACGAGCGGTGCAGGAAATCCCCTTTTCACGGGCCGCGCGGACGAAATCCCATACGACGAGGAAGTAGTTCGGGAAACCCTGACGTTTGATGACGCTCAGCTCCGTTTCCAGCCGGGCGTAAACTTCCGGGGTGAAGTCCCCGCCGATCTTCCCATCGACCCACCGCTTCGGCATGTCGGCGTACCGGTCACGCAGGCCTTCCAGCGCGATTTCACGCAAATATTCCACCTCGTCTTTTCCGTCCGGCGGCGTGAAGACCGGGAAGAAACGCTTCCCCAGTTCCAGCTCGACGTTGCAGCGGTCGGCAATTTCCTGGGAGCGCGCGACGGCTTCTTCCTGGCCGGGAAACGCGGCGTACATTTCGTCCTGGGTCCGGAAGAAGAACTGGTCCGACCCCATTTTCATGCGGTTTTCGTCGGCGCGTTTCTTCCCGGTATTAATGCAGAGCAAAATGTCCTGGATCGGCGCGTCGGTTTTTTCGACGTAGTGCACGTCACTGGTCGCAACGAGCGGGATCCCGGTCTTTTCGGACATTTCGATCATGAACCGGGCGGCGCGGGCCTGCAGGTCGATCCCGTTGTTCTGGATCTCGAAGTAAAAACGGTCGCCGAACTCGTTTTTGAACCACTCAGCGGCTTCGTAGGCGGCCTTCCAGTTCGGCTCGTTCGCGTTGACCAGGTGCTGATTGATCTCGCCGCCAAGGCAGCCGGACAGAATGATCAGCCCCTCGCCGTACTGGTGCAGAAGGTCGCGGTCGATTCGGGGTTTGCGGTACATTCCCTCCGTGTAGGCCTGCGTCGCCATTTTCAGAAGATTTTTGAATCCTGCGTGGGTCTGGGCGAGAACAGTCAGGTGGTAGGCGGAATTGGCCCGGGCCGGGTACGTGCGATTGAACCGGCTGTCCGGCGCGAGGTACGCCTCGTAGCCGAGGATCGGCTTGATCCCGGCGTCTTTGGCGCGCTGGTAGAATTTCAGGATCCCGAACATGTTCCCGTGGTCGGTGAGCGCCAACGCGTTCATTTTGCACTCGACCGCCTTCGCAACGAGGCGTTTCAAAGAGCCGGCGCCGTCGAGCAGACTGTACTCGCTGTGGCAGTGCAGATGAACAAACGGACGCGGGTTGGATTCCTGAGCGGTAGAAGTTTCTGCCGGATTTTCCATTTTCTAATTCCTCAAAATTCCTCTTAATTCCTCTTGATCCTTCATTTGCCAATTACCCGACGCGGTGCCGTTCCACGCCCTCAACGTAGATCGCGCTCACGGGGCGGGACGGGCACAAATTCTCGCAGGCCCCGCAGCCGAGGCACCGGTCCTCATCGACCGCCGGGATTTTGACTTTGGGATTTTCTTTCTTTGGAACCATCTGGATCGCCTGGGCCGGGCAGTGGCGCGCGCAGTTTCCGCAGGGCACGCCGTCCGTATTCACGACGCAGAGACTGGCCCGCCAGCGTGCGATCCCCACGTGCGTGGCGGCCTTCCGGGCCACGTCCAGAATCCGGATCGCCCCGGTCGGGCAGACCGACGAGCAGCGGACACACTCGGGCCGGCAGTAGCCGCGTTCAAACCCCATTTCCGGCATCATGAGCATTCCCGGGCGTTCGGACGGACGCAAAACCCCGTTCGGGCACGCCGAGATGCAAAGCTGGCACGTGGTGCAGTGCCGTTTCAGGTGCTTTAACCCCTCGGACCCCGGAGGCGTGACGGGCGTCACACGGTCCAGATCGCGTTTGGGCTGGATCGCTGCCACGCCGCCGTCGGCCGCCGATTCTTTCTCGATCCCCTGCGCCACCACGGAGTTCGCGACGGAATTCACGGTTCCAAGCGCCGCCAAAGTCAAAAAAGCCCGGCGCGTTTTCGGGGCCGATTCTGCCCCAGCGGGGGAGTTTTCACGTTTTTCAATCATTTCTCGGCCTCCTTGCTGGTTTCGGTTGGAACTTCCTGCGCCGTTTTGCTGTACAGGCCGATCGAAATCGCCTTCTGGCGGCAGGCCTCCACGCAGTCGTAGCACGCGACGCAGCGGCTCAGGTCGATTTGATGGAGCGCCGGGTTAATGCACTCGGCCTTGCACTTCCTCGAGCAGATCCCGCACCCGTTGCACTTTTCCAGATCGAAAACCGGCTTGAAAAATGCGAAGCGGCTCACGAGTCCCAGCAGCGTGCCGATCGGGCAGACCGCGTTGCACCAGAGCCGGCCGTGATTGGCGGCGGAAAACGCCAGAATCATCAGCGTCAGCGACGCGACGAGCAGCGTAACCGTCCCTTTCACCCAGACGTCCACCCGGTAAAACGCGTAACTTCCCACTCGCTCGGCGAGGTACGCGAGGCAATTATTCCCCCAGGCGTAAATCGGGTTCAGGAGCGTGCCGACGATTCGCCCAAATGTCGAGTACGGCGCGATCAACGCGGCGATCTGTCCAAATCCCGCCGCGAGCAGCACGATGAAAAGCACGAGAAAACTAAACCGCATCACCGTGTGCGCCTTCTGGAACCGGAAGCACGGTTTTTTCTGCCCCCGCCCCGCGAACCAGGAGATGAGGTCCTGCAAAATCCCGAGCGGGCAAATGACCGAGCAGTAAATTCTCCCGAAAAGGAGGGTCAAAAGGACCAGTGCCGCGACCACCCCGGCATTCACCGCCAGCAGAGCCGGAAGAAACTGGATTTTCGCCATCCATCCGAGCCAAAGGTGGATCGTCCCGGTGAAATCCAGGAAAAGAAGCGTCAGCACGATGAACGTGAACGCGGCGAGCAAAATTCGAATTTTTCTCAGCATCAGATCCCCGCCTTTCCGCGCTCAAGCCTCAAATTTTCGGCAAACTGGTCGATCCGCTGCATTTCGGCCGGAATGGCGATCGACTGCGGGCACTTGGGCCGGCAAAGCTCGCACCCGACGCAGTGATTCGCCTGCCGCAGGGCCGGAACGCTCCGGTCGAAACCGATGAGGTATTCCCGCCGGGCTTTTTTGTAGTTCGCGCTTTCCGGATTCTCGGGGAAATTCGCTTCGTTCAGGCATTTGTTGAAGTGCGTGAAGATCCCCGGAATATCCAGTCCGTACGGGCACGGCATGCAGTACTCGCACCCGGTACAGTTCACCGTGTTGAACTGCTCCATCGTTTTGGCGGCTTCCGCGAGCATTTCCAGCTCCGCGTCATTGAGCGGCTCAAACGGGCAGAACGTCCTCAAATTATCCTGCAGGTGCTCCATGTACGTCATGCCGCTGAGGATGGTCAAAACGTTTGGCAAAGACCCGGCAAAACGGAACGCCCACGATGCGTAACTCGCCTCGGGGCGCATCTGCTTCATCAGCTCTTTCGCCTTGAAGTTCGGACTGGCCAGACGCCCGCCGAGGAGCGGCTCCATGATGATCGCCGGGATCTTCAGGTCCGCCAGTTTGTCGTACAGGTAGCGCGTCGTTACGTCGGCCCGCGCCTGAATTCGCTCCCACTCGGCATAATTGAGCTGGATCTGAACGAAATCCCAGTCGATCCCGCACTCGGGCGACATCATGAAGTCGAAAAAGGCCTTTTCGCCGTGGAACGACCAGCCGAGCTGACGGATTCGGCCTGCTTCACGTTCCTTGAGGAGGAAATCCTTGATCCCATTATCGAGGTAGCGCTCTTTGTAAACGTCGAATTTCCCGATGGAGTGGAAGAGGTAGTAGTCGAAATAGTCGGTCTGGAGTTTTTCGAGCGACTCCCGGTAAACCAGAAGCGACTCCTCGCGGCTGCGCATCGCCTGGTTGGACATTTTGGTCGCGAGGAAGTACGACTTGCGGTCGTGACGGGCGAGCGCGTTTCCGACGAATTCCTCCGAGAAACCCCGGCAGTAGCGCCGCGAAGTGTCGAAGTAGTTCACGCCGTGCGCGATCGCGTAGTCGAACAGGTCGTTCACCGCCTCCTGATCGATGGCGTATTCCGCCTCCCGCGACCCGAATTTGGATTTGAGTGGAAGGCGCATGCAGCCGAAACCGAGGAGCGAGACGCGATCGCCATTTTTCGGATTGACGCGGTACTCCATTTTGTCGGTCGGGATCTCGCCGGAATTGACGCCGATGTCGGTCTCCGGGCCTTTTTTCGCGGGTTTGCAGCCGGTCAGGGTCAGCGACGCCGCGGCGGCCGTTCCGCCCAGGCCCCGCAGAAAGCGCCGGCGGGAAGTCGTGCGGTTTTGATTTTCTTTTTCGTTCATTTGCTTTAACGGATTCCTCTTTTGCAAAAAGGTTGATTCGTTTTTCTCCCGATTCTTTTGCCGTTCTTCAATGCAGTCCTTTAGTATAGCAGATTTTCCCGCCGCCGCCACCCCCCCCCAGCGGAAAAAAGCCCTTTTTTGGTCTTGCGTTTTTTTAAAAAATTCATTAAAATCAGTGAGTTAACGTTTCAATATTTTCCCTGTTCATCGGTCCAGAAAATGAAATCACTTTTAAAACTCACATTTTTAGCTTTTTTGGCCGCCTCGCTGGCCTTGATCCCCGCCTGCAAAACCCAGACCGGCACGCTTATGCGTCCTGGCACAAAACAGCTTTCCGGAAGCCACAAAGCCGGGCAGGAAGTTTACAAACCGCTCGTTGAAGAGTCCGTTGGACGTCTGCTGGCCGCCGACGCGCAAAACCCGGGCATGGGGCCGTTTCCAAAGAGGATCTGCTTCGTCGGCGTGGAAAACTTCACGGCCGAGGAGCTGGCGGACTACAAAGAGCAGCTCTACGAAATGATCGACACTTCGATCAGCGCGAGCGGCCAGTACACGTCGATCAGCCGCCGCTACGTCGAGCCGGCCCTGCGCGCCGAGCGTTTCCGGATGGACGATCTTTTCATCCCGGAAAACCAGCGCAAACTTCAGACCGCGCTCGAAAAAGACGGCCAGCCTTTCGAGTACCTGCTCTTCGCCAAGCTGACGAGCGGAACCACGACCGATAATCGGGACTCCCAGCGCGATTACAGGCTTTCGCTGGAACTCATTAACATTAATGACGGCTCATCGGTGAAGGAAGGCTGTGATCTGAGCAAGATGTACAACCGATCCCTGGCCGCGAAGATCCGAAACCACGAATAAACCTGAATTCATAATTCATCATTCATAATTCATCATTAATTTATGCGTTTTCCCGTTTTTTTCCCGTTTGCTCTGCTCGTCCTTGCGTCTTTTTTGACCGGGTGCCACTCCTACATCGTGAGGGTGAACCAGGCGCGTGAGGCGTTTTACTGCAACAATCTGGACTCGGCGGCCGAGATGATCGTAAAGGAACGGGAAAAATCTTCCAACCGCAAAAATGCCGACGTGATGAAACTGGAAGAGGCGATGATGCGTCTGTGCCAGGGGGAATTCCGCCAGAGCGAAACGCTCCTGCGTGAGGTCCGCGACTCGTTCGACGATCTGGAGGGCCGGAAAGCCAAATCAGCCGCGGAAAACGCCGCCTCGATGCTCACGGACGACTGCTCGATCTCGTACAAAGGCGAGGATTACGAAAAAGTCCTGATCCGCGTCATGCTCGCCCTGAACAGTCTGATGCTCGACGGAAGCGACGTGCGCGCCTACGCCAACCAGATCAACATGAAGCAGGAGGAAATCATCTCCCGAAGCGAGGAAGACCCCAAAACTCACGAAAAAGTCAAAAAGTCCTACAAAATGCTCGCCATCGGGCCGTACCTCTGCGGAATCCTCGACGATGGGAACGTTTCCGGCCAGCAGGACCAGATCCGCGAGTTCACGAAAGTCACCCAGTGGAGCCCCGGCTTCAACGGTGGACGCCAGCAGCTCGCCCGCGCCCAGCAGGGAATTTCGACGCAAAAGGGGAACGGGGCGGTTTACGTTTTCGCCATGGTGGGACACGGCCCGTACAAAGTCGAGAAAAACGCCGAAGTCACGCAGGCCGCCCTCATGGTCACGGACATGATCGTCTCCGCGACTTCCAAACATTCCGTTCCGCCGACCATTGCGCCGGTTCCCATCCCCGAAATCAACCTCGCGCCGTGCCGCTACCGGGCCGCGAAGATCACGGTGGACAATTCGGGCGAGTCCGTTTTGACCGAGAAAATCACCGACGTGAACACGATGGCGCTCGAGCAGTTCGAGGTCAACAAACCGTGGATCATCGCCCGCGCCGCCGCCCGACGAATCATAAAGAAAGCCGGGATCTACGGGATCAAAGAGGCGGCTGGAACCCAATCAGCCGGCGCGGAAGTTCTGCTCGATCTGGCGGGAGTCCTCTGGGAAGCGTCCGAAGAAGCCGACACGCGGTGCTGGAACCTTCTCCCGGGGTCGATCCAGGTCGCCCGGCTTGAGCTCCCCGCGGGGGAACACGATTTGAATCTTGCCGCGACTTCGGAAGCGTTTGCAGGAAGCGACTGGCAGGTGGAAAACGCTCAACCTTACGGCTCGGCGATTCAGGTCTCGTTTGAAGTCGGCCCCGGCCCGGTTCCTCCGCCCGGCCCTCCGCATCACCATGGCCCTCATCACGGCCCTCACCACGGTCCCGGGCCTGGTCCCGATCCCCACGTACACCGCGTCTGGAAGAAGGTCCTTCAGGAACCGGGCCTGAATCCCTCGTCGTGCCGCGTGCACGTAAACGTGGAAGACGGCCGGAATACTTACGTGCTGGTTTACTTCGGCGATTACGGCCTGATCGGCTCCCCGCACGTGAACACGCCCTGAAAAATTTCCCAAGCCAAACAGGAGGTTTTATGCTTCGTTTCCTCACCGCTTTCCTCTGCGCCTTCCTCACCGCTTCGACCCTTTTGGCCGTGGAAATTCCCGACTGGGCCAAAGACGAGATCGAAAAAACCCAAAAGCGCATCGACGCCTGGAAGGGCGACGACCTGTGCGTCATTTTCCCGTACATGACCGACATTCACTCGCGCAGCGTGACGATCGCCGACCCGATCGACTGGTCCGATTCCAAGATGCACATTTACATCGGTCAGCAGGCCGCGCGCCAGCTCAAGGCCGACTTTTTCGCGGACCTGGGCGACATGGAGGTCGAAATGGTCCCGAAAAATCCGGAGGAAGTCGAGATGATGCTCGCCTCGAAGCAGACGATTTACCGCGATTTCGAGCTTCCGGCCCTTTTCTCGATGGGGAACCATGACCACGGTAAAAACCGCATCGTTTCGAGCGACCGGTTCGGTGAAATGTTCAACGGGATGACTGCCGCGAAGGGGTTCAAGCTCGTTTTCGGCGAGAGCCCTAGCTGGGGCTTTTACGACCTTCCCGAAAAGAAGACGCGCGTCTTCTTCACGAACACTTCGGACGACGGCTACTACGGCCTTTCGGTCAGCCAGCTTCAATTCATCGCCGACCATCTGGCGGACCTTGAGGAAGGCTGGACCGCCCTGATCATGGAGCATTTCTGCGTTCAGGTCGTGATTGGTCACTGGAAATCCTACTCGAACTGCCACGCGAAGAACGAGGACGTTTTCATCAAGATCTGCGAGGACTTCGTTGCGAACCGCTCCGGCGAGATGAACGGCGTGAAGTGGGATTTCACCGCCAACAAGGACACGCGCCTGGCGGGCTGCTTCTACGGCGACAGTCATTTCGACCACCATCTGCTTTCCAACGGCGTGCACTACTCCATCTCGCAGGGCTACGGCGGCGTGAATCCGAAGGAACTCCCGGACGATCAGGCGGTCTTCACGAATTTCAGCCGCGCGTCGGAGTGCCTCGTGGACGTGGTCGTGATCAAGCCCCAAAAGCGAGAGGTGAAGATTTTCCGCATTGGTGCTGGCGGCGAGGCGAGGGACCGCGGATACACGTATTGATCAAAACCTCAAACCCGTTTTCAGGGTGCAAGTCCAGCCCGCTCGAGACTTTTATTTAAACACGGATTTCCACGGATTGGAAGGATTTTCACGAATTCCACTTAAATCCTTTGAATCCCTTAAATCCGCGGAAATCCGTGTTTAAATGAAGGTTTGAAGCGCGCTGGGCTTTCTGGTTAAAAGGGAAGATTCCGGGATTTTGTCCGCCCGAAGAACATTTTTTCAAAAAGATTCCCCCTCCCCCTTGCAAAATTTTCAGATTATAGGATAATTTAATATCGATTCGATTCAAAAGGGGGAGTCCGTTGGCGGCTTATGTTTCGGCCGACCGTTGCGCTCCCAGGACGCTTTTTACAGAGGAGTAAATTCTCATGGCTAAAAAAACGATTGACGCAGTGGATGTTGCCGGCAAAACGGTCCTTATGCGCGTTGACTTCAACGTTCCGCTCGACGCGGAGCAGAACATCACCGACGATCGCCGCATCGTTATGGCCCTTCCGTCGATTAAATCCGTCATTGACCGCGGCGGGAAGCTCGTACTCATGAGCCACCTTGGACGCCCCGACAAACTCAAGGAAGGCGAAACGAAAGAGAAGTACTCCCTGAAACCCTGCGCGGTCCGCCTGAGCGAGCTGCTTGGCAAACCGGTCGCTTTCGCCACCGATACGGTCGGCGATGACGCTGCCGCCAAAGTCGCCGCGCTGAAAGACGGTGACGTGGTCATTCTGGAAAACGTCCGCTTCGAAAAAGGCGAAAAGAAGGGCGACGCCGACTTCGCCGCCAAACTGGCCGCGTTCGGTGACGTTTACTGCAACAACGCGTTCGGCACGTGCCACCGCACGGACGCTTCGATGTACGCCGTTCCGCTCGCGATGGAAGGCAAACCGCGCGTCGTCGGTTCCCTCGTTGCGAAAGAGATCAAGTACCTGACCGACGTGATCGCCAACCCGACCCACC
Source organism: Thermoguttaceae bacterium (assembly GCA_017447865.1). Lineage (GTDB taxonomy): Bacteria > Planctomycetota > Planctomycetia > Pirellulales > Thermoguttaceae > RGIG3701. The sequence continues at coordinate 170,976 of JAFSMO010000016.1, forward strand.
CGTTCGTCGCAATCCTCGGCGGCGCGAAAGTCTCCGACAAAATCAACGTCATTAATAATCTGCTCGGCATTTGCGACAAAGTCCTCATCGGCGGCGCCATGGCCTACACCTTCTCGCTGGCCAAGGGGCAGAAAGTCGGCGGCTCGCTGGTCGAAGCGGACAAAGTGGACCTCGCGAACGAACTGATGGAAAAGGGCGGCGACAAGCTGGTCCTCCCGATCGACACGAACTGCGGCGACGCGTTCAGCGCCGACTGCAACAAAATGGTCGTCAAGGCCGGCGAAATCCCGGACGGCTTCGAAGGGCTTGACATTGGTCCGGAAACCGCCAAGCTGTACGCCGACATCGTGAAGGCCGCCAAGACGGTCGTGTGGAACGGCCCGATGGGCGTCTGCGAGCTGGAACCGTTCGCGGTCGGAACGAAAGCCGTAGCGGACGCGATCGCGGAGAGCGACTCGGTGAGCATCATCGGCGGCGGCGACTCGGCAGCGGCCATCCAGAAACTTGGCTACGCCGACAAAGTCTCGCACGTCTCGACGGGCGGCGGCGCCTCGCTGGAAATGCTCGAAGGAAAGAAATTCGCCGCGGTCGAGATCCTCGACGAAGAGTGATCCTGAATCATTAATACGGAGGGACGGCGGCTCGCCGTCCTCGGCCGGTTAGAGAGTTTTCTGTTGGGAGTTTCTATTTTTACTCCCAGCTGAAAACTCTTTTTTTTACCTATCAACTGAAAACGGTAAACTCCTGAGTCTTCTCAAAACTGATCGAATACTGTTCCCCAGCCAACCCCGTTTTTTTCTTAAAAATAATAGCCTGTTTTTCTGAATCCAGCCACAGCCATGACCGTCTCTGCATTAACAGCCAAACAGCATGTCTTCTTCTGTATACTCGTCAGCATCAATGAACGTCACAAATGGTGAATTTGAATTTTCAGTGCCGCAGTTTCTCGACATTCCAGGGTGACGTAAAATTTTGCACGTTCATATTATTCTCCTTCTTTTACGGAAAAATCCTGGATTCTCAATCCTTTTTTCAAGTCAAAAAACGCGGAGGCGAACGGCTTGGGCCAGTCGAAATAACGACCGGTGAGAAATTCCCAAACCGCCAGAGGAAAAAATTTGAAAGCATTACGCTGGATGCGTTCACGATTTGTAAAATGCTTTCGCTCACGCCGGATCTGTTTCAACAAACGTTTTTTCCCAGGAATCACCGGCAAAGTTTCAAGGAGGTTTTCAAACTTTTGAAATTTCGAATCCAGATAAAGAAAAGAACCAGGCGCTCTTTCATAGAAATAATCAGCACGTTTGTTACTCTTTCTGATCGATTCTTCAGTAGCCTGAACACCAGACGTATTGGTCTCATGGATCCGGCAGCGAAGAAGTGGCTCGGAAAGAAATTGAACCCGACCTTCCGTTTGAGCCAACAGAAAGAACCAACCGTCATGAGATTCCCCTTCGGGAATTGAAGGAAGCTGCTTCAGGAAACTTTTACGATACGACGCACAACACCCGGAACATACCGGAAATCGGTTTTCCGGCAGCCAAATAAAAAAACTTAAAAGTTGATTTGACCTCAACATTTCAGACCGTTTCCAAGGAAGAAGCTGGTTTTGCGAGTTCACTAAAAAAGCATCACTAATGACTCCTAAAACCTCGGAGTCTTTCTCATAAAAAGAAATCATCCGTTCCAGTTTTTCCGGAAGCCAAATATCATCTTGGTCAGAAAGAAAGACTACATCTTTTGTACAGAAGCCAGCGGCTTTTTCAAAATTCCTGGCAAAACCCAGATTCGTTTCGTTTTTTACAATTCGTACTTCAAAAGGAACCGTCCTGGTCCAATCCTCCAGAATGTTCATCGTCTCGTCTGTTGAGCCATCGTCGCACACAACGACCTCGTCAGGAAGACGTGTCTGGGCAGTAAAACTTTCTAACTGTTCCCGCAAGTATTTTGCACCGTTATAGGTACACAATGCGATGGAAATTTTCATTTTTTCAAAAACAAAAAAAACGTCAATTTACAGAGAATGATTCAGAGATTGTGAAAATAACCAGAGACGTACAAGAAAAAATGCACGATGGTCATGCCAACTCCGCCTGCTGCGAGAACACTCCTACCACAGAGTTTGAAAACAGCAAAACAGGGTCAGCACTCCCACCATGCATATACGTACACACAGACAGGAATGCTTCACCTGACAAACCAACTTTCAAAAAATCCAGCAGTGCTGGGTGGTAGTTTTGTTCTCGTTGATTTGTTTCAGTTAATCATTCGAAAATAATTATTCTTTAGTGTACATTAGTATACACTATTTTACAGGAAAAGTCAAGGGGCAGAAGAATTATTCCCGGTTTTTCTTCAAAAATTTTACGAAAGACCGTTCACGATCATAGAAGGAGACCACCATTGAACTAAGGGGGAAAGCCGACCCGTCGACCATCCCCTTCATGACGCATTCCGGTTAAAAACGATTGAAAACGATTCTTTCTTCCAGCGGCTTTTTGACCGGCAAAGGCCCTTCTTCAGCCGGGACGCCAAGCGGGAGGAGGATCAGCACGCTCTGACCTTCCGGAACGTTCAGCATTTTGTTCAGCGTCTCGCCGACGCCGTTGGCCATCAGGCCGCCCTGGACCCAGACCGAGGCGTAGCCCAGCGCGGTGGCGGCGAGGAGCATGTTCTGCACGGCAGCGGAAGCGTCCTCAACGTGGAACGAGCGCCCCATGAACACCGGGTCCGGCTTGGCCACGACGGCGATCGCCGCCTTCGCGGTCTTCATGCAGGCCGGGCGGTCGAGCATCTCGCCGCATTTTTTGAGGATCTCGGGGTCGTCGATCAGGACGAAACTGCACGTCTGGGCGTTCTTTCCGGTTGGGGCGAGGCGGCCGGCCTCGGCAATTTTCAAAAGGTCTTCACGCGGAACCGGCGCGTCGGTGTACGGGCCACGGTAGCAGTGGCGGGCGTTGAGGGTTTCAAAAAGTTCCATTTTTTTATCCTTTCTAAAGTACGTTTTCACCACGTGTAAAAATACACGACCTGGTTCTATTGTACGCTTTATTCCAGAAATTTCAAGAGCGAGCCTCTGGTTTTTTTCAGGTTTTTCCCCGCTCCCCCTTGGCAGACCCGGGGAAAAGTCTTAAAATAGTAATATTGGATGAAAGGGGGAATTGAGTTTTCACTTCATTCCCACCCGCATCCGCTTTTCTCCTTTTCCTTTTTGAGATTTTTTTAAGACCGATAAATCACCATGACTCGTCAATACATTAATAGCCTCAAGGAGCAGGAAAACGTCAACGAAGTTTTCCGCGCCTCCAACAAACAGCTGCGCCCGAACCGGAACGGTGCGCTGTACCTCCAGATCGACCTTTCGGACAAAACGGGGACCCTGACCGCCCGGCTCTGGAACGCCAACGAAAACGTTTACCACCTTTTCGAAAACGGCGACTACATCCACGTCGAAGGAAAAGCCCAGGTCTTTCAGGGGGCCATGCAGCTGATCGTCAAGCGCTTTTACAAAGTGCCGGCCGAAGAGGTCGATCCCGAAGAATTCATCCAGACGAGCAGCCTCTGCGTCGAAAAACTCCTCGAGAAGATGAACGCCCTGCTCGACACGATCGAGCGCCCGGAACTTAAACTCCTGACCCAATGTTACACGGAGGACGGGTGGTTCATGAGCCGTCTTCAGACCCTTCCGGCCGGGATCAAGCACCACCACGCCTACCGCGGCGGGTTGCTCGAGCACGTCGTCACGATGATGGGACTCGCGAAGCAGATCGGCGACGCCTACGACTACCTCGACACGGAATTGCTTCTTTTCGGGACGTTCCTGCACGACACGGGAAAGACCGTCGAGCTGGAATGCGAGCCGGAATTCGCCTACACGGACGAGGGCCAGCTTCTGGGGCACATCAATCTGGGCATTTCCATGCTTGAGGAGAAAATTCACCAGTACGAAGCGATTACCGGTGAGAAGTTCCCGGCCCGGCTTGCGCTGGAGCTGAAGCACATGATCGCGAGTCACCACGGCGAGTACGAATTTGGAAGCCCCAAACTCCCGATGACCGTCGAAGCGATGGCGCTCCACTGCATCGACCTGCTCGACTCGAAGCTGGCGGCGTTTCATCAGCTCATGGAGGAAGACCTGAACAGTTCAAGCCCCTGGACCACGTTCAACCCCGCGCTTCAAAGAAAACTTTTCAAGAAAAACTAGCGCAAAAGCAGCAAAAAACTCCGGTCCCACGAACAGGATCGGAGTTTTTTCTTTTTAAATCTTAAATCCGGGCTTTGTTACGCTCAAAGTGCGCGCTGGATCTGGCTTTCAAGCTGGAAGAGCAGATCGTTCACGCTCTGCACCGATTCGACGGTCTGGACCCGGAAATCCGTCGTCCGCCACGATTCCACTTTCTTCTGCGCGGAAATGACCGTGCTGTGACTGCTGCACCCAAACGACTGGCTGATCTCGGAGAGTGGTTTGCGCGTGAATTTCCGGGCGAGCCACATCGCAAGCATGCGCGGCTGGGAAACGTTCCGCGTCCGTTTGCCCGAGGAAAGAAGCTGGACGTCGATCCCGAACTGGACCGCCACGTAGCGCTTGATCTCGTCGAGCGAAACCGTTCTGCCCGGCTGGTCCACCAGGCCGTCCACGATCTGCTGAACGACGCTCGTCCGCTCTTGGGCCGAAATTTCCTCCTGCGCCACACGCCCGGGCTGGCTGAATTGCGCGCGGACCATCATTTCCAGCGTGTTAAGTTTTCCCAGAAGCTCACGCACGTCGCCCGTGCACAAAACGGCAATTTTATGCTGCTGCTCGGCCGTAAGAGGCAAGTTGCGCAGTTTGCTCCCGCGTGAGAGGATTTCCAGCCGCACGTCGAAACTCGGCTCGTTCAACCGGCACTCGCAACCACCGCGCAGGAGCGAGCAAAGCTCCAGGCCAAGCCCTTCCAGTTCTTTCAGCTCCCGGTCTGAGGCGAGCACGATCTGCTTCCCGTGCCGCATCCGGTAGTTGAAAATATTGTGCAGCTCGGGGATCGTTCCCTTTTTATCGAGCATGAACTGCAAATTGTCGAGCAGAAGCACGTCGCACTGGCGATACGTCTCCTGGAATTCCGATTTCCGGCGCGGGTCCCGCAAGCTGGCGACGAAGTCGTTCATGAACTCCTCGCACGTTTTGTAAGCGACCGAGAAACCGTAGTTCAGCGCCTCACGGTAAATCGCATCGAGAAGATGGGTTTTTCCCACGCCCGTCGGCCCGGTGAATAGGATCGGCGAGACCAGGCCCAGATTCCGGTTCAGACTCCGCGCGGTCGTATACGCCACCCGGTTGGAACTCCCGCAAACGAACGAATCGAACGTCCCGGTGGAGTACCCGACGGTCCGCCGTTCACGCTCTTCAACCGGCACAAACGCCCGCGGCGCTGAATGACGCGGTACCAGCGACGATTCTTCCTTGGGCGCACCGGCTTCTTCCGCCTCGGAAAGCGCCATCACGTTCGCCATGAGAGCCTGGAGTTTCGTCCCGGCCAGGTCTTTTTTCGTTGCGGATTTCGGCGTTTCGGTCTTTGCCTTGGCTCTGGTTTTCGTGCTGGTTTTGGCTTTTACCGGCTCAGGGAGAACCGCTTCCACGACCGGTTCCGGCACGGAAATCGCAGGATTCAAAAGCGATTTGCGGATTTTTCCCTCGGCGGCCATTTGGTCCATCAGACTCACGAAATCGGCCATCGGGTCTTTAGTTTCCGCAGGAGCAGACTTTTGAACCGGTTCAGTCTCAGACTTCGGTGCAAATTTAACCTCTAATCCCGGCGCCTCGCCCCGCAAAAATTCCACCATTCCGGGAATATTCGCCTGCTCCGCGACCAGAATCGCTTCACGGGACTTGCGCCGACGCTCGGCAAGAAGCTCCGAACGGGTCGCCGGCGTTTTGGCCGGTTCCTGAACGGCTTCTTTTTCCGGTTTGGTGACGGTTTTAACCGCGTGGATCTGCGTCACGGCGCCGGATTTGGCCTGGGGGAACGTCTGAATGGCCGGAAGCACCGGATTCTCCCGTGCCAGCTCCGCGCTGTTCATCGCGTCCGCTTCCTCACGGGTGCAGTATTGGATCGTTCCGGTAAAAGTCGGGAAGAGTGCGCGGACCGCTTCACGGAAAAGCTTTTGGAAATTGCGCCGGTACCAGTCCAGAACAAACGGCGCCTCGGCTGAAATGTACAGCGTATCTGCAGTATCCCCGCACAAAAGCTGGAATTGACCTTCAAACCACATTGCAAAAGATTCATCCCCAAGTTTCTTCCTGATGAATTGCAAAAAGGCTTTCTGGAGGTTAATTATACCGCGTATCACTAAAACACCGAATCCTTCGATATATATGATGCCGATTTTAACTGGCTTTTTTATTTTATTTTACCAGCCCCGTCAACCCATTTTAACGGATTGAAATGCTATAAGCAGGGCCGGTGTGTAACCCCAATATTCGACATTATAGTATACATTTGGAAATAGTCAAAGCCCCCCTCCGGAAAAAATAATAAAATTTTTCAGAAACGTTAGAGAAGAGCTGGCATTAACGGGTAAAATCAGGTTTCTTTCCCCGGTTCAAGTTTTTGGAAAAAACGGCACAAATCACCATTGTGCCGTTTTCCAGTCCCCAAAAATTCATCAGATTCAGCGAGTCCGCGGGTTCATCTGACGCCACTTCCACGGCGGAATAGAATCCGGGTTTGCCCAAAGTCCGCGCTTGGCATCCCGGGCTTTTTTCTGGGCAAGGCTGAGTTTTTTCTCATCATTGTATCTGGAAAAATGCCAGGCCATTCCCTCTTCGAGCATTTTTTCCTCAACGTCCAGAGGAGCCAGCCGTTCCTCTTCGCGGAGGAGCCAGATTCGACCGACGGTTCGTCCGAACTGGTCGATTTTTTCGACTTTGACCATCACTTTTTTGCCGCCGATGAGCGACTTGAGAAACTTGAACGAATCCATGCCAAACTCTTGGTGGAGTTCCGGCGCGTCGATCCCCTGAAACCTCACACGCCGCTGCTCTCCGTCAGCCGTCTGAAGTTCAATGGTATCGCCGTCGGCCACATGCACGACTTTCCCAGTCACCGTTTCAATTTCGGCAAACACCGAAGAAACCAAACTCAAAACCGAAGCGAAAAATAGAATCAGGCAGTGCTTCATAATCAATCCCTTGGAGCTGAAATTTCCAAATTTACGAAAACCAAAGACACAAAAAAATCGAATGTTCAAAAAGCCAACATTCGATTTTGGGGAAATGTGGACGGTGGGATTCGAACCCACGACAACCAGAACCACAATCTGGTGCTCTAGCCAACTGAACTACGTCCACCATCTATAAACTGAAGGCTCAACCTTCAAGTAAACAGAATTTTAGCAGGATTTGATTTTTTGTCAATGGGGGTGGGAAGAATTTTGACGGATTTTGCGCCGCTCCTCCACAAAACGCTGGAATTCACCGGAACGCACGTCTTTTTCAAGTTCCTCGACCGTGGCGTAAATCCGGTCACTCAGAAACTTGACGGCCCAGTTCCGGTTCAGCGGCGAAACCGTCACGACGACCGCCCCGTTCTGATTTCCTTCCCACATTTCGATCGCGGTCCCCATCGAGGCTTCCGGGACGAACGCCAGAATGACGTCCATTTCCCGGCACAAATAATTATGCCCGAGAAAAACTTTTTTCCCGACTTCATCGGTGTAACGAATGGAATCCGAATGCCCTTCAAAAGGGTCGAAAACGTCCACCCCGGGGATATTCGCTTCGAGGAGGTCCCTGAAATAAGAGCGGTAGTCCTGAGAATGCAGTTTCATCTCCCGAAAAGACCCCTGCATAATACCGGCCAAAAAAACGCGCATGTTCCCTCAATCTTCCGGTTGAATCAGTTGCTTGTAGTAATCCGTCAGACGGGAAAAAAGATCCATAAAACTCTGCCACTCACGCTGGTCCAGCAAAACCCGATCCGTAGTTTCGTTCAGTCGGGCTTTTTCAAGAATCATTTCCATCCTGAGCTGAACGTAGGACAAAAGCTCCGCGAGGCGTGCCGTTTGGGTGGGATTCAGCCCGGAAGGAAGTGCTGGAGGCGCAATACTATGCAGACGCTTCAGCGCATCCTGAACGTCGTAGGAATAGTGTTCCATCTCGTCAATAAGACTGGTGGGCAGAAACTCCGTCGAATTGTCCGCAACGAGCAGACGAAGTGCCACGTCCTCCATGGGAAGATCGTCCAGCAGCGCCAAGCGCTTGGCGATTTCTTTACGCTTCCCAACGATGATAAGCGTTTGCCCGACCACGATCAAATCGCCGGGGTGAATCAGAGCGATGTGGATCGGCTGGCCGTTCAGAAGCGTCCCATTGGTGCTTTCAATGTCGGTCAGAATAATTTCGCCGCCATCCTCCTGGATCTTGCAGTGGTAACGGCTCACCTTTTCATCATGCAGCCTGATCGTGTTCTGTGCTTCACGCCCCAAACTGACCGGAAGAGGAAGATCCGTAAACTCTTTTCCTTTGTCCGTTCCGTCAATAATACGCAGTGTAATGGTCGGATTATCACTCATGGTTTTTTCCTGGAAAGGCTCTGCTCTATTAATCTCTCTTATAATATAATCCCCGCGCTTGTTTTGTCAACCATATTTTCGTCGATTTTTCAATTTTTACCAAAAAAAGTGGGAAATGGAGGACTTCAGACCTCGTGCGCCACCCAAATGCTGGGCGCGGTGTACGTCCCAAGATTCTTTTCTACGCAGACTTCCAGCGGGACGGCGCCGCCGGGGATCACGTAAGGGCCCGAGTCCGGGAAAACCAGGCCGGTCCACTCCCGCCACTGGTCGAGCGTCGCTTCGATCCGAATGGAATTTCGGGCCGTTCCGAGGATTTTCGCCCCCAGCCGTTTCTGGACCCGAAGCCACGCGTCAAAAGGCAGGCCGTCATCGCGGGTCCACTCAGCGTAGCGCTCGATCGGCGTGAGCGGGTACTGCTCCTTCTGGGTCGGCCGTAACGGGGCGATGTACCGCTGAAAACCGTGCGTCCGTGCGATTTCTTTCATCGCAAAAACGAGCCGCTCCGCCAGACCCCGGCCCCGAAAATCGGGATGGACCACCGCATTGGCCGCGCTCAGCGTATAGGGTTTCCGGCCGTTTCGGAAATCGTCGAGCGACTGCTGCAGAACCCAGTGCCAGCCGCGTGTCAGCAGCTCGGAGTACTCGCCGTTCCACGCCAGCGGGACGGTCATTCCCGCGGCCATGATCCGCCCTGAATCCGGGTCCAAAAAAGCGAAATGGAAGTCGGGAAAAGCCTTCAAAATCTCCGGCCAGAGCGGCCAGGAAACCGGGTCCTCAACGAGGAAACGGGTCCAGCCGGCCTGAAAAAGCTCCAGGATCTGAGGACCAAGCGACGGATTTTGTGCGGTGGTTTGCATAATAAAAGGGTTTTCCCAAATCATTAAAATCTTCAAACTCTTTTCAGTGTAGGACCAACCCCGGCGGGTTCCCGGAGGATCAAGTGCTCAATTATACCCGATTTTCCCAAAAAATCAACCCACCGCCTCCGGGGGGGCTTTTTATTTTTTCGTCTTCGACTATAATGGAGTTTTTGAGGAACCTTTCATGCGTGACATTTACTACAGAACCAAAAAACTCGGCGATTTGACCGTCCGGGGAGCGTCGCGGGCGAGCATCCAGACGTTCTGGAACGTTCCTGAGTATGAATTGGGGCTGGACGCCGGTGCACATCCGAGCGATTTCACGGTCAAAACCCACCGGCTTTTCATCACCCACACGCACCGCGACCATATTACGGGCCTGTACCAGTACATCGCGCGGCGAAAGAAAACGAATTTGGCTCCGCCGGAGATTTACGTCCCGGAGTACTCGCTTGAGGCGGTGAGCCGATTCCTCGGCGCGTTTCAGGAACTCGACGAGGCGTGCTACCCTTACACCGTGCACGGGATCAACGCGGGCGACCTGATCGAGTGGCAGACGAACGACGGCCGAACGCTTTGCGTCGAGGCGCTGGAAACGTTCCACCGGATCCCGTCGCTGGGCTACGCGGTTTACGAAAACTCCGTCCCGCGTTTGGCGTACACGGGCGACACGCTGCCGGACGCGCTCGACCTGAACCCGGTTTTTTACGAGGCGGAAATCCTCATCATGGAAATGACGGCCAGCGGGACCGGCTACACGCCCGACCTCATCCACCAGTACGAGCACACGCACCTGCAGGACGTTCTGGAGCGTCAAAACCGATTCAAAAACCGCTGGATCGTGGCCGCGCATTTCACGTGCAAGCAGGCCTTTCCCGAACTGTGCCGGAACGTCGCCGCCCATTTCCCCGACCGGCTCGGGGGCAGATTAATCGTTTGGTGAATTTTTGGTAAATTTTATGTCTGACACTTCCATTTTGATCGAAGCCGACGGCCTGTGCAAGTACTACGGCCCGTTCACGGCCATTGAAAACGTTTCGTTTCAGATCCGCCGCGGCGAAGTCGTGGCCTTTCTCGGTCCGAACGGCGCCGGGAAAAGCACCACGATGAAGATTTTAACGGGTTTTCTCGCTCCAAGCGCAGGCACGGCCCGCATCGCCGGGTTTAATATGAGTTCCGAGCGCATCGCCGGGGCGCGTCATCTCGGCTACTTGCCGGAAAACGGGCCGCTTTACCCGGACATGACGCCAAAAAGCCTGCTGGAATTCTTCGCCGACGCACGTGGAATGACGCGAAAAAGCCGCCAGCAGCGCATGGAATGGGTCATCGAAATGTGCAATTTGAGCTCCGTCCTCGGGAAGCCCATTGGAAAACTTTCCCGCGGTTTCCGGCAGCGCGTCGGAATGGCGCGGGTCCTGCTCCACGACCCGGACGTTCTCATCCTCGACGAGCCGACGTCGGGGCTGGACCCGATCCAGATCCACGAGGTGCGCAAAACGATCCGCGCGCTGGGAGAGACGAAAACGATCCTCCTCTCGACGCACATTTTGCAGGAGGTCGAGGCGATGACGAACCGGATCCTGTTCATCGCGGACGGCCGGCTCAAGTACGACGGAAGCGTCTCCGATTTCGTCAAGGACCAGACGCTCGAAGAGCATTTTTGCGAGTTGGGAGCTTAGGAGATTTCAGGGAATCCCACGATTTAATGAGAAAGGTTTAAGCAGAAAATGGAAGTCGTAAAGTACCCGCACCCAGTTTTGAAAATGGTCTGCAAACCGCTGAAAAAAGTCGACGCGGAGCTGAAGGCGATCATCACCGAGATGTTCCCGCTGATGTACGAAACCAAAGGAGTCGGCCTGGCCGCCAATCAGGTGGGTCTTCCGTACCGGTTTTTCATCATGAACGAAACCGGCGATCCGGCCCATAAAGAGAAGGAATTCGTTTTCATCAACCCGGAGGTCCAGCTCGGCGGCGGGCGTCCCGTGGCGGGCGAGGAAGGATGCTTGAGCTTCCCGAAAATTTACGCCGACGTGGTCCGCGCCCCGAAAGTCACGATCACGGGATTCAATCTGGACGGCGAGCCCGTAAAAATGGTCTTCAAGGGCTTCCCCGCCCGCATCGTTCAGCACGAGTTTGACCACTTGAACGGCATTTCCTTCGTGAACCGTCTGGACGAAGAAGAGTCCGATTTCGTCGAGGACGATCTGGCGGCTCTGGAGCGCAAGTACACGGACGCGAAAATGGACGAAGCCGCCATTCAGAAGGAAATCGACGAACTGCTCGCGCTTCGGACCTGAACCTTTTTTCAATGAAATCCCCAGGAAAAACCGATGCAGGACCGTCATGCTCATCTCCTTTTAAGCGCCGCCAGAGCCGATCTGGAACGGGAATTTAACGTTTCGCTCCCGGATTTTCGGACGTTCGATCTCCCGGCGCTTCAGGAGGGCGAAACGGAAACCTCCGCGCAGGCGATCGCTCGGCTGAATCGGTGGGTCCGGCAGTTTCTCGTTCCACTGTGCCAACGCCCGAATTACCTCGAGGTTTCGGTCCGATCCGCGCTGGAGCAGGCGCAAAAAAGCGGCGTGACCCGCTTCGAGGTGAGTTTTGGCGCGGATTTTCCCAGGATTTACCATCTCAAGCCCGAAGATTGCGTTGAAAGAATCGCGTGGATTCATCAGGAATTCACTCCCGATCTGGACTTTCGGCTCGACCTGGGTTTCCCCCGAACTAAACCCATGGAGGACCTGGAAAAGTGGCTCGGCGACATCCTCCGCGTGAGGGACCGCCGCCCGGATCTGGCCGCGTATTTCGGGGGGATCGACCTTTACGACGTGGAAGACGCGCAGCCGCCCGAAACGTTCCGGAGTCTTTTCCGGACCGCCCAAAATGCCGGCCTGAAACTCAAAGCACACGTGGGCGAGTTCGGCTCCGCGGAATCCGTCCGGCACACGGTCGAGGTCCTCGATCTGGCAGAGGTCCAGCACGGGATCCATGCCGTGGAGAGTCCCGACGTCCTGCGTTTTCTTGCCGACCGCGGTACGATTTTAAATGTTTCGCCCACCTCGAATCGGGTCCTTCACGCCTTCGACTGGGACCAGCGGCCCGATCCCGTCGAGCGGCTCCGCGAGGCCGGCGTCCAATTTTTGTTTTCGTCCGACGACTATTTGCTTTTCGGAGCAAGCGCCGCGGATGAAATGGAATTAATGCGTAATTCGTAATGCGTAATTAAAAAGAAATGAGCAAACCTGAAACGATTCACTGGGAAGGCGGCGCCGACGGCTCGCTTTTTATGATCGACCAAACCCTTCTGCCGACCGAGTTCATCGAGCGCGAGTACTCGAAAGGCTGCGTCGAAAAGGTCTGGGAAGCCATTCACTCCCTGCGCGTTCGCGGCGCGCCGGCCATCGGGATCGCCGCCGCCTACGGCGTTTGCATTGGGCTTCAGCCCGTGCTTGAGGAAATGGACCCGGCCAAATTCTTCGCCAAATTCGACGAAGTCGTCGCGTATCTGGCGAGCAGCAGACCGACGGCGGTCAATCTCTTCTGGGCGCTGGACCGCATGAAGGAGGTCGCGTACCAGGTCAAAGAGCTGATGGACTGCACGCAGACGTTCCACCCGCGCGAGGTGGCCAACCGCCTGCTGATGGAAGCCCGTGCGATCCACGAAGAGGACCGGACGATTTGCCGGGCCATCGGGAAGTACGGTGCGGAACTCCTTCCAGACGGGGCGGGAGTTTTGACCCACTGCAACGCCGGGGGACTCGCGACGGCCGACTACGGAACCGCCCTGGCGACGTTTTTCTGGGCGACCGAGCACGGGAAAAAACTCCACATTTACGCGGACGAAACCCGGCCGCTGCTCCAGGGGGCGCGCCTGACCGCCTGGGAGCTCATGCAGCACGAAATCCCCGTGACGCTCATCTGCGACAATATGGCGGCGCAGGTCATGCGTGAGGGAAAGGTTCAGGCCGTCGTCGTGGGGGCAGACCGCATCACCGCAAACGGCGACACGGCAAACAAAATCGGGACGTACTCCGTCGCGTGCCTGGCCCGCGTGCACAATATTCCGTTCTACGTGGCGGCCCCGAAAAGCACGTTCGACCTGACGCTCGCGACCGGCGATCAGATCCCGATCGAGCAGCGCGATCCGCGCGAGGTCACGCACGGCTTCGGCCGTCAAACCGGCCCGGACGGCGTGGACGTTTACAATCCGGCCTTTGACGTCACTCCGGCCAAACACATCGCCGGGATCATCACGGAACTCGGCGTCATTTCGCCGGTCACGGAAGAAAATATTCGGAAAGTGCTTGAAAATTAACCCAAGGAGACCTGAATCATGAAAAACTCCCTCCATTTCCTCTTCGCGCTGAGCCTCGTTTTGTGCTGCGCGTTCATCGCTGGCTGCCCACAGAAACCAAATTCGCCAGCAGCTCCGCAGGGCCCACTTGAAAAAGCGGTAATCGGCGGAACGTTCATCGATGGAACCGCCTACAATCCCGAAGAATACGCCGGGAAAGTGGTCCTTTTGGACTTCTGGGCGACCTGGTGCCCACCGTGCCGTCGTGAAATCGCGGAGACCGTCATTCCGATGTACGCCAAGTACCACGACGCCGGTCTGGAAATCATCGGAATTTCGTGCGACCAGGATGCGGAAACCGTTCAGAAGTACGCCCAGGAAAATGGGATCACGTGGAAGCAGATGCTCGACCCGGAAGCCAAAACCTCGGACGGCATGGCTTTGTCCACGCACTACGGCGTTGAGTACATTCCGTACCCGATCCTGATCAACCGGAAAGGGGAGATCGTCGCCAAAGACCTTCGCGGCGACGATCTGGTTGCGGCCGTAAAAGCGGAACTTGGAAAATCTGAAGACGCCGCGGAAACGGAGATCGAGAAAAACGAAGCCATAGTCGAGACGAAGGCCGAGGAAAAGGAAGCCGAAGCGGAGACGAAAGCCGGAGAAGACGAAACTCCGGAAGAAACGGAAATCGAGGAACTTGAAATCCCGGAAGCTGAGGAAATTGAAGCCCCCGCGGTAATGGAATCCGAGGAAATCGAAGACCCGGCGGATACGGTAGTCGAGGAAATCGAAGACCCGACCGAAACGGAAGCCAAGTAAAAAGCGGACGGATTTAACGATCAAAGTCTTTGAGGAAAGACCCCGGCGAATCTTTTCACCATCGGTTTTCCTCAAAGACTTCTTTTTCTCACGAAATCATTTTGACGGTCTTCAGGAAATAAACTCCCGCAAGATCGGGACCATTTCTTCCCACTTTTCCTCGACGACGTAATGCCCCGCGTCGGGGAACGGGTGCGTCTGAGCCTGAGGGAAGAATTCCTGAAATTTCTCCATAAACGCCGGCGTGAAGCACCAGTCTTTCATCCCCCACATCAGGCAGACGGGCCGGTCTTTCAAAAGCGCCAGATTTTTCTCGACCTCGCAGAGCGTTTCCCAGCTCCGGTCGCGCGGCCCCATCGGAATGTCGTGTACGAACTCGCACGTCGCCAGCCGGTTTTTCCACGAATCGTACGGCGCGAGAAGCCCCGCCTTCACTTCAGGCGCAAGCGGTTTTTCCACGGCCATGAACGTCGCAGTCCACGCAAAAAGATTGAACCCCTGAATTCCCACGCGCCCGAAAATCGGGATCCGGCACGACGCGATGCGGGCGGGGATCCGATTGAACCGGAACGCCCCGGTATTGCAAAGGGCAAACCGCGCAAAACGCTCAGGGTTTCGACCGGCGGTCCCCATGCCGATCGCTCCGCCCCAATCGTGCACCAGGAGCGTAATGTTCCGCAGATCCAGGTGCTGGATCAGCGCCGTCACGTCCTGAATCCGCTGGTCAAGCGTAAAAGGATACTCCCCCCGGCCCGGTTTTGAAGAAAGGCCGCAGCCAATATGATCCGGCACGATGATACGAAAATCACCGCGCAGCGCCTTCACCAGGTTCCGCCAATAGAACGACCACGTCGGATTCCCATGCAGCATAAGAATCGACGGCGCGTCCTTCGGCCCCTCATCCAGAAAGTGAAGGCGGAGATTTGGGCCAAGTTCTAAAAAATGCGATTCAAATGGATAAAGGGCGCGCCAGCCATCCGAGGAACTGCTGCTCATGCGATCGCTTCGCCTTCTGTGCCGCAAATCGTGAAAATACGGTCCAGATTCATCATTGTGAACAGCTCACGAATGTCAGGAGAAATGCAGCAGAGCTTCAGGGAACCGTTGCGCACCGCGACCTTTTTGTAGAGCATGATCAGCTTGCCAAGCGCCGCGCTGGAAAGAAAACCGACGTTGGTGAAATTGAGCACGATTTTTTTGTAACCACTCTGTTCAACCAGCGCGAAAAGTTCCTGACCGAGTTCGTAGATATTCATATCGTCCACGATTCGATTATCCAAAAGCGTGGCGATGCAAAAGTCCTCAACGGTCTTGACGGTGATGTGCCGAACGTCCGACATGGAATTTCTCCTTGATTATAATTAAGTTGACGGGTTTTCGTATTTCCTTCTAATCATTAAAATTAAATTAATGGACCGGGATCTCAGTCTGCGTCTGATCAGGTTGCGCCGTACACTCCGGCTGAACCGGCGGCGCAGCCTCCTGAGCCTCTTGGACCTCCTGTGCCTTTTGAACCTCCTGTGCGTCCTGAGCGTCCTGAACCTCTGGGCTTTCCGGAGTCTCCTGCACGTCCTGAGCTTCCTGAACCAGGAACTTTTCCGGAACGGGCGTGGAACGGTACTTCTCCAGCGTCACCGCATTGCCCGTCGGGTTGAAATGAACCGACGTCATAAAAGCACGCATCAGTTTCACCCCACGGCCGCACGGACGATCCAGAAAATCCTCCAACGTGGGATCGGGCAAACTGTCCGGATTAAAACCTGGGCCTTCATCTTCAACTCTCGCAAGAAAACGTTCCGGCGTGATTTCCAGATGAACACGGACTCCAAGCCGATTATTCGACTGGTTCCCGTGACGAATTGCATTCACGATCGCCTCTTCGAATGAAAGCTGAATGGCAAAAACGTCTTTTTGCTCCCATTCGAAGTCCTGAAGCTGAAGCAGCACACCATCCAGGATGGCGTGTCCCGCGTCCGTTCGGCTCGGAATACAAAAATCTTTTACCCAGCAAAAGCAGGCTGCAACTTTCATAGGGACCACCATTAATTTTCTGTTTACCAAAATCGGGAGACTGGCCTCCCTTTCAATTTTCGGTAAAAAAATGATTAATCTTCAATATACCCCTAAAGTGGCGATTGCGGAAGTAGGGGGTAGGAGATTTTTTAGAATTTTTTAGAACTTTTCCGGTTTCATCTTCAGGTTTGAGACTTTAAAGCCCGCAGTTTGTTCATTTTGTTTAGACCATAGAAAACGGGGACGACGTTGAAGCGCCGCCCCCCGTGTATGCCCGATTAGCGCTTTCCGGCCCGGCGCAGGAAAAACACGCCAAGCAGAAGCAAAAGCCACGCCGTGGGTTCCGGGACCGTATTCCCGTCAACCGCCGCGAAGAGCGTGTCACCGTTCGCGTACAAGTACCAGTTCTGGCGGCTTTCGTCGGAAAGAAGACTCGTCCAGTCGTCAAACTCCGGAAGTCCGCCGGCCGATTTCAGGATCGGGTAATTCAGACCCGCCAGCTCCGTGCCTTCGCCCAGGTCCTTCATCTGGATCTGGCCCACGTCGCTGATGGCAAACGAATCCACGAGGAATTCGTCCGCGCTGTTCGACGTAAAACCGATCGTCAGCGTATCGGTCACGAGATTATTCACCTGCGTCTGGCGGCCGGCATCCGAATCATTGATGTACGTGAGTTTTCCGCCTTCGCCAAGCGTGATTTTCCCGGTGAAAGCGTCGCTTCCCGTTCCGGTGTACTTCAGGGTCAGGTTTTTGCCCGCCGCACCCGTGACGTTACCCGCGCCGGAGAGGTTCTGAAGCGTCTGGTCCTGCGAGAAAGTCACACTTCCGCCCTCCGCCACGCTGACGGACGAGGACGAGGCGATCGCATCGGCCGCATCGAGCGCAAACTCGCCGTATTGGATGGTCGTCGCGCCGGTGTAATCGGCCGCGGTCTTCAGGTAAATGGGCTTCTGGTTATTAATGCGCAGGCCGCCCGTGCCGGAAATCTCGCCCTGGACCGTCAGCATGGTAAACTGCCGGCCCTGCGTTTCCGTCGGGATCCACGCCCCCATGTCTTTCGAGGACGGCGCGCCAAGCGTAAGCGTGTACTCGTTCAGGTTTACATTGGCCAGGATCTTTTTGGAAGTCTCCGTATTGTACCAGGTCGAAATCGTGGCATCTGCATCAAGGTTGATCTGGCCCGCCATACTGCTGTTCGTTTCGAGACGAACTGCTCCTAAATGGTCATTTGAAGTGCCCGTGCTGTAGCCATCGCCCGCAATGTTGAACGTTCCCGTGACGGTTCCCGCGCCGATGAGCCAGAGCTGCGCACCGCTGGGGACGTTCACCGTCACGTCCGTCGCGCCGAGTTTGGACTGGTTCGCGATTTTCGCACGTCCAGAGGTCAGCTGGACCGTGCCGTGGAAGTTCGTCGCGTTCACATTATTAAAGCCGTCTTCAGTCCCGCGCTGGACGGTTCCCTTTCCGGTGATGGTCACTCCCACCAGAGTACTCACGGTCAGCTTCGCGCCCTCAGGCAGATTCACCGTCGTGTTCGTGATCCCGCTGCCGGTAAGCTGGGCGGTACTGCCGCTTTCCATGTCGATCGTCAGGCCGGAGATCGTTCCCGAACCCGTGGCAACGGTCAGGTTCCCGGAATTTCTCACCGTGATTTGGGTCGTCTGGCCCAGCGCCCGCACATCGTTGACTTTTAGCGAGCCGTGAAGGACTTCGATCGGCGCGGTAAAATCATTTTCCGTGCTGGAAAGAAGAATATTACTCTTGCCCGAAGTATTATTAATGACGAGTTTCCCGGAACCGGAAACCTTGCCCGAAACGGTCAGGCCGGTGAACCAGTAATCCTGATTCTGCCACTGGTTCGGATCATGGTTCGGGCTGGAGCCAAGGTAAAGCGTGTGCCCTTCCAGTGCCACGGTGGAAGCCAGAGTTTTGTAGGCTTCGGTCTGCGTACTGTAGTAAGTGCTAATGGTGGAGTCGGCCGCGAGCGTCACGGACCCCCGGAGCGTTGAGTTATTTTCAAAGCGGATCGCGCCCAGACCGTTCTGATTGGAGGAGTTCCTTCCGTGGCCGGAAATCGTAATATTGGCCGTAATGTCCGGAGTTACACCGTCCTGGATGAGCCACAGATGCGCGCCGTCCTGAACGATGATGGTCGGGGGCGTTTCACTGCTTCCCAGCTGGGACTGCGCCCTCACCCTGAAACGGCCTTTCGTGAGGATTTCCGTCCCGGTGAATGCCGAGGCGTCCATATTATAAAGGCTCCAATCCGTTCCGGCATTTTCCGTGGAATAAGTGGCCGTGCCGGAACCGATGAGCGAATCTGTGCCGACGCTCGTGATGGTGACTCCCCCCTCCTGATCCGAGTCATAAACCACGGCAAACGCCGCGCCGGACCAGCTTCCCGCGACGAAAAGGGCCGCCAATAAAAGCGAAATCGAAAAACGTTGGACGTTCATTTAAATACTCCTGAAATGAAAACCAGGCTGGTTCGCCAAAATCCCGCGGCTCATTCAAGCGCTTGCAGGACTTTGCGTTTCAGCGTCCGAATCACCTCGGGGTCATGCGTAAAATTCACCGGGCTCGGCGTCGCTTCCTCGCTCAGTTTCTTCGCAAGTTCCGGGTTTTTCTGCTCCAGCAGGTACAAAAGTTCGTAATCCTCGAGTCCGTCCCGCAGATTCGCCAGCCGGATCGAACCGATCGGCGTTCCGTCGGCCGCGGGGTACATGAGCCGGCCGTCCCCGTAAATGTACGAGTGGCCGTGATAAACGCCGCTGTCCCAATCGAGGAAGAGCGTCTCTTCCGGGTCAAACGGCACGTTGTGCTCTTTATTCCAAATGTTCACGCCCCAGTAAAGCAGGCCGTCGTATTTTTCCACGTAGGACTGCCAGCCGAGCGTCCGGCATTCGATGAGCGGGAACCGAAGCATAATATTCGCGTACGGCGGGAGCGGCCCGCAGCAAATGTAAGACCAGACTTTCTGGCCGTTTCGGCGGCACTCGTCCACTTTTTCCCGATCCCGATCATACGCCGCGGTGAGCGGGCAGATCCAGTCAATGTTCAGCTCCTTCATTTTCTGCGAGTCGGAATGAATGTAAGCGGTCGAGAAGGTCGCAATTTCCGGGAAATTTTCTTTCACCATCCCGAAAAAGTCCTTGATTGCCGGGTGCATTTCCTCCCGCGATTCGTCGAACGTGTAAATGTACGCGCGGTCGGTGAGGCCCAGCTCACGCAGACTCTCGACGTACGGGCGCAGCTCGGCGAGGAATTTCTCGCGGTTCTCCGGCGTGTAGAAGTCGAGCGACGAGTTGCAGGTCCACGCATGACGGCCGCGTTTGTGGACCATGTTTAAAATGTTGAAGTAGCCGAGGCCTTTCCCTTTCCATTCCTGAAGACGCTCGAGCGACGGCATCTCCGTGCGCGAAATGTCGCCTTCGGGCGCGAGCCGGCATTTCACCATGTACGCGTCGTACGTCTTGCGCAGGGCGGGCAGGTCGCAGTCCGGTCCGTAAACTTTTTCGAGGAAGCCATCCATCAGAGCGAACGCGGTGCCCAGGTGCCCCTCCGCGGGGATCACCGCCGGGAAAACGTTCACCGTGAGCGGAATTTCCACCGGCGCCAGCGCATCACCGTCGGCCGTCATGCGCACGGTCCCGCGGTACGTGCCCGGCTGGGTTTCCGCTTGCGTCGTGACCGTCACCCAGAACGAAACCGTCTGGCCCGCCGGGACGAAACCGTTCTTTCGCGGAAGCAGCGGGTCCGGGAACCAGCGCGGGCAGCCCGATTTTTCAAGCGGATGCTCGACGATTTCCGGCGTGGGAAGAAAACCGACTTCCTGCCACTCGAGCGCCGAGGCGGGAATCTTCACCGCCGGATCTGAGTCTGAAACCAGATCGGAAAACGCGAGATGAACGCCGTTCAGGTCCACGCCCGAATGAACGAGCACCTGAAAACTCTCGGCCTCGTTGCGCGCCAAATCGAGTTCCGCCGACTTCTTCAACGGTTTGCTTTCCGTGACTTCCGGGAGGGTCGTCAGGTAAACGCGGCGCATGGAGGACTCGGTCCAGACCGTGGCGTTTTCACCGTCCAGGCGCGTCGTGTCGAGCTGGAAGACTTTCTCCGCCAGCTCTTTCTCGCCGGAAAACGCCTTGAAACGGAACGTCTTCACGCCCCCCGTCTTCTCGGGCCGCGCCGAAACGAAAAAGCCCGTCCCGTCCGGCCGGAATTCCAGCGGGATCTCGCCGAGGCCGTCCTGGGTCAGCACGTAGCGCAAATTCTCGGGGAGGAAATCTTTGTGCCAGTCGAAATGGCCCCACATCGCGATGCTTCCGTCGCCGCTCAGGCCGCCAACGGTCTCGGTCTGGTCCATCCGGATCTGAAACGTTTCCTGGACGAGGTAAAAATCGTCGAACGTCACCTTCCCGATGTAATCGCGGAACAGGACGAAAAACTGCAGCTTTTTGATCGGCTTCTCCGGCCAGAGCATCGCTTCGGCGGTCTGCCAGCCCAGCGTTTCCGGGTCGAATTGGGCCTTCACTCCCCAAAGCGGCGTTCCGTCCTCGTAGAAAACATCGAGGTAAACGTCAAAATCCGTGGCCCCTTTGCCCCCGCGGACGGCTTTTTCGTCGAGTTTCGCACGTCCCCCGAACCGGAACGGGGCGCGGATCGGCGGATCGAACTCCACGACCTGCATCGCGCCGCAGCTCAGGGATTCGTCCGTCTCGATGTGCAGCGAGCGGGTCCCGTCGGCGCTGGTCAGCACAGTGCTTTTGTGCTTCAAAAACCACGGCGATCGGTTTTCGCCGAGCGACTCCATCCCTGGGTCACGCAGAAGGTTTTCCTGCGCGAAAAGCGTGGAGGCGACGAACATCAAAACCAGTAAAAAGGAAGGAAATCGGGTCATTTTAATTTTAAGCATGGAGACTTTTTGAACGTCCATAAACTACCACAAGAAATATTTTACACGAAGCCAGAGATTTTGCAAGAGTTTCTTTGAAAAATTCAGAAATTTTTAGTGGTCAGCAGTCTGCGTTCTGACTACTGACCACTGACTACTTAAAAAATCACGCGATCTTGCCGGTCTTTTTCAGATACGCGATCACCTCATCGGCCAGGGCTTCCGGAGACTTCTCGGCACCTTTCAGGACGATCTCCGGGTTGAGCGGCGCTTCGTACGGATCGTCGATGCCGGTGAAACCCTTGATTTCGCCCGCGCGGGCTTTTTTGTACATTCCCTTGGGGTCGCGCTGCTCGCAGACTTCCAGCGGCGTATCGACGAAGATCTCGACGAAATCGCCCTCGGCGGCCTTGGCCCGAACACGGTCACGGTCCACGCGGTAGGGGCTGATGAAGGCCGTGATGGCCAAAATGCCGGCATTGGCGAAGAGGTTGGCGACGGCGCCGATGCGGCGAATATTTTCCTCACGGTCCTGCGCGGAGAAACCGAGGCCAAAACGCTTGGCGAATTCCTCACCGTGGACTTCGAGGAGCATTTTCGGAGCGGCATTCAGCCCGTGGCGCACGTTATCGCCGTCCAGCACGACGCTATGGACTCCCATCTGGTTGAGTTTGTGGTCCAGAACGTTCGCGACGGTGCTTTTCCCACAGGCGCTCAGGCCGGTGAACCAAAGGATCCCGCCTTTGTTTCCGTTGAGCTTCTCCCGATCCGCGCGGGAAACGGAATTTTCATGCCACACGACTTCGACTTTTTCTTCAATAGCCATTTTTGACTCCATTTAATTAATCTGGCAAAAATATTTAATTATTCCAATATTTCGGAAACCTGAATCTCGAAATCTATAAAATTTTACCAAATTATGGAGAAAATACGAGGGGGAGGGGAAATTTTTTTGCAAACCTTTCGTCAGGAAGGCCCCAATCACCCCTCGCAGTCCGTCAAAAAGCGCCAGCCTTCGCCAAACCCCAAAAACGGCGGCTCGTAGGTCTGCTCCTGGTTCAAATACCACATTCCGTTCCCGGGGACGACGATCCCCCCGAAGAAAATCGGCTTTGGAATTTCCTGATTGAGAACCTGGAGGAACTTCTGCAGAGCTTCCGCCTTATAGCCCGTTTCATTGGAATTGGCCGTCTGTCCTTCTTTCGTGTCAAAAATCCCGATTCGGCCATCCAGAAATTTTACGATCCAGTCCGGATAAAAAAGCCTTTCGGATTTGGAAGTTGAATCGAGATATTTCAGCGCGAATCCGTCTTTTCCCGAGTCCGCGTTCTTAAACCACCAATCGACTTTTTCCCAATCTTCCAGAAAATCGACGAATGCTTTTTCATTACTCCGGCCGGGGTAATTTTTTCGAAGATAAAACGGCCTGAGCAAACTGCGCCGGGTCTCAACCTCCTCGAAATCATCCGTAAAGTAGTAATTTTTGTGGATCACAAATGGTTCGGCATTTCGGCGTTCATTTTCCAGATTACGCTTCTGCAAAAACTCCTCCAGAACCGGACGGTATTCTTTCAAAGACTGCGTAATGGCCTGGCGGAAAACGCTGTGCCCGTCCTTCT
Source organism: Thermoguttaceae bacterium (assembly GCA_017447865.1). Classification (GTDB taxonomy): domain Bacteria; phylum Planctomycetota; class Planctomycetia; order Pirellulales; family Thermoguttaceae; genus RGIG3701. The sequence goes on from JAFSMO010000016.1 coordinate 194,034, forward strand.
GAACGTCGTTAATGAAAACGCGGTAGTAGTAATCGCTGTCCGCGTTCAAAGTCTTTCCGAGCCACGTGCGCAGCATGCTCTTGAACGGTCCCCAGGACCGCGCCACGTTGGTGATTTTCGTTTCCGGTCCTTGCTCCCGCAGAAGCTGAATGCAAAGAAGGGTGAAAATCTTCTCAACGTCGTGCGTCGAGATCTCGAATTCCGTGTCGTTCCCTTTTTTCTTGATTTCGGTCTGAATATTATCAAAATTCTCAAACTCCGCGTTCACGATGAGCTTGTTCGTCAGGTGCGGGCGAAGATCGACCCCCCTGGCTTCCAGTTTCCCGGCATTTTTTGCCGACATTCCGGTTTCCCCAATGCCGAAAAAGCGGTCAAACGACGCGCACATACTGCGCTGAAACGTGCGCACTTCCCCAATATCGCCGTAATCGACGCGGGACAAAAACTCCGTTTTCAGTTTTTCGTGAAGCACGAACTCCTCGCCGAACCGGTTTTCCGAGATGAACGTCGTTTTCGGGGCGTTTTTGGTCTGGTCCGGAAGTTGGACCTCATCACGATTGTAATTGGTGAAGAGGTACCCCGCCCGCAGCATCGGCGCGTGGGCGTAAATGTCCTTCTCCCTGGGTTCCGGCATGCGCAGGATCCGGCCGAGCGTCTGCGTGTAGAACGTGGGGGAAGTGATTTCCCGGTACATGACCAAAACCTGGGCGCGGGGGCAGTCCCATCCCGTCCCGGCGGCCTGCTTGAACAGAAGAAAATCGACGTTGGAATCATTCGCCTCGATGAAGTCCATATTCTCCCGCCGCTGGTCAAACCAGTACGCGATCCGGTTTTCAGGGACCCCGTGTTGCTGAAGAAATTCCGTCACTACCTGCTCCTTGGTCCTGACCGCTTCCACTTTGCGGTCGTCGTTGGGTAGCTGAATGAGCACCAGCGGATTGACGTTTCGCCCGAGACGCCTGTATTCCCTGCGCAGGTCCGTCTGACGGCTCATCGCCAGTTCGAGCAGCAGCGTATCCAGGTCTTCCGACCTGTGCCGGCGCAGGTCCTCATCCGTCTGGCAGACGATGCAATCTTTGATGAGCCCCTCTGCGACCACATCCTCGCGGTGTACCTGGACGAAAGCGGCCTGCTGATTTGCGACGGCCTCGGCATTCGGTATATCTTTCGGCGTAGCGGAGACCTTCAACAGAATACGCGGACGGATCGGATCGATCACGTCACGTCTGGCCGAATCCGTGACGTTTTTGTGGCTTTCGTCAATGATGAGAATGATCTCGCGCCCTTCATTATGAGTATTTTCGACCAGATCCTCAAAATAAAAGCCGCTTTCCTTGAACAATCTCTCGTCTTCGGGGCGGCGCAGACGGCGGTCTTCGGCTCTCCGGGAAACGAGCTTCTGCCAGTTCATGAACAGAATGTCGTTTTTCTGAAGCACCCCGCAGTTGATGTCCGCGAGCGTCAAAAGCCGATTTTCCTGATTCGGGACAAAATAGTCCTGAAACTTCTGCCGGCTTTGCATCGCCAGGTCGTCCGAAAACGTGACCCAGATCCACGCTTTGTCCGCGTCCCAGTCCGGCTGGTGGTTCATCTGACGGATAAAGTCCGAAACCATGAACGTCTTGCCGCTCCCGGTCGGCGACTTGAAAACGATTTCCAGGCCGGATCTCCCGGTCCCCCAAAGTTCCTTGAAATAGCGGATCAGCTCGTCAACGGCTTTTTCCTGAAAATTTAATGGATTCATCTTGATTCGGAGACGACGCTTCCAGCGTCGTTAAAAAAAGGATAAAACTGGCAGTACGTTTTACTGAAGGGTCTGGTAGATCTCCAAAATCGGCTGCGGAATGGACTTGATCTCCACATTCCGGCACATTTCGAACATCGTATCATAAACCGCCCCATCATCCCAGCTGAAAATGTACACGGCAACCTTTCCCGCCTGTTCCGCGAGTGCCTCCACCCGGGCCTGAAAATCGTCCAGCCTCCCAATGTCCTCAAGGAAATAAATGGCCGTGACGTTTTGCGGGTCGGCGTCGTCGGTGAAAATCTGGAACGCCTCGGTCCGTTCACGCTCAAAGAGCGTGTTTTCCGCCAGTGCCAGCAAATTCCCGGCCTTGCACGCCAGTTCCAGCCGGTCACTGTCGAGCGCGTGCCGGGGCGGATTCTTGCCGACGAACGCGGTCCGGTAGTACTTCAGCGAGTTCCCCAACCCGGGAACGGCCTCCCCTTTGGAGTTGGTGTACCCCTGCATGACGCGCCGATTCCGTTCGTAGGTGACGTTTTCGCAGACTTCTTGATCATTAATTTGTACCAGAATACACTGACGTGTTCCATTATCCTCATTGTTCAGTTTCAATGTGGCATCCATGGCGGTCCCTGAACCTGCAAAGAAATCGAGAATTATGCTATTTGTTTCTGTACTAATTTTTAAAATATGATACAAAAGTTCAGAGGGCTTTGGATGGGTAAAGACCTTTGCAACTCCCAAAATTTCCTTTAGCTCAGAAGTCGCATCTTCATTCATCCCGTTATTATCCCACCAGGATTCTGCTCTAGTTTTTGAGTATTTTCTCCCTGAAAGAAAAACCTTTTGAACTGGTCTTGCGATACCAGATTTACCAAAAATTATTCTTCCATCTGCAATCCTTCTCAACACTTCTTGTTCATTAAATACCCAATATCTTCCCTCAGGAGGAAAAAAACTATCTCCATTGGCAGGATTCTTAATTTCAAAATAAGGTCCTTTATGATTTGCGGACAAATCGGAGGTTGTCCATGGCCCACGAGGATCATTATCTGGATTGGAAAAAGTTTTTTGAATATGTTCCTTTGATACAGGGTAGCCCATGTCTTGTATTAAATTTATATTTTTCGCAAAACACAAAATATAATCATGAACCGGCGGGAGAAATCCCATATTATTACCATTTGTTTTCTTTTTCCATAAGATTGTTCCCACAAAATTTGCCTCCCCGAAAATCTGGTCGCACAGCAGTTTCAGATTGGCCTGTTCATTATCGTCGATGGAAATGAAAATGACTCCGCGGTCAGAGAGCAGATTTTTGGCAAGGCGGAGTCGCTTGGACATGAAAGAAAGCCAGTAGGAATGGCGCAGCGGGTGGTCCTTCGGCACGGGGGTCCCGTCCGGTTTTTCGGTCAGGAATCGCCGGTCACGATACGTAAAACCATCCGAGCCGGTGTTGTACGGCGGATCGATATAAATGACATCGACCCGGCCGCGATGCGTGTAGTTCAGGCACGTCAGAGCGTGGTAATTGTCCCCCTCGATCAGAATGTGGCACGGTTTGCCGTCCGTGTTGTGGATCTCTCTTTCCGGGACCTCCTCAAGAATCGGGATCCGGTTTTCACTGTCCCCTTCAAACCCTTCCGGTACGTCAAGCCAGACCAGACCGTACCGCTGCTGGCTGATTTGCGACTTCAGCCGGGCGATTTCTTTTTCTAACTCATAAATACGAATTTTGTACGAATCGGTGTATGTCTGTATGTCTGTCTGTCTGTCTGTCATTGAAAAACCCTTTCCAAAAGAATCGATTTGTCCGTTTTGAATCATCGTCCAGCCTCGACGGTGACTTTAGTTGATGAAGTTTTTAACTTTTTTGAAGAAAATTCGCCTCTCCCCCCTTGAAAGTTTTTTTATTTGTGGTATAGTTAGAGCCATCCTAATGAGAACGTAGCTCAGTCGGTAGAGCAACTGACTTTTAATCCGTAGGTCATGGGTTCAAGTCCCATCGTTCTCACTTGGTCAAGCCTTGGCATGGGTCAGGGCTTTTTTTATTTTAAATTCCATTTCTGCTCTTGACTTTTTTGCCGTTAATCTTTATACTATCTGCGTAGATTACCAAAACCCAGTATTTTACGGCCGACTTATGTATAAACTATTTCTTTGTCTTCGTTACCTGCGGACGCGCTACATCGTGCTGGCGTCGATCATCAGCGTCATGCTCGGCGTGGCCACGATGATCGTCGTGAACAGCGTCATGTCCGGGTTCGCCAACGAAATGCAGACCCGAATCCACGGCATCATGGGCGACTTGACGGTCACCAGCACCAGCTCCGACGGCTTTTACGACCCGGAGGGGCAGATGCAGCGCATCCGAGACGCACTCGGCGACAAGGTCATCGGCATAACCCCGATCTGCACCACCGTGGGCGTTCTGACCTACAAAACCCGCATCCTCGACATTGACGGCTGCGAGCGTGAGGCCCAGCTGACCGAGCAGGTCTGCATCGTCGGCGTGGATGAACGCTCCAAAGCGAGCGTGGGCGATTTCGGAAAATTCCTCCAGCATCCCGAGAATCGCAAAGCGCTTTCGTTCGATTTGCGCGACGGCGGGTACGACACGTTCGAGGGGCAGGAAAACACCCAGTCACGCGGCGTGCTGGACAAAATTTTCCCCGTGAAGGACCGCAAGAAAGGGAAGCTCAAAGAGCGTACCGATATGAAACGCGCCGGCTGGCAGCACCGCCGTGACTACTACGGCGAACCGATGAACGGCGTGGAGATCGTGACGAATCCCGAGCTTCACGTCGAGACGAAAAACACGAGCGCGGAAGACCTCCCGACGATGAAACAGGCGGAAGAGGAAAACGCGCCGGTCCTCGAGTTGATGGACGATTCCTCATCCGAAAAAACGCTGAGCGACCACCCGATGGATAATCCGCCGGAGACGCCGGTCAACCCGTTCCTCGCCGCCGAGAAAAAAGAAGCCGAAGAAGCTGGAGAAACCGCGGACCAGAAAGATTTTGATCTGAAAGAGTCGCTCGACACGATGAACCAGCCCGAAAACACCGAGCAGGCGGAAAATGAGGCTCCGGCGGATCCCGACCCGTTCGGCGGCACCGGCGACGACCCGTTCGGCGGTCACGAAGGCGGCGTGTTCAATCCGCTCGAGGAAACCCACCCGGGGATCATCATCGGCATCGGGATGGCCATGTTCCGCTCCTCGGACGGGACCGACAAATTTTACCTCCTGCCCGGCCGCGACGTTATGCTGACGTTCCCTGACTGCAGCATCCGCCCAACCGGCGTGACGGGGCACTTCACCTGCGTGGACCTCTACGAAAGCAAGATGAGCGAGTACGACAGCCAGTTCGTCTTCGTCTCGATGCAAACGCTCCAGGAACTGCGCGGCATGCCGAACAAGGCGAACCAGATCCAGATCCAGCTCAAACCCGGCTCCGATCTGGACGAGGCCTGCGAGGAACTCAAGAAAGTTTTCGACCCGCAGCTTTTCCTCTGCAAAACGTGGCGTGACGACAAAATGCCGCTTCTGCAGGCGGTCGATATGGAGATTGCGATCCTGAACGTGCTGCTCTTCATGATCATCGCCGTGAGCGGATTCGGCATCCTGGCCATTTTCTACATGGTCGTGACGGACAAAACACGCGACATCGGGATCCTGAAAGCCCTCGGTGCGTCGTCGTGGGGGATCATGAGCATCTTCCTCATGTACGGTCTGGCCCTCGGAATCGTCGGCGCCGGGCTGGGGATGATCCTCGGGCTGGCGTTCGTCCTGAACATCAACGAGGTGGCGGATTTCCTGAGCTGGTGCCTCGGGCACGAGGTCTTTTCGCCTGACATTTACTACTTCTACCAGGTCCCGTACGACATTTCGCTCACGACGGTGGGCTGGATCGTCGGCGGCGCACTCTTCATCGCGGTCCTGGCGAGCGTCTTCCCCGCGTGGCACGCTTCGAGACTGCAGCCGGTGGAATCGCTGAGGTACGAGTAGGAAGAAAACGAATAATGAATAACGAATAACGAATAATGAGCGGATCACCAACAGCCATGAGTATAATGCAGGTTCATGACCTCAAAAAGAGTTTCACCAAAGGACCCAATACGATTCCCGTCCTGAAGGGGATCAATATGGAGGTCCACGAGGGGGAATTTCTCTCCATCATCGGTCAGAGCGGCTCGGGAAAAAGCACCCTTTTGCACGTCATGGGGCTTTTGACCCACCCGGACGAGGGGGAGATCCTCTACGGCGGGGAACGGATCGACAATCAGTCCGAACGGAGGCGCGATTACCTGCGGAATCACGACATTTCGATGATTTTCCAGTTCTACCACCTTCTGCCCGAGCTGGACATCGTGGAGAACGTCCTGACGCCGCTGATGATCTCGGAAGGGTACTGGAAATTCCGGTTTAACGCCAAAGAACACCGCGAACGGGCGAAAGAACTGCTGGACCGCGTCGGGCTGGCGCACCGGCTCAAGCACCGGCCGAACGAGCTTTCCGGCGGCGAGATGCAGCGGACGGCCATCGCCCGCGCCCTGATCAACTCCCCGAAGATCCTTTTGGCCGACGAACCCACCGGGAACCTCGACCGTTCGACCGAGGGGGGGATCATTGACCTTCTGCGCGGGTTGAACGAGAAAGAAAAACTCACCATCGTCCTGGTGACGCATAACCCGTCGATCGCCGCGGGCGCCGACCGGACCGTCTCCCTGGTCGATGGCGTAATCGAATAAAGAAAATCAGAAATTCGGGGAGAATCCTCTGGACGTTCTCCCCTTACTGCCTCCGGCCCATTGCGGAAACGACGAAAGAATCAGATTCCGCTTCCACCCCTTTGAACTGCGGCATGAGCCACAAGTTCGGGAATTTCGTCTGCATTCCCGAAAGTTTGATCTCGACCATCATATTCGTTCCGGGCGCTGGCAGCATGGAGGCGTACGTCCACCCGGTGCCGTCCTGAACCAAAATCCGGAATTTCAGACCGTTTCCGTCATTCCAGGCCGCTGCGTTGGCAGCCGGCTCAAGGGTACTCTCCGGGCTGTAATACCAATTTGCGGTCCCGGCATTCACCACGGCCGTGATCTCATCCAACGAAGAAGCCGTCGTCGCCGTCAGCGCCGCGTGCGAGACCGTCGTCTGCAGCGAATGGTACGTCACGAGCATCACCGAGACCTGAAAAAACAGGAAGAAAAGCAGCATTAAAACCGGGAAGATCAGCACCAGTTCGATCGTCAGGGAGCCTTTTCTGCGCGGCATTTTATTCTTCATCATATAGTTCAGCCTCCCGAAGTCGTAATTTTCGGAGCGGTGATCTGCGACAGAACCATCGAGCCGCTCTGAACGGCCTGCACATTGGCGAAACGGTTCAGAAGCCAGTAACGTTTGTACGCTTTCTCCGCGTTTTCGAGTTTCAGCTCCACGGCGATCAGGTTTCCGGCCGTGAGAGACGCTCCCGTGTAATAGTTCCAGGAAGCGCCGGAATCCGTGGAATACAAAAGCCGGTACTTCAGCGAGGCGCCAGAGGAAGAAGTCGTGTTCCAGTTCGAAGAATTTGCCTGAACTACAGCCGCGTCACCAAAATAGTACCCCTGGATCGCCGACTCGATCGTGTTAGCGACGTCTGTTCCAGCCGGGTTTTGGGCAAAAGCCTCCGACGCGTCGAAAACCGTCACGCGCAGAGCCTGGTACGTCGTCATCATGACCGAAACCTGATACAGGAGGACGAGTACCAACAAAATGATCGGCAAAAGCAGGATCAATTCCAGCACAAACATTCCGCCCCGCCGGCGAGCTGAACGCTGACGGAAATGCATCGGTCGTAAATATTCGAAGGATTCACTCATCCTTTGGACTCCTGAAACATACTCTGCCCCAATTTGCAGTCTTTCACATTCTGTATTTCGGCCAAAGGGTCCAAAAAAATCCAGCAAAACCGGGAAATTTTATACAAAACAAAAAATCTTCAAAAACAGGTACAAAACAATAAACTGTATAGCCCAAAATACCGATATGAACAAAACAGACTGTGTACCATAGTACCATTTTAAACTTTTTCAGGGTTTCATTTATGAATCAGAACCATTTTTCATCTCCACGACGCGGTGGATTTATGACAATTGGACTGATTTTATGTTTAATTGTCGTATTGACCGTCGCGGGAGTTCTTTGGAACTACCAGTACATGACCATCCAGAGCGTGGAGATGGAATGTGCAGCCCGTTCCGCGATCCAGGCGGCAATCAATGATTTGAACCCCGACACTTCCATTGAAAAAGTCCTGCAAACCCCCCAGGCAGGCGAGGTCACTGGTACAACACTCAATCAGGTACTCAACGCGACATATAATCACCAGAACTCCGGCAACCGACTGACCGTCACTCTGGTAGATTCCACGAACCGAATACTGAAATTCGAGCAGAAACACAAGCTCGGAATTTTCAGTGGGACCTTAAAACAGCAAACCCGATCCGCGATTGAGAATAAATCCTTTATACAGTATTACCAGATTAATGGAAGTGAGGGAAATTACACTTTCAATAAATGTTCCATTTAAATATTAGATACTGGACTCACAGGCGGTAAGGAGTCGCCCAGCCGAAAAAAACCTGAGAGGTTTCAATTATGAACAGCGATCAACAGCAAAATCCCGATCTCGATATGAACCAGACGATGGTTTTTAATGAGAATACTCATTTTAAACCTGGCACAAAACTCGATACGGGGGTCTATGAACCAAGCAGCAACGTCTCCGGCCCGATGGCCGACTCGTCGGCTGTGATGGCCGAACTCGCCAAAAAAGAAGTCGAGTTCCAAAAGGCCAAAACGACCATTCACCGTGAAATTCTGAACACGATGGACCTCGGCCGTATCAGCGACATGAACGACGACCGGTTGATCACGCACATTCAGAGAATCGCCCAGAAGGTCCTGAACGCGCGCAAGCAGGAGTTCAAGGACATCGACACGGAACGGCTTGTTGCGGAACTGGTCGCAGAATCCTTCGGTCTTGGCCCGCTGGAAGTCTTCATGAAAGACCCGGAAATCACCGATATTCTGGTCAACGGCCCGGAAGAGGTTTACATCGAAAAACGCGGCGTTTTGAGCCCCAGCAGCGTCAAGTTCGCCGACGCGACCCACTTAATGCAGATCATTCAGAGGATCGTCGCCAAAGTCGGCCGCCGCGTGGATGAGCAAACCCCGATGGTGGACGCCCGTCTCGCCGACGGAAGCCGTGTGAACGCAATCATCAAACCTCTGGCGATCAACGGCCCGATCCTTTCCATCCGCCGGTTCGGAAATACTCCGCTGGCAATCGAAGACCTGATTGCTTTTGGTTCCGTCCCGCAGCCGATCGTCCAGCTTCTGAAAGCCGCGGTGGAAGGCAAAATCAACATCATGATCAGCGGCGGTACCGGTTCCGGTAAAACCACGCTGCTGAACTGCATCTCGAAATTTATCCCGGCCGGCGAGCGTCTCGTGACGGTCGAAGACTCGGCCGAACTGAAACTCCAGCGGCCCCACGTCGTTTCGCTGGAATCCCGCAACGCGAACAGCGAAGGGAAAGGCGAGGTAACTCTCCGTGACCTGGTTCGAAACTCGCTGCGTATGCGTCCTGACCGAATCATCCTCGGCGAGGTCCGCGGCCCGGAGGCACTCGACATGCTCCAGGCGATGAACACCGGTCACGAAGGCTCGCTGACGACCATCCACGCGAACGGCATCCGCGACTCACTTTCCCGTCTGGAAGTCATGGTCAGCATGACCGGTCTGGAAATTCCGGTTTCGGTGGTTCGCCGTTACATCAGCTCCGCCATCACGCTGGTGATCCAGCTCGCCCGTTTGCGCGGCGGTGTGCGCCGTGTGTTGAGCGTCTCGGAAATTACCGGTTTCGAAAACGATGACTACCAGATCAACGAACTGTTTTACTACAAACAGCGCGGTGCTGACATGATGGGGCGCGCCATTGGGAACTTTTTCGCGACTGGAAACAAACCTGGATTCCTCGAACGCCTGAACTCTCAGGGCATTAAACTCCCTGAAGAATTGTTCGATGCCCGGCAATTTTAATCAAAGGGAAATCTGACGATGGAAATGTACTTGCGTGCACTGAATTCGTTCCTGCGGAGCATTCCGCCATGGGGAATCGCTTTGCTTGCTTTAGTAGCGGTTTTCTGTTTCTTTTATGGGATCCTGCAGATCGTGTCCGGCTTCAGTAAAAAGCTGACACCCGAAGAACAGAAGAAACGTGAAATTGAATCAGATGAAGCGGAAACCGTCTTCAAACTGACCCAAAAAGACAAACGAAACTCCTTTGATCGCTGGTTCGCCCAGATGCTCGAGGAAGGGAACACCAAGCTCTCGCCATTTACCGCGATGCTGCTGGTTCTGGCGACGCTGCTCCTGACCGGCGGTCTGGTTTTTGTTTTGACCGACAATATTCCGCTTTCGCTCGGTACGGGAACCATCTGCATGATTTTACCGATGGTTTACTGGCTACTCCGCCGCTCATGGCGTTTGGGGCAAATGCGCAAACATCTCCCCGAAACCCTCGAAGCCATCGGCGACGCGATCCGCGGCGGCCTGAGTTTGGAAGAAGCCATTCAAATGACCTCCGAGCAGATCGACGACCCACTCAAAACGGAGTTCCAGTATGCGAACCGCCAGCTTCAAATGGGTCAGTCCCCCACGCTCGTCATGAATCGTATGGCCCGTCGGATCCCGATTACGGAGTTCCGTCTTTTAACGACGGCCATTCTGGTTCATCGTACCACGGGTGGTAATTTGGCCCTGCTTGCCGAACGTCTGGCGCGTTCCTCCCGTGACCGTCAGGAATTCCGTGGCCACCTGAACGCCATTTCCGCGGGCAGCCGAATGTCGATCATTGGTCTGGTCATTGTGACGGCCCTGGCGGTCGCCATTCTGAGTGGTCTGGATTACACATACCTGTACCGTTTCATCTTAAACCCGTACGGGCCGACCCTTTTGGGAATTACACTTGCGCTCTTTATCATCGGCGGATTCTGGGCGTGGTCCATCATGCGTGTAAACTACTAAACCGTTTACGATTCGTTTTCATTCCTTTCATTTTTAATTTAATAAAGGAAAAACAAAGACATGACCGCCTTGCAATTTATACCGGTTTTTGCGGCCGCTCCGTCCGACAACGAAGTGCTGTTCATGATGATCGCGTCGGGTATTGGCTCAGCCCTGCTCGTTTTCATTGTATTGTACATGATTTTCAGGCCAAAAAAGAAATCGCAAGATGACGATCTGGATGATGACGGCGTTTTTGGACGTTTAACTCCCGGTCTGGCAAATGTCATTCCTGAAAACGAAAAAGAAAACCGGGAATTCCGCCAACTGCTCCGTCAGGCCGGTTTTTACAGTCCAACCGCACGTAACTCGATTTACGCGACTCGTCTGGTTCTGTTCCTGCTTCCGCTCTTTGCCGGCATGTACGCAGGGGTTCTTTTCCCGGACCTCATGCTCCAGTACACCTGCCTTGGGCTGTTCGTCGGGACCACCCTTTCCATTATCCCCCGACTGTATGTTTACTGGGTTCGCAAAAGACGTCTGGAACGCATTCGTTCCGGAATTGCGGACACTATGGACATGTTCGCCATGTGCGCCTCCGGCGGTATGACGATGAACGAAAGTCTGGAGTATATTTCCGAACAGATCTACGAATACCCGGAACTTTCGCAGGAATTATGCATTCTCCGCCGTCAGATCGAGCTTGGGTCTCTGGAAGACGCGATCAAAGATTTGGTGGAGCGCGTGAATATTCCTGAGATGCGTCAGTTCAGCTACCTGCTTCTGCGCAGTTCCCAGCTTGGTAATCAGTCGAATACCGCGCTGAACGAGCAGGCGGACCACCTCCGTGCGATGCGTCGTCACCACGCGATGGCTCAGGCCAACAAGACGCCGACGAAGCTCGTGTTCCCGTTGATGTTCTGCTTCGCGCCGGCAGCACTGATTCTTATGCTTTCGCCTTCCCTGATGACGATTTACGATTTCATGGCCTCCAAAGAGACCCAGCAGGATATTGTTCAGCCTCTCCAGGCGGGCCCCAATATCGACCTCAATACGCTGAACGGCGGAGGAAACGCGGGTTCGCAGGACTAATCCATCCGAAAACAATCCCGGGAAGAACCGATTTCCCCCCTTCTTAAAAGTTTTTGAGGAGGGGGGTATTCCTTTTCTTGACATTTGTGCTAAAATAGAGGTTTAGTATTCATTTCCTTACCACTCAAAATTAAAAATCAGTTTCAGAAAGGGATCAAATGTCCATCAAAGTTTACATCAATGGTGAATACTTTGCAAAAGAAGACGCGAAAATCAGCGTGTTCGACCACGGGCTTCTGTACGGAGACGGCATTTTCGAAGGAATGCGCGCCTACTCCGGCAAAGTCTTCCGCCACCAGGCGCACATGGATCGCCTCTGGAACTCCGCCCGCGCCATCGCCCTGGAAATTCCGATGACTAAGGAAGAAATGATGAAAGCCGTCGATGACACTCTGGCCCTCAACGGCCTGACCGACGCGTACATCCGTCTGGTCGTGACACGCGGCGCAGGAAATCTCGGTCTGAACCCATACAACTGCTCGAATCCGCAGGTGATCATCATCACGGACAAGATCACACTCTACCCGCAGGCCCTGTACGATAACGGGATGGAAATCGTCACCGCCAGCACGATCCGTATGCCGGCCGCCGCTCTGAGCCCGCGCATCAAGTCGCTGAACTACCTGAACAACATCATGGCCAAGCTCGAAGCGAAGACCGCCGGCTGCGAGGAAGCGCTGCTTCTGAACTTCAAAGGCGAAATTGCGGAATGCACCGGCGACAACATTTTCATCATCAAGGACGAAGTGATCTACACGCCGCCGACCGACGCGGGCATTCTGGAAGGGATCACCCGTGCCGCCGTGATCGACCTGGCGAAAGAACTGGGCTACGAAGTGCGCGAAGTCGCCCGTACCCGTCACGACCTTTACATCGCGGACGAATGCTTCCTGACCGGCTCCGCTGCCGAGCTGATCCCGGTGGTGAAGATCGACATGCGCCCGATCGGCGATGGAAAAGTCGGCCCGGTCACCAAAGATCTGATCACGCACTTCCGCGACCTGATCGTTCGGTGATTCATTTGTAATTAATAATGTGCGGCAGTTTTATACATGGAACTGCCGCCTTTCTTTTTTCATTGCAGGGAGTTCCATCTTCGTTCCCCCTCCCCCCCTTTATAAATTTGAAATCTGCGGTATAATAAGAATTTGAGTTTTTGTTCCCGTTTCCCTTTTTATTCAGATGAGGTTTTTATGTCCTCCAAAGCTCTTCTTCAAACGTCGCTTGATTTCCCGGTCCGCCGCGGAAAGGTACGCGACATTTACGATTTTGGTGATGAAGTCCTCCTCGTCAGCTCCGACCGCATCAGCGCGTTCGACTGGATCCTCCCCTCCGGCATCCCGGACAAAGGGCGCGTCCTGACGCAGATCGCCGCGTTCTGGTTCGAGAAACTCGGCGAAGAAAACCACCTCATCACGGTGGACGTGGATCAAATGCCGTGCCTGGACGGAGTGGACGCCGCGACGAAAGCCGACCTGGCGGGGCGCTCCACCCTCTGCAAAAAGTCGAAGGTTTTCCCGGTCGAGTGCATCGTCCGCGGCTGCCTGACCGGCTCCGGCTGGAAAGAGTACCAGAAAAGCCAGACGATTTGCGGGATCAAACTCCCGGAAGGTCTGAAAGAGTCCGTCCGTCTGGAAACCCCGATCTTCACGCCGACCACCAAAGCCGAAGAGGGCCATGATGAAAACGTGACGTTCGAGCAAATGTGTGACCTGATCGGGACCGAAGCCGCGACCGAGCTGCGCGACCGCAGCATTTCGCTCTTCCAGCGGGGCGCGGAGTACGCCGCCAGCCGGGGGATCATCATCGCCGACACGAAATTCGAGTGGGGCGTCCGCGACGGTAAGATCATCCTGGTCGATGAAGTCCTCACGCCGGACAGTTCACGCTTCTGGCCTGCCGACGATTACGAAGTCGGGCGCAGCCAGAAATCATTCGACAAACAGTTCGTCCGCGACTGGCTTCTGGCCTCCGACTGGGACCGTCAGAGCGTTCCGCCGGCGCTTCCGGAAGATGTGATCGCCAAAACGCGCGAAAAGTACATCGAGGCGTTTGAGCGGCTGACCGGAAAAGAATTTCCCTGGAAATAAACGCCCGGAATCCCTTTTGATCCCATGAAACTCACGTTCCTCACCCAGCCCGCCGGCCTGTTTGGCTCGTACGTTTACCACCGCTACTCCTCGACGTGGGACGCGCGCTACTGGACCGGGAAGCCCGAGCACGACCCCAAAAGCCGGGTCGTTGGCGGACCGTTCATCTACGCGTTCTGGCACGAGTACATTTTGATCCCGGTCGCGTTTTTTGGGCACTGCAAAATTGCAACGCTCACCTCGAAGCATCGTGACGCGGAGTTCGGCACGTACCTTTCGCAGCACATGGGATTCAAAATTTTTCGAGGTTCCACGAATCATGGCGGAACCGAGGCACTGCGTCATTTGCTTCGCGCAGGAAAAGAGGGCTTTCACATGGCCATGATGCCCGACGGACCCAAGGGGCCGCGCCGCCAAATGTCGCTCGGAACGATTTACGCCGCGTCCAGATCAGGTTTACCGATCCTCGCGACGGGCATGGGGATCAGCTCCGCCTGGCGAGTAAATTCCTGGGACCGGTTTGCCATCCCGAAGCCATTTGCGCGAGTGCGAATTTTTCTCGCGGATGCGCTTTTCGTGCCGAACCACCTGAAACGTGCCGAGCTGGAAGATTACCGCGCCGAGGCGGAGCGCAGGCTCACCGAAGTGACTCGCATCGCCGAGGAGTGGGCGGAATCGGGAGATTTTCGGCCTGGCGAGGTGGTCATGGACCATCGGCCCATGCAACTCAAAAAATATTTCCACGAAGAAAATCCATCTCTCCAACAAAATGGAGATTTTTAATAAGATTTTCATTGAAAATTGCATGAAATGTGCTATAATAGATGATAGAGTTCCAATTTTCAAGGAAAGATGGGTAAAATCGTAACATTTAAGAAAATTGAAGAGGACTACAGGGGAAATCATTTATAGAATTGGGAGAATATTTCTCCCCAGCCTCCTTTTCCGGCTTTTTGATTGAGTATTTTTTAATTACCTTATTTTGTTTTTCGTGAGCGGTCCCATGAATAGCCCTATGGAAACCATACATTTCCTTTGCCCGAAGGATTTCGCGACGTCCGAAATGCTGCACACGATTCACCTTGTGGCACTGGATCGTTCTATGGTTCCTGTTCAGGCGGAACTCAATGAAAATCTGCTGACGATTCATTACCCGCAATCCGATAATCTTCGTTTTGCCATTCCCTGGACGATCCCGAACTTTGGGAATAAGATGCTCACGACCGGCACACTGGCGCCGACGCAAACCCCTTACCGGCTTTCCATTGAGCTGACCCGTGGTTTATGCGCTTCGATCCGAAATCAGGCGTCCGACTGGGAAACGCTGGGCCTGGTCCCCTCCGAAGAATTCTGGACGACCATTCAGGACGCGGGACGCTATCTCTTCCACGCGGTCAAACTTACATACAATGAGGACGACGATCCGGAAATCGACAAATACGCGAATTACGCGATGCAGCTTTGCATGAAAGCCTCGATCCTTCTCGCCCGGGCATACATCGAGCGCGTTCTTTTGCTCCGGAAGCTGGCCCGACCCGCGACGGAAGCCGCCATCGCACTGAAAAATGAATTGGACCTCGCGTACAGCAATGAGAATTCGCTCATTGAGCAGGAAGAAATCTTTGATGAGGATCGGGTCTCGCAGTTGCTCATGGAAATGCAGTCCGATGATGATTTGATCGCGAGACCGGAATCCAATAATATTCAGGAAACCACCCCGTACGATTCGCCGCTCGACATTTCAGACGATGATACGGCGATCCACATCGTGGAAACGGTTCCTCCCAAGTACATTGGAGTTCACCTGGATTACAACATTCTGGAAAAAGAGACGAAAGACATTTTCTTCCAGACGTTTAATCATGTTAATATTGTAATTTCCTGGCCGCGAATCATTCAACGGCCCGAAATTCTGAACGAGTACGATCAGCAGATCGACTGGTGCATCAGCAATGGCTTCAGCGTCACTGCCGGTCCAATTCTGAATTTTTTCCCGGCGCATCTTCCCGAGATGCTCACGCGGTACATCGGAAATTTCGAGGTGATTTGCGACAAAGTACGGGATTACGTCTCACTTCTGGTCAAACGTTATAGAAATAAAGTCTCCACGTGGGTGGCGACATCGCGCGTGAACACCTATTTCCCGCTGGGTCTGACGCTTCTGCAGCAACTGGAACTGACGGTCAAAATCGTTGGCTGGATCCATGAATTTCAACCAACGGCCGAGGTCCTTACATCTCTCGATATGCCGTGGGGGGACAATGTTCTGCCGCCGCCCTATGGTGTGGAGGACGAAGAAAGCCGGTCGTTCCCGACGATCGTGTGCGCGGACTATCTTCTTCGTTCGCGGTACAAAATCAATGGATTCCAACTGGAATTCAATATTGGGTACAATAATCTGGCGACTTATGACCGCCCGCTGCTGGAATGGTCCCGGTTGATTGACCGCTGGTCCCATTTTGGCGTTCCACTTTACCTTCAGATCCGCGTACCGAGTTCCAGTGCACCGGACCGAAAAGCGATCATTACTGACCCGCCGCTCTGGAATGGGTGGACGATGCGCTACCAGGCCCTTTGGGCGTCGTACGTTCTCCCGATCCTTCTGGTCAAACCGAATGTTTACGGTGTGGACTGGTGTGTTTTCCGGGACTACCGGACGCACGACTATCCCAATGCGGGTCTGATTACAGGCGACGGCCGGGTCAAGAAGGCCCAGGTCGTTTTGGCGGAAATATTAAAATATTTCATGACCGATGCGGATTAAGCGACTTTCTTAGCCGTAAGTTTTACCAAATTTAACAATTTAACAAAAAATCTTTATTTTTTTCTTTCAAAAGACGATTGTAATATTTGACTATTTTTATTAACATAACATTTTTGGGAAACACATATTTTAAAATTACAGAATTTTAGTTTTTATTCTTTCCAATAACCATGAATACACAATCGAAATATTCATTTCTGACTGGTGCCACGGGGATGTTAGGGGCTTTTTTCATGCGGGAATTGCTCGATTGTGGTCAAAATCTCGTCGTTTTAGTTCGTCCTTCCAGAAAAAAGAACGCCCAGGAACGCATTGAAGACATTTTGACTATATGGGAAACTCCGCAGAAAAAATACCCTCGCCCCTTGATCATTCAGGGGGATTTAACCGAAAATGGCTGGCTGGACGAAAAAGCCGACTGGTTCCGGGAAAACGTGGACACAGTGATCCACAGTGCTGCAAGCCTCGAATTTTACGGCCAGCGAGATTCTGAGCCATATCGAACCAACCTGGAAGGTTTGAATACGATTCTGGATCTCTGTCGTCGTGCGAACATCAGAAAATTCCACCATATTTCCACGGCCTATGTGGCTGGTTCCCAAAAGAAATTTTCTGAATCGGAATGTAATGTTGGCCAGACATTCCGAAACGATTATGAACAAAGCAAAATTGAGGCGGAAGAGCGCGTCCGAAATTTCGGCTTTGACTCTCTGACAGTTTACCGTCCCTCTATCGTCATTGGCGATACGAAAACAGGCTACACGCCAACGCTCAGCGGTCTTTATGCGGCATTGAAACTTGTACACACTCTGGTCGGTCAGCTTCATTTGGGGGCGACGAGTGCCAAATTCGCGATCGCAGCCATGGGAATGAAGGGAAACGAGAGCAAAAACCTGGTGCCCGTGGACTGGGTCGCTAAAGTCCTGGCGCATATCGTCACGCATGAGGAACTCCACGGAAAAACCTACCATCTGACCAATCCGAATCCACCTCAAATGAAGGTCATTGCGAAAACGATCCAGGAAGCCGTCGAGAAATTCTCGAATCTGGTTCCGGACGCATCCATGACGGAGTGCGATGAAAACTGGTTTGGCAAAAACTTTTCCGCGCAAATGCGTCTTTTCCGCGCTTACCTCCAGGAGGATGCCCGATTCGACTCAAGCAATACGATTGCCGCGGCACCGCATCTTCCGTGTCCGAAAGTGGACCACGACCTGCTGATGTTTCTTTTCCAGAAAGTAATTGACTCCAATTTTGGAAGGAACTGGTGTTTAAATTGATTTTGACGAATGACTTGTAAAACATACAAACCTGAAAAACAAACCAGGTGAAAAGATGTATGAAATTGTATTTCAATCAGAATGGCCCCTGTTGTTTGTAATTTGGGGAAATTTGCTTTTCATCATTCTTTCCTTTTCAGGTTTACTGGTCTTCAATTATTTATTACACCAAAATCAGACATCCATGCGGGATTTCTTTGAAAAAGACATGGAGTCGCCGCCTGCAGCCGTGTTTCTTCCTTTGCGTGGTGTAACTCCGGAAATCCGTCTGACATTAAAAAGTTTGATGGAGCAGGACTATCCAGACTATCGCGTCTTTGTCATTCTGGATCACGTGGAAGATTCTGGTTATACCACGGTTCGCGACATATTGGCGGAAATTGATCCGGAAGAAAAAATAATTGAACTTCATGTACGCAGTGAGTATTACGAAACTGCTTCTCCCAAGACCAGTTCTCTGATTGAATATTTCCGAAAAACAGATTCCCGTTTCATCAATTATGTGCTTTTGGATGGAGATGTTGTTCCCTATCCAATGTGGCTTCGTGACGTTACGATTCCTTTGAGTGATCCAACGGTGAAAGCCGTTTCCGGTTACAGATGGTATCCGCCAGTGACGTATTCTATCGCAGAAAATGTACGTTATCTGTTTAATGCCGTTTCCTGGGTCTGGATCTGTTTTGGCAAATATTTGTGGGGAGGGTCGTGCAGTTTTTCCCGGGATATTGCCCTCAGCGATACGGTAATAAATACATTAAAAGTTTCGATTGCCGAAGATTCAGGGCTTACGGCGGTTATGCAGCGTGAACATTGGAAAACATTCGCCGTCCCGTCTGTAATCTCTGTAAATCAGGAGGAAACCCATAATTTGTTCAGTGTTTTTAACTGGCTGCGTCGTCAGGTAATGTGGAATTACCTTTCACTCCCCAGAAACTGGTTTTTTTATAACTTAATGGTTTGGGCAATCGTCTTGTGCCAGTTGTGGCTCTTATGTGTTGGCGGCCTTTCGCTGTACAACCAGAATTGGTTATTACTGAAATATGTATTGGCTTGTGAAGGGATTTTTTGGTGTGGACTCGTTTTGATGCTTGCCATCCTCGAAATAATCGCCAGAAGATGTATTCATTACAGGCAATCCGTTTCCATATATTTTTCAGTCATGGGCTGGCTGCTGATCTGCCTTGCGATCCCCTTGACTCTCATCTTGACAGCAATGGCAACCATTTCTCCTTTTTTCACGAAGAAATTGAATTGGCGTGGAGTTGAATATCAATGTGAAAGACATTCCATGAAAATTGTTCATTATCGTCCTTACAAGCAATAATTGGTCTGTACTTTATAAGATCAAAAGGTTATTATGTTACAAGTGATTCAGAATCATTTATTATTTTTTTTTCGACAAATACAATCCTTCTGGTTTTTTGCACGTGCAGCTTTCGCTTTTCCAGTTTGGTTGCCTGAATTTCTCAGAATTACATGGAAGTACAATTTATATTATTACAATATTTTTTTATTTATGCCGTTTTTCTTTTTCTCAACCTTAAAGGGAAAAAGGATTTTGGAAGTGGGAGGCAGTGATTTGCCAGAAGAATTACTATTTAAAAAATTCAAGGCGACGAGCTGGACCTGTCTGGACTACCTGGACTGGTGGACGGATCCGGATAGTTCCCAGACCAAAGGCGCTGTTTATCCACTTAAAGAGGCCTCGCCGGAACTTATTGCCCAGAAACACGTGGTTTTTAATGGAATGATCGAAAACTTGCCGGACTGTTTTGCAGGTCAATACGATTCTGTTGTTTCAATCTGTGCGATGGAACACATTCCCGATTTACCAAAAGCATTGGAGGTAATTTATAATGCCCTGAAACCTGGCGGAGAATTTTACACCTGTTTTGCTCCTGTTTATTCGGGAGATAAAGGAAACCATATTTTTGTGGAAACTGGTCCTAAACAGAAAAAGGTCGTTTTCAACGGGATTCCCCGAAACGGAATTCCAAGATGGGCGCATTTCCTGGTACAGGAAAAGGACCTGCGGGAAAAATTGCTGAAACTTTACCCCGAGGAATGGGTAAATACGATTTGTGATCAATGTTACCATTCCGATTTTATAAATCGCAAATTTTACGATGAATACATACAGATTTTCAAGGAAACACCTTTTGAAAATGTCAAGATTTTGAACTGGTTTCCTTCCTACATAACTCCCAGTGACAAGAAGAGACTTCGTGAAGTTTGCGCTCCTTTTAAATCGTTTGAATGGAATGGGTTGATTATTTACGCCAAAAAGGCTAAAGGAACCAAATAATGTGCACTTTTTTTTCCATCACGTTGTTCATCGTGGTCCTCGCCATAGTTCTGGTCCACTACATTTCCATGTACTGCTTTTTGTACAAAATGAAGCATAAAGGCTGGACCGAACCGAAAGAACCTTTTGAACCTAAAGTCGCCGTTCTGCTGGGGCTTCGAGGTGCCGATCCCTTCCTGAAATACTGCATTCAGGGGCTTCTTCAACAGAATTATTCCGACTATACGGTTTTTTTCATCGTCGATTCCCCTTCTGACCCCGCGCTGCCAATCGTAACGGAGATTCTGGACCAGGAAAAGGTGAAAAGTCCAGGGTGCAAGTACGAAGTCGTCGTTGTAGATGAACACAGGGATTCATGTGCTCTGAAATGCAATTCCCTGGTTCACATCATCGAAAAACTGGACGAATCGTTTCAGGTTGTGGCGATCCTTGATGCGGATACGCGCCCATTTCCCACGTGGCTTCGTCAGCTCGTTGAGCCGCTTTCCGACCCACGTTTCGCTGCAACTTCGGGCCTTCGGTGGTATGTGCCGGAACGTAAAAATTGGGGGTCACTCATCCGCATGCTCTGGAACGTGGCTGCGGTGAATCAGATGGTTTTCAGCCAGATTCCGTGGGGCGGCTCATTTGCGCTCAAACGTGAAGTTTTCTTTGAAGGGGGGCTTCTTGAGCGCTGGAAGCACTCGCTTTCAGACGACGTAACGTCATACTCAGCCGTGCAGTCAATGGGCGCACGAGTAATGGTCACGCCGTCTTTGTTGATGATCAACCACGAGTTTTGCCGCACGGCTTCATTTTATTCATGGGTCAAACGTCAGATCCTCATGGCAAAACTTTACCACCCGAATTGGGGACTCATCGTCGGCCAGGCGTTTTTCCTCTTTATGCTTCCGACGACTGCGGCTGCGATGACGATTTATGGGCTGTGCGTGAAAAACTGGACGCTCACTGGCTGGAATTTTGCATCATTTATGCTTTACGTCCTGGGAGTCTTTTTCGCTTTCGTGATCATGGACGGCTCCGTGCGTCGGTTTTTGCGGCAAAAAGGGAATTTGATTCCCCGCCAGACGATCCTGGGCCTTACCAAAACGGTCTTTGCGATCGTACTCACCCAAGTGGTGTACACCTTGGCCATTTGTCGAGTTTTCGGAATGAAAAAGACGGACTGGCGGGGAATCACCTACCACATTTCCGCACCGTTTTCGATTCAGATGGAAAAATTCATCCCGTACTCCGAGATCGCCGCGAAAAATGAGACAAAAGAGTCGCTTTAAGCGGCCTTCTGGTCACTGTTCCCGGAAAAGGTCTGCGATTTCCATCGGGGCGTGCACGATTTTTTTTGCATGATTCGCGCGCAGTTCTTCTTCCGGGCGAAACCCCCAAGTGACTCCGACCGCGTAAAAGCCCGCGTTCTGTGCCGTCTGCATGTCCGTTGAAGTGTCGCCGACGTACACGATCTCGTCCGGCTGGACCCCCCACTGGTTCATGATGTACAGACCGCCGGTCGGGTCGGGCTTTTTGGGGAACACGCCGTCTTTTTGGCCCACCACCTCGTCAAAAGTCCAGGCTCCGAGCAGTTTGGCGACGCAGCGTTCCGTACAGGGCGCGGGTTTGTTCGAGAAAACGCCCTTTTTCACCCCGCGGCGGGTGATCTCGTCCAGAAGTTCCGGGATCCCGGGATACGGCCGGGTTTTGTGGTCCCAGTTCTGCGCGTACTCGTCCGAGTAGGCCTTCAGAAACTGCGCCACAAATTCCGGGTCATGAACCACCTCTTTGGGGAGGATCCGCTCCATGAGGACCTTGACGCCGTCGCCGACGAAATATTTGTACTGATCCACCGGATGCGTGGGGAAGTTCATCCTCGCCAGCGCCGCGTTTGCTGCGTCCGCAATGTCCGCCAAAGAATTGAGCAGTGTACCGTCCAAATCGAAGATGATTCCGCGAAATTTCGTCATTTTTTGAGCCTTTCTTTTTGGCCTTCATTTTAACAGAAATTTGCTGTTTGTCAAGGACCGCGAGCTTCATCTGAATTAATCCCCTAATCTCCCTAATTTTTTTCCCTCCCCCACTTGCGCAAGTGGAGGGTTTGTGTTAATATTAAATATTGAGTCATTTTTTTCCTGCCTGTTTTTTACTTGAAGGTTTCAAACATGAAAAAGAAAATTTTCGTCGTTTCCCTGTTTTTGATTCTCGCATTGAGTTTTGGCCTCCTTCCCACTCAGGCCCAAGAGGCAGCGCCGGCCAAAAAGACCGTCAAGATCCTGACGATCGGGAACAGTTTCGCGGAGTCTCTGCACCGCTATTTTCCGCAGGTCGTGGCCTCGACGGGCGACTGCGAGCTGGTCTTCGGCTGTCTGAACATCGGCGGCTGCTCCTTTGAACGTCACTGGGGCAACATCGAGAAAGAAATCGCCGACCCCACCACACCAGCGTATTTCAAGGAGACGTACCTGAGCAAGATCAAAAGCCAGGACTGGGATTTCATCTCCATCCAGCAGGTGAGCGGCAAAAGCTGGATCTACGACTCGTACCAGCCGTTTGCGGACAAAATGATCGAGTTCCTCAAGGCGAATTCCAACGCGGAAATCGTGATCCAGCAGACGTGGGCGTACCACCCGACCGAAAAACGCCTCGTGGGGTGGGGTTTCCCGCAGCGCGAAATGTACGAGAAACTGACCGACGCTTACAATACGCTGGCAAAAAAGCACTCGCTGCGCGTCATTCCGACCGGCGACGCTGTTCAGCTTGCGCGTGAAACGGAGCCCGGCGGTTACGATCCGGCAGACCCGACCAAAATCTTCACCTCGGACGGTGCCCACCTGAACGCCCGCGGCCAGTATTTGCAGGCGTGCGTCTGGTTTGGAATGCTTTTCGACGAGCCCGTTTCCAAGGTGAAGTTCCAGCCGAAAGAACTGACCGCGGAAGACGCGGCTTTCCTGCGTGAAGTGGCTCAAAAAGCGATCGACGCGAGAAAGAATTAAACCCCAAACGGATCTCAGCGGTCATGAAAATTAAAAACCACGGCCGCTGAGTCCTGATCCACCGAAATTTCAGCACTGCATTTCGTAAATCACGGAGTGGAATCATGCCCAATCCATTTGACGAAAATCCTTTTTCTCCGAAATCAGAACCCGCCAAATCCTCCAAACCGCCCGTTCCGCCGCCGGTTCCGGAGAGTACGAATCCATGGGTCGATCTGGACTTTAGTGCTTCAAGTTCCAACCCAGGTTCCAAATCCTCGATCCAAAAGTCCAAAAAGTCTGAAGCCAAGAAAAGCTCCGACAGTTCGATCATTTCGCACTTGAGTTCCATCTTCCCGAAGTCAAAACCTTCCACTCCGCCCAAGGCTCCAACTCCCTTTGATTTAGGCGCGGCACTGGCCTCTGCGTCGGCTCCGGCTCCTGGTTTAGAACCAGCCCCGGCACCAGCTCCAGCACCAGCTCCTGCACCAGCTCCA